>NZ_MAXF01000093.1 GCF_001704635.1 Streptomyces sparsogenes | reverse complement strand
TAGGGTTGGGGCGACTCGACGGACGGAGTCCGGCGCAGCTGACCGAAGCCTGGGAGGCCCCCCGGGGCCGAGCAGTGCGAGGACAGCCATCCAAGCGGGGCTACATCGCGAAATAGGGCCGGGGGGACTCGCCGGACGGAGTCCGGCCCGGCGGGCCTGCACCCGCCGCAAGGCGGTCTTATGCCCCACCTCACAGATCCGGCCGTCCCGCGCCGTTCTACGCTGGTGTCCGCTGTCGACGACGTCAGCCGTAGCCCCGTCGAGTGAGGAATGGCCGTGCCAGAGTTTGCCTATTCGGACCTGCTGCCCCTGGGCGAGGACACCACCCCCTACCGTCTGGTGACCTCCGAGGGCGTGAGCACCTTCGAGGCCGGCGGGCGTACGTTCCTCAAGGTCGAGCCGGAGGCGCTGCGCAGGCTCGCGGCCGAGGCGATGCACGACATCTCGCACTATCTGCGCCCCGCCCACCTCGCCCAGCTGCGCCGCATCCTGGACGACCCCGAGGCCAGCCCGAACGACCGCTTCGTCGCGCTCGACCTGCTGAAGAACGCCAACATCGCGGCCGCCGGCGTGCTCCCGATGTGCCAGGACACCGGCACCGCCATCGTCATGGGCAAGCGCGGGCAGAACGTGCTGACCGAGGGCGGCGACGAGGAGGCGCTGTCGCGCGGCGTGTACGACGCGTACACCAAGCTCAACCTGCGCTACTCCCAGATGGCCCCGCTGACCATGTGGGAGGAGAAGAACACCGGCTCCAACCTGCCCGCGCAGATCGAGCTGTACGCGACCGACGGCGGCGCGTACAAGTTCCTCTTCATGGCCAAGGGCGGCGGCTCGGCCAACAAGTCCTTCCTCTACCAGGAGACGAAGGCGGTCCTCAACGAGGCCTCGATGATGAAGTTCCTGGAGGAGAAGATCCGCTCGCTGGGTACGGCGGCCTGCCCGCCGTACCACCTGGCGATCGTGGTCGGCGGCACCAGCGCCGAGTACGCGCTCAAGACCGCGAAGTACGCCTCGGCGCACTACCTGGACGAGCTGCCCACCGAGGGCTCCCCCACCGGTCACGGCTTCCGCGACAAGGAGCTGGAGGAGAAGGTCTTCGAGCTGACGCAGCGGATCGGGATCGGCGCGCAGTTCGGCGGCAAGTACTTCTGCCATGACGTCCGGGTGGTGCGGCTGCCCCGCCACGGCGCGTCCTGCCCGGTGGCCATCGCGGTCTCCTGCTCCGCCGACCGCCAGGCGCTGGCGAAGATCACCCCCGAGGGCGTCTTCCTGGAGCAGCTGGAGACCGATCCGGCCAAGTACCTGCCGGAGACCACCGATGAGCACCTGTCGGACGACGACGTGGTCCGCATCGACCTCAACCGGCCGATGGACGAGATCCGGGCGGAGCTGACCAAGTACCCGGTCAAGACCCGGCTCTCGCTCACCGGCCCGCTGGTCGTCGCCCGCGACATCGCGCACGCGAAGATCAAGGAGCGGCTGGACGCGGGCGAGGAGATGCCGCAGTACCTGCGCGACCACGCCGTCTACTACGCGGGCCCGGCCAAGACCCCCGAGGGATACGCCTCCGGGTCGTTCGGACCGACGACGGCGGGCCGTATGGACGCGTACGTCGAGCAGTTCCAGGCGGCCGGCGGCTCGTACGTCATGCTGGCCAAGGGGAATCGCTCCAAGCAGGTCACCGAGGCCTGCCAGGCGCACGGCGGCTTCTACCTCGGCTCGATCGGCGGCCCGGCGGCGCGGCTGGCCCAGGACTGCATCAAGAAGGTGGAGGTCCTGGAGTACGCGGAGCTGGGCATGGAGGCGGTCTGGAAGATCGAGGTGGAGGACTTCCCGGCGTTCGTCGTGGTGGACGACAAGGGGAACGACTTCTTCACCGACCCGGGCCCGTCCCAGCCCTTCGTCACCAGCATCCCGGTCCGCCCGGGAGCGTAACGACAGTCGACGGCGACCACTCGACGGACGGAGTCCGACGCGGCCGCCCGAAGCTTGCGAGGCCCCCCAGGGCCGAACAATGCGAGGGCGGCCATCGGGAAGGGGCCGGCCCCCGGGTCAGCCGGTCAGTATCGCCTCGAACGCCCCCGGGCGCTGGGCCACACCGCTGCAGGTGGGGGCCGGGCGGGGGGTGGTGGCGCGTGGGGGGCACGGGCGGTCGCGTTCGGCGGACCACATGGACAGCCGGCCGATGCCCTTGGCCGCGGCGAAGCGGGCGAGGCCGGCGGCGTCCTCGAGCGTGAAGACCTCTCCGGAGACGTCGTTGACCCCGATCATCGGGGTCACGGTGAGGGTCTTCCAGGCCGCGGCCTCGGAGAGGCCGAGGACGCCGCGGATCCGGCTGTGGGCGTTGATCGCGGCCTGGACGGCGTAGCGGCCCATGTCGCCGGTGTGCTCGCTGCTGTAGTTCATGGCCATGATGTTCACGCCGGAGACGGCGACGCCCTGGGCCCGGGCGTTGGCGAGCAGGGCGCTGCTGTCGTCGGTCAGCCCCCAGGGCATGGCGGGCAGGGTGAAGGAGACGTCCAGGTCCGGGCGGGCGCGCTGGAGCCAGGCGATGGCCCGCGCCCGGCGGGTGGCGGAGACGGGGTCGGCGAGGGCGGGGCCCTCGATGTCGAAGTCGGCCTTGGTGAAGCCGTAACGGTCGATCACCGCGGCGTACGCGGCGGCGAGTTGCGGCACGCCGGGGCAGATCGTGGCCAGTTCCCGGCTGCCCGCCCCGCCGAAGGAGACCCGCACATCGCCCCCGGCCCGGCGCGCGGCGGCGATACGGGCCATCAGGGCCCGGTCGGCCAGCGGGATCCCGCCGTCCCACACGGGGGCGCAGCCCCTGCCCGCGACGACGAACCCGAGGGCGAACTCCTTGACGCCGCGCGCCGCGGCCGCGGTCATGTCGTACCCGGTGGCCGCCCACGCGCTGACGTACGGCACGAACGGGACGCCGGGGCGGGCCGGCGGGGGCGCGGACGGGCGGGCCGGGGCCGGCGGGCGCGGTGGGGCGGACGGAGGAGCCGGCACCGACGGAGGAGCCGGCGCGGACGGGCGGGCGGGGGCGGGCGAGTGCGCGGACGGGGCCGCGGGCGGCGGGGGCGGACGTTCGCCACCGGCCCATACGGCGATGACGGCGCAGAGCGTCGCGGCGAGCGTGGTGTAGCCGCCCAGGCGCGGGGTGGAGAGGGCCCTCACGCGATGTGCGCTCCTTCCGTGACGTGGCCGGGGCCCGCCCCGGAGGCTCTGTCGGCCTCCGGGGCGCGGCGCTTGTTCCGCTCTCCCAAGCTCGCACACCGGATGAACCGTCATGAGCTATGACACACCGCATGGTTTACCTATATGCGGAAAATCCTATTTGCTGCATTAGCCTCGGGCTCATGGATCAATCAGACGTGGCCGAGCGCACGCCGACCCGCCTCCTGACTCCCGACGAGGCCCCCGACGGGGCTCCCGACGAGACCACGGACAAGGCTCCGGACGAAGCCACCGACGAGGCTCCGGACACAGCCGCGGCCGAAGCCGCGCACGAGGCCGCGGAGGGGCCGGTGTTCGTCGACCTCTCCGGGCGCCGCGCCCGCCTGCTGCGGCACGCGGGCGTGGTCGCGGGGAGCGTCGTCCTCGGATACACCGCCCTGCTGGGAGCGGGTTTCTCCGGCGGCACCGCCGTCGCCCCCGACACCCAGCTCCCCGACAGCGGCGCCACGACCGGCCCGGCCGGCCGGGACTCGAAGGACACCCGGCGCGGCCACACCAAGGCCCGTATCCCCTCGGCCACGGCGGGAACCGCCCGGCACGCCGAGCGCCGGACGGGGGCCGGGGCCCGATGAGCGGCGGCTGGCAGCCGAGGCTGCCGCGTCCGCGCCGCCGCCGGCACCCGGCCGCCGAGCCCCGGCCGCACCCCTGGCCGCGGGGGCGGCGGGGCCGGGGCGCGAGGGGGCGCGCGGTGTCCAAGGAGGCCGCGGCCGGGCGGCGGCGGGCCGCGCCCCGGACCCGCCTGGTGCTCGGCGTGGTCACGCTGATCGCGCTGGCCTGCACGATGCTCCTGGACGGCTATCTGCACGCCGAGGTCGGCAACGACTCCCGGGTGCACCCCCCGTACCCCGCCCGCCACGTCCCCGAGCGGGCCCTCTCCGGCGGCCCGGTGCTCACCTTCGACGACCGCGGCAGGCCCACCAGCCACCACATCCCGGCCCGGACCATCGCGCTGACCTTCGACGACGGGCCCGACCCCCGCTGGACCCCGGAGATCCTCAAGGTGCTGCGCGACCACGACGTGCCGGCCACCTTCTTCGTGCTCGGCCAGATGGTGGTCCGCGAGCCCGCCCTGGTGCGCCGGATGAGGGAGGCCGGCCATGAGATCGGTGTGCACACCTTCACCCACCCGGACCTCGTGTACCAGACCCACGAGCGGGTGGACCGCGAGCTGGCGCAGACCCAGCTGGCCCTGGCCGGCGCGGCCGGCATCCACACCTCGCTCTTCCGCGCCCCGTACTCCTCGCAGCTCTCCGCGCTCGACGACCGGAGCTGGCCGGTCCAGCGCTATCTGGGCCACCGCGGCTACATCAGCGCGTTCAGCGACGTCGACAGCCAGGACTGGCAGCGCCCGGCGGTCGAGAAGATCATCCGCAACGCCACCCCGAAGGCCGGGAAGGGCGCCACCGTGCTCTTCCACGACGCGGGCGGCGACCGCTCACGGACCGTCGCCGCGCTGGACCGGTACATCGAGCGGATGAAGGCGAAGGGCTACACCTTCGCCACCGTCACCGGGGCGCTCGGAGCCGAGGCCGCCGTCCACCCGGCCCACGGGGCGCGCGTCTGGCAGGGCCGGGCCCTGATCTGGGCCGCCTCCTTCACCGAGGTCACCATGCCGGTGCTGGCCTGGCTGCTGGCCGTGGTCGGCGTGGCCGTCCTCGCCCGGCTGCTGATGATGCTGATCCTCGCCTGGTGGCACCGGCGCGCCCGGGACCGGCGGCGCTTCACCTGGGGCGCGGACGTGGACGAGCCGGTGAGCGTGATCGTGCCCGCGTACAACGAGAAGGAGTGCATCGCCAACACGGTGAACTCGCTGGCCGCGAGCACCCATCCGATCGAGATCCTGGTGGTGGACGACGGCTCGACCGACGGCACCGCCGACCTCGTGGAGGCCCTGGACCTGCCGAACGTACGCGTGCTGCGCCAGGAGAACGCGGGCAAGCCCGCCGCGCTCAACCACGGCATCGCCGAGGCCCGCTTCGACCTGATCGTGATGATGGACGGCGACACCGTCTTCGAGCCGGGCACCGTGCGCGAGCTGGTCCGCCCCTTCGCCGACCCCGGCGTCGGCGCGGTCGCGGGCAACGCCAAGGTCGGCAACCGCTCCGGCCTGATCGGCGCCTGGCAGCACATCGAGTACGTGATGGGGTTCAACCTCGACCGGCGGATGTACGACCTGCTGCGCTGCATGCCGACCATCCCCGGCGCCATCGGCGCCTTCCGCCGCCGCGCCCTGCTGGAGGTGGGCGGCATGAGCGCCGACACCCTGGCCGAGGACACCGACATCACGATCGCCCTGCACCGGGCCGGCTGGCGGGTCGTCTACCAGGAGACCGCCCGCGCCTGGACCGAGGCGCCCGGCACGCTGGGCCAGCTGTGGCGGCAGCGCTACCGCTGGAGCTACGGCACCATGCAGGCGCTGTGGAAGCACCGCCGCTCCCTCGTCGACCAGGGCCCCTCGGGGCGCTTCGGCCGGGTCGGGATGCCGCTGGTGGTGTTCTTCCAGGTGGTCGCCCCGCTGTGCGCCCCGCTGATCGACCTGTTCACACTGTACGGGGCGATCTTCATCGATCCGGTGAAGTCCCTGCTGGCCTGGTCGGCGCTGATGCTGGCGCAACTGCTCGGCGCGGCCTACGCCTTCCGGCTGGACCGCGAGCGGTACGGCCCCCTGCTGGTGCTGCCGTTGCAGCAGATCGCCTACCGGCAGCTGATGTACGTGGTGCTGCTGCACTCCTGTGTCACCGCGGCGACCGGGGCCCTGCTGCCGTGGCAGAAGCTGCGGCGCACCGGGGAGGTGGACACGCCGCGCACGCCCGCGCCGAAGGCCGTCCGGTGACCCGGCTCACGCGATCGCCTGCGCGGCAGGGGGAACACGGCGGGCGGAGCGGGTGCTGTGAGCAGTGGAGGTGGGCGTCATGACAGACGAGAAGCAGTCCGGCGGGGAGTACCGCATCGAGCACGACTCCATGGGTGAGGTGCGGGTCCCGGCGCACGCCAAGTGGCGGGCGCAGACGCAGCGGGCGGTGGAGAACTTCCCGGTCAGCGGGCAGCGTCTGGAGCGCGCGCACATCGAGGCGCTGGCGCGGATCAAGGCCGCGGCCGCGAAGGTCAACGCGGAGCTGGGCGTGGTGGACGCCGAGGTCGCGGAGGCGATCGCGGGCGCGGCGGCCGAGGTCGCCGAGGGGCGCTGGGACGACCACTTCCCGGTCGATGTCTTCCAGACCGGCTCGGGCACCTCCTCCAACATGAACACGAACGAGGTGCTGGCCACCCTGGCGAGCGAGCGCCTGGGCCGCGACGTACACCCCAATGACCACGTCAACGCCAGCCAGTCGTCCAACGACGTGTTCCCCTCCTCCATCCACATCGCGGCCACCGCGGCCGTCACCGGCGATCTGATCCCGGCGCTCGACCACCTCGCGCGGGCGCTGGAGCGCAAGGCGGAGGAGTTCGCCGAGGTCGTCAAGGCGGGCCGTACGCACCTGATGGACGCGACACCGGTGACGCTGGGCCAGGAGTTCGGCGGCTACGCCGCCCAGGTCCGCTACGCGGTGGAGCGGCTGCGCGCCTCGCTGCCCCGGCTGGCCGAGCTGCCGCTGGGCGGCACCGCCGTGGGCACCGGCATCAACACCCCGCCCGGCTTCTCCGCGGCCGTCATCGCCGAGCTGGCCCGCGCCACCGGGCTGCCGCTGACCGAGGCCCGCAACCACTTCGAGGCGCAGGGCGCGCGCGACGGCCTGGTGGAGACCTCCGGGCAGCTACGCACCCTCGCGGTCTCCCTCACCAAGATCGCCAACGATCTGCGCTGGATGTCCTCCGGGCCGCGCACCGGGCTCGCCGAGATCGCCCTGCCCGACCTCCAGCCCGGCTCCTCGATCATGCCGGGGAAGGTCAACCCGGTGATCCCCGAGGCGGTGCTCATGGTCGCCGCCCAGGTCACCGGCAATGACGCGACCGTGGCCTGGGCCGGGGCGGCCGGGAACTTCGAGCTCAACGTGATGCTCCCGGTCATCGCCAAGAACCTGCTGGAGTCGGTGCGGCTGCTGGCCAACGCCTCCCGGCTGCTGGCGGACCGCACGGTCGACGGGATCACCGCCAACGCGGAGCGGGCCCGTGAGTACGCGGAGTCCTCGCCCTCGGTCGTCACCCCCCTCAACCGCTACCTGGGCTACGAGGAGGCGGCGAAGGTGGCCAAGAAGTCGCTGGCCGAGCGGAAGACCATCCGCGAGGTGGTCCTGGAGTCGGGGTACGTGGAGCGCGGGCTGCTGACGCTGGAACAGCTCGACGAGGCGCTCGACGTGTTGCGGATGACCCATCCGTAACGCGGTGTTGCGGTACAGGTCACGGCGTGATGCCGCCCGCCCACCTAAGATCTGCTCATGACAGCGGACATCGTGGAGACGACGGGTACGGCGGGCACCGCCCGGTGGGCGCGGGGCGACCACATCCTGTGGCGCTACCGCGCCAACGCCGCCGACCGCATCCACATCTGCCGCCCCGTCACCGTCGTCCAGGACACCGATGAGCTGCTCGCCGTCTGGCTGGCGCCCGGCACCGCCTGCGTCAAGCCGCAGCTCACCGACGGCACCTCCGTCCACCACGAGCCGCTGTCCACCCGCTACACCAAGCCCCGCACCACCGCGCTGTGCTCCTGGCTGGGCACCGGGGTGCTCAAGCTCGCCCGGCCCGGCGACCCGTGGTCGGTGTGGCTTTTCTGGGAGCGCGACTGGCGGTTCAAGAACTGGTACGTGAACCTGGAGGAGCCGCGGCTGCGCTGGAGCGGCGGCATCGACTCGGAGGACCACTTCCTGGACATCGCGGTCTACCCGGACCGCAGCTGGGAATGGAAGGACGAGGACGAGTTCGCGCAGGCCCAGCGCGTCGGCCTGATGGCACCCGAGCAGGCCGAGCGCGTGCGGGCCGCGGGCCGGGCCGCCGTCGGTCTCATCGAATCCTGGGGAGCGCCGTTCCGGGAGGGCTGGGAGGACTGGCGTCCGGACCCGGCGTGGACCGTCCCGGCACTGCCGGCGGACTGGCGACGGCCGGCCGCCCGTACCGGCCGGTGTCGCACGTCGGCGCACTCGAGGTCCTGAACCTCTTGCTGCGCCCCTGTGTTTCAAACGTAGGATCGTCGTCCGGAAGACTGCACTCAGGGAAAAACCAGACAGGGGCGCAACTCACCAAGGGGTCGGCGCATCTGACGCGGTCACAGGAGGGGGCGGAGGCGTGAGCGGTGAGGGAGGCCGGCGCGTCCACGACGGGGCGGAGCACGGGGGGCAGGTGACGGACGGCGCGGCGGTGGACCACTACGCCGACGACTACGAGGGGTTCGAGGACTTCGACCGCCTGGCGCTGGACCGCAGCGGGCAGGCGGAGGCCTTCGACGCGATCGGCGACCGCTACGACGAGGCGTTTCCGCACAAGGACGGCCAGGTGTCGGCCGGCCAGTGGCTGGCCGACGCCCTCGCGCCCGGCTCCCGGGTGCTCGACGTCGGCTGCGGCACCGGCCTCCCCACGGGCCGTCAGCTCGTCGAGGCCGGACACGAGCTGGTCGGCATCGACATCTCGCCCGGGATGCTGGCGCTCGCCCGGGAGAACGTCCCGGCGGCCACCTTCCACCAGGCGGACATCGTCGATCTGCGGGCCGGCGGCCGCTACGGGCCGGGCGGCGCCCGCGACCTGGGCGAGTTCGACGCGATCGTCGCCTTCTTCTCGCTGCTGATGCTGCCGCGCCCGGAGATCCCGTACGCGCTGCGGGCGCTGCGCGGGCTGCTGAGACCCGGCGGGCTGCTGGCCCTGGCCATGGTCGAGGCGGACGTGGACGACTTCGCGCTCCCGTTCCTGGGCAACTCGGTCCGGGTATCCGGTTACCTGCGGGACGAACTGCGGCGGGTCGTGCGGGACGCGGGCTTCGAGATCGCCGCGGAGGACTCCCACTCGTACGCTCCGGCCAGCACGGACGTACCACCCGAGATCCAGCTCTATCTGCACTGCCGACGAAGTGTCTGACACTCGGTGCGCCCGGGCGAACAGGGCGCATGGCCCCGGACGGATGGAAACCCACGCGTGACGGAGCACCCCACCTCCCCCAACGAGCGGCAGGCCACCAGCCCTGCCGCCGGCTCGGGCGCGCACGCGCCCGAGGACGCGCACGGCGCGGTCCCGGACCCGCGGACCGCCGTGCGCCGGGCCGCCGCCCCCGGCCAGGAGCCGGACGGCGGCCGGCCGCGGCCGGCCTTTCCCACCGGCCAGGCGGGCGGCCCGACGGGCGGTCAAGCCGCGGGCCGGGGCCCGGGCGGCGACCGGGACCGCGGCGAGGACGCCCGCCCGCGCGGGGCGGCCCCCGAGGAGGCGCCCGCCACCGGCCGCCGCCGGGGCCGCGCCCAGGGGGCCGGGCAGCGTGGCGGCGGTACGGCGGGGCGGCGCGCCGGGGCGGGCGCGGACCGCCGGGACCCGGCGGCCGGCGATTCGGCCGGCGAGCCGGTAAGTGAGCATCCGGCGCAGCCGGAGCACGGCACACCGGAGGTCGAGCCTGTGTGGGACGCGGACCGCAACGCCGCCAGGGGCGCGGCACGCCGGCCCGGAGCGCCGGACGGCGATCCCGGCCCCGCCGCCGAGCCCCCGAGGGCGGGGACGGACGGCGCGGGCGGGCGGCACGGGGGCGCGGCCCGGCGCGGCGCCGCGGCCGGCGAGCACCCGCCGGCCGGGGTGAGCGACGCGCGGGCGGCGGCCGAGGTGGGCTACCGCACGCCCGAGGGCGGGGTGCCCGCGGTGCCCGGAGCGCCGCCGGGCGGCGGCCCGGTCGCCGCCGAGGCGGCCGCCGCGCGGGACCGGGGCGGGGACCGGCTGCGGTTCGTGGGGGCGGCCACCCGCCGGATCGCGCGCGGCATCGACCTGGACGAGATCGTGCTGGGCCTGTGCCGGGCCACCGTGCCGACCTTCGCCGACGCGATCCTGGTCTATCTGCGCGACCCGCTGCCGGTCGGCGACGAGCGCCCGGTGGGCCCGGTCGTGCTGCGGCTGCGCCGCACCGACCGCATCCCGCTGGACCCGGACACCGAGAGCGGGCGGCTGCCGCTGCTGCCCTCGCAGCCGGACCTGTCGCCCGCCGTGGGCGGGGGCCCGGCGGCCGAGCTGTGCGAGGTGGAGGCGGGCGGCCCGCTGAACGAGGTGCTGCGCGGGGTGCGGCCGGTCTTCGGCGACTCCTCGGCCGCCCGGGCGGCGCTGCCGGAACTGCTGGGCGAGCACACGTCGGTGGCCACGGGCCAGCGCACGGTCCTGGCGCCGCTGCGGGGGCGGCGTCGGGTCATCGGCGCCGCCGTGTTCGTACGCCGCCCGGACCGGCCGCCGTTCGAGCCGGACGACCTGCTGGTCGCCGCCCAGCTGGCCACCCACACCGCGCTCGGCGTGGACAAGGCGGTGCTGTACGGCCGCGAGGTGTACATCGCGGACGAGTTGCAGCGCACCATGCTGCCCGACTCGCTGCCGCAGCCCACCGGCGTGCGGCTGGCCAGCCGCTACCTCCCGGCCGCCGAGACGGCGCGGGTCGGCGGCGACTGGTACGACGCGATCCCGCTGCCGGGCAACCGGGTCGCGCTGGTGGTGGGCGATGTGATGGGCCACTCCATGACCTCGGCCGCGATCATGGGCCAGCTGCGCACCACCGCGCAGACCCTGGCCGGCCTCGACCTGCCGCCGCAGGAGGTGCTGCACCACCTCGACGAGCAGGCGCAGCGGCTGGGCACGGACCGCATGGCGACCTGCCTGTACGCGGTGTACGACCCGGTCGCGCACCGGATCATGGTCGCCAACGCGGGCCATCCGCCGCCGGTGCTGCTGCACCGGGGCGGGCGCGCCGAGGTGCTGCGGGTGCCGCCGGGCGCGCCGATCGGGGTCGGCGGCGTGGACTTCGAGGCGGTGGAGCTGGACGCGCCCGCGGGCGCCACCCTCCTGCTGTACACCGACGGTCTCGTCGAGTCGCGGATGCGCGATGTGTGGACCGGGATCGAGCAGTTGCGCGAGCGCCTGACGGCCACCGCCCGGCTCACCGGCCCCAACCCGCCGCCGCTCGAGCCGCTGTGCGACGAGGTGCTGGACATGCTCGGGCCGGGCGACCGGGACGACGACGTGGCGCTGCTGGCGGCCCGCTTCGAGGGGATCGCGCCGAGCGACGTCGCCTACTGGTTCCTGGATCCCAAGGCGCAGACGGCCGGGCAGGCGCGCCGGCTGGCCCGGCGGGCGCTGGCCCGGTGGGACCTGCACGATCTGACCGACGCGGTGGAGCTGCTGGTCAGCGAGGTGGTCACCAACGCCGTGCGGTACGCGGAGCGGCCGGTGACGCTGCGTCTGCTGCGCACGGATGTGCTGCGCTGCGAGGTCGGGGACGATGTGCCGCAGCTGCCGCGGCTGCGCCAGGCCCGCCCGTCCGACGAGGGCGGGCGCGGGCTGTACCTGGTCAACCGGATGGCGCGGCGGTGGGGTGCGACGCGGCTGAGCACGGGCAAGGTGGTGTGGTTCGAGCTGGCGATGCCGCCGCGGTCCTGCTGAGGCGCGCGCACGCGCCCGGCGGGTCAGCCGTGTCGGCCCGGGGGCCCCAGCCGGACGCCGCGCGTGTCCGTGGGCGTGGTCGGCGGGGTCGTCGGAGGCGTCGTGGTGCCGGTCGACGGCTTGCCGCCGGAGGTCGGGGGCGTGGTCGGCGGGGTGGTGGTCGGGGTGGGCGGGGTGGTGGGGGTCTCGCTGGTCGGCGGGGCGGAGGTCGTCGGCTCGGACGACTCGCTGGTGGGCGGGGTGGTGGGGCTGGTGCTGCTGGGCGGCGGGACGGCCGCGCCCATGTCGGTGTCCAGGTCGAACCTGGCGCTCCCCTGGCCGTCGAGCGCCGCCTTCATGTACGCGGCCCAGATCTCGGCCGGATAGCCACCGCCGTTGACGCGTCCGCCGCCGCCGGTGCCGGTCAGCGTCACCTGCTTGCCGCCCTGGCCCTCGCCGAACATGCCGACCGAGGTGACCAGGTTCGGGGTGTAGCCGGTGAACCAGGCGGACTTGTTGTCGTCGGAGGTGCCGGTCTTGCCCGCGACGGCCTGGCCCTCCTGCCGTACGGCCGTGCCGGTGCCCTTGTCGACCACGCCGGTCAGCACGGAGGTCACGGAGTCCGCCGCGGTGCGGCTGATCACCTCGCCGCCCGTGGTGTCGGGCAGCTCGGCGCGCTGGTCGCCCTTCACGGCCGACTTGATGATCGAGGGGGTGACCTTCTCGCCGTGGTTGTCGAGGGTGGCGTAGACGCCGGCCATGTCCTGGGGGCTGGCGCCCATGACGCCCAGCGACATCGCGGGGGCCACGTCGAAGCCGCCCGCCTTGGGGTTCATGCCCAGGGCGGTGGCGGTCTTCTTGACCTTCTCCAGGCCGACGTCCTGTGCCATCTGCGCGAACACCGAGTTGACGGAGTTGTTCATCGCCGTCTGGACGGTGATCGGGCCGTAGTCCTTGTGGTCCTCGTTCGGCGGGGCAAAGCCGACGTTGTTGCCGCTTGCGTCCTTGACCGGGCGTCCGCTGTCACCGTCGTAGATCGTGTTGGCGGTGATCTTCGTGCCGTCGCGGGTGGTGGAGTCGTTCTCCAGCGCGGCGGCGAGGATCAGCGGCTTGAAGGTCGAGGCGGGCTGGTAGTCCTCGCGGGTGGCGTTGTTCATCCAGTGTTTGGTCGCGCCCGCGCCGCCGTACATGGCCACGATCGCGCCGTTCTTCGGGTTCACCGAGACCGCCCCGACCTGGGCGTGCTTGTCGACCGGGCGCGTCTTCGGCTTGAGGTCGTCGGTGAGCTGGGTGCGGACCGCCCTCTCCAGGGCCTTCTGCTTCTTCTTGTCGATGTTGAGGGTGATCGTCCAGCCGCCGGCCGCGAGTTCGTCCTCGCTCACCCCGGACTTGTAGAGCTCCTGCTTGGCGGCCTCGACGAAGTAGCCCGTCTGGCCGTCCATGCCGGGGACGGGGCGGGGGTCGAGGGGCTTGGGGAACTTCATCCCCTCGCGCTTGCCCGGGTCCAGCCAGTGCTTCTGGACCATGTTGTCCAGGACGTAGTTCCAGCGCTGCTTGACCAGCCGCTTGCCGTTGGGGCCGGCCACCGAGTAGTCGTACTGGCTGGGGGCCTGCAGCAGCGCGGCGAGGTAGGCGCCCTCCCCCACGCTGAGCTTCTGGACGTCCTTGTTGTAGTACGCGCGGGCCGCCGCCTGGATGCCGTAGGCGTCGCGCCCGTAGAAGCTGGTGTTGATGTAGCCCGCCAGGATGTCGTCCTTGGACATCTGCTGGTCCACCTTGAGCGAGATGACCAGCTCCTTCAGCTTGCGGCTGACGGTCTGCTCCTGGCTCAGGTAGTAGTTCTTGACGTACTGCTGGGTGATCGTCGAGCCACCCTGCTTGCCCCTGCCCAGCAGGGTGTTGATCATGCCGCGCGCGGTGCCGGTGAACGAGACGCCGGGATCGCTGTAGAAGTCCTTGTTCTCCGCGGCGACGAAGGTGTGCTGCACATCCTTGGGGATCTTCGACAGCGGCACGGACTCCCGGTTGACCTTGCCCGTCCTGGCCATGATCGAGCCGTCGCTGTACTTGTAGATATTGGCCTCGGCCTTGGCCAGGGCGTTCGCGTTGGGCACGTCGACCCAGATGTACAGCGCGATGAAGCCGCCGACGAGCAGCAGGCCCAGGGAGAGGAAGTAACCCAGCACCATCTTCCAGGTGAAGAAGCGACGTATGCCCGTCTTCTTGGCGCCCTTCTTGGCGCCCTTCCTGGCTTTGCGGGCGCTCTTCTGCCGCGCCCGCCGCTCTTCCGCTCTGCCCATCTCTCCCGCTGCTCCCGTACGTCAGCCCCCAACCCGGCTCACGAAGCTAACACCGCAACTGACGTCAAATGCTCATCGATCCAGTTTTTCCGGAAGGTGAAAAAGAGCACCCATCCACCGGGAACAGACGTCCGGCCGCCCCCAGGGGTTGCCTTCTTCCGTTAAAGTGCTAGCACATTGTTAGCGGCCATACGGCCCGCGGCAACCCGCCTACCAGCACAAACCGGGGGAACCTCCATGTCCAGCATGTCCGACATCACACCCGCCGCCGACATACCGCCCCTGCCCGAGCCCCGGGTGACGGAGCGGCCCGCCCGCAGCATCAGCGGCGGCCTCGCGCTGCTGCTCGGCCTGATCGGCCTGATCGCGGGCCCGGTCCTGATCGCGGCCGGGGCCGACACCTCGGAGTACGACTACGAGGACACCGCCAACCCCGCGCTGATCCTCCTCGGCGTCGCCGTGCTCATCGCCTCCCTGGTCGCGATGCGCGGGCTGTGCGCGATCGCCCCGGGCCAGGCCCGCGTGGTCCAGCTCTTCGGCCGCTACAAGGGCACCATCCGCACCGAGGGCCTGCGCTGGGTCAACCCCTTCACCAGCCGCAGGAAGATCTCCACCCGGGTGCGCAACCACGAGACCCCGGTGCTCAAGGTCAACGACGCGTACGGCAACCCGATCGAGCTGGCCGCCGTCGTCGTCTGGCGGGTCGAGGACACCGCGCAGGCGGTGTTCGAGGTGGACGACTTCCTGGAGTTCGTCTCCACCCAGACCGAGGCCGCGGTGCGCCACATCGCCATCGAGTACCCCTACGACGCCCACGACGAGGACGCGCTGTCCCTGCGCGGCAACGCCGAGGAGATCACCGAGAAGCTCGCGGTCGAGCTGCACGCCCGGGTCGAGGCGGCCGGGGTGCGCATCATCGAGTCCCGCTTCACCCACCTCGCGTACGCCCCCGAGATCGCCTCCGCCATGCTCCAGCGCCAGCAGGCGGGCGCGGTGGTCGCGGCGCGCCGGCAGATCGTGGACGGGGCGGTCGGCATGGTGGAGGCCGCGCTGGCCCGGATCGCCGAGGACCGGATCGTCGAGCTGGACGAGGAGCGCAAGGCGGCCATGGTCAGCAATCTGATGGTCGTGCTGTGCGGCGACCGCTCCCCGCAGCCGGTCCTCAACACGGGCACGCTCTACCAGTGACGGAGCCCAGCGAGCCGCAGGGGGCCGGGGAGCCGGAGGCGGCGTCCGGCACGGACGGGCGGCGGCAGCGCAAGCAGGTGCTGCTGCGGCTCGACCCCGCGGTGCACGACGCGCTCGCGCGGTGGGCCTCGGACGAGCTGCGCAGCGCCAACGCGCAGATCGAGTTCCTGCTGCGGAAGGCGCTGGCGGAGGCGGGGCGGCTGCCCCGCACCGCGGCCCCCATCCCCCGCCGCGGCCGCCCGCCCCGCGCCCCCAGGCCCCCGGAGCCACCCCGAGAGGGATAGCCCGGGGGCTCTCCCCTTTCTCCCCCCAACCCACTCCCACCTGCGGAAACGCCCCGCCCTCCGCATCTATACACTCTAGGTATACGCATGGTGTAGAGTGCTGCGCATGTCAATCGGCCACACCCTGCTCGGGCTCCTGGAGTCCGGCCCGCGCCACGGCTACGACCTCAAGCGGGCCTTCGACGAGAGATTCGGGCACGACCGCCCGCTGCACTACGGACAGGTCTACTCGACCATGTCCCGGCTTCTGAAGAACGGCCTCGTCGAGGTCGACGGCATCGAGCACGGTGGCGGCCCCGAGCGCAAGCGCTACGCCATCACCGAGGCCGGCATCACCGATGTGGAGCAGTGGCTCGGACAGCCCGAGAAGCCCGAGCCGTACCTCCAGTCCGTCCTCTACACCAAGGTCGTCCTCGCGCTGATGACCGGCCGGGATGCCGCGGACCTGCTCGATGTGCAGCGCGCCGAACATCTGCGGCTGATGCGCGAACTCACCCAGCGCAAGCGCGCCGGAGACCTCAGCGACCAGCTCATCTGCGACCACGCCCTCTTCCATCTCGAGGCCGACCTGCGCTGGCTGGAGCTCACCGCCGCGCGTCTCGGCCAACTCGCCAAGGCGGTAACCCCATGACCCCGGCAGGCTCGCTCCTCACAGCCGAAGGGCTGCGCAAGGCCTACGGCCCCACCCCCGCCCTCGACGGCGCCGACTTCTCCATCCACCCCGGCGAGGTCGTCGCGGTCATGGGCCCCTCCGGCTCCGGGAAGTCCACCCTGCTGCACTGCCTCGCCGGGATCGTCACCCCCGACGCGGGCACCGTCCACTACGACGGGCAGCTGCTCTCCGCCATGTCGGACTCCCGGCGCAGCGCGCTGCGCCGCGGCGAGTTCGGCTTCGTCTTCCAGTTCGGCCAGCTGGTGCCCGAGCTGAGCTGCGTGGAGAACGTGGCGCTGCCGCTGCGGCTGACCGGCGTGGGGCGCAAGGAGGCGGAGAGCCGCGCGCTGTCCTGGCTGGAGCGGCTGGAGGTCGCCGATGTGCGCGCCAAGCGGCCCGGTGAGGTCTCCGGCGGCCAGGGGCAGCGGGTCGCCGTGGCCCGCGCCCTGGTCAGCGGCCCGCGCGTGCTGTTCGCCGACGAGCCGACCGGCGCCCTGGACTCCCTCAACGGCGAGCGGGTGATGGAGCTGCTCACCGAGGCCGCCCGGGAGACCCGCGCCGCCGTCGTCCTGGTCACCCACGAGGCGCGCGTCGCCGCGTACTCCGACCGCGAGGTCGTCGTGCGGGACGGCAAGGCGCGGGACATGGCGGGCGCCCGGTGAGCGGCAAGGTGACCCCGCTGCCGCGGGCCCAGGACCGTATCGAGCGGGACGGCGGCGGAGCGGCCCCGGCGCCCCCGGCCCGCCCGGAGCGCCGCGACCGCGTCGGCCCGGCCCGCTGGGCCGCCGACCTGGCCATGGGGGCCCGCTTGGCGGTCGCCGGCGGCCGGGAGAGCTGGGCCAGGACCCTCCTGACGGCGGTCGGCGTCGGACTCGGTGTGGGGCTGCTGCTGTTCGCCACGTCCGTCCCCCACCTCGTCTCCGCCCGCCAGGACCGCAACAACGCCCGCTCGTACGGGAGCAGCTACTCGAACGACCTCAAACCGGGCCCCCACACGCTGCGGCTCGGCTGGGGGCACACCACCTTCCACGGCACCGACATCTCGGGCCTCCTGCTCGCCCCCGAGGGCGACAAGCCTCCCGTCCCCCCGGGTCTGGACCGGATCCCCGCGCCCGGCGAGATGGTGGTCTCCCCCGCCCTGAAGGAGCTGCTCGCCGCCGGTGACAGCGGGCTGCTCAGGCAGCGCCTCGACGACAAGATCGTCGGCACGATCGGCGACGAGGGGCTGTCCGGGCCCAACGAGCTGATGTACTACGCGGGCGTCGACCCCGAGGCCATCGCGGAGAGCAACGCCCGCCTCGACCACTGGGGCAACGACTCCCCGCCCGGAGAGCTGGACCCCATCCTGCTGATGCTGATCGTGGTCGGCTGTGTGGTGCTGCTGCTGCCCGTGGTCATCTTCATCGCCACCGCCGTCCGGTTCGGCGGCGAGCGCCGCGACCGGCGGCTCGCCGCGCTGCGCCTGGTGGGCGCCGACAGCCATATGACGCGGCGGATCGCGGCCGGGGAGGCGCTGGCCGGCGCCGTCCTCGGGCTGGCGGTGGGCTGGGGGGTCTTCCTGCTGGTCAGGCAGTTCATCGAAGGCATCACGGTGTTCGACACCAGCTTCTTCGCCTCCGACCTCAAGCCGTCCCCCGCGCTCGCCACGCTGATCGCCCTCGCCGTGCCGGCCTGCGCCGTCGTGGTCACCCTGTTCGCGCTGCGCGGCATCGCCATCGAGCCGCTCGGCGTGGTGCGCAGCGCCACGCCCAAGCGGCGCCGGCTGTGGTGGCGGCTGGTGCTCCCCCTCCTCGGCCTCGCGCTGCTCCTGCCGCTCATCGGCCAGTCGGGACACGGCTCCGGCGCCACCTACCAGGTCGCGGCCGGCGCGGTGCTGATGCTCGTCGGCATCACCGCGCTGCTGCCCTGGCTGGTCGAGGCCGTCGTCCAGCGCTTCGGCAGCGGCCCCGTCCCGTGGCAGCTCGCCACCCGGCGGCTCCAGCTCAGCAGCGGCTCCGCCTCGCGCGCGGTCAGCGGCATCACGGTCGCCGTGGCCGGGGCGATCGCGATCCAGATGCTCTTCGCGGCCGCGCGGCACGACAGCACCTCCCCCACCGGGCAGGACCCCACCCGCGCCGATGTGTCGGCGCAGGTCTCGGTGGACACCGGCGCCCAGGCGCGCGACGCCATCGCGCGATACGCCCACACCAAGGGCGTGCGCCAGGCGCTCGGCCTGGCCGAGGCCTCGGTCTCCGACCCGCGCAGCAAGGTCAAGGACCCGAGCGACGTCCCGACCGGCAACCTGATGGTCGGCGACTGCGCCACGCTGAAGGAGTTCGCGCGGATCGGCGACTGCCGCGACGGCGACGTCTTCGTCACCGAGCCCGGGGAGTACGACGACGAGACGTACTTCACCAAGCCGGGCGCGAGGGTCAACCTCAGCTTCGACAAGGACTACAACGCCGACCGCGACAAGCCGCGGCTGTGGACGATCCCCAGGTCCGCGCCGGTCGTGCCCATCAAGCGGGACCCGGCGGGCGGCGAGCGCTCCGGCATCCTGGCCACCCCGGGCGCCTTCGACATCGCCGACCTGGACAACGCGTCGGTGCAGGTCCTGCTCCGGCTCGACCCCAAGGTGCCGGACGCCATCGAGTACGCCCGGAACACCGCGGCCCGGCTCTCCCCGCAGATGGACATCTACCAGCTGTGGGGCACCTCGGAGTCGAAGGAGTTCCAGACCATCGAGCGCGGCCTGTTCATCGGCGCCTCCGCGACGCTGCTGCTCATCGGCGCGAGCATGATCGTGTCCATGCTGGAGCAGCTCCGCGACCGCAAGAAGCTGCTCTCGGTCCTGGTCGCCTTCGGCACCCGCCGCTCCACCCTCGGCTGGTCGGTGCTGTGGCAGACCGCCATCCCGGTGGTGCTGGGGCTGGCGCTGTCGGTCGCGGGCGGCATCGCCCTGGGCGCGATTCTGCTGAAGCTGGTCGACGAGCCGGTCGCCGTGGACTGGGCGAGCGTCACCTCGATGACCGGCATCGGCGCGGGCGTGATCCTGCTGGTGACCCTGGTCAGCATGGGGCCGCTGTGGCGCATGATGCGTCCGGAGGGGCTCCGTACGGAGTAGCGCCCGCTCAGCGCGCGATGGCCGCCGGGCCCTTCCCACCTGCGGGAAGGGCCCGGCGGTCGGGTGTTTCGGGGTTTATGCCACTCGTTGGGGTGAATCCGCTGGTACGGGACACAGGACGGTGGCGCGGCCTACGAGGATGCTCTCGACACCGGCCACTGGGAGGGCGAAAGGCGATGACTCTGCTCGATGCAGCCAACGAGCTCATGGACCGGCTCCCGGGGTGGCGAGTCGAGATCATCGGCGGCGTGCTCACCGTGACCCCTCTCCCCGATGCGTCGCATGCCGTGACGCTGACCGACCTCATGCTCCCTTTCCTCACAGCGGGCCTCCACGGGCAGGAAACGAAGGTGATCCAAGGGATTGGTCTGTGGCTGCCGAACGGGCCGGAGGACTATGCGATTCCGGACCTCTCGATCGTGGACGCCGACTACAAGGAGCACCCCCGCGGGAACAACTGCTATGACCCGGCAGTGTTCCGCCTGGTCGTCGAAGTCACCTCGTCCAATCACAACAACGACCTGCGGAACAAGGTCGTCGCATACGCACAGGCCATGATCCCGGTCTATGTGATCGTCAACCGGAAGCACGGCCGCGTACATCTGCTGACGGACCTCGCTGACAGCGGGTACGACAGGCACCGTATTTACGCGCCGGGTGAGAAAATCACCCTCCCCGGCTCGATCGGCGCCGAGGTCACCCTGGACGTGGCCGCGATCCTGGCCATAGGCCGCCACTGAGGCGCCCGCCTCACCCCTTCGCGATCCGCACCGGCAGCGGCCCCAGCGCCTCCCGCAGCGCCCCCGCGAACGCCTCGAACTCCTCCTGCCGCGCCGCCCCCGCCCGCATCGCCAGCGCGATCCGGCGTGAGGGGGCCGGGTCGGCGAAGTATCCGGTGGTGAGCTGCTCGCTGCGCCCGGTCTCCACGCGCAGCGCCGTGCGGGGCAGCAGGGTCACCCCGAGTCCGCCCGCGACGAGCTGGACCAGCGTGGAGAGGCCGGCGGCGCTCGTGGTCACCGGGGCGCCTTCCGTGCGGCCCGCCTCGCGGCAGATGTCCAGGGCCTGGTCGCGCAGGCAGTGGCCCTCGTCGAGCAGCAGCAGATCCAGCTCCTTCAGGGCCGCGCGCGGAATGTCGCTCCGCCCGCCGAGCCAGTGGTCCCGGGGCGTGACCAGCACGAAGTCCTCGTCGAACAGCGGCAGCTCGACCACCCCGGGGGCGGCCAGCGGGACCGCGAGCAGCAGCAGGTCGAGCCGGCCGTGGGCCAGCCCGTCCAGCAGCGAGGCGGTCTGCTCCTCGTGGACCTGGAGGTCGAGCAGCGGATAGCGCTTCCGCACCAGCCGCAGCACGGTCGGCAGCAGATACGGCGCCACGGTCGGGATCACTCCGAGCCGCAACACCCCGGTGAACGGCGCCCGCGCCGCCTCCGCCTCCTCCATCAGCGCGCCCACTGCCTCCAGCACCGTGCGGGCGCGGGCGGCCAGACGCTCCCCTGCCGGGCTGAGCAGCACCTTGCGCGTCGTACGCTCCAGGAGCTGCACCCCGAGCGCCTCCTCCAGCGCGGCGACGGCCCCCGACAGCGCGGGCTGGCTCATGCCGATGGCGGCCGCGGCATCGCGGAAGTGCAGATGCTCGGCGACCGCGGCGAACGCTCTGAGCTGGGAGAGGCTGGGCTGACGCGGCTTGCCCCCGGGCACGGGCGCCCTGCCCCCGGGCGCCCCGGGTATGGATGAAGCGGCCAACTGATAAGCACCTCCAATCAACAACACCCAGTCTAGCTATTTCACTAATCAATTCCTCATGCGCCAAGAGAGTGCCCCGTGCATCGGGCAGTGAGTCGAGTGATGTGTGCTAGTGCCGGTCAACCTGGCCGGACTTCATGGCAAGGCGGGCGGGTTCCCGGTGGCCTCGCAGTGGTGAACGGTGACGGGGCAATCGAAGGTCGAACCGTCTCCCCCCTGCCTCTGCGGGAGTCGGAGGCAGGGGGGAGACGGCGGTCTCAGAACCGCTTGAAGCGGTCGGGATTGTTGTGGTCGCGATGACGGGGGCACTGGCAAGGCGGCCACGCCTGCCCCAAAGAGTAGGCATCGCTCTTCTCACCGGCGAGGACGGCCACCATCGCGCGCCGGGTGGTGACGATCCCATTGCGCGCCACGGTGTAGACGCGCATCGTCATCTTCGGCCGCTCGTCCCGGTCCGGTTGGTCGTCGGCCATCAACGGTCCCCCTCTCCCTCGACCGGGGCGAAGAGTTGAAGAAGGCTGCGCAGACTCCGTTTCACTCCCCCAAGGTGGTAGGCCAGTTCCTCGGGCGTCGCGTTGGCCAGGTCGAAGGCTTCGACTCCTGAAAGTGTCTGCCCGGCGACAATCACGACGGCCTGTTCAAGGCCGTTGCGGGTGGGCTTTCCGGCCGCGATGCAGGCAGGGCACAGGCCCGAACGTGGCTCGGTGGGGTTATGGGGCCCGAAGTCGCCGGGGGCGGCGCACAGGGCGCACCCATGGGAGAGGGCGGGGGCGGTCCGTCGTTCGGCCGTCACCGGATCACCGCCACCCCGCGCGGAGCACACAGCAACTTCAGTCGTGGACGGCTGTTGCACTGCTGTTCGCACGCGACGAAGTAGGGCCGAACCATGGCCGTCCCATAGCCATCCGACGGACCGGAGATCCGGTGAGCCTCAGTGGTGGAATCGGTCACGCACTCGGCCGCCGTGCGCCACGTGCGCGCGTCGGGTACCCGCGCCGTGGGCACCGTCGGTGTGTTCTGGCGCTGTACTGCGGGGCGGCCGTCGGTGGCGCCGGCCGCACGGTGACGGCCGGACGACGGCAAGAACAGCCGTAGCAGCGCTTCGAAGATCCACGCGATAACGTGGGCCATGCTTATCAACCTCCAAGGGGTTGAGGAGCCACGCCCCCGGGCCGTTCGCGCGGTCGCGGGGGTCTGTCGTTGGCAGAAAATCCATCGAACCGTTCGGAGGAAACCTCGGGGAGGAGCCGCACAGGGGGCCAGGGAGGGGCCACACTGAAGGGGAGAGGGGGCCTGCGGTGACGGATGATCGGCGACGGCAGTTCGGCGCGTACCTGGCACGTCTGAGGCGCGATGCCCATAAGAGTCAGCCGCAGCTTGCCGCAATGCTGTGTGCCGTCTCGGGCACTCAGTCCCTCACGCGGAACGAGATCTCCCGATGGGAGCGCGGAGGGCGCATCCCCGAGACCTGGCTTCCATGCATCGCGGACGTCCTGGGCGTTCCCGTCGGGGAGCTGGAGCGGGCCGCCGCATACGCCCGGGGTGAGTTGGAAGGGCCGCCGATCGGAGCCGCCGCGACCCTCTCTGAGGTCATCCCGGCGGGCGACCCGCTAGCGCCACTTGCCTCCCGGACCGGCCGCCGCATCGGAGGCGATGACGTGGCGAGACTCGCTGCTCGTGTGCATGGCTTCCGACTCGCTGACGATGTGCTCGCCGGGGGCGATCTCATGGCGCCCGTGTTCCGGGAACTCAATGCAGCAATGCGGCTGTACCGAGAGAGCGCACACACAGAAGCCGTCGGCCGCGCGCTTCTCGTCCAGATAGGCGAATTAGCCCAAATCGCCGGATGGATCGCCAGCGACGCCGGGCGACACGAACAAGCGGAACGCGCGTATCGCCTTGGCATCGAAGCGGCGCGGCAGGCAGGTGACAGTCCCCTGGTCGCGCATCTCGCGGGAAGCCTCGCCTACCAGCTCAGCAACACCGGGCAAGAACGCGCAGGGCTCGACCTGGCCCGCGCCGCCGTGGAGGAAGCCGGGCCGGATGCCCCGCCCAGGACGCGTGCGCTGTTCTTCGACCGCGTCGCGTGGGCGTACACGCGTGCCGAACAGGCGCAGCCCGCCATTCAGGCGCTCGGTCAGGCGCACGAGGCGTTGACCGAAGCCGATAATGAAGAGACTCCCCAATGGGCGTACTGGGTGAGCAGGGAGGAGCTTGAGGTGATGGATGCTCGGGTCTTCACCGAGCTTCACCGCCCGTTGCGCGCCGTTCCGCTGTTGACCGACGTTCTCCGCCGGTACGACGCCACGCACGCCCGCGAAGTCGCCCTGTACCGCTCATGGCTCGCCATCGCCCTGGCCGACGCCAACGAACCCGAGCAAGCGGCCGGGGAAGCCCGCCGCGTCGTCTCCGCGTCCGTCGATATGGCGAGCGACCGGACCGCATCGCGGGCCCGTGCCGTACTCCGGCGACTCCAGGACTTCCAAGAAGTGCCGGAGGTAGACAACCTGCTTCACGATCATGGTCATCTGCTGAGCGCGTAGCGGTTCCAGGGCGGGTGGCCGATCATCGGGGGCAACGCAGAGTAGCTGCCTCAGGCAGACCAGGCCCGACCTCCCTAGGCGAGTGGGCTCCCACCGGATCGTGGTGGGAGCCTCACTCTTTCGTGTCCGGCCATGGAGCCAGCCGGGCCGTTGGCCCAGGTCACAGTCACCTCAGAATAAGCTCGCGACCAGGACAGAGCCCGCACTGATAGGTACCCGCTATCAACAGTCGATCGCTTGCCTATTTCACTGATCAATGCCCGGTGTGGCACGGTTGCTGAGTCCAACCCCGAGGAAACCGCCACATAAGGGTTTCCTTACGCGAAGCGAAAGCTGCAAGGAGAGCACGTGCTCACTGTCGGTGACAAGTTTCCCGAGTACGACCTGACCGCCTGCGTGTCGCTGGAGAGCGGCAAGGAGTTCGAGCAGATCAACCACAAGTCCTACGAGGGCAAGTGGCGCGTGGTTTTCTTCTGGCCGAAGGACTTCACCTTCGTGTGCCCGACCGAGATCGCCGCGTTCGGCAAGCTGAACGACGAGTTCGCCGACCGCGACGCGCAGATCCTCGGCGTCTCCGGTGACTCCGAGTTCGTCCACCACGCCTGGCGCAAGGACCACGCCGACCTGCGTGACCTGCCCTTCCCGATGCTGGCCGACTCGAAGCACGACCTGATGCGGGACTGCGGCGTCGAGGGCGAGGACGGCTTCGCGCAGCGCGCCGTCTTCATCGTCGACCCGAACAACGAGATCCAGTTCACCATGGTGACCGCCGGTTCCGTGGGCCGTAACCCCAAGGAGGTCCTGCGGGTCCTCGACGCCCTCCAGACCGACGAGCTGTGCCCCTGCAACTGGAGCAAGGGCGAGGAGACCCTGGACCCGGTCAAGCTCCTCTCGGGCGAGTGAGCTGATCCGACATGGCACTCGACGACCTGAAGTCCGCCCTGCCGGACTACGCCAAGGACCTCAAGCTCAACCTGGGCTCGGTCATCGGCAACTCCGACCTGCCGCAGCAGCAGCTGTGGGGCACCGTGCTCGCGTGCGCGATCGCCTCGCGCTCGCCGCGCGTGCTGACGGAGCTGGAGCCGGAGGCGAAGGCCAATCTGACGCCCGAGGCCTACAGCGCCGCGAAGTCGGCCGCCGCCATCATGGCGATGAACAACGTCTTCTACCGGACCCGGCACCTGCTGTCGGACCCGGAGTACGGCACCCTGCGCGCGGGCCTGCGGATGAACGTCATCGGCAACCCGGGCGTGGAGAAGGTCGACTTCGAGCTGTGGTCGCTCGCGGTGTCCGCGATCAACGGCTGCGGGCAGTGCCTGGACTCGCATGAGCAGGTGCTCCGCAAGGCCGGCGTGGACCGCGACACGATCCAGGAGGCCTTCAAGATCGCCGCCGTGGTGCAGGCGGTCGGCACCACGCTCGACGCCGAGGCGGCCCTGGCCGCGAACGGCTGACGGCTGACGGCTGACGGCTCAGGCGTTACGTCGGTACGTACGTACGCCGTATACGCGCGAGGGGCGGCCCCACCACCCGGTGGGGCCGCCCCTCGCGCGTGCGCACGTGTACGGCCTGCCGCTAGCCGCTCCCGTCGCGCCGCGCCGGCGCGATCTCCACCGCCGTCGCCCCGTGCGGCCCCTGGGTCCGGCGCAGCGCGGCCTCCTGGTTGTACGACCGCAGATAGCCGACGACCGTGTTGGCGACCGCCACCAGCGGTACGGCCACCACCGCGCCGCCGATGCCGCCGATCAGCGAGCCGGCCGCGACCGAGAGCACCACGGCGAGCGGGTGGACCCGCACCGCGCGGCCGAGGATGAAGGGCTGGAGGATGTGGCCCTCGATCTGCTGCACGGCCAGCACCACCACGAGCACCATCGCCGCCGTCCACACGCCCTGGGTGACCAGCGCCACCACGACCGCCAGGGCGCCGGAGACCACGGCGCCGACGAGCGGGATGAAGGCGAAGAGGAAGATGAACACGGCGAGCGGGACGGCCATCGGGACGTCGAGGAAGAAGATGCCGACGCCGATGAAGATGGCGTCGATCAAGGCCACGAGCACCGTGCCGCGCACATAGGCGGTGAGGGTGGTCCAGGCGCGGGGGCCGGCGCCCGCCACGCCCTCGCGGGCCGGGGCCGGGACGAGCTTGAGGAACCAGGACCAGATCTTCGGCCCGTCGTACAGCAGGAAGAGCGTGCTGAACATCGCCAGCAGGATGCCGGTCAGCACCTCCACGACGACCGTGACGCCCTCCAGGCCGGCCGAGGTGATCTCCTCGGTGTTGGCGCCGATCGCGTCGCGCAGGCTGTTGGCGACCTGGTTGATCTGCTTCTCGGTCACGTGGAACGGGCTGTTGAGCAGCCAGCGCCGCAGGTCGTCGATGCCCGCCTGGACCTTGCTGGACAGGTCGTCGACGTTCTCCATGACCTGCCAGACCACGAACCAGATGACCAGCCCCATGATGACGAAGCCGGAGATGAAGGTGATGGCGGTGGCCAGGCCGCGGGGGACGCCCCGGTTCCGCAGCCGGGTGACGGTGGGCTCCAGCATCGCGGTGATCAGCAGGCCGACGGTGAAGGAGAGCACCACCAGTTCGACCGCGCTGATGACGGTCATCAGGACGTAGACGGTGCCGGCGAGCACCAGCAGCCGCCAGCCGACCTCGGCGGCGACCCGGACACCCCAGGGGACGGCGGCGACGGGGTCGGGCCTGGCGGCGACGGCGGGGGCGTAGGCGGGCGGGGCGGGCACGCTGGCCGGCTCCCGGCGGGCCGGGGGCTCGGCCGCTCCGTCGGGGAGGGCCGCGCCGGGGGACCCGGGCTCCGGCGCCGGCCGGGCCCCGCCGTCGGCGCTGCTGTTGTCGCCGCTGTTGTCGCTGCCGCCGGGGCTGTGCTCGCTGCCGCTGCCGCTGCCCCCGAGGCTGTTCTCGCTGCCGCTGCCGCTGCCGTCGCCCGGCACGGCGCGGTCGTAGCCGTCGTAGCCCACGGCGCGGCCGTGGCCGGCGGCCTGGTCCCGGCTCGCGGCGGCCTGCGCGTCGTACGGGTCGTACGGGTCGTACGGGTCGGTGTCGGCGGCCCCGGCACGATGCTCCAGCCGTTCGGCCAGCCGCGTCAGGCCGGCGCCCATTCTGCCGACCCAGTGTGGCAATGCGGACATCTCGCTTCCCCTACCCCCAGTTCCCCCGCGGTCGTCGGGAAGACGTTACAGGCTGGGGACGCGGGAAACCCCCGGCCGGTTGCGGTCGGGGGTTTCGCGAGGTCGAGCGCCGGGGGCGACCGAGTGAGCCGAGAGGCATCAGTAGTAGTGGTTGGCCTGCCAGAACGACCAGGCGCCACAGGGGCTCTGGTAGCGGTCGTTCATGTAGTTCAGGCCCCACTTGATCTGGGTGGCCGGGTTGGTGCGCCAGTCGGCGCCCGCCGAGGCCATCTTGGAGCCGGGCAGCGCCTGCACCAGACCGTATGCGCCGGACGAGGCGTTGGTGGCCTTGTAGTTCCAGCCGCTCTCGTGGCTCACGATGTTGCTGAAGCACTGGAACTGGTCCGCCGGCACGATCTGGCGCGCCATGGACTGGACCTCGGCGATGGTGTACGAGGCCTGCTGCGTGAAGCTGCCGGCGTCGCGGGTGGCCGAACGGCTCGCGGCGAGCTTCTTCTTGGCCTCCTCGCGATCCTTGGCGGCCTTGGCCTCGGCGGCCGCCTTCTCGGCGGCCAGCTTCTTGGCCTTCGCGTCCTTGGCGGCCTGCTTGCGAGCGGCCTCCTCCGCGGACTTCTTCGCCTCCGCGTCCGCCGCGGTGGACTGGACGTCCGCCTGCTGCGTCAGGGACGCGGTCTGCGCCACGGCCTGCTGGCCGGCGGGTATGTCCGCGAGGAGCGTCGAGTCGGCGGCCGTCGCCTCGTACGAGGGGTCGGTCGAGCTCTGCTCGCCCCCCGCGGCGACACCGACGACAGCGCCCACAGTGGTGACCGCGGTGGCGGAGGCCACTGCGAATCCCCGGACCGAAATCCGGCTCACACGGTTTCCTTCCAGCATCGCCCGCTTAGGTGACCTCGCGGACGCAATCGTGCCCCCTGACGCTGGCCTCCCCTTGTTCCGTCCCCCTGTCGTACAGGGGAATGGCTGGCCACGGGAGGCGCTGGCCCGGTGGACCCTCCCAGGGAGGGCCGCAAGGTGCTCGGGCGGCGTACGGCGAACGCTGTTTAGTTCTGATACTGCTGTGATTCCGTACCGCTGGGGGTACTGGTGTGCCGTACGCGGGGCCTGACAGGACCCACACACTGCCGGAAGCGGACGCCCGGAGGCAATTCTTCGTTGCGTGTGAAAGCTCACACGCCGTTTACTCCCCAGGATTTCCGGAAAACCAGGCGCGCCAAGACGCCGCGCCGCTAAGCTCTTTCGGCTCGGCGGCGCGGCGTCCGGTCAACTGCCTCAGATATGGCCGTCTTCGAGCATTTCGGTCACCAGCGCCGCGATCGGCGACCGCTCGGAGCGGGTGAGGGTGACATGCGCGAACAGCGGGTGTCCCTTGAGCTTTTCGACCACCGCCACCACGCCGTCATAGCGCCCGACGCGGAGATTGTCCCGCTGTGCCACGTCATGGGTGAGTACCACCCGGGAGTTGGCGCCGATGCGGGACAAAACGGTCAGCAGGACGTTTCTTTCGAGTGACTGAGCCTCGTCCACGATCACGAAGGCGTCATGGAGGGAGCGGCCCCGGATGTGGGTGAGCGGCAGCACCTCCAGCATCCCGCGCCCCACGACCTCCTCGATCACATCCGAGGTGGTCACCGCCGACAGCGTGTCGAACACCGCCTGGGCCCACGGGCTCATCTTCTCCGCCTCGGTGCCCGGCAGATAGCCCAACTCCTGCCCGCCCACCGCGTACAGCGGCCGGAAGATCATTACCTTCCGGTGCTGCCGGCGCTCCAGCACCGCCTCCAGGCCGGCGCACAGCGCCAGCGCCGACTTGCCCGTGCCGGCCCGGCCGCCCATCGAGACGATCCCGATCTCCGGGTCGAGCAGCAGGTCGAGCGCGATGCGCTGCTCGGCGCTCCGCCCGTGGATCCCGAACGCCTCGCGGTCGCCGCGCACCAGCCGCACCTGCCCGTCCGGCGTGACCCGGCCCAGCGCCTTGCCGCGCTCCGACTGGAGCACCAGGCCCGTGTGCACCGGAAGCTCCGCCGCCTCGGGGATGTACGCGGTCTCGGCCGCGAAGAGGTCGTCCACCTGCTCGGCGGAGACCGTCAGCTCGGCCATCCCGGTCCAGCCCGAGTCGGTTATCGCCAGTTCCGCGCGGTACTCCTCGGCGAGCAGCCCCACCGACGACGCCTTGATGCGCAGCGGCAGGTCCTTGGAGACGACCGTGACGTCGTACCCCTCGGCCTGGAGGTTCCTGGCGACCGCGAGGATCCGCGAGTCGTTGTCGCCCACCCGGCCGCCGTGGGTCAGGAAGGCGGCGGGCAGCACGCCCGGGTCGGAGTGATTGAGCTCGACACGCAAGGTGCCGCCCAGATCGCCGATCGGGATCGGGGCGTCCAGCCGGCCGTACCGGATCCGGTACTCGTCCAGCAGGCGCAGCGCCTGGCGGGCGAAGTAACCCAGCTCCGGGTGGTGCCTCTTGGACTCCAGCTCGGTGACCACGACGACCGGCAGCACGACCTCGTGCTCGTCGAAGCGGGCCATGGCATTCGGGTCGGCGAGCAGGACGCTGGTGTCGAGGACATAGGTGCGCCGGTCGTGCTCGCGGCGTTTCTTGCTGGTCACCACGGGTGGACGAACCCCCTCGGGAGAGGTTGGGGTGCGACGGCGTCGCGGGAACGGGTCCCCCGGCCCGCAGGCGGGGGACGGACCGGGCTCAGGCCCTGCGGGGAGGGCCGAGCGCCGGCCCTCCGCGTCATACGCACGATCCGCACAGTCGTCCGTGTGCAAAGGGCCTCCCGGACGGACGGCGCATGCCGCCCGCTGGCAGTTCGACCCCCTTAGGACAGGTGGGGCAGGGCGTCGACCTGGAAGGGATATTCCCTCGAACGAGCGCGGCCATGCAATGGCATATGACGGCGCGCACATGAACGTTGTGAGACCCGCCCGTAGCCGGAGGGGACGGGGGGCGTAGCGGAAACCGTACGGACGGGTGAGCCGCCCGGGCCCGACTGCCGTACCGCGTACGGGACTAGTAGCCGTACCGCCGGTGACGTGCGGCGTAGTCACGCAGCGCGCGGAGGAAGTCGACCTTGCGGAAGGCGGGCCAGAAGACCTCGCAGAAGTAGTACTCCGAATGGGCGCTCTGCCAGAGCATGAACCCCGACAGCCGCTGCTCGCCGCTGGTGCGGATGACCAGGTCCGGGTCGGGCTGCCCACGGGTGTACAGGTGTTCGGAGATGAGGTCGATGTCGACGATCTCGGCCAGCTCCTCGAAGCTGGTGCCCTTGCTCGCGTGGTCGAGCAGCAGGGACCGCACCGCGTCGGCGATCTCCTGCCGGCCGCCGTAGCCGATCGCGACATTGACGAGTATGCCGTCGACGTGGTCCGTGGCCTGCTCGGCCTCCTTGAGGACCACCTGGGTACGGGCGGGCAGCAGGTCCATGGTGCCGACGTGGTGGATCCGCCAGCGCCCGTCGGCGGCCAGGTCGCGGACCGCGTCCTCGATGATGCCGAGGAGCGGGATCAGCTCCTTCTCGGGGCGGTCGAGGTTGTCGGTGGACAGCATCCAGAGCGTGACGACCTCGACGTCCGTCTCGTCGCACCAGCCGAGCAGCTCCTGGATCTTGCTCGCGCCCGCCTTGTGCCCCTGCTCGGTGGTTCCCCCGGCCGCGCGGGCCCAGCGGCGGTTCCCGTCGAGGATGACGCCGATGTGCTTGGGCACCTGGGCGTGGTCGAGGCGGCCTTCCACCCGGCGTGCGTAGAGGCCGTACACCAGGTCGCGCAACTTCACGTCTTCCAGCCCCTCAGTGCCTTGCAATGCCTTGCGATGGCGGTCCGCCCAAGGCCGACACCCTACTGCGGGTGGGGGGCGCTGGCGAACCGGATGCGCCCCCTGGCGCTACTACCCACCCCCCAAGGGATTACGCTCCGTGACCATCCGGTGAGCGCTCCGTCGGGGGTGGCGGCCGGTACGCCCCGGAATCACCCACAAAAGAAGCGGGCCGGTCCGTGGGGGGGATACGGACCGGCCCGAGGGGGGGCTTCCACCATAACGCTTTGTGAGGGATAGTCCAGGCACCGACGAGCAAGAGAATGAGTGTCGTCCGGCACTCCCTAGGCGGCGAGTCCCCCGAGCAGCAGGCCCGCGCAGGCGCCGAGGATCATGAAGGGGCCGAACGCCATCCCGGTCCCGCGCGTCGCCCGGCGCGTCGCCAGCAGGACGACGGCGTAGCAGGAGCCCAGCAGCAGCCCGGCGAACGCGCCCAGGACCAGCACCGCCCAGCCGTACCAGCCCAGCGCGATCCCCAGCCCCAGGGCCAGCTTCACATCGCCGAACCCCATCCCGCTCGGCCTGATCAGGAAGAGCACCAGATACGCCCCGCCCAGCGCCGCCCCGCCCAGCAGCGCCCGGCGCCAGGACCCGGCGCTGTGCGGCAGCAGCGACGCCACGCCGAGCAGCGCGGCCGCCCCGGCCGCCAGCGGCAGCGTCAGCACGTCCGGCAGCCGGTGCACCGCCCGGTCCACGCCCGCCAGCAGCACCATCGGCGGCGCGAGCAGCAGCCACACCGCCAGCTCGGGGCGCGCCCCGACGGCCGCCGCGAGCGCCGCGCACACCAGCGCGGTGAGGGCGGCGGTCACGGGCGCGCCCGCCCCGTAGTCCCGCTCCCCCGCCCGGCAGCCCGGGCAGCGGGCGAGCCCCAGCCAGCCCCGGGCCGCCCCGGTGAGCGCGTGGCCGCGCGGACAGGCCGTCCGCCACGGCTCCTCGGGCTCCACGGCCAGCCGATAGCGGGCTCGGGGCACCAGCAGTCCGGCCGCGGCGCCGTAGCCGGCGGCCAGGAGGACCAGGGGCACAAGCACGGGCCGAGCCTACGGAAGCGGGGGCGGGTGCGACACTCGACCCGACTCAACCGGGAGCGGCGACACAGCGGCACCGGCGGCGACGGGCACGGGCCGCCGGGCATCGGCGACGGGCATCGGCGACGGGCGGAAGGGCGGGCGGGGATGGGGCGCTGGCGGGACGGCACGGGAACGCTGCGCGTGGGCGCCACCGACATCCCCCTGGAGGTCGCCGCCTCCTACCGGGCCCGCACCCGCGGGCTGCTCGGCCGGGACGGGGTGGCGGGCGCGCTGCTGCTCACCCCCGCGAGCAGCGTCCACACCTTCGGGATGCGCTTCGCCATCGACGTCGCCTACCTGGACCGCCGGCTGACCGTGCTGGCCGTGCGCACCATGCGCCCCGGCCGGCTCGGGCTGCCCCGGCCCCGCGCGCGCCATGTCCTGGAGGCCGAAGCCGGGGCGATGGAACGCTGGGGGATACGGGCCGGAGCCCGCGTCGCCGTCCATCCGCCCGCCGCGTAGCCGCCCGCCCGACGCATGGCCGCGGCACCGGCCGAGCTGTACGCTGAGGCCTCGGTGTCATGGTTGGACACCCTCGATCGCGTATCGGGGTCGTTGAGGTAGAGGTACAGGGGTAGGGGTTGCACGGTGACAACCACGGGCAAGATTCTGCGGTTTGACGAGTTCCGCGGCTATGGCTTCATCGCTCCCGACGACGGTGGCGAGGACGTCTTCATGCACGCGAACGACCTGCTGGACGAGAAGCACCTGTTCCAGCCGGGCAGCAAGGTGGAGTTCATCCCGGAGTACGGCGACAAGGGCCCCAAGGCGTCCGAGGTCCGGATCATCCAGCGGGGCGTCGTCCGGACCCACGTGCCGGGCCCGTCCCCGGACTCCGGCGACGACACCATGTGCGACGTGCTGTCGGTGTCCGAGTTCCGGCAGGAGCTGACCGAGGCGCTGGTCGAGGTGGGCGGCACCCTGACCGCCGACCAGATCAAGCAGATCCGCCGACGGGTGATCGAGCTGGCCCAGGCGCACAACTGGATCGAGTCCTGAGCGGCCGGCAGCGCCGTATCCGAACCGCCGCGCGGGGAGCCTCCCCGCGCGGCGGTTCCTTTTCAGCCGCCGGTGGCCCGTAGCTCAGCCGCCGGTGGCCCTCGGCTCAGCCCCCGGTGGCCTTCTGCTCAGCCGCCGGTGGCCCGCAGCATCGCCCACAGCGCGACCGTGGCCGCGGCCATCGTGGCCGGGGTGGTCAGCAGCCCGAGTCGGGTGAAGTCGCCCAGGCCGAACTCGCCGGAGCGGCCGGTCACGCCGGCGCCGCGCACCACCCGCCGCCACAGCAGGGTGGCCAGCGAGCCGACGTAGGTGAGGTTCGGGCCCAGGTTGACGCCGATCAGCACGGCGAGGACCGGGCCGGGCCCGCCCGCGGCGGCGATCGGCAGCAGCGCGAGCACCGCGGGCAGGTTGTTGACGAGGTTGGCCAGCACGCCCGCCACCCCGGCGATCGCGAGCAGCGCGGGCAGACCGTCCCCGCTGGGCAGCAGGTGCGCCAGGCCGGTGCGCAGCCCGCCCGCGAGCACCGCCTCGACCACGATCCCGAGCGCGAGCACGAACAGGCAGAACAGCGGCGCGGCGGCCGAGACGACGCCCCGTACGGTCTCCCGGCCGCGCGCCACCGCGCGCACCGCCAGCACCAGGGCGCCCGCACAGGCCGCCCAGGCCGGATCCGCGCCGACCAGCGAGGTGACGACGAACCCGCAGAGCGTGAGCGCCAGCACGACCAGGGCGAAGACCGGCACCCCGGGCCGCCGGCCGGGCGGCGGCTGGGAGGTCCCGGCGGCCAGGTCGGCGGCGAAGTAGCGGCGGAAGACCAGGTATTCGATGCCGATGGCCACCAGCCACGCGGGCGCCATGAGCACGGCGAACCGGGTGAACGACAGCCCACTGGCCTTCAGGGCCAGCAGATTGGTCAGGTTGGAGACCGGCAGCAGCAGGGACGCGGAGTTCGCCAGGTGGGCGCACGCGTACAGGTGCGGGCGCGCCCGGGCGCCGAGCCGGCCGGCGGTGGCGAGCACCACGGGCGTCAGCAGCACCACGGTGGCATCCAGGCTGAGCACGGCGGTGACCACCGCGGCCACCGCGAAGACCCCGGCCAGCAGCCGGTCCGTACGGCCCCGGCAGGCCCGGGCCACCGCGTCCCCGGCGGCCTCGAACAGCCCCTCGTCGGCGCACATCCGGGCCAGCAGCAGCACCGCGGCCAGAAACCCGACGACCGGCAGCAGCCTGTGGGTCACCTGGCACACGTCCGGGACGGAGACCGCCCCGACCGCCACCACCAGCCCGGCGGCGGGCACCGCGGCGACCGCCTCGGGCCACCCTCGGGGCCGTACGACGGCGAAGGCGAGCACGCACAGCAACAGGGCGACGGAGACTGTCTCGGCGAGGGCGGTGCTCAGGGGGACTCCCGGTCCGGGTGCGACAAACGCAACCATCATGGGACATGCGCCCGGACGGACATCCAGGGGCCCCCGGCGAACCGCGCCGGCGCGAACCGAGCACCGAGCCGGCGCGAACCGAGTCGGCGCGAACCGAGCTAGCCCGCGCGGCCGAAGCTGACCTCGACCCGGCGGTTCTTCTTGCGCCCCTCCTCCGTGGAGTTGTCCGCGATCGGGTACTGCTCGCCGTAGCCGCGGATCTGGTAGTGGACGGAGGAGTCCAGGTTCGCCGAGAGCGCGCGCTGGACGGCGTCGGCCCGCTCCTTGGACAGCTTGAGGCCGTGCAGCGCGGAGCCGAGGTCGTCGGTGAAGCCGAAGACGCGGACGGTGGTCGCGTTCTGCTTCTCGATCTCCTGGGCGATGGCCTTGATCCGCGCGCCGGCCTCGCCGCCCAGCTTGGAGCTGTCCTTGTCGAACAGCACCTCGGCCTGCAGCGCGAACTTGACCTTGGCGTTGGTGTCCTCGCGGCGCTCGTCCCCGTCGTCGGTCTCGACGACGGACTTGATGTCCAGCACCCGGCCGGGGGCCAGCTTGGCGCTCCCGGGCATCCGCAGGTCGGGGTCCTTGGCGTCGATCTTCGTGGGGGGCGTGGTGTCGGCGGGGGCGCCGGGGCCGCTGTCGGCGCGGGCCGCCGGGGACGGGGTGACCAGGAGCGCGGTGGAGGCGAGCGCGACGAGGACGGAGCCCCGGCGGGCGCGGGCGCGGCGCCCGGCTCGGCCGTCGTGGAGTGTGGTCATCGCCCGCTCATCCCGTGAGCTCGATGCTGACCGACGGCATGGTCGGGATCTGGAAGTCGACCTTGGTCACACCCGACGGCGGCGCCGGGAACTGGGCGAACAGCGGGCGGCTCTCGTCCGGCTTGATGCCCGAGAGCCCGGTCGTGCACAGGCACTCCCCGTCGGTGTCCCGCAGCACCAGATAGCGCTTCTTGCCGGCCTCGTCGACGAGCGAGGCGCCCGACACGGAGGACCGGGACTTCATCTCGGTCTCCTTGGAGCGCCAGTCCACCGCGTTGAACAGCTGGTCCCCGTGGTTGGTCACGGTCCCGTTCACGGTGACGAACCCGCCGCTGTCCCGGACGGCGGAGTGCAGGGTGACGACGATCCCGTTCGGGCCCTTGATCTCGCCGATGGTCTTGTCCGAGTCGGCCGCGGGCTCGTTCCGGTTGTCGTCCCCGCCGTCGCTGCCGCCGTCGTCCCCGGCCCGTCCGTCGTCCTTGGCGGCCGTGGACTTCGGCGAGGCGCCGTCGTCCCGCTTCCCGCCGTCGTCGCTGCCGCACCCGGCCACGGCGAGGGCCAGAGCTGCCGCGAGTGCCCCCATGGCGGCCCCCCTCCGGGCCTTCGTCGTGTGCCGAATGCTCATCACTCGCTGTCCTTTACTCTTCGGGTGCCTCAGTCGGTGCCTCAGTCGGTGCCTCAGTCGGTGCCTCAGTCGGTGCCTCAGTCGGCGAGATGTACGGAGAACAGGTCCTTGGCGTCGGGGAAGAGGTCGAGGCGCTCGGGGTCGATGGCGATGTCCTCGCCCTCGCAGACCAGGTCGATGACGGGCTTCTCGTCCTTGCCGTCGTCGTCCTTGCCGTCATCGTCCTTGCCGTCATCGTCCTTGCCGCCGCCGTCCCCCTTGCCCCCGCCGTCCTTGCCGCCGTCGTCCTTGCCGCCGTCGTCGCCCTTGCCGTCCCCGGTGGGGTCGGGCAGCGGGGACGGCTCGTCGAGGACGCAGCGGGGCTCCACCACCGCCTTGGCCTTCGCGGTCGCGTGCTTGGTCTCCGTACCGGGGATGACGGACTTGCCGACCGCCTTGCGGGTCTTGACCGTGACGGTGAAGGAGACGGGCAGATAGCCCGGGACGCATCCGCCGGAAACGACGTCCGCGTCGTTCTCGCCGGCGAACCACTGCGCCTGGTCGCACGGGTCGTGCGGCGGGTCGAAGCCCCGGCCGGTCAGCAGCTCCTCCCAGGAGGCGCCGTCGGCGATCGCGTCGAGCAGGCCCTTGCGCACCTGGTCGCGGAAGTCCTCGGCCGCGCCGAGCGCCGCCGCGTCGGCCGCGGTCTGCCCGCCGTTGCGGGTGGCGCCCGCCTGGCCGACGGCGAAGAGGGCGAGGGCGAGGAAGAGCAGGGCCGCCACGGCGGTGATGTAGATCGGGAACGCCTGCCCCGCGTCACCGGCGAGGCGGGAGCGGCGAGCGGTCACGGGCCCGGTCAGATGTCGACGACCTCGGAGATCTTGTCGGAGATGGCGTTCGCGATCATGCTGCCGAAGTCCGTGGTCGACAGGACGAGGACGATGGCGACCACCACGGCGATGATGCCCAGGTATTCGATCGAGGTCTGCCCCCGGTCGTTCCGCATGACGCGCTTCCCCATTGTGTTCCCCTCCATGGGTGGCCTTACCGCTCAGGTCCGGCGACTCAACCCCCGTGGTGCCGCTCGCGACACGAGCAAAGTACGCCGGAATACCTGCCCGGGAACAGTGCCTCATCCACCATTGCCTGCCCATTTCGAAGCGTTCGAACGACAGCTTCGCGTTCCGGCGGGCGCGGCCCATGCGATTCACCCCCTCCCGGCCCCGAGGAGTTCTCCGTGACCGACTGTCCCACATCCCATTGCAATCGCGAAGGCACTTCGGCGAATCCGGCGCCCTCAATCCCCCGTGATGGAGCCGAAGTCCGTGCCCGAGCCGATGAAGAACCCCGCGATGAGCAGGATCATCGTGCCGGGCACCATGAAGGTCGTGACCACCATGGTCGCCTTGGGCACCGCGCGGGCCGCGCGCCGCCGGGCGTTCTGTGCGTCGGTGCGCCGCATGTCGTTCGCAATGGCGATCAATGTCTCGACGATCGGAGCGCCGAGCTCCTCGCCCTGCTGGAGCGCGGTGACGAACTGGGCGACCTGCTCCGAGTCGTTCCGCTTCCGCAGTTCCTCGAACGCCTGTCTGCGGCTCACCCCCATGTCCATTTGCCGAAGTGTGATGCGGAGTTCATCCGCCCAGGGGCCCTCGTACTTCTCCGCGACCCGGTCCAGCGCCTGCCGGAAGCCAAGACCGGCGCTCACCACCACCGCCAGCACGTCCAGGAAGTCGGGCAGCGTCCGCTCGATGGCGGCCCTGCGCTCCCGCACCGCCGCCCAGATGCCGACCTCGATCCAGAACAGCCCGAAGGCGACCAGCAGCAGGGCCAGCAGGAGCTGCCCCTTCATCAGCATCACCAGGGCGCCGCCGAAGCCGAGGGCGCCGTACACCGCGCGCCGCGCCGCGTAGCGGTCGACCGTCAACCCGGCCGGATTGCCCGCCAGGTCGATCCGGCGGCGCACCTTCGCGACCCGCTTCTCCCCCATCAGCCGCAGCACGAACGGGGCGTAGCGCATGCCCAGCCGGTCGACGGCCGAGCCGACCGCCGTCGTGCGCGTCGCCCCGACCTCCAGCGCCACGGCCAGATCGGCGGGCAGCTTGGCCTCGCTGCGATAGAGCCGTACGCCGTACGCGACCCCCGCCACCGACAGCCCGGCCGCCAGCGCCAGCAGTACACCGATCGTCATGTCCGCCGCCCCCTCTCAGACGTCGATCTTCGACATGCGGCGGATCAGGAAGAAGCCGATCCCGTACAGCGCGAAGGCCGCCACCACCGCGGCCTGGCCCCAGAAGGACGAGGTCATCCGGTCCAGGGAGCCCGCCGCGATCCTGTTCATCAGCAGCAGCGTGCCCACCCCCATCAGCGGGACGACATACGCGGTGACGGTGACCTGGGACAGCTGGGTGCGGACCTCGCGCCGGGTCTCCTTGCGCTCCTCCAGCGTCTGGGTGAGGTTGCGCAGCGAGCTGACGACGGTCCCGCCCGCGCGGTTGGACAGGACCAGCGTGGTGACCAGGACGACCAGCTCCCGGGACGGCAGCCGCTCGGTGAGTTCGCCCAGCGCGTCGTCGATCGAGTGGCCGACGGCCAGCTTGTCGGCGACCTTGGCCAGCTCCTCCCCGGCCGGGGCCTCCATCTCGTCGGCCGCCATGCCCAGCGCGGTGCGCAGCGCGAGCCCCGCCTGGGTGGCGTTGGCCAGGATCCGGGACAGCTCGGGCAGCTGGTTGATGAACTTCTCGATCCGCTTCTGCCGCTGCCAGTTGAGGAAGGCGAACGCGGACCAGACGGCGACCACGGCCGCGATCGGCCCGAAGAACGCCGCCAGCAGCGACGCCGCCACCACCCACAGCCCGAGGGCCGCCCCCGCCGTGTAGACGAAGAACTCGCCGGGGGTGAGCTCGAGACCCGTCGAGGCCAGCCGCAGCTCCAGCCTCCGCCCGAGCCGGGTGGCGCGCAGCCACCGGTCCACCCGCGCGAACCGGCGCCGCCGGCCGGACAGCGGCAGCCGCCCGGTATCGGAGAGCCGGTCGAACAGGGCCTCCTGGGCCGCCCTGCCCCGGGCGTAGGTGAGCACACCCGCGACGCCCAGCGCGCCGCACACCAGCGTCGCCCCGACCGTCAGCACCGCCAGTCGGTCCATGTCCGGCTACCTCCGCTCCGTCGGGCCGTACGCCGCGCCGCGCACGCTCAGCTGCGCCGGGAAGGCGGCGACGCCGAACGCGGGCGGCACCGACTCGCTCGCCAGCCGCAGCCGCTCGGCGGCCCGCTCCGGGAGCGGGAAGTACGAGAACCGCCCTCGCACCACCCGGTCCCCGCCCATCGGCTCGGCGTCGAACCGGCACACGGTCGCGATCCGGTAGTCCTCGTGGCCGTGGCTGTCCAGCAGCGCGATCTCGCTGATCCGCCGCGAGCCGTCGGCGTGCCGGACGAGCTGCACGATGCAGTCGACCGCGCTGTTGATCTGGTCCCGCAGCGCCTCGTACGGGATGGCGACATCCGACATCGAGGCGAGCGTCTGGAGCCGCATCAGCGCGTCCTCCGCGCTGTTGGCGTGCACGGTGGCCAGCGAGCCGTCGTGGCCGGTGGACATCGCCTGGAGCATGTCCAGGGTCTCCCCGCCGCGCACCTCGCCGACGATGATGCGGTCGGGGCGCATGCGCAGCGAGTTGCGCACCAGGTCGCGGATGGTGATCCGGCCCTTGCCCTCGACGTTGGGCGGGCGGGACTCCAGCCGGATGACATGCGTCTGCTGGAGCTGCAGCTCGGCCGCGTCCTCCACGGTGATGATCCGCTCGCCCTCCGGGATCAGCCCGGAGAGGGAGTTGAGCAGCGTCGTCTTGCCGGAGCCGGTGGGCCCGGACACCACGACGTTGAACTTCGCCCGCACCAGCGCGGCGAGCAGCAGCAGCATCTGCTCGTCCAGCGTGCCCATGCCGATCAGCTCGTGCAGGGTGTAGGCGCGCGGGAAGCGGCGGATGGTGAGCGTGGCGCCGGTGAGCGCGAGCGGCGGGATGATGACGTTGACCCGCTCGCCCGACGGGAGCCGGGCGTCCACCATCGGATTCGACTCGTCCACGCGGCGGTTGACCGTCGAGACGATCCGCTCGATCGTCTGCATCAGCTGTTCCTCGGACGCGAAGCGCACCGGGACGAGTTCGACCCGGCCCGCGCGCTCCACGAAGATCTGGTCCGGGCCGTTGACCATGATCTCGGTGATCGAGGCGTCCTCCAGGAGCGGTTCCAGCACGCCGAGGCCCAGCGCCTCGTCCACCACGCGGCGGATCAGCTGGGACCGCTCGGCGGTGGACAGGACCGGGCCCTCGCGGCTGATGATGTGCCCGAGGACGCGCTCCAGGCGGGAGCGGCGCTCCCCGGCGGCCAGCGAGGACATCTCCGCGAGGTCGATCTCCTCGAGCAGCTTGGCGCGGTAGACGGAGACGAGATGCCCGTCCTCCCGCCCCTCACCGGGCCCTTCGGGCGCGGTGATGCGTGCCCGCAGGCTCATCGGTGTCCTCCTCGTGCCGGTCGTCTCGGGGCCGGTGGTCTCGGTGCCGGTCGTCTCGGTGTCGGTCGTCTCGGTGTCGGTGGTCTCGGTGTCGGTGTACGGGGGCGGGGGCGGGTGCGCTTGCGGTCCCGGCGCGGGTGCGGGGGTGCCGCGTGGTGGGCCCCGGGCGCCGGGTCAGCCGTCGTCGCACGGCATCGTCGCGCTCCTCTTCGCGTTTCCGAAGCTCGCTCCGGGGATCACCGACGGGATCGCCACCGTCGCCGTCGCCCGCGCACGGCCGTCCCCGCACGGGACCACGCTGATGTCCGCGCCGTCCGCCAGCCAGCCGCTCATCGCCGCGACCCCCGCGGCCGCCGGGCTGGTCCGCACCTCGTCCAGCGACGCCGTACGCGCCGCCGCGCGGGCCGCCGTCCCCGCCTGTTGCGCGGCGTACGCGGCCAGGCCCAACTGGACGGCGGCCAGCGCGACGAGGAGCAGGACCGGCAGAAACCCGAGAAACTCGATCGAGGCCGAGCCCCGCTCCCGGTCCCGGTCCCGCTCGCGCGCAGTGCGCACCCCACACCGGGCCGCCGCCCCGCGCGTCACCGCCTCGGAAGTCACCGCCTCACACCCCCTCCGCCTGCTCGTCCGCCGCGCCCGCGGTGCCCGTGACCGGCCAGGGGAAGTCCGCGGCGCCGGGGAAGAGCACCGGGACGTGCACCTTCACCGTGGCCTTCCACACGCCGTCGGCGCCCTGCCCGCAGGTGATCTGCGCGCTTTCCTGCCAGGCGCTCGGGAGGTCGTCGAGGGCCGCCGCCTGGCAGGTGGCCGCGTCGCCGCCGACCGCGGCGCCCGCGCGGGCGGCCTTGTCGGCGGAGTTGCCCGCGAGCGAGTAGGTGTAGCCGAGCAGCACGAACTGCCAGATGACGGCCAGCACCACCAGCGCGAGCGGCAGCACGCCGAGGAACTCGACCGCGACCTGGCCGCGGTCGCCGCCCCGCTTGCGCAGGAAGCGCCCGGAGGGCGTGGAGGGGACCTCGCGCAGCGAGTCCGGGCCGGTGCCCGTGCCGGCGCCGGCGCCCGTCGCGGGGTCGGCGCCTGGCGCGTCGCCGCCCGCCCCTATGGCACGGCGGCGCCGCATGCCCGTCAGCGTGCGGTCGGCGGGGCCCGGTGGGCCGCCGCGGTGCGCCCGGCCGCCGCCGCCCGCGCCCGCGCCGCCGCGTCCCCCGCCGCCCCTGCCCTCGGCGGCGCCGGGCGCCTCGACCAGGCCCAGCTCGCCGGCCAGCCCCCACAGCGCCTGCTTGACGGCCGACTTGGCGTCCAGGTCCTGCATCCGGCCGGAGTCGACGGCCGGCTGCAGCTCCTTGTACCCGGCGGGGACCACCGTGCGGGCCATGCGGGTGCCCGTGGCGCGCTCGATCAGCTGGGGCTGGATCTCCGCGCTGCGGGTGTGGCGGTTGACGACGCCGATGGTGTCCTCGGCCTTGCGGATCTGCAGCCGGTCCCAGAGCCGGACCATGCGCTTGGCGGCCCGCACCGCGACCACGTCGGGGGTGGTGACCAGCAGCGCGAGGTCCGCGACCTCGACGGTGGCCGCGCCGGCCGAGGTCATCTGCGTACCGCAGTCGACGATCACCACCTCGAAGCGTGACCGCAGCGCGCTGACGACCTGCCGGGCCGCGCGGTCGGTGACCTCCTCGCCGCGCTCGCCCTCCCCCGGCGCGAGCAGCAGCCCGAGGCCGGTCTGGTGGGTGAAGACCGCTTCCTGGAGGACGCGCGGGGTGATGTCGTTGATCTGCGCCAGGTCGGCGATCGACCGCCGGAACTGCACATCGAGGTAGGAGGCGATGTCGCCGGACTGGAGGTCCATGTCGACGAGCGCGACCCTGCGGCCCGCGGCCTGCGCGGCCAGCGCGAGCTGGACGGCGGTGACCGTGGTGCCGACCCCGCCCTTGGCGCCGGCCACGGCGACCAGCTTCCCGCCGGGCCCGGTGGCGAGCGCGTCGCCACCGCCCCCCAGGTGGCGCCGTACGCCGCCGGCCCACTGGGCGGCGGCCTGGACGCGGGCGGCCAGCTCGTCGTACGACAGCGGCAGCCCGGCGACGCCGCGGGCGCCGGAGTCCATGGCGGCGGAGTACAGGGCGGGCCCGGCGTCCCCCGTCATCAGCACCACGCCCACCGCCGGGAAGCGCAGCGCTATCTCCCGGATGAGCTCGAGCGCGGGGGCCGGTCCGATGCGCTCATGGACCAGCACCACCTCCGGCAGGTCCTCCAGGGAGGCGGCGGCCAGCGCGGCGAGCGAGTCGAGCAGGCGGGTGGAGTCGCCGACCGGCGGGGCCGGTTCGACGCCGGGGAGCTGGCCGAGCAGCCCGCTGAGCGCGCGGGCGGCGTCGGCGTCACCGACGGCCGGAAGGATTCTGATCGTCACCGGGGCACCGCCTCACTCATGGTCCCGCGGCGCGCCGCTGGTCGCCGCGCCGCTTGTCATTTGTCGCCGTCGAGGGTGTAGGTGCGGTCGCGGGGGGAGACGGTGTCGTCGTCGCCGGGGGCGACGAGGGCGAGCCGTACGTGGGTGGCGAAGGACTCGGCGTACGCCACCCGCTGAGCGTCGCCGGTGTCCAGCGCAAAGGTGATGGGCACGGCCTTGTCGAGACGCCGGCTGTCGTCCTGGTCCGGCTCCAGCGCGGTGAGCTTGCCGACGTCGATGACCTCCGCGTCCGCGACGATGAGCTTGGAGACGGGTTCGTCGTTGCGGCCCTTGCCCTCGAAGGTCGCGTAGATGTTCACCCTCGAGCCGGGGTTGATCTTGCCCGCGACGCCGGTCGCCGCGTCGATCATGATGGCGATCTCCTGCTGCCCCGCCTTGAGCGCCGGGCGCTCCACGATCATGTCGGCCTGGAGCAGCGAGCCCTTGCGCAGCGGGGTGACGGCGATCTTGCCGCGCACGTCGGCGAGGTCGGTGACGGCCGTGGACGGCAGCCATCGCTCCGGCATCGATATCTTCTCGAACTTGCCCGCGTCCAGCGCCTGGTAGGCCGGGACGTCCGCCTTGAGCTTGTACGCGGTGGTCTCGGGACCGACCTTCGACTGCACGTCGCGGATGACGGACAGCACTCCGGCGAACGCGCCGCCGGCGCACAGGACCGACAGGAGCAGCAGGATGACTCCGCGGCGCTGGCGTGAATTCATGGACGCACAACCTCGTTGGGGGACGTTACCGGCTCGTCAGAGCGGGTCGCTGGGTCTCGGTCAGGGCAAGGATGTCATCGCCGCGCGGCACCGGCGCGGAGCAGAACGCGCAGCGGTCCCCGATGAGTTCGAAGCCGCACCAGTGGCACTCCTCCCTGCGTACGGACGCCACCAGCTGGTAGAGGACGGAGAGGTCGGGGATGGCGGCGGCGAACTCGATCAGCTTGGGGGTGCCCCACCAGTGGGCCGACTCCTGCGGCAGCGGCACCTCCTGGGTGCCCTGCACGCCCCAGGCGGGGGCGAGTCTGGCGGCCACCCAGTCGCCGCCCGCGTGGCCGTGGCCGTGGCTGTTGAGATTGCCGCGGGCGACGGTGAGGTGGGTGGCGTAGCCGGGGCCCGGCAGTGTGGCCTCGCCGCCCACCTTGACCAGCCGCGGGGTGGGGTGGGCGAGTACGGCGAACTGGGCACCCGGCACCCAGGACTTGACGTGTGAGGTGAGGCTGACGGGCACCCGGTCCAGCTTGGCGACGCTGCCCAGGAGCGCGCCGGCGTGCACGTAGTGCGTCAGCAGGCGCGCGGCGCAGGCGAGCACGCCGGGGCTGAAGTCGCACACCGAGAGCTGGCGCAGCTGACGGGCGACCACCGCGACGCCGAGCGGCGGGAGTTCGAGGGGCAGCAGCGCGATCCGGTCGCTCTCCAGGACCGACCGTACGGTGTGCAGCCGGCGGACGAAGGGCGCGGGGGTGGCCGCGGGGTAGACCACGACGAGATAGCCCTGCTGGTCGAGCAGGGCCGCGGTCTCGGCGAGCGCGTCGTCCAGCGGCTGGGCGTCGGGCGGCATCAGCACGACGGCGGACGGGGTCTGGCCGTCGGGTGGCGGAAGCACCAGCTCCCGGCTGGTGACTGCTATCGCGGTGGGCACGTCGGCTACCCCGTCTCACGTCGGCGCCGGGGAGAGCGGCGGCCGCAGGTCGTTGCTGCTGTCCTGGTGCAGCAGCACTTTATCCACGAATGCCGCGTGAGAGAACAGTTCCCCTGGGTTACGGGCGCATGCGCGAACCCTTGACAACCCCATTGGTCTGGACCATTTTTGACGCCATACGGTGGCCGCCGTCCCCAGAGCTCCTCCTTCACCTCTTCCCCCACTGGAGGCAGTCGTGGACCGTGCCCCGATATCCCCCCGCAGGACGGTAGGACGCCCAAGACGCGGCAAACTCACCTGCTTCCTCTCCGCCGCCGCCGCGGCCGTGCTCGGGGCGACCGCCCTGGTCGCCCTCGGCGGCGGCACGGCCGGCGCGGCGGACGCCAACCTCGTGCAGAACCCGGGCTTCGAGTCCGGGCTGAGCGGCTGGACCTGCTCCGCCGCCTCCGGGGCCGCGGTCGCGAGCCCCGCGCGCAGCGGCTCCGCCGCCCTCAAGGCCACCCCCGCCGGGCAGGACAACGCCCGGTGCGCGCAGACCGTCGGCGTCAAGCCCGACTCCTCGTACACCCTCAGCGCGTGGGTGCAGGGCAGTTACGTCTACCTCGGCGCGAGCGGCACCGGCACGACGGACGTGTCGACCTGGACGCCGTCCGCGACCGGCTGGCAGCAGTTGACCACCAGCTTCAAGACCGGCCCCAACACCACCTCGGTGACCGTCTACACCCACGGCTGGTACGGCCAGCCCGCCTACTACGCCGACGACATCAGCCTCACCGGCCCCGGCGGCTCCACCCCCGGCGACCCCGTCCCGACCGCCCCCACCGGTCTGAGGACGGGCGCGGTCACCTCCTCGTCCGTCGCCCTGTCCTGGACCGCGGTCAGCGGCGCGACCGGCTACAACGTCTACCGGGACGGCACCAAGGTGCAGGCGGTCAGCGGCACCTCCGCGACGGTGACCGGGCTCGCCGCCTCCACCTCGTACCAGTTCCAGGTCACCGCGACCAACGCGGCGGGCGAGTCGCCCAGATCGGCGGCCGTCACCGGCACCACCTCGGCCGGCGGCGGCGGAGACGGCGGAACCGTGCCCAAGCACGCGGTCACCGGCTACTGGCAGAACTTCAACAACGGCGCGACCGTCCAGAAGATCAGCGATGTCCAGGACCAGTACGACATCATCGCGGTCGCCTTCGCCGACGCCACCGGCACCCCCGGCGCGGTCACCTTCAACCTCGACTCCGCCGGGCTCGGCGGCTACACGGTCGACCAGTTCAAGGCCGACATCAGGGCCAAACAGGCGGCGGGCAAGTCCGTCATCATCTCCATCGGCGGCCAGAACGGCACGGTCTCCGTCAACGACTCCGCCTCCGCGGCCAACTTCGCCGACTCCGTCTACGCGCTGATGCGGCAGTACGGCTTCGACGGCGTCGACATCGACCTGGAGAACGGCCTCAACGCCACCTACATGACGCAGGCCCTGCGCTCGCTCTCCGCCAAGGCCGGCTCGAAGCTCGTGATCACCATGGCCCCGCAGACGATTGACATGCAGTCCACGTCCAACGCCTACTTCCAGACCGCCCTCAACATCAAGGACATCCTCACCGTCGTCAACATGCAGTACTACAACAGCGGCTCCATGCTCGGCTGCGACGGCAAGGTCTACTCCCAGGGCTCCGTCGACTTCCTCACCGCCCTGGCCTGCATCCAGCTGGAGGGCGGCCTGTCCCCGTCCCAGGTCGGCCTCGGCCTGCCCGCCTCCACGCGCGGCGCGGGCAGCGGCTATGTGTCCCCGACGGTCGTCAACAACGCCCTGGACTGCCTGGCCCGGGGCACCGGCTGCGGCTCGTTCAAGCCCGCGAAGACCTATCCGGGCCTGCGCGGCGCCATGACCTGGTCGACCAACTGGGACGCGCTGGCGGGCAACGCCTGGTCCAGCGCGGTCGGGCCGAAGGTCCACGGCCTGCCGTAGGGGTCCCGCCCGGGCACGACGGGCGCCGCCGGACCTCAGGCGGCAGGCCCGCCGGCCGGGCGGCTCACCGGCCGGGGCCGCTTCTCGCGGGCCCCGGCCGCGGGCTGTTCACGCGGTCGGCGGTGGGCGACGGTGACGACCGCGAGCAGCCCGACCGTCAGGCCGGCCGCGGTGACGGGGGTGAAGGGCTCGCCGAACATGACGGCTCCCCACACGGACGTGACCGGGGCCATGAGGAACATGAGCGCGTTCACCCGGGTGACGCCGAGGCGCGCGAGGAGCGTCCAGTACAGGCCGTAACCGCCCAGCGTCGACAGGGCGATGAGCCAGCCGGTCGCGATCCAGAACGGCGGGTCGGCCGGCGGCACCGCGCCGCCCGTGGCCAGGGCGAGCGCGGTGAAGACCACGGCGCTCGTCGTGCTGTGGACCGTCAGTCCGGCCAGGGGGCGCACGGGGGCCGGGGAGCGCTGTTCGATGAAGGTCGCCGCCACCAGGCTCAGCATTCCGGCGAACGGGACGAGGTAGGCCCACCACGGCACGGATCCATTGGCCGAGGCGTCCCCGAGGGTGACGACCAGCACGCCGAGGAAGCCGGTCACCAGGCCCAGCCACTGCCGCCCCGAGGGGGAGACGCCGAGCAGCGGGCCGACGAGGGCCGCCACGACCAGCGGCTGCATGCCGTCGATCAGGGCTGTCGTGCCCGTGTTCACGCCGAGCTGGATCGCCGCGTAGACCGTGAGCAGATAGCCGCCCTGGGACAGGGCTCCGATCACGGCCTGGCGCCCGAGCACCCGCCCGGACGGCCGGCTCCCGCGCTTCCGCGTCACCCAGGCGACGGGGAGCAGGACGGCGGCGAGGAGCAGAAAGCGCCACATCAGGAGCGTCGTCACGGGCGCGGCCCCGGCGCCGAGCTTGGCGCCGACGAACCCCGAAGCCCAGCACAGGACGAACAGCACCGACAGGACGACGGTCATCACGACACCTCCCAAGCTATACCGATCTGTATACCCGCCTCTTCGGGCGACTATACAGATCGGTATAGAATCGGCTCATGGGAGAGGCGGTTGCGGAGATCGCGTGGACGCCGAAGGCGCGCACGATCCTGGAGGCGGCGTCGAGGCTGTTCTATGCACACGGCATCGCCGCGGTGGGTGTCGACCTGATCGCCGAAGAGGCCGGCGTGACCAAGAAGACGCTGTACGACCGCTTCGGCTCCAAGGAGCGGCTCGTCGTGGAATACCTGCGCCACCGGGATGAGCGCTGGCGGGAGTTCCTGGACCACCGCCTCGCCGAGACCCCCGACACGCCGGAGGCCAGGCTCGCCGCCGTCTTCGACGCCTCCGGCTCCTGGATGCGGGACGCCGGCGGCAAGGGGTGCGGCATGGTCAACGCACACGCCGAGATCAGCGATCCGGCGCACCCCGCCCATCGGGTGATCGTCGACCAGAAGGCCTGGATGCTCGGCCTGTTCCGGCGCCTGTGCCGGGACGCCGGCCTCACCGCCCCCGAGGAGACGGCCCGCACCCTCATGCTGCTGCACGAGGGTGCTCTCGTCGCCCACGGCATCGGGGCCTTTCCGGGGGCGGTCCACCACGCCAGGGACGCCGCTCTGGCGGTCTTCGCGCGCGCCCGCTGAGCCCGCCGCGGCTACCGCAGGCTGTCCAGCCAGCGCACGACGGCCGTGGTGGCCCGGACGTTGGAGCCCAGGTGGCGGGAGCCGTGGTAGTCGACCGCGCCGAGGTCGACGACGGGCGCGGCCACGCCGTGGCGGGCGAACGCCGCCCGGCAGTGGGCGGTGTTGGCGACGGTCGCCTGCTCGTCGTCGCGCGCCAGGTAGAGGCGGACCGGGGCCCGGGGCGCCCAGTCGCACACGTCGTCGGTGGTGCGCAGGGCGGCGGCCATCGGGCCGGCCGGGTCGGCGAGCAGTTCGCGGCCGGGGCCGGTGAGCAGCTCGTCGAGGGTAGCGGGGGTGCCCGCCATGAGCTCCGGGCCGGTGTGCGTACCGTCGAACAGCGCCTCGATCGTGTCGGCGTACGGGCCCTGGAACACCTCCTCGGGGCTGTCGTAGAGGTGGTGCAGCCGGTTGAAGGCGACCAGGGTGTAGGCCGCGTACAGGACGCTCGACTTGGGTTCGAGCTCGCCGGCGAGCAGCGCGGGCAGCTCGGCGCCGCCGAAGTCGTACGCCCCGCTGACCGGGGCCAGCGCGCCCAGCCGGAACCGGCGGTCCTCGCCGGACTCCAGGGCCCGGGCGAGTCCCAGGGCGGCCGAGGCGCCCTGGGAGAAGCCGGTGACCGCCACGTCCCGGTCCAGGGTGCGGCCGGTGCCGGACACGAAGGCGCGGGCGGCGCGCAGCATGTCCAGGGACGCGGTGGTCTCCGAGGGGACGTCCATCCAGGGGTGCGGGCCGGGGCCGAGGCCCATGCCCAGGTAGTCGGGGGCGACGGCGGCGTATCCGGCGGAGGCGTAGGTGACCGGCGGCGCGGGCAGGAAGCCGCCCGTCTTCATGGACGGCGAGTCGTCCTTGTGGACGCCGGTGCCGTGGGTGAACGACACCGGGCGGAGCCGGCCCTCGTGGCCGCGCGGCAGGACCAGCAGGCCGCTGGCGGTGGTGGGGCGGCCGTGCGGGTCGACCGTGCGGTAGACCAGCCGGTACGCGTCGACGCCGTACCGGACGGTGCCGGGGTCGAACTCGGCGTCGGTCAGCCAGGTGGCGACGTCGCCGGGCTTCTCCAGCGTGTAGAGCAGCGTGTGGGACACCAGGGCGCCCCGGCCGGGGCGCGCCGCGTCGGCCGCCGTACCGCCGACGGCCGCCGTACCGCCGAAGGCCGCAGTACCGCCGGGGGCCGACGCCGCGGTGGCCTGGGCTCCGGCGTCCGCCGTACCGCCGGGAGCGCCGGGGGCGGCGGCGAGGGCCGGGGCGGCGGATCCGGCCAGCAGCAGCGCGGCGCACAGCGCCGCCGCCAGGGCGCCGGTCCTCGGCCCCGGCCCGGCCTGGGCACGACCCGGTCGGGTGCGGCGTGGCGAGTTGAGCATGAGGTCCCCGTTTCTCTTCCTCGGTGATCAACGATGAGGACCTCAGCCTCGCGTGGGGCGCACCCTTCGCACACTGGTGCCAGCCCCCGGGTTCATGCTGCGCCCGGCCCCCGGTCCGGCCTCGGGAAAGCCTGTGGCCGGGCCGGGGCGGACCGGGGTCCGGGCGCGCAGGGGCTCAGGTGTTACGGCGTACGGGTCACGGCTTGGGCAGCTCACACCCCGCCAGGCTCAGGTTGATCTTGTTCCCCGCGGCCACGCACTTGGTGATGCCGTACGTCTGCTGGGCGTAGTTGATGCCCTGGCGCACCGTCACCGTCCCGTTGGCGTCCACCTCGCACGGGTTGTTGAGGGTGCACCGCCCGCCGTCCTCGTTGCCCGTGTTGTTGATGGCGACGACCTTGCCGGTGGCTGAGTCCACGACGGGCGAGCCCGAGGTTCCCCCGATCGTGTTACACGCGGAGGTATAGCGGACCGAATCCTTCCAGGTCCATTCATCCTCTTTAAGACGGTAGACGAATCCGTCGATATTGCAGGAGTAGATCTTCTTCCAGTAGCCGGAGACCACATTGATCGCAGTGCCCTGGACCGGATGGGTGTCCGCGAGCGGCAGCGCCTTGATGCCGTACCTCTGCTGGATCTGGGCGTACGTCGAGCTGAGCTGGTACAGCGACACATCGGTGTCGGTCATCGTCGCGTACGCGATCTTGGTGGCGCGGAGCGTGGCCACGCCGCTGCCCGAGCTGTTCAGCAGGGTGAAGCTCCGGGTGGACGCCCTGTCGACGATCACCTGTCCGGCGGACGGCATACCGGACTCCAGGCAGTGGCCGTTGGAGAGCACGAACGCGAGGTCGCTGTCGGCCGAGTTCGGCATCCGCACCACCGAGCCGGAGCAGTTGCTCAGCGCCACGGTGCCCGCGAAGTCGACGGCCTTGGCCTTGGGCGTGTCGGAGACGGCCGCGGCCGGGGCGACACCCGCGGTGGCGAGTCCCGCGCCGCCGAGCAGCAGCGCCGAGAGCGCGCCGATGAGAGGTCTGCGCATGTGGTTCCCCTCACTTGACGAGGCTCCGGACCGGACCGCGACGGATCACGTCGGCGACGGCCGGGACCGGAGCCTTTCGAATGTTCCTTCGGCTTCGACCATTTCCCACCCTTGACCGTGTCATGCGCATGGCCGAACACTGGCGCAGCAGTCGCTCGCCTCTCACCACCCCACAGGAGATTTCATGCGACTTCGCATTCGCGGCAGACGGGCCACCGCCCTCACCGCCCTGCTGACCCTCGCCCTCGCGGCGCCCGTCGCGGCCCAGGCCGACGGCTCGGGCTCCGGGTCCCGGGCGGCCGCCTCCTCGGCCGGCACCTCGGCCGACGAGAGCGTGCGGCAGTACGAGATCGCGGGCCCCGCCACCCCGGCCCAGCGCGGCGCCGTCGCCGCCACCGGCGTGTCGATCGACGAGGTGGACGCCCGCTCCGTCGTGGTCACCGCCGACGCGGCCCAGGCCCGCAAGCTGCGCTCCCTCGGCTACCGGCTCACCCCCCTGGCCACCCCGCCGGCCCGCACCGGCGGCCGGGCCGTGCGGCCCTTCGACTTCCCCTCCGCGGACTCGAAGTACCACAACTACGCCGAGGCCACGACCGAGATCAACAACGCGGTCGCCACGTACCCGAACATCCTGAGCAAGCGGGTCATCGGCAAGTCGTACGAGGGCCGCGACATCGTGGCGCTCAAGATCAGCGACAACGTGGCCACGGACGAGTCAGAGCCCGAGGTGCTCTTCACCGCCCACCAGCACGCCCGCGAGCACCTCACCGTGGAGATGGCCCTCTACCTGGTGCGCGAGTTCACCCAGGGCTACGGCAGCGACGCCCGGGTCACCGGCCTGGTCAACAGCCGCGAGATCTGGGTCGTCCCGGACGTGAACCCGGACGGCGGCGAGTACGACATCGCCACCGGGTCCTACCGCAGCTGGCGCAAGAACCGCCAGCCCAACTCCGGCTCCTCCGGCGTCGGCACCGACCTCAACCGCAACTGGGACTACAAGTGGGGCTGCTGCGGCGGCTCCTCCGGCTCCACCGGCTCCGAGACCTACCGCGGCGCCAAGGCCGAGTCCGCCCCCGAGGTCAAGGTCGTCGCGGACTTCGCCCGCAGCCGCGTCGTCGGCGGCAAACAGCAGATCAAGGCCGCCATCGACTTCCACACCTACAGCGAGCTGGTGCTGTGGCCGTTCGGCTGGACGTACAACGACACCACGACCGGCATGACCCAGGACGACCGGGACGCCTTCGCCGCCGTCGGCAAGAAGATGGCCGCGAGCAACGGCTACACCCCCGAGCAGTCGAGCGACCTCTACATCACGGACGGGACGATCGACGACTGGCTGTGGGGCAACCAGAAGGTCTTCGCGTACACCTTCGAGATGTACCCGCCCTCCAGCGGCGCGGGCGGCTTCTACCCGCCCGACGAGGTGATCGAGCGGGAGACCGCCCGTAACCGCGACGCGGTGCTCCAACTCCTGGAGAACGCGGACTGCATGTACCGCTCCATCGGCAAGCAGGCCCAGTACTGCTCCTGAGCCGGGGCCGTACGGCACGCCGTGAGCGCCGTCCCGGCGGGGGGACCCGCCGGGCCGGCGCCCCGCGTGCCGCGTGCATTTGTGGTGAGTATGAGACAGCGACACGCCGTCGCTTCGGCGTGTCGCCGTCTCATACTCACCACAAATAAGACCTGCGACAGTCGCCTGTCCGTCGCGCTCCCGCGCCCCGATCGAGCGCACCGTTGGGCTGACCGGTCGGCCACCGCGCGGCAGCAGCTGCGGCGGAGCGCAGCGGAGCCCACCGCGTAGCGCAGCGGAGCGGAACCACTGCGTACCCAGCGCGGAGCGCTCAAGCGGCCGACTTCAGTACCGCTGTCGGCCGCCTGGGTAGTGGACGGGCTGACGGCACTCGGGCGCATCGAGCGGAGGCGGCTGCTCACCGAGCGCGTAGCACAGGGCCGCGTGCAACTGCTCCGCCTCAGCGGAGGTCAGCTCCAGTTCGGGGATGGCGCGATGCTGTCCGCCTTGGCTGATGTGGAGTGGCAACGTGAGTTCCCCATCGGCCCGACGCAAGCCCCGGCCCGGAACGGGACCGATCTGCCAGTCAGTCACGGCCGCCCCCGGCGGGTGCCGGGCCGTCGCCTTCGTCGTACGAGGGCAGGCGGGCGCCCCTGCTCTCGGCGACCCGCAGCACATCGCGCAACGCCTCACACAGGCGTTCCGCGAGGTAGCGGAGCTCTCGCGCGTCTGCCTTGGGCGCGTCCAGCAGCGCCCTGGCGTGCCGGAGGAGTTCCGCACCCATGGACAGCTGCATGGCCTCGATCACGTCCGCACGCCGACTCAGCGGGCTGTCCCCGCCGTCCGACGCCAGATAACACGGCTTGCCGTCGGGGTCCGACCACGGCAGCAGGCGCAGCCCGGTACTCACGTTCATCAGCTCCATTGAGGTTCGGTTCACGCTGTGTGGCGCTTTCCTCACAGAGTGGTGGCTGTTCTGGCTACGCTGCTAGCAGGGCAAGCCTGACCTCGCACCTTTCAACTCGGGGAGTCACAGCCCATGAAGATGGATCGAAGGCCACGCACACCCAGGGAGAAGTACGGGGAGGAGCTGAAGCTCCGCCGCATCGCGGCCGGCATGACGCAGGAGGCGCTGAGCGAGATCGTGGTGTGCTCCCCCACGCTGATCAGCCACTGGGAGGCGGGACGCCGGTTGCCCAGGCCGGACGACGCGGTGCGGATCGATCAGGCGCTGGGGACGGATGGGTTCTTCGCGCGGTGGCTGGAGGACTTGGAGTCGAAGTGGACCGACCACTTCGCGTCCGTGGCAGAGTTGGAGCAACAGGCCACACTGATCCAGCAGTTCGCGCTCACCCTTGTTCCTGGGGTGCTCCAGACTCCCGCCTACGCACGGGCCCTGTTCAGCGCGTACCGGCCCAACCACACGGCGGAGGAGCTTGACGAGGACGTCGTCATCCGAACGGAGCGCGCCTGGATTTTGGATGGGCCGTTGAATCCTGTCGTGTGGACGCTTCTCGACGAAGCCGTACTGCGACGTACCGTCGGTGGCCCCCAGGTCATGGCGGAACAGCTCCACAAGATCGCGGATATGGCCGAAGCGGGACGGCTGCCGCTGCACGTACTGCCCTACAGCGCTGGGGCTCACGCGCTCCAGCAGAGTCTGCTCACTCTCTTGAGCTTTGAGGACTCGGCCCCGGTGGCCTACGTCGAGGGCTTCCTCACTGGCAACTTGATGGACGATCCGTCACTGGTGAAGGCCAGCCAGACCGCCTACTCTCTGGCCCTGGGCGACGCGTTGTCGCACCAGGAGTCAGTGGCCCTCGTCAGAGCGGCAGCGGAGGAACACGCGCATGGTCAGCAGTGAGCACACCGTCTCCGACGCGTCCACCCTCACCGGGTGGTACAAGTCGAGCTACAGCGGCGGCGATCAGGGCGAATGCCTTGAGGTCGCCCGAGGCCACGCCGACATACCCGTCCGCGACAGCAAGGCCCCCGAGGGCCCGGCGCTCGCGTTCGAGCCGTCCGCGTGGTCCGCGTTCGTCTCCGCCGTCAAGCGCGGGGAGTTCCCGATCACCTGACCCGCCCCGCACCGTCTATCCTCATCCGGGTTGCGCCGTGGACCAGGCGAAGATGACGGGGGAGCCAATGCGGGACGACGATGTCGATGGGGCCATCAAGCCGCTCGCGGCGAGCGACCCGGCGCGTATAGGCCCGTATCTGCTGCTTGGGCGGCTTGGTGCCGGCGGCATGGGGCGGGTCTTCCTCGCGCGGTCGGACAGCGGTCGGACCGTAGCCGTGAAGGTGGTACACGAAGAGCATGTGTCCGACGCGCACTTCAGGGCACGGTTCCGGCGGGAGATCGAGGCGGCGCGGAAGGTCGGGGAGCGGTACACGGCGCCGGTACTCGACTCGGGTCCGGACGACGAACCGCCGTGGGTCGCCACGGGGTACGTCGCCGGGCTCTCGCTTGAGCAAGTCGTACGACGCCACGGGCCGTTGCCGACGGCGACCCTGCACGCCCTCGCCGACGGGCTGCTGAAGGCGCTCAAGGACATTCACGGCGCCGGGATCGTGCATCGCGATCTGAAGCCGTCCAACGTCATGCTCACCATGGACGGCACGAAGGTCATCGACTTCGGGATCGCGCGGGCTCTGGAGACGTCTGTCGACTCCTTGTTGACCAGTACGGGGATGGTCGTCGGGTCTCCCGGGTTCATGTCGCCGGAGCAGGTGCGCGGGCAGCGCGCGGGGGTCAAGAGCGACGTGTTCACCCTCGGGTGCGTGCTGACGTATGCGGCGACCGGGCAACTGCCGTTCGGGAAGAGCGCGGGCAATCAGCACGCGGTGATGTTCGAGATCGTGGAGGGCGAACCCGATCTGACGGGTGTCGAGGACGCCTCGCTGCGGGCGCTCATCGCCCGTTGTCTGGTGAAGGACGCCGATCAACGGCCGGACGTGGACGCCTTGTTGGAGGACACCGAGCGGGTCCGTCCCCGCGCCACGCGCGGCGCCTGGCTGCCTGCCGACGTCGTCGCGCACCTCGCGCGGCAGTCCGCACGGCTGCTCGACGCCGAGGCGGCGCCACTACGGGAGGGGTCCACGGACCTGGCGACCCTCGGGCTACGGCCGAAGGACGGGCCTCCCGAAGCCGGCCCAGGCGCCCCGGGCGACCCAGGCGCTCCGGCCGACCCAGGCGCTCCGGCCGACCCGGGCGCCGGAGCCGCGAAGCGGGACCGGGAGAGGGAGAGGGAGAGGGAGAGGGAGTCTCGTCGGCGCCGCAGGCTCATCGCGCTGCCCATCGTCGTCGTCATCACCGCAGGCGGCGGCACGGTCGCCCTGCTTCAGCCCTTTGGGGGTGGCGACGGGGGCGGAACGCATGCCCAGTCACCAAGCCGTGGCACGAGTGCAGCTCCTGGTGACAGCACCTCGCCGAGCACGCCCAGCAGTTCACCTTCCAAGGGTGTCAAGAAGAAGAACACGGGCGATGGCGGTAAGAAGGAGACGGATAAGCCGAACACCCAGAAGAGCAGCCGTAGCTCCGGGTCGTCGGACAGTGACGACGGCGGCAGCAGTTCGTCCAGTGGCGACAGTGGTTCCGACAACGGCGGGTCCGGCTCTTCTCCGGGCTCCGGCGGCGGTAAGTCAACAGCGGGCGGCGGAGGTTCATCCGGTTCCAGCGGCACCTCCTCCGGCTCGCCGCCGCCTGCCATGAAGAGCTACCGGCTTGATTACACCAACTCGTGTGTCGGCGCGTGTGACATGCCGCTCAAGGTGAGCTGGTCGGCAATCTCCCGGGCGACCAGGTACGACATCCACTACACCAACAAGGGCAGCAACTACACGGAGAAGAACGTCAACACGGTCTACTCCACCGGGGGCACCAGCTACACGATCAAGGGCCCGTTCTCCGGCGACGAGATCTGCGTCACGGTGCGCGCCGCCAACACCCACGGCGCCTCCGCCTGGGCGGAGACCTGGTGCGACACGGTGCCCTACTAAGACGGCGTTGCATTTGGCGCCGGTCGGTAGTGTTCGAGTGTGACGATCGTGGATCGTCTGGTCCCTGACGGGCTAGGGAAACTGTTTCAGCGGGTGGTTCCGGTGGCGCCGGTGTCCGCAGGGCGGCGGCCGACGGCGGTACGGGGACCGGGAGGTACGGGACTGGAGCCCCTGGTCCGGGGCATACCACCGATCCGCTCCCGCCGCGGACCAAGACGGCGCAAACCCGCCAAACTCCATGCGGAAAAGGGCTACGAATACGACCACCTGCGGAGATGGCACCGTACTCGCATTGCCGCCGCCCTCATCCGCTGCCGACGACTCGCCGCATGAGGCGGCCACACTCGCCCTGATCAGCGCCACTGCGGCGGGACGTTGGCCATCTGCTTCAGCAAGTCCCAGCCTTGGCTCTTTCGCCTGCGCTCTTCCAACGAGTCGTTCCACGGGGCCCCGCGCCCTACCCAGTAACCGCGGTAGTTGCGCAAGCCCATGACACTGGCGTCGCCGACATCGGACTCATTGCCGCAGCACGGGCAGATGGCCGCCGTCGGCCAGCCCCCCTCCCAGAACACCTCATCCTCGTATCCGCAGACCCGGCAGACGGTCTCTGTCTCGTCCTCCATGTTCACCTCGACCGCAGTCTATCGATCACAGTACGGGGCTTTCTGATGCCCAGCGAAAGCAGGCCGGATGACGCATGGCTCTGGTACGGCGTCCGTACCTGCGGCTCCGAGCGCTGCGCCCTGCGCTTCGTGGACCGCTCGCCCGCACACAACCGCCGCTGGTGCTCGATGAGCCGCTGCGGAAACCGCACCAAGGTGCGGCTCCACGAGGCCCGCTCCCGGGCGCGTGACTGATGGGCGGGGACCGCGTCGCGCTCGGGCGGCTCGACCCACCCCGCACCCGGCCAACGGAGCGAGCGGACCCCTGCCTGGGGGCCGTCGTCCCGTTGGGAGCTACCCGACGTCCCGGAGTATTCTCGCCAACGCCCCGGGCCTGTCACTCGCGGCGGCGGTGACCACGCACGGGCCGCTGCCGCCGGACGCGGCCCTGCGGCTGATCGCGGGCGTGGCCCACGCACTGGAGGCCATCCACGCGGTGCAGGTCACCCACCGGGATCTCAAGCCGGGGAATGTCATCCTGGCGCCGGACGGCCCCGACGTCATCGACTTCGGGATCGCGCGGGCCGCCGAGGCCACTCCGCTGACCGGCACCGACATGCGTATCGGCACCCCCTTGTACATGTCTCCGGAACAGCTCAGGGGTACCACTCCGGTGACCCCGGCCATCGACGTCTTCGCGCTCGGCCTGACCGGGTACGTCGCCGCGACCGGTGTCCACCCCTTCGGCGACGGGCCGGGCCCCGCCGTGCTCTACCGCATCGATCGCGAAGTGCCCGATCTCTCCGCCTGCCCGGCGGAGATACGGCCCGTCATCAGCCGCTGCCTGGCGAAGGACCCCGCGGCGCGGCCCACGCCCGCCGAGGTGGTGGCCCTCTGCCGACAGGCCGGAGCCAAGCTCGGCCTGACCGAGGTGCTTCCGACCGCCGGATGGCTACCCCCGGCCTTCCTTGCCCATGCAACCTCAGCCGTCGACCCAGTCGGCCCAGACGCCTTCCGCGACGCCTTCCGCGACGCCCGCCTCGCCGTCCATACCCCCGAGAACCGTCTACGACCCGCAATCCGGGGGGCGGCCGGGGAATCCCCGGAAGCGCCGACTGGTAACGGGCATTGCGGCGCTCGCCGTCGTCGCGATCGCCGTCGCCGTCGCCCTCATCTGGCTCCCGAACCGAGGCGACGACAAGAACGACGGCGCCTCCCCGTCGCACGCCTCACAGAGCAGTACACCGCAGAAAACCCCGTCGGAGGAGTCCTCACAGGGAAAGACGTCCCCCGCGAACCCCCGGCGAAGGCCGCGGCACCCCCAAAAGCATTAGACTCGACCGTAAAAACATTCACCAACGCGGCGACCGGACGTTGCCTGGACAGTAACGGCGACGAAGAAGCTTACGCATTCGATTGCAATGGTGGCGGTTACCAGAAATGGACTGCGTCCGGGAAGGCGTTCAGTCTGCGCGATGCAGCAGGCGATATGTGCATGGGCAGCGACGATGCCGGTGAGCTGAGTATGTCCACATGCGATCGCACCGATCAGCAGAAGTGGAACATATCCAACAAGTCCGTACTGCGCAATGCGGCGACCGATCGCTGCCTGGACGGCGGCGACGACGGCACGTTGCGCACGATCGAATGCGACAGCAGCGATCGCCAGAAGTGGACCGTCTCCGGCGACAGTTCCGTTCTGCGCAATGTGGCGTCTGATCGCTGCTTGAGCGGCAGCGGCTCCGGTGGCCCGCACTTGAGCGACTGCTCCGACAATGGGAGCGAGGAGGGGAAGTGGAAGATCTCCGAGGAAGAGTTCGAACTGCGTGACGTGACGACTGACCTCTGCTTGGAGAGTAACGAATCCGGCCAGGTCTACACGTTTTCATGCAATGAAGGCGATTATCAACGGTGGGATATTTCCGGCGAGAATTCCACTCTGCACAACATGAAGACACGTCTCTGCCTGAAAGACACCGACTCCCCTTTGGAGAAAGGCTATCAACTGCAGACGAGCGAATGCGATGAAGGCGACGCTCAGAAATGGAAGACCGCATCGCCATCTGACAGATGACGGACGACCGATGGCGGATGGCGGATGGCGGATGCCGGATAACTGCCCTCTGCGCTGAAACACAAGCAACTGCGCACGGAGTGCGAAGCCGCACCCTCGTTCCGGCGCCACACTGGGCGTGCAATTCCTCAGACGCGCACGGAAAAGAGAGGTATCTGCATGTCCATCAAACGACGTGCCGCGACGGTCGTGGCATCGCTCGGCATCACGACGGGCGGGCTGTTCCTGGCAGCCGCCCCCGCCTCCGCCTCCGCCCAGGGCATCTGGACGTGCAACGCGCCGACGTACATGACGGGCAGCGGCGGCCACGCGGGCGCCTCGCTCCAGTGCTTCGGCAACAGTTGGGACGACAAGTTCAACGTCGCCGTCACATGCAAGCGGTGGGACAACGGATACGAGTACCGACACGACGGGAACATCGTCCAGACGGGCCAGGTCTCCACCGTGTGGTGCGACCTGAACGCGAGAATCGTGCACCTCGCCTACGTGGCCTGGTAGGGCGGCGCGCACGCTGGACCGGCCGCGCGGAAGCGGCCGGTCCACCGCCCCGTACGCCGACTTGCCCTCCCCGGACGGCCAGTTGGCGGATGTGACCTAGATGACCAGGCTCAGCAGCCCCGCGACCACGAAACCCGCCACCGACAGCACCGACTCCAGCACCGTCCACGACTTGAGCGTGTCGCGCTCCGAGATGCCGAAGTACTTGGCGACCATCCAGAAGCCGCCGTCGTTGACGTGCGAGGCGAAGATCGAGCCCGCCGAGATGGCCATGATGACGAGCGCCAGGTGCGCCTGCGAGTAGTGGCCCTCGGTCAGCATCGGGGAGACGATGCCCGCCGTGGTGACGATCGCGACCGTCGCCGAGCCCTGTGCGACGCGCAGCACCACCGAGATCAGCCAGGCCAGCAGGATGACCGGAAGGCCCGCGCTGTCGAAGGCGTCGGCGAGCGCCTGGGCCACCCCGCTGCCCTTGAGGACGGCGCCGAAGACCCCGCCCGCGCCGACGACCAGCAGGATGTTGCCGATCGGCTTGAGGGAGGCGGTGGAGACGGTCTCCAGGGACTTGCGGGACCAGCCGCGGCGGATGCCCAGCAGGTAGTAGGCGAGCAGCAGGGCGATGGTCAGCGCCACGAAGGGGTGGCCGAAGAACTCGATCACCGAGCGGCCGGTGCTGGGGTCCAGGGCGATGGAGGAGAACGTCGCGCAGAGGATGAGGACCAGCGGGGTGCCGATGATGGCGAGGACGGTGCCGACCGGCACCGGCCGCTCCGCCGGGGTGGTGCCCGCCGCGCGCTGTTCGGCGGCGACGGCCTGCTTGGCCTCCTCGGCCGCCTCGACCATGTCCTGCGGCACGGGGACGAAGAGGCGGTTGCCGATCCACGCGGCGTACGCCCAGGCGGCGAGCACGGAGGGGACGCCGACGAGGATGCCCATCAGGATGACCCAGCCCAGGTCGACGTGGAGCAGTCCGGCCGCGGCCACCGGGCCGGGGTGCGGGGGCAGGAAGGCGTGGGTCATGGACAGGCCGGCCAGCAGCGGCATCGCGTACAGCACGATCGACTTGCCGCTGCGCTTGGCCGCCGCGTAGACGATCGGCGCCAGGACGAAGATGCCGACGTCGAAGAAGACGGGTATGCCGAAGATCAGGCCGGTCAGGCCCATCGCGAGCGGCGCCCGCCGCTCGCCGAAGAGACCGAGCAGCCGGGAACTCAACGCCTCGGCGCCGCCGGAGACTTCGAGGATCGCGCCGAGCATGGTGCCCAGGCCGATGATGATGGCTATGTGGCCGAGGATGCCGCCCATGCCGGACTCGATGAGCGAGACGGCGTCGGACCGCTGGACCGTGCCGAAGAGTTCGGTGACCGACAGGCCGGCGGCCAGGCCCACCGCGATGGACACGGCCAGCAGGGCCACGAAGGGCTGCAGCCGGGCCTTGATGATGAGGAAGAGCAGCAGCGCGATGCCGAGGGCGGCGACGGTCAGCAGACCGGCGGTGCCGTCGATGATCGCGAGTAGACCACCGGTGTGGGGTGGGGTCTCGGCAGCGGGGGCGGCCGCGAGCAGCATGGGGAACTCCGGTTTCCGGGTAGGGGGTGGCGCCGCACGGCGGGGGGCCGCGTGCGCGGGGGGAACGGGGATGGCGGCGGGGGTTCAGAGCGCTGTGTCCGACGACTGTGCGAAGGGGCGAGGGAGGGAGGGGGAGGGGAAGGGGAGGGGAGGGTGGAGTGCGGCGGGCGGGGCCGGGGGTGTCCCGCCCGCCGCGGCTCGTACGGCGCGGCGGGCGCCGTACGAGGTGTGGCGCGTGCCGGGGGTGTCAGCCGAGGACGGCGAGCGCGTCGATCTCGACCAGCAGACCGGCCGGAAGGCCGACGTAGACGGTGGTCCGGGCCGCCGGGGCCTCCTTCAGGTCCGCGAAGAACTCGTTGTAGATCTCGTTGAATTCGGCGAAGTGGCCGGTGTCGGTGAGGTAGACGCGCACCATCACCACGTCCTCCCAGCTCGCCCCGCCCTTCTCCAGGACGGCCTGCACATTGCGCAGCGTCTGGAGCGTCTGCTCGCGCAGGCCGGGCCCGACGGGGGCGGGCGCCTGGCCCGGGACCGCGGGGCCGAAGCCGACCTGCCCGGCGACCTGGAGGATGTTGCCCTTCCTGACGCCGTGCGAGAACTTGGCGGGCGGCGTGGTGTGAGTGTCCGGGGTGATCGCGGTCTTCTGAAGCTTCTCGCTCATGGGGTGCTTTCCTCGGTTCGGCTGTCGGTTGGTTCCGGATGGGGTTCGACGGGGTCCGGTGCGGTGGCGGCCCGTTCGCCGAGCGGGCCGCCACCGGAGTACTCGTGGCTGATCGCGTCCGCCGTGCGCCGCACCTCGGGCAGCAGCGCGAGGAGTTCCCCGGCGCTGACCACGACGTTCGGCGCGGAGACCGAACAGGCCGCGACCACCCGCCCGTCCGCTCCCCGGATGGGTGCCCCGACGCAGTTGATCGACTCCTCGTGGCCGCCGAGGTCGGTGGCCCAGCCCTGCTCCCGCACGATCGCCAGCTCCTTGAGGAAGGCCGCGGCGTTCGGGGTGGAGCGCGGGGTGTAGGCGGGGTAGCGCAGCTTCTCGGCGACCGCGCGCCGCTCCGCCTCCGGCAGGTCGGCCAGCAGCACCTTGGCGACCGCGGCCACGGTGATCGCCACGGGTTTGCCGATCCGCGAGTACATCCGGACCGGGTAGCGGCTCTCCACCTTGTCGATGTAGAGCACCTCGTTCTCCTCGTACACGGCGAGGTGGACGGTGTGCCCGCAGCGCTCGTTGAGCTCGACGAGGTACGGGTGGGCGATCTCGCGCACGTCCAGGTTCTCCACGGCCTGCTGCGCGAGCGCGAAGAGGCGCGCCCCGAGCCGGTAGCGCTGGTCCTGCTGGCGGTAGACCATGCCGTGCTCGTGGAGGGTGCGCAGCAGCCGCAGCGCGGTCGTCTTGTGCACGCCCAGCCGGGTGGCCACCTGCTCCAGGTTGGCCGGGCCCTCCGCCAGCAGCGGCAGGATGGTCAGCGCTCGGTCGACGGTCTGGCTCATGGGGTGGCTACCTCCGCGCTCACGGGTCCGGCGTCCGTCCAGCCGGGGGCGAGTCGCAGTGTGCCCCACGCCCCGGCGTCGAGCGCGACCAGCCCGTCGGCGTGCTCGCGCGCGGGCGGGGCGCCCAGGTCGCCGGGGACGGTGAGGGCGGCGGCCGCCATCAGGTGGCCGTGGCGCAGCCGCTCCGCGACGGGCAGGCCGCGCAGGGTGCCGGACAGGAACCCGGCGGCGAAGGCGTCCCCCGCGCCCACGGCCGCGACCACCTCGACCCGGGGGGCCGGTTCGCAGGTGACCTCGTCGCCGCCGGCGGGCCGCCGGGCGTACGCGGTGGCGCCCGCGCTCCCCTGCTTCACGACCAGCACCTCGGGCTCGGGCAGGGCTGCCCGGATCGCCGCCGCGCCGCGCAGCCCCCAGGCGGCCCCGGCCTCGTCCTCGCCGACGAAGACCAGGTCGCAGCCGCGGGCGAGGTCCAGCAGGCGCCCCGCGCCGCCGCCGCGCCACAGGGCGGTGCGGTAGTTGACGTCGAACGAGACGAGGGGACGGCCGGGCGCGCGGGTGGTGAGCTCCCGCAGCAGGGCTCGGCAGCCGTCGGAGAGGGCGGCGGTGATCCCGGTGAGGTGGAGGACGCGGCCCGACCAGGTCTGTTCCCGGGGCACCAGGTCCGGGGACATGGCCGCGGCGGCGGACCCGGCCCGGTAGTAGACGACCTCGGACAGCTCCTCTCCGCCCCCTTCGCCCTCTCCGCCCCCTTCGCCTCTGCCGTCCCCTCCGTCCGTCTCGCCGAGCGCCCGCTCCCCCGCCGTACGGAAGTAGACGCCGGTGGGGCGGTCCGGGTCGCGCCGCACGTACGAGACGTCCACGCCGGCGGCGGCGATCTCCGCGACGAGGTGGTCGCCGAAGCCGTCCGCGCCGACCCGGCTGATCCACCGGGCGGTGTGTCCGACCCGCGCGAGTGTGCACGCGACGTTGGACTCCGCGCCGCCGATCCCGCGAGAGAACGCCGGTACGTCGGCGAGGCGGCCGGGACGGGAGGGCACGAAGGTGACCATCGACTCGCCGAGGCACACGACGTCGACGTCTCGGGCGTCGTCGGCATGGGGGGCTGCGGACACGACGTACTCGCTCCTCGCTGGGGCGTCGGGGGTGTGGCGCACACCGTTGACCGGGTGCTTGGCGGGATGTTAGACAGCGCTAAGCGTTATACGCAATGAACGTTGCACATGCTGCAACCCCGATGCTCATGGGAGGCTCCATGGCCGCCGACTCCGCCGCCGACCGCCCCACCGCCGACCGCCCCGCCGAAACGGCCGCCGACCCCGCCGCCGCCACGCCCGCCACGCCCGACTCCCCCGTCGCCCGCCTCGCCCGCGAGCGCGTCGACCACCGCTTCAAGGGCCTGCCCCCGAGCGCCGAAGGCCGTACGGTCGGCGAGCTGGCGGCCGAGCGCCGCTCCCTGTTCACCGGCGGGTTCACCACCCCCGTGCTGGTGCTGTCCGCCGAGGCCCTGGAGCACAACCTCGCCGCCCTGGAGCGCTACGCCGCCGCCCACGGCCTGGCCTTCGCCCCGCACGGCAAGACCTCCCTCGCCCCCCAGCTCTTCGAGCGCCAACTCGACCGTGGCGCCTGGGGCATCACCGCCGCCGTGCCCACCCAGGTGCGCCTGTACCGCGCCTTCGGCATCCAGCGGATCTTCCTCGCCAACGAGGTCGTGGACGCCGCCGCCCTCCACTGGCTCGCCGGGGAGCTGGACGCCGACCCCGACTTCCGCTTCCTCGCGTACGTCGACTCCCCGCGCGGCGTCGAGCTGATGGACGCGGCCCTGCGGGAGGCGGGCGCCCGCCGCCCGGTCGACGTGGTCGTCGAACTCGGCGCCGGGCCCGGCGCGCGGACCGGCGCCCGTACGGAAGCCGACTGCGCGGCCGTCGCCGACGCGGTCGCGGCCACCGGGACCCTGCGCCTCGTCGGCGTCGCCGGCTACGAGGGCGAGGTGCCGGAGCCGGACGGCGAGCGGGTCCGGGCGTGGCTGCGCCGGCTCATCGCGCTGGCCGTCGCCTTCGACCGGGAGGGCCGGTTCGCGGAAGCGGACGAGATCGTGGTCAGCGCGGGCGGCAGCGCGTGGTTCGACGCGGTCGCGGACGTCTTCGAAGAGCTGCCCGAGCTGTCCGGCCCGGTGCTGAAGCTGCTGCGCTCCGGCGCGTACGTCTCCCACGACGACGGCCGCTACCGCGAGGTCACCCCCTTCAACCGCGTCCCCGAGGAGGGCACCCTGCGCCCCGCCTTCCGCCTGTGGGCCCAGGTCGTCTCCCGCCCCGAACCGGGCCAGGCGTTCCTCAACGCGGGCAAGCGCGACGCGGCGTACGACCTCGACCTCCCCGAAGCGCAGGTCATCCGCTCCCTCGACGGCACCGAGCGCCCCGCCACCGGACTCACCGTCACCGGGCTGTCCGACCAGCACGCCTGGCTGGCGGTCGCGGAGGGCACGCGGCTCGAGGTCGGCGACTGGGTGGGCCTCGGCCTCTCCCACCCGTGCACGAGCTTCGACAAGTGGCAGCTGATCCCCGTGGCCGAGGCGGACGGCACGGTCACGGACTACATCCGCACGTTCTTCTGAGACCACTGATGAGACCACTGAGGCTCTGAGACCGCCGAGGCTCTGAGACCGCCGAGGCTTCCGAGACCACTGAGCGAGAGGCAGCGCACATGGACCTGGTCATCCGCGACGCGCGGGTCGTCGACGGCAGCGGCGGCGACCGCTACCGGGCGGACGTCGGCATCGACGGCGGGCGGATCGCCGCCATCGTGCCGGAGGGGGCCGGCCCGCGGCCGGCGGGGCGGCGGGTGGTGGAGGCCGACGGGCTCGCGCTGGCGCCCGGGTTCATCGACATGCACGCGCACAGCGACCTCGCCCTGCTGCGCGACCCCGACCACTCGGCCAAGGTCGCGCAGGGGGTGACCCTGGAGGTGATCGGCCAGGACGGGCTGTCGTACGCGCCTGTCGACGACCGCACCCTCGCCGAGATCCGCACGGCCATCACCGGCTGGAACGGCGACGGCTCCGACATCGACTTCGACTGGCGCACCGTGGGCGGGTATCTGGACCGCCTCGACCACGGCTTCGACGGGCAGGGCATCGCGGTCAACGCCGCGTACCTCATCCCCCAGGGCACCGTCCGGATGCTCGCGGTCGGCTGGGCGGACCGGGAGGCCGCCCCGGACGAGGTCGAGCGGATGAAGCGGCTGGTCGCGGAGGGTCTCGAGGAGGGGGCGGTGGGGCTGTCGTCGGGGCTGACGTACACGCCCGGGATGTACGCGTCCGACGCCGAGCTGACCGAGCTGTGCCGCGTCGTCGCGGCGTACGGCGGGTACTACTGCCCGCACCACCGCTCGTACGGCGCGGGCGCCCTCCGGGCGTACGAGGAGATGGTGGCCCTCACCCGCGAGGCGGGCTGCGCGCTGCACCTGGCGCACGCGACCATGAACTTCGGCGTGAACAAGGGCCGGGCGCCCGAGCTGCTGGCGCTGCTCGACCGGGCGCTGGCGGAGGGCGCCGACATCACCCTGGACACCTACCCCTATCTCCCCGGCTCCACCACGCTCGCCGCGATGCTGCCGAGCTGGGCCGCCGAGGGCGGGCCCGATGCCGTCCTGGAGCGGCTGCGGGACGAGCCGACCGCCGAGCGGATCCGGCACGTCATGGAGGTGGAGGGCGCGGACGGCTGCCATGGCGTGCCCATCGAGTGGGACACCATCGAGATCTCCGGGGTCGCCGATCCGGCCCTGGCCCCGTACGTCGGCAAGACGGTCGCCCGGTCGGCGCGCGAGCGCGGCGAGGCGCCGTGGGACACCGCGCGCCGGCTGCTGCTGGAGGACCGGCTCGGCTCGACGATCCTTCAGCACGTGGGGCACGAGGACAACGTGCGGGCGATCATGAAGCACCCGGTGCACACCGGCGGCAGCGACGGCCTCCTCCAGGGCGCCAAGCCGCACCCGCGCGCGTACGGGACCTTCCCCCACTACCTGGGCCGCTACGTCCGCGAGCTGGGCGTGCTGTCGCTGGAGGAGTGCGTGGCCCACCTCACCGCGCGGCCCGCGGCCCGTCTCCGCCTCCCCGACCGGGGCCTGGTCCGCGAGGGATACCGCGCCGACCTGGTCCTCTTCGACCCGGACACGGTCGCCGCGGGCTCCACCTTCGAGGCGCCGCGCACCCTGCCGACGGGGGTCCCGCACGTCCTCATCGACGGCCGTTTCGTCATCGAGGACGGGCGGCGCACGGACGTCCTGGCCGGGCGCTCGGTGCGGCGTCAGCCCGTCGCCGCCGCCTCCAGCTCCACCTCCACCAGCCGGTAGAGGTGGGCGCGGGCGGCCTCGGTGGTCAGCGGCGGGGCCTGGCGCAGCCGTTGCAGGGCCAGGCCGTCGGCGAGGGCGGCGAAGCGGACGGCGAAGTCGGCCGGGTCGACGGTGCGGAAGTCGCCCTCGGCGACGCCGCGTTCGACGAGGGAGCGGATCTCGCCGTGCCAGCTGGCGTAGCGCTCGGCCTGGCCGCGGGCGAAGGCCTGGTCGCGGTCGCCCGCGTGCCAGTAGTCGAACCACATGCGCCAGTGCCGGTCGGTGTCGTCGGTGAACAGGGCGTCGATGAGCAGCCGCAGGCCCTCGGCGCCGCTGGTGGCCCGGTCGGCGGCCTCGCTGAGTGCCGCGTAGTAGCGCTCGATGTGCAGCACCATCGCCTCGGAGAGGACTTCCTGGACGCTGTCGAAGTGGTAGGTGACGGTGCCGACCGAGACGCCCGCCGCGGCCGCCACGTCGCGCACGCCGACCGCCGCCGAGCCGCGTTCGACGATGAGCGGGACGGCGGCCTCCACGATCAGCCGGCGGCGCACCTCGGTGGGCTGCCGGGTGCGTTCGGAGGCGGCGACGGCCCTGCGGGGCGCCTTGGGCCGGCGGCCGGGCCGGTCGGGCACGGACGTCGTCATGCCGAGGTCCTGGGGGTGGTGTGGTGCCAGGTGCGCTTGGCCACTGTCTCTCCGTTCGCCCGTGCTTCGAGGCCGCTGTCCATGATGAACTCCGTGGCGGTGGCGCGGAGTTCGGTGGTGGTCACCACGGTGGCGTCCCAGTCGCCGCGCCGCAGCCGGATGGTCCACTGGGAGCTTGCCACGGCCGACAGCGGGTCGGTGCCGCGGATCCGGTACGTCTCCAGGGCGCTCTCCCCGTAGCGCAGGCCGTCCGGGTAGGTGCGGGAGCCGCCGTAGTTGGGGTCCACCTCCAGGGTCCACTCGCCCGTGGCCACGTCGTGCCGCACGATCCGTTCGGGCCGGGGCCTGGCGGGCGGCTCGCTGGTCACGGGGAGCGGCGGGGCCTGTTCCGGCTCCTCGAAGGCGACCGGCGGGCGGCCGGCGTCGGCGCCGGGGTCCCGTACGGGCAGCAGCAGGGCGCTGTCGGCGGGCAGGACGGTCAGGGCGCCGCGCTCGCCGTGCGGCCACACCCACGGCCAGTACTGGTCGGACAGGGCGACGCGGACGCGGTGGCCGGGCGGGAAGGCGTAGCCGGTGGCGGTCAGTTCGACCTCGACGTCCTCGTACGTGCCGGGCCGCCACTCCACGGCCCGGTCCCGGCCGTGCCGGGACAGCAGGTTGAGCACGCCCCGGCTGACCAGCGTGGAGGAGCCGTCGGGGGCGACGTCGCAGACGCGCGCGATGACGTGGCCGCGGGGGGTGGCGCTGTCGAGGCGCAGCCGGACCCGGGGGCGGCCGAGGATCTCCACGCGCCCGGTCAGCGGCGCGGAGTCGAAGCAGACCGAGCGGCCGTCCTCCTCGCGCTGGTCGGGCGGCAGGTCGGTGGCGTTGCCGAAGGGGAAGAAGCGGCCCGCGTCGACGCCGGTGTGCAGCGGGGAGCGGACCACCGCGGGCCCCGCGCCGGGGCCGCCCAGCGGCCGCTCGTCCCAGGTCACGGCCGGGGAGGGCCAGGCGTCGTCGGTGACCCAGCGGCCGGGCATGGTCGTGTGGTGGGTCGCGGGGGGCACGGGGTCGTTGATCCAGGAGCGCAGGGCGGGGTCCGCCATGACCCCGGTGTCCACGCCCTTGAGCCAGTGGTCCCACCAGCGCAGCGTCTCCTGGAGGAAGCCGATCGCGGGGCCCGGCGGCAGGCCCCGGTCGGGGTACTGGTGCGACCAGGGCCCGATCAGCCCCCGTACGGGCGCGTCGAGGTGCTCGACCAGCCGCAGCACGGTGTCCCGGTACGGGTCGGCCCAGCCGCCGACCGCGAGGACCGCCGCGTCGATGGCGCCGTAGTCCTCGCAGACGCTGCCGTGCCGCCAGTAGTCGTCCCGCTCCTGGTGGGCGAGCCAGGTGTGCAGATACGGCTCCAGCGCCCCGAGCCGCTGCCGCCACATGGGCAGCCAGCGGTCCTCGCCCACGGTGGCCGGGTCCGGCGGGCGGGCGGTGAAGGCGAGCATGGTGCCGGCCCAGGCGAGCATGTCGATGCCGAGGACGGCGCCGCCGGTGTAGTGGACGTCGTTGTCGTAGCGGTCGTCGGTGGAGCAGACGGTGACGATCGCCTTCAGCGGCCCGGGGCGCAGGGCGGCGATCTGGAGGGAGTTGAACCCGCCCCAGGAGATGCCGAACATGCCGACCTTGCCCGTGCACCACGGCTGGGCGGCCAGCCACTCCACGACGTCGACGCCGTCGGCGAGTTCGGTCTCGGTGTACTCGTCGAGCATCACGCCCTCGGAGTCCCCGCTGCCGCGCAGATCGACCCGTACGGAGGCGTAGCCGTGCCCGGCGTACCAGGGGTGGCGCTGGGCGTCGCGCGGGGCGGTCCAGTCGCCCTTGCGGTACGGCAGGTACTCCAGCAGGGCGGGCACGGGGTCGGCGGTGGCGTCGGCGGGGCGCCAGATCCGCGCGTGCAGCCGGGTCCCGTCGCGGGTGGGGATCCAGACGTCCTCCACCCGCACCTCGCGGTCGAACCGCTCGCGGTACCTCACGGGTTGACGCTCCTCACTCGTGGGCTCCAGCGGCGGACGCGGTGGCCGCCGCCCAGGTCGGTCCAGGTGTCGTGCGGCTCGGCCGCGTCCTGCCAGTCGTCGGCCGCCCCGGGCGGCTCCGCCTCGGGACCGGGGTCCGGGTCGGGACCGGGGTCCGGGTCGGGGCCGGGATCCGGGTCGGGGCCGGGGTCTGGGTCGGGACCGGGGTCCGGGTCCGGGGTCCGGGTCGGGGCCGGGGTCCGGGCCGGGCTCCAGCGCGGCGGCCATGAGCCGGCGGGTGTACGGGTGGCCGGGGGCCGCGAAGACCGCCTCGGTGGGGCCCTCCTCGACCACCACGCCGTGCCGCAGCACCACGACCCGGTCGGCGATGCCGCGCACCACGGCCAGGTCGTGGCTGATGAACAGGCAGGCCAGCTCCCGGTCCCGGCGCAGGTCGTCCAGCAGGCGCAGCACCTCGGCCTGGACGGAGACGTCGAGGGCGGTGGTGATCTCGTCGGCGATGAGCACGTCCGGTTCGCCGGCCAGCGCCCGGGCGATCCCGATCCGCTGCCGCTGCCCGCCCGAGAGCTGGGCGGGCAGCCGGTCGGCGAAGGCCGGGTCGAGGCGTACGTCGGCGATGAGCCGCCGCGCGCGGGCGGCGGCCTCGGTGCGGGAGCCGACCGTGCCGAAGAAGCGCAGGGGCCGCCGTACCGCGTCGCCCACCGAACGCCGGGGGTTGAGAGAGGTGTCGGCGTTCTGGAAGACGAGCTGGACCTTCCGGCGCAGGGCGAGCGGCCGCTTGCGCGCCGGGCGGGCCAGGTCGCCGTCGACCCCGGCGCCCCCGCCGGAACCCCCCTCGGCGCCGGTCGCGGTCATCGTGCCGCCCGAGGGCGCCCGGAGGCCCGCCAGCGACCAGGCGAGCGTGGACTTGCCGCTGCCCGACTCGCCGACCAGCGCCAGCACCTCGCCGCGCCGCACCCGGAACGACACGCCGTGGACGGCGCGGCTGGCCCCGTAGTCGATGGTGACGTCGCGGACGGCGACGGCCTCGGGGGCGTCGGCGGGCACCTGGGCCCTGGGCCGGATCTCGCGGCTGCCGTCGTCGGCGACGACGGCGAGCCCGGCGTCGGACAGCCGGGGCACGCTGGCCAGCAGCCGCCGGGTGTAGGGGTCGGCGGGCGCGGTGAACAGGCGGCGGGTGGGGGCGGTCTCGACGACCCGCCCGGCGCGCAACACCGTGACCTCGTCGGCCATGTGGGCGACGACGCCCAGGTCGTGGCTGACCAGGACGGCGGCGAGGCCGAGTTCCTCGCGCAGCGCGGCGAGCAGGTCCAGGACGCCGCGCTGGGTGATGACGTCGAGGCCGGTGGTGGGCTCGTCGAGGACGAGTACCTTGGGGCGGGCGGCGATGGCCATGGCGATGGCGACGCGCTGCTGCTGTCCGCCGGAGAGCTCGTGCGGGTAGCGGCGGGCGAGTTCGGCGGGGCGCGGCAGGCGCACCTGGTCGAGGAGGTCGGTGACGGCGGCGGGGCCGGCCGCCGCGTCGCCGCGCAGCGCCTCGGCGATCTGCCGCCCGACCCGCATGGAGGGGGTGAGCGCGTGTCCGGCGTTCTGCGCGACCATGGCGACCGTGCCGCCGCGCAGCCGCCGCAGCTCCCGGGGCGGCAGCGCGAAGACGTCCGCGCCGTCGACGCGCACGGTGCCCGCGGTGATCCGCGACCCGTGCCGCAGATGCCCGAGCAGGGTCGCGGCGACGGTCGACTTGCCGCTGCCGGACTCGCCGACCAGGGCGAGGGTGTGGCCGGGGCGCAGCTCGAAGCCGACCTCGTGGACGACGGGCACGTCCCGGCCGCCTGAGCGGTAGGCGACGGACAGCCCCGCCACGGAGACGATGGCGGTCATCAGGAGCCCTCCCGGATCCGGTCCACGCCCCACGCCTTGGACAGGCCGTCGGCCGCGAGGTTGAGCCCGACCACGAGCGTGGCCAGGGCGATGATGGGCGCCAGGCTCGCCATGGGCACGACGGTGATGGCGGTGCGGTTCTCGGCGACCATCAGCCCCCAGTCGGGGGTGGGCGGGTTGGCGCCGAAGCCGAGGAACGACAGGGAGCTGATCAGCAGCACCACCCACGAGGCGCGCATCGCGAACTCCACGCACACCACGTCGGTGATGTTGGGCAGCACCTCGCGCCGCAGGATCGACCAGGTGCCCTCGCCGCGGGCGCGGGCGGCGGTGACGTAGTCGGCGGGCACGACGGCCAGCGCGGCGCCGCGCACGACCCGCACGACCTGCGGGACGTAGACGACGGCGACGGCGAGCACGATGACCGCGGGCCCGGTGCCGAGCGCGGTGACGACGACCAGCAGGGCGAGGATCGAGGGGATGGCCAGCACGGCGTCCAGGACCCGCATCAGCACGTCGTCCAGCCAGCCGCCGCGCAGCGCGGCCGCGCAGCCGAGCACGGTGCCCAGCGCGAGGGTCAGCACGGTGGCGGCGACCGAGACGCCGAGCGCGTACCGCCCGCCGTACAGCACGCGGGCCAGCACGTCGCGGCCGTAGCTGTCGGTGCCGGCCCAGTGGTCGGCGCCGGGGCCGAGCAGGGCGTGGGAGGCGTCGCCGACGGTGGGCGCGTACGGGGTGAGCACGGGTGCGAGCAGCGCGATCAGGACGTGCACGGCGACGATGGCGAGGCCGATGGCCGCGGCGCGGGAGGAGCGTACGGTGCGCCAGGTGCGGGCGGCGAAGCCCGGCCGGACGGCGGGCGGTTCGACCGGAACGGCAGCGTCGGGGATCTCCAGGGTGCTCATCGGGTCCGCCCTCCTCGGGTCCTGAGCTTGGGGTTGAGGGCCATGGCGCCGAGGTCTGCGGCCAGGTTGCAGCAGACGTAGACGACGGCGCTGATCAGCGCGATGGCCTGGATGACGGGCAGGTCGCGGTTCTGCACGGAGGAGAGCATCAGCTTGCCGATGCCGGGGTAGTTGAAGACGTTCTCGACGACGGCCACGCCGCCGACCAGCCACGCCACGTTGAGCGCGATGACGTGGAGGGTGGGCAGCAGGGCGCTGGGCAGGGCGTGCCGGGTGACCACGCGCCAGGTGGACAGGCCCTTGAGCCGGGCGGTGGTGACGTACTCGCCGGCCATGACGTCGATGACCGAGGTACGGGCCATCCGCACGATGTACGCGGCCATCACGATCGCGAGCGAGGCGGCGGGCAGCCAGACGGCGGGGAGCAGTTGGCCGACGGTCGCCTCGGGCCCGTAGAGCACGACGGCGGGCAGGACGGGCACGGCGATGGAGAAGAGCAGCACCAGCACGGTGGCCACCACGAACTCGGGGACGCTCATGCCGATCAGGCTGACGGTGGAGATGAGGTGGTCGGGCCAGCGGTCGCGGTAGAGGCCGGCGAGGACGCCCAGCACGAGCGAGCCGGTGACCGCGAACAGGACGGTGACGAGGGCGATCAGCGCGGAGTTGCCGAGGTACTGGCCGACCTCGCCGCCCACCGGCTTGCCGCTCACCAGGGAGGTGCCGAAGTCGCCGTGGAGCGCGCCGTTCACCCACTCGGCGTAACGCTCCCAGGCGGGCCGGTCCAGGTGGAGCTTGTCGCGCAGCGCGGCGACGGCCGAGGGGGTGGCGTCCTTGCCGAGCACCTGGGTGGCGACGTCGCCGGGCAGGGACTGGACGGCCAGGAAGACCAGGACGGAGGAGAGCACCAGCGTGCCGAGGGCGGCCACGACGCGGCGCAGCAGGAAGGAGAGCACGCCCCTCACGCCCCCTTCAGCCCGATGCCGAGGTAGTCGAACTCGAAGCCGTGCTCGGCGTAGCCGCGCACCTTGCGGGAGATGCCGACGAGCCGGTCGGCGAACATGGGGGTGATCGCCCCGCCCCGCTCGACCACAGCGCGCTGCGCCTCCTGGTACAGCTCGCGGCGCCGCCCGTCGTCGGTCTCCCGGCGGGCCCGGTCCAGAGCCGCGTCGAAGTCCTTGTCCGCCCAGGCGGTCTCGTTGTACGAGGAGCCGCCCCGGAAGACCTGGTTGAGGAGCTGGTCGACGGGGCGGCCGGTGTACCAGTAGGTGGCCATCAGCGGCTTCTTCATCCAGATCTGGGTGTAGTACGAGTCGGCGGCCGCCGTCCTGACCCGGATCCGGATGCCGGCCCGCCGGGCGGACTCCTGGTAGGCGAGGGCCATCGGCGTGAAGATCGGGTCGTAGGCGGAGGTGTAGAGGTCGACCGCGAGCCGCTCGTACCCCGCGCGCTTCAGCAGGTGGCGGGCCTTTTCGGGGTCGTGCGCCGGGTGGGCGGCGAGGTGTCCGGGGGTGCCGGGCGGCACGGGGTTGTCCCAGCCGGCGGTGCCCGCGCCCTGGAGGGCGACCTTCAGCACGTGCTCGGGGTCGTAGGCGAGCTTCATGGCCTGCCGCACCCGCACGTCCGTGAAGGGCTTCTCGGTGGTGAGCATCGGCAGCACGTACCACTGGGCGTTCCTGACCCGGGCGAGGGTGGCCCGGTCGGAGTTGGCGACCACGCGGGCGGTGGCGAAGTCCAGGTTGGTCTGGGAGAGCAGATCGACCTGGCCGGCCAGCAGGGCGTTGGAGCGGGCCTGCATGTTGGCGACGGAGTAGAAGTCGATCGCGTCCAGGACGGGGCGGCCGGCCCAGTGGTCCTCGCACGCGGCGATCCGGCCGGGCCCGGCGGCGGTGAAGGAGACCAGCTTGAAGGGACCGGTGCCGATGCCGGTGCGGCCGATGGAGGCGGCGCTGCCGTCGGGGACGACGTAGCAGTTGTAGTTGGTCAGCAGGCTCGGGAACTCGGCGTTCGGGCTCTTCAGCGGGACGACCAGGGTGTGCGGGTCCGGGGTGCGCAGCCGCTCGGGATCGACCAGCGGGGCGAGCACGCCGGCCTGCGGGGAGCCGGTCTTCGGGTCGAGGATGTGGCGCAGGGTGTAGGCGGCGTCGGCGGAGGTGAAGGCGCGGCCGTCGTGGAAGGTGACGCCGCGGCGCAGCCGGAAGGTCCAGGTGCGGGCCTCCTTGTCGGGCTCCCAGGACTCGGCGAGGTCGGGGACGAGGGTGCCGTCGGGGCCGATCCGCACCAGCCGGTTGTAGAGGGCGCCCAGGTATTCGTACGCGGACAGGGAGCTGGCCGGGTCGAGGGTCTCGGCGTCGGAGGCGGGCGGCCGGGCGATGCGCAGGGTGCCGCCGCGGTCGGGGCGGCCGGCGGGGGCGCCGCTGGGGAGGGCGTCGGCGGGGGAGGCGGAGGCCGCGCCGGAGCAGCCGGTGAGCAGCCATGACGCGCCGAGCGCGGCGCCGCCCGCGGCCGCGGCGGCGAGCACCGACCGGCGCGGTATCGCCGCCGCCCCCGGGGCGTGTCGGGGTGAGGTGTCAGGCATGGGCCGGCCACCCTTCTCCGCTATTCGTTCAGCGGAACGATTCGTTGAAGTGCGTGAACGATAGCCAGCCGCCCCGCCCGGGCCAACCCTCCGGACGCGGAAATTCACCCCGGAAACAGACTCGTTACCCGGCGCGCGGACATGTCCCGTCCGCCCGAAGACGCCCCCTTACACCGTCCACGTGGCGAAGAACACCGAGCGGTCCCGGTTGCGCCCCCGTAAGGTGGCCGACATGCAGGTGATCCAGTCCGCGAAGCTCGCCAACGTCGGCTACGAGATCCGGGGCCCGGTACTCGAGGAGGCGATGCGGCTGGAGGCTGCCGGTCACCGCATCCTCAAGCTCAACACCGGCAACCCGGCGACCTTCGGCTTCGAGTGCCCGCCGGAGATCCTGGAGGACATGCTGCGCAACCTCGGCGGCGCCCACGGCTACGGCGACGCCAAGGGGCTGCTGTCCGCCCGGCGCGCGGTGATGCAGCACTACCAGACCAAGGGCATCGACCTGGACGTCGAGGACGTCTACCTGGGCAACGGCGTCTCCGAGCTGATCCAGATGGCGATGCAGGGCCTGCTCGACGACGGGGACGAGGTCCTGGTCCCCTCCCCCGACTACCCGCTGTGGACCGCCGCGGTCTCGCTCTCCGGCGGCACCGCCGTGCACTACCGCTGCGACGAGCAGTCCGACTGGCTGCCCGACCTGGCCGACATCGAGCGCAAGGTCACCGACCGCACCAAGGCCCTCGTCATCATCAACCCCAACAACCCCACGGGCGCGGTGTACGACGAGGAGATGCTGCGCGGCCTCACCGAGATCGCCCGCCGCCACAACCTGGTCGTCTGCTCCGACGAGATCTACGACAAGATCCTCTACGACGGCGCGACCCACACCCCCACCGCGGCCGTCGCCCCCGACCTGCTGACCCTGACCTTCAACGGGCTCTCCAAGGCCTACCGGGTCGCGGGCTACCGCAGCGGCTGGCTCGCGATCTGCGGCCCCAAGGCCCACGCCTCCAGCTATCTGGAGGGCCTGACGATCCTCGCCAACATGCGGCTGTGCGCCAACATGCCCGCCCAGCACGCGGTGGCCGCGGCCCTCGGCGGCCGCCAGTCCATCAACGACCTGGTGCTGCCCGGCGGCCGGCTGCTGGAGCAGCGCGACACGGCGTACGAGCTGCTGACCCGCATCCCCGGGGTGTCCTGCGTCAAGCCCAAGGGCGCGCTGTACGCGTTCCCCCGGCTCGACCCCTCGGTCTACAAGATCAAGGACGACCGGCAGATGGTCCTTGACCTGCTGCGCTCCGAGAAGATCATGATCGTGCACGGCACAGGCTTCAACTGGCCGGAGCCCGACCACTTCCGGATCGTGACCCTCCCGGCGAAGAAGGACCTGGCGGACGCGGTGACGCGGATCGGGAAGTTCCTGGAGGGCTACGCCCAGCACTGACCCGCCGCCCGGTGCCGCCGCTCGCCCGGCGGCGCGTCTGCGTATGGGACAG
>NZ_MAXF01000092.1 GCF_001704635.1 Streptomyces sparsogenes | reverse complement strand
TGGGTATGGGACAGCGACACGCCGACGTCACGGCGTGTCGCTGTCCCATACCCACCACAAAGTCAGCAGCGGCCGGCGGGCCGCAGCGCCTTCTCCATGGCCACCTCCCCGTCCTCCTCACCGGCCTCCGTCAACCCGACGCGCCGGTAGAAGGCGAGGGCGCGCGCGTTGTCCGGCATGACGTTCAGCCGCAGCACCTCGGCCCCGGCCTCAAGGCCCCACTCCTCCACGGCCCGCACCAGGTGGCCGGCGACCCCGCGCCCGCGCGCGTGCGAGTCCACCCACATGGAGATCAGCTCGACGACGCCGGCGCGCGGGCCGGGCACCCCGCTGGCCATCCCGACGGCCTTCCCGTCGAGGACGGCCACCACGTTGTACGAACCGGGGATCTCCAGCCGGGCGCGCCACCGCTCCTCGCGGTCGCCCTCCCCCTGCCAGTCCGCGAGCCGGGACCCGAACGCGTACGGCGCGTCCGCGAGCGCGGCGAGCCGCAGCTCCCGCCAGAGGGGCCAGTCGTCCGCCGTCAGCACCCGTAATTCGATCACGCCGGGCAGCGCCCCTTCCTCCGGCCGGTCGCTATGCGCGCTCCATCACCCGCTTGAGCGCGGCGAGGTCGCCGGCCACCATATCGGCGTCGCGCTGGAATCGCTCATCGCTCATGTCCGGCTGCCGGCGCAGTGTGAAGAGCACCTCGCACCCGCCGGTGTCGTCGGCGATCACCCGCATCGGGTTGTGCACGACCTCGCCGGAGGGCAGCGTGACGTCGTGGTCGAGCACGCCGAACTCGTTCCTGGGCGCGAACACGACCACGACCCGCCCCATGGGCGACGACTCCGCGACCCATTGGCCGTCGATCTCCTCGATGGTGTCCCCCAGCCCTTCGGCCCACTCCGGCAGGTTGGCGGGGTTCGAGGCGTAGGCGTAGACGTCCGCGGCGGGGCGGGCGATGCGGGTGCTGATGTGTCGCGACTCGAAGGCGATGGCTTCCATGGCCGCGACGCTATCGAGCGCCCGCGGGGGCCGTCTTGAACGAATCGGTCGCCGTCGCGCCGGGCGGAAGTGGCGAGTATTAGCGACAGCTCAACTTTAGACAGCGTCTAAGTTAGGATGGCCTCCTGAGATCCCTTGGAGGCCATCCATGTACGAGCCGATCCGCACCAAGTCGGTCCACACCATGACGGAGCCCGGCCCCGGCGTCCCCCACCGCTCGCGCGAGGAGGAGCTGGACATCCAGCTCGCGGGCCACCTCACCGCGCTGCTGACCGTCACCGACGAGCTGCGCGCCCTCGCCCCGGCCCCCACCCTCGACGACGCCGCCCAGCGCCTCGCCGACCGGGTCACCCGCCTCCGCGCCGGCCGCGCCCCCCTCCGCGCGGCCCCCACCACGACCTCCGCCACCCCCGCCCACATCACCGCCCTCCACCAGCGCGCCCACACCCTGGCCGGCCGCGCCCTGGTCGTCGCCACCTCCCGCGGCGACGCGACGGCCACGGCGCTCGCGGCCGAGCGCCTGGAGAGCCACGCGGCGGCGCTCGGCATCGGCGGCTGAACCCCAGCCGCCGGTAGTTCGCCGAAGATGGACCGTATGACCACCTCGATCACCCTCGCCCCTACGGCAAGGGGCTGCCGACCGGGCAGGCCGTGGCCACCACGGCGGGGGCTGCCCGCGCGGTGGGTCATCCACACCGTGGGGCCGGTGTGGTCCGCCACCGAGGACCGATCGGAGCTGCTCGCCTCCTGCTACCGCGAGTCGCTGAGGGTCGCGGACGATCTCGGCGCGAGGACGGTCGCGTTCCCCGCCGTCTCCACCGGCGTCTACCGGTGGCCGATGGAGGACGCCGCCCGCATCGCGGTGGAGACGGTGCGGGCCACGGACACGGGCGTCGAGGAGGTCCGGTTCGTGCTCTTCGACGAGCCCGCGTACCAGGCGTTCGCCGCGCACGCCGGCTGACGGCGCCGGCGCCGCTTCAGCTCCCTCGGGTCCCGGATCAGGATGTCCGGCCTCCTACGCGCCGCAGGTGGCCACGCCATCGGACACCGGGCCACCGGACACCGCGCCGATGGGCCCCATTAGGATCCGATCGGCCCGGCACACTGGCGGGCCTCCGCACAACGGGGAGCACCACATGAAGAAACTCGGGGGAGTCGCGCTGGCAGCCGCCCTCGCGACGGTCTTCGCCACCGCCTCGACCGCGAGCGCCGCGAACGAAGGCACGGGCTGGAAGCTGGAATCCGGCTCGCCTTACTTCATCACGAATCTGGCGCACAACAGCACCTACACCATCTCCTTCGTGACGCAGAAGTCGCGCGGCTGGCTCACCTCGTATCTGAAGGTTCCGGTCCAGCAGCTCAACGCCATGCCGGAGGTGAAGAACGCGGGAATCAAGTTCGTACTGTCCACCACGATCGAGGGCGGGACGAACTACCAGAACAAGAAGTACTGCGCCGGTCCGCAGCACCACATCATGTTCCTCCTGAAGTACCGGCCGCTGGACGGCAAGAAGGGCATGTCGCGCGCCCTTCCCTGCTACAACACCAAGACCAACGCCGCCTGGGGCGGATACGTCGAGATGGACACCGAGTACTGGACCAGCACCGGCAAGGAGAACAGCTGGTTCGGCTCGAACAAGACCAAGGCCCACGCCATGACGCTCAACGCGGTCACCCATGAGCTGGGCCACATGATGGGCCTGGACCACCCGGACCCGTCCAAGTTCAGCCCGAACGAGAACAAGCCGGTCATGACCTCACCGAACGGCGGGTACCTCAACAGCAACGGCGGCAAGTTCACGGCCGCCGACCTGCGCGGAATCAGGAAGCTCGTCTCCAACGGCGCCTGAGCGCAACGGCACCTGAATCCAAGGGTGTCTGAGCCCAACGGCGCCTGAATCCCACGGCGCCTGAGGCGGCCGGAGCCCGCTCGGCTCCGGCCGCCCACCCATTCCCTCAACTCCTTTCGCAGAATGGCCGATTCCTGTTTCGGACTGCGATCAGCCGTTCACCTCCGCGCCATCTGACCGCGCCCGGAATGTGGGTTTCCGCGAGCACGCTGCCGCCGTGAGACGCATATTCGGAATCGTCCTCGCGGTTCTGCTGATCGGCGGCGTGGCGGCCGCCCTGATCGCGGGGCGCGAGAAGGACAAGGGCACGGCAACGACGACCGTGCGCGGAGTGATCGGGTCGGAGAAGGCCGAGTTCTTCGCCGACCCCGATGTGGTGAAGGCCCTGGCGGACAAGGGATTCACCGTCAAGACGGAGACATCCGGCTCGTGGGCGATGGAGAACCTCCCGCTCAAGGGCTACGACTTCGCCTTCCCGAGCAGCGAGTCGCCCGCCGTCGAGCTGGCGCGGAAGGCCGGGGTGAAGGGCACACCGCAGCGGCCGTTCTACTCGCCGCTGGTGGTCGTCGCGCACCGCAACGCCGCCGAGGTGCTGGCCGGGAACGGGCTCGCGACGCTGACCGGCAAGAACACCGGCACCCTGAGGATGGGCGCGTATCTCGAGGCCGCCGAGCGGGACCGGACGTGGCAGCGGCTCAAGGGGGCCGAGAAGTACAGCGAGCTGAACGGCGTGGTGTCCATCACCAGCACCGACCCGGCCCAGTCCAACTCGGGCGCGCTGTATCTGGCCGCCGCCTCGTACGTGGCGAACGGCGGCCGCATCGTCGCCGACGACGCGGACCTCGCCCGGACCGCACCGCTGATGAAGAAGCTCATCAGCGTCCAGGGCGCCCAGCAGTCCAGCTCCGACGCCCCGTTCCGCGACTTCATCAGCGGGGCGGCCAACCCGTTGGTCCTGGTCTACGAATCGCAGGTCGCCTCGCTGCTGATGCAGCGGCAGGACGTCGGCGACATGGTGGTCCTCTACCCGGACGTCACGGTCAACAGCGACCACACCCTGGTGCCGCTGACCCCCGAGGGCCGCAGGCTCGGCGAGTTGCTGAGCGGCGACAAGAAGCTGCGGGAGCTGGCCGTGCGGCACGGCTTCAGGCCGCAGGGCGCCGCCTCCGAGTTCACCGCCGCCACCGCGTCCCATACCGCGTACCTCAACCAGCGGCTGACCGGCGTCCGGCAGGCGCCGGTGCCCAGGGCCGGGGTGCTGCGGGACCTCGCGCGACGAGCCACCAGCCAGTGACGGGAGCCCGGTATGACCACCGCCAACGACAAGCCCATTGACCCCCTCGGCCCCGCCGACAACGCCGACCACGCCGACGGCCTGGTGCTGACCCCGCCCGAGCCCGTCGCCCCCGTGCCCAAGGAGAAGGCCGCCGGCCTGGTGCCGGTGGAGGCGTCCGTACGGGAGGAGATGGAGCGCCGCGCCGCCGAGTACGTGTCCGCGCTGGCCGGCCTCGACGCCCGCTCCCCCGAGTTCGCCACCCGGATCGGCGAGATCACCGCACTCGGCTCCGGCGAGATACGCGGCGCGGCCCAGCAGTCCAACCGGATGCTGGACCGCACCGTACGCTCCCTCGCGCAGCACGAGGGCGGCGGCGACGCCCGGACCCGGGTCTCGTCCTCGCTGGTCGAACTGCGCCGCACCGTCGAGGACCTGGACCCCCGCGACACCCGCCCGAAGGGCGCGCGCCGGCTGCTGGCCAAGCTGCCGGGCGGCAACAGGCTGCGCGACCACGTCGCCAAGTACGCCTCCGCCCAGGGCACCCTCAACAAGATCGTCGGCTCGCTGCGCGGCGGTCAGGACGAGCTGCGCCGCGACAACGCGGCCCTCCACACCGAGCGCGTCCGCCTGTGGGAGACCATGGGCAAGCTCCAGGAGTACGCGGTGCTGGCCGAGGCCCTGGACGCGGCGGTGGAGCGGCGGATCGCGGCCGTGGAGGCCACCGATCCGGAGCAGGCCGACGCGCTGCGCGCCGATGTGCTCTTCCCCGTGCGGCAGAAGCACCAGGACCTGCTCACCCAGCTCGCGGTGTGCGCGCAGGGCTATCTGGCGATGGACGTGGTGCGCCGCAACAACGACGAGCTGATCAAGGGTGTGGACCGGGCCGCGACCACCACCGTCTCGGCGCTGCGCATCGCGGTGATGCTGTCCTCCGCGCTGGAGAACCAGCGCGCGGTGACCGAGCAGGTCAACGCCCTGCGCGGGACGACCGAGGAGCTGGTCCGGGGCAACGCGGAGATGCTGGCCACCCAGAGCGGCGAGATCCAGCGGATCGCGGCCGACCCGGCGGTGGGCGTGGAGACGCTGCGCGGGGCGTTCCAGCAGATCTACCGGACGCTGGACGCGATCGACACCTACAAGGCGCGCGCGACCGAGTCCATGGCCACGACGGTGGAGGCGCTCACGGACGAGCTGCGGCAGGCGAACGCGTATCTGGAGCGCACCCGCTCGGCGGGCACGGCCGAGGGGAGCCTGCTGTGATCCCGCCACCCCGGGGTGTGCCCCGGCGCGCCCTCATGGCCCTCGGCCTCGCCGCCGTACTGCCGGTGAGCGCCTGCACCTCGGAGGACGGCGGAGACCACAGGAACAAGGGCGGCAGGCGCGCTCCCGGCACCCTGCGGGTCCTCGCGAGCAGCGAGCTGACGGACATGAAGCCGGTGCTGGACGCGGCGCGCGAGGCGACCGGCGTCACCGTCGAGGCCACCTGGTCCGGCACCCTGGACGCGGTCGAGGCCGTGGCGTCCGGGAAGGCGGACGGGGCGTACGAGGCGATCTGGCTGTCGTCGAACGACTATCTGCGGCTGCGCCCCGAGGCCGCCGGGAAGATCACCTCGGAGACACCGGTGATGACCTCGCCGGTCGCCCTCGGCGTCACGTCGGGAGCCGTGCGGCGGCTGGGCTGGGACCCGGAGCAGGTCACCTGGGCGCGCATCCACCAGGCGGTGGCCGACGGGAAGCTGACGTACGGGATGACCGACCCCGTGCGCTCCAACTCGGGCTTCTCGGCGCTGGTCTCGATCGCCTCGGGGCTGTCCGGCGCCCAGTCCGCGCTGCGCGACTCCGATGTGCGGAGGGTCGCGCCGAAGCTCAAGCGGTTCTTCGCGGGCCAGCGGCTGACGTCCGGCTCCTCCGGGTGGCTGGCCCAGGCGTACGCCCGGCGCGGCGATGTGGACGCGCTGATCAACTACGAGTCCGTGCTGCTGTCCCTGAACCGCGACCACCACACCGGCCTGACGGTGATCCGCCCCCGGGACGGCGTGGTCACCGCCGACTACCCGCTCACCGCCCTCGCCTCCGCGCCCCAGGACGCGCGGGACGAGGTCCGTGCGCTCGCCGGGTACCTGCGGTCCCCGAAGGCGCAGCGGACGCTGACCGGGCGGACCTTCCGCCGCCCCGTCGTGGTCTCCGTCCGGCCCGCGGCCCCGCTGTCCGCGGCCAAGCGGCGCGAACTGCCCTTCCCCGGCAGCCGGTCGGTGGCCGACGGGCTGCTCGCCGCCTACGAGAACGAGCTGCGGCGGCCCTCGCGCACGGTGTACGTGCTGGACACCTCCGGTTCGATGGAGGGCGACCGTCTTGACCGGCTCAAGGCGGCGCTCACCCGGCTGGCCGGGGCGGACGGCTCGCCCACCGGGGAGCGGTTCCGGGACCGGGAGGAGGTGACGCTGATGCCGTTCGGCTCCCGGGTCAAGGCGGTCCGTACGCACACGGTGCCCGAGGACGGCCCGGGCGCGGCGCTCGCCGCGATCCGCGCGGACGCCGAGGCGCTCACCGCGGACGGGGAGACCGCGATCTTCAGCAGCCTCCAGGAGGCGTACCGCCATCTCGCCCGGCGCGCCTCGGCCCTCGGGGACGACCGCTTCACCTCGATCGTGCTGATGACGGACGGGGAGAACACGGCCGGGGCGTCCGCCGACGACTTCGACGCCTTCTACCGGCGCCTGCCCGCGCCGCAGCGGACGACCCCGGTCTTCCCGATCGTCTTCGGCGACTCCGACCGGGGCGAGCTGGAGTCCATCGCCTCCCTCACCGGGGGGCGGCTCTTCGACGCGACCAAGGGCTCGCTGGACGAGGCCTTCGAGGAGATCCGTGGCTACCAATGACCCGGGGCACAAGGTCCTGCGCCCCAAGGCCCTGCGCCATACGGTCCTGCGCTGTCTGGAGTCCCGCAAGAACATCGCCGGAAGCGCGGCGGGCCTCGCCGGACTGGCCCTGACCTTCACGGGTCTGGCGGGCGTCTACTGGCCGGTGGTGGTGGCGGGCCTGTACGGCGCGGGCGCGCTGATCGCGCCGCCCGAGCGGCCCGCGGCGCCGGACTTACCCGACCCCGCCCGGCAACTGGACGCCCTGCGGGAGGACTTCGCCCGGCTGCGGGCCTCCCTAGCCCAGGTCGAGCTACCGCCGGCGGCCGCCGGCCGGCTCACCGAGCTGGACGGGCTGCTGGCGGCCCTGCTGGACCCGGAGCCGGCGGGCGAGGCGCTGCTGCTCGACCCGGAGGGGACGTACGCGCTGTCGCGGATCGTCCGGCACGACGTGCCCGAGGCCGTGGACACCTACGCCCGCACCCGCTGGTGGACCCGGCTGGCCCCGGGCGCGGATCCGCCCGAACGCCATCTGGAGCGGCAGCTGTCGCTGCTGTTCGACGAGGCGGGCGCGATGGCCTCGGCGCTGCGGGAGGCGGAGGCGGGCCGCCAGCGGACCCATACCCGGTATCTGGAGGAGCGGGGGCGCGGCACCTGAGTTCGCGGTGAGTACGAGACAGCGACACGCCGTCCCGTCGGCGTGTCGCTGTCTCGTACTCACCGCAACGTCACCGCCCCACCGGCCGGCGGGGCGGTGACGTCGCCTCAGCCGAGGCGCTCGACGAGCGCGCGGTGCTCGTCCCACATCTCCTGCGGGGTGTGGTCGCCGAAGGTGCGCAGGTGGTCGGGGACCAGGGCCGCCTCCTCGCGCCACACCTCCTTGTCGACGGTCAGCAGCAGGTCGAGGTCGGCGTCGTCGATGTCCAGGCCCTCGGTGTCCAGCGCCTCGCGGGTCGGCAGCACGCCGATCGGGGTCTCGACGCCGTCGGCCTTGCCGTCGAGGCGGTCGACGATCCACTTGAGCACGCGGCTGTTCTCGCCGAAGCCCGGCCACACGAACCGGCCGTCGGCGTCCTTGCGGAACCAGTTGACGTAGTAGATCTTGGGCAGCTTGGCCTGGTCGGCGGTCTTGCCGATCTTCACCCAGTGGGCCATGTAGTCGCCCATGTTGTAGCCGCAGAACGGCAGCATGGCGAACGGGTCGCGGCGCAGCTCACCGACCTTGCCCTCGGCCGCGGCGGTCTTCTCGCTGGCCACGTTGGCGCCGAGGAAGACGCCGTGCTGCCAGTCGAAGGACTCGGTGACCAGCGGTACGGCGCTGGCGCGGCGGCCGCCGAAGAGGATGGCCGAGATCGGCACGCCCTTGGGGTCCTCCCACTCCGGCGCGATGATCGGGCACTGCCCGGCGGGCACGGTGAAGCGGGCGTTGGGGTGGGCGGCGGGGGTGCCGGACTCGGGGGTCCAGTCGTTGCCCTTCCAGTCGGTCAGGTGGGCGGGCGCCTCCTCGGTCATGCCCTCCCACCACACGTCGCCGTCGTCGGTGAGCGCGACATTGGTGAAGACCGAGTTGCCCCACAGGGTCTTCATGGCGTTGGCGTTGGTGTGCTCGCCGGTGCCGGGGGCGACGCCGAAGAAGCCGGCCTCGGGGTTGATCGCGTAGAGCCGGCCGTCCTCGCCGAAACGCATCCAGGCGATGTCGTCGCCGATGGTCTCGACCGTCCAGCCGGGGATGGTCGGCTCCAGCATGGCGAGGTTGGTCTTGCCGCACGCGCTCGGGAAGGCCGCGGCGACGTACTTGGCCTCCCCGCGCGGCGGGGTGAGCTTGAGGATCAGCATGTGCTCGGCGAGCCAGCCCTCGTCACGGGCCATCACGGAGGCGATGCGCAGGGCGTAGCACTTCTTGCCGAGCAGCGCGTTGCCGCCGTAGCCGGAGCCGTACGACCAGATCTCGCGGGTCTCGGGGAAGTGGGAGATGTACTTGGTGGAGTTGCACGGCCACGGCACATCGGCCTGGCCGGGCTCCAGCGGGGCGCCGAGGGTGTGCACGGCCTTGACGAAGAAGCCCTGGTCACCGAGGACGTCGAGGACGTCCTGGCCCATGCGGGTCATGGTGCGCATGGAGACGGCGACGTACGCGGAGTCGGTGATCTCGACGCCGATCGCGGACAGCGGCGAGCCGAGCGGGCCCATGCAGAAGGGCACCACGTACATGGTCCGGCCGCGCATCGAGCCCCGGAAGATGCCCTGCTCCCCCGTGAAGATCTCCCGCATCTCGGCGGGGGACTTCCAGTGGTTGGTCGGGCCCGCGTCCTCCTCGCGCTCGGAGCATATGAAGGTGCGGTCCTCGACGCGTGCCACGTCGGAGGGGTCCGAGGCCGCGTAGTACGAGTTGGGCCGCTTGATCGGATCGAGGCGTTTGAAGGTCCCCTTCTCCACGAGCTCCGCGCACAGTCGCTCGTACTCCGCCTCCGAGCCGTCGCACCACACCACCCTGTCCGGCTGGGTGAGCTCGGCGATCTCGCCGACCCAGGAGAGCAGCTCCTGGTGGTTGGTGGGGGCTGCGGTGGTTGAGGAAGCCACATTGCTGGGGGCCACGATCGCTCCATCCCGCCGGACCGCACCGGTCCGGCGTCACTGATTGAGGGTTTGCGGCAGGTATGTGCACTCATACCCGCATATTCCGTTTATGGAGACAGCTACCCCTTGGGGGCTGCGACCCGGATGCTCAGCTCATCCGGTGCCGACCGCGCTCATTTGATCATCCGACGGCGCGGGCATTCTGTCCAGTGGGCGCAGGGTGACCATCACCACTCGGAACAGAGGGGTAACTTACGGTCGCGTAGGTAGCATGTGCGCCATGACTGCCGCTGCGCCCGACCCCGCCGTTGACGCTCCGGTCGCCCCCGCGCCAGAGCCCCCAGCTGCTCCGCCGGTCCCCCTCAAGCCACGGCTGCGAGGGTGGCTGCACGCCGGTATGTTCCCCGCCGCGCTCATCGCCGGCGTGGTCCTCACCGCCCTCGCCTCCAGCCCCCGCGGGCGACTGGCCTGCGCGATCTACACCCTCACCGCCTGCGCGCTGTTCGGCGTCAGCGCCCTCTACCACCGGGGGAACTGGGGCCCGCGCGCCACGGCCGTGCTGCGCCGCCTGGACCACGCCAATATCTTCCTGATCATCGCCGGCACCTATACCCCCTTCACCCTGCTGCTTCTGCCCGACGGCAAGCAGGAACTCCTGCTGTGGCTGGTGTGGGCGGGGGCGCTGGCCGGGATCGCCTTCCGGGTCTTCTGGGTCGGCGCCCCGCGCTGGCTCTACACCCCCTGCTACATCGCGCTGGGCTGGGCCGCGATCTTCTTCCTGCCCGACTTCCTGCACACGGGCGGCGTCGCCGTCATGACGCTCATCGTCGTGGGCGGGCTGCTCTACAGCGTGGGCGCGGTGATCTACGGCACCAAGCGCCCCAACCCCTCACCGCGCTGGTTCGGCTTCCACGAGGTGTTCCACTCCTTCACGCTGGCCGCCTTCGTCGTCCACTATGTGGGCATCTCGCTGGTGGCCTACCAGCACGGCTGACGCCGTCGGCACCATGGCCCCACGGCACACCGATGCCCGACAATGAGAGCCATGGCACGTACCGCCCCCTCGGCCCCACCCAAGCTCGGACTGCGTGAGCGCAAGAAGATCCAGACCCGGCGGGCGATCCGCGGCGCCGCGCACCGGCTGTTCGAGGAGCAGGGGTACGACGCCACCCCCGTGGACCAGATCGCGGAGGCCGCCGACGTCTCCCCCAGCACGGTCTTCCGCTACTTCCCCACCAAGGAGGACATCGTCCTCACCGACGAGTACGACCCGTTCGTGGTGGCGGCGCTGCGCGAACGCCCCCTGGACGAGCCGCCGGTGACCTCCCTGCGCCACGCCCTGGTCGGCCTGATGCACCAGTACGCCGACGACGGGCACGAGGAGATGCTGACCCGGCTCAGGCTGATCCGGCAGGTCCCCGCGCTGCGCGCGCGGATGGGCGAGAGCCTGGCCGGCACCGGCGAGCTGCTGGGCGAGGTCCTGGCCGAGCGCAGCGGTCGGGCCCCGGACGACTTCGAGGTGCGGGTGGTCGTGGCGGCCGTGCTCGGGGCGCTGCGGGAGGCGATCTTCTTCTGGTTCGAGGACGGTCGGGCGGAGGACGGCCGGCTGGAGGACATGGAGAAGCACATCGACCGCGCCCTGGAGATCCTGGCCCGCGGCCTGACCCTGTGAACGGCCCTGTGAACGGCCTGTGACCGGCCCTCTCAGCCCGCGTGAAGGACCTGGAAGCGACCGGGTTCCGCCGGGCTCACAGGTCCACCAGCACAGCCCCCACGTGCCGCCCCTCCAGCAGCTCGCACAGCGCGCGCGGCGCCCGCTCGATGCCCGACAGTCGGACGTGGGGGAAGGTGAGCGTCCCGGCCCGCAGCCCGCGGCCGAACTCCGCCGTCCACTCGGGGATCACGTCCATGTGGTCGTACAGCGCGATGCCCCGCAGCGTGATCCCGCGGGCGGTCAGCGCGACCGTGTCGATCTCCACCGGGGCCGTCGCGGCGCCCGTGGCCTGCCCGGACAGCGCCCCGACGATCGCGAACCGGGCGCCCCGGCGGGCCAGGGCCAGCGCGGCCCGCAGCTGCTCGCCGCCGACGTTGTCGAAGACCGCGTCCAGGCCGTCGGGGGCGGCCTCGCGCAGCTGCTCCTCGATCGGCCCGGCGCCCCGCAGCACGACCGCGTCGTAGCCGAGCTCCCTGGTCAGCACCTCGGCCTTGCGCGGCGAGCCGGTGCTGCCGATGACCCGCTTCGCGCCCCGTAGCCGGGCGATCTGGCCCGCGAGCGAGCCCACCCCGCCCGCGGCCCCCGTCACGAACACCGTGTCCCCGGACCGCACCTCGGCGCCCCGTACGACACCCATCCAGGCGCTGGGGCCCTGCGACAGATGCGCGGCCGGGTCCGGCAGCGCCTCCGGGTCGAGCCGGTGCGCCTCGGCGGCGTCCACCACCGCGTACTCGCGCCAGCCGAACCGGTGCTCGACCAGCTCGCCGGCCTCCGCGCCACCGCCCGGCGCGGCGACCACCTCGCCGACGGCCAGGCCCCACAGCGCCTCGCCCGCCACATAGGGCGGCATGAACAGATCGGCCTCGCTGTTCATCAGGGTGCGCATCACGGCGGTCACGGCCATGACCCGGTTGCGCACCAGCAGCTGACCGGGTCCCGGCTCGGGCACCGGGAACTCGACGACCTCGAAGTGATCGACACTGAGCGGTCGCGCGGGACGCGGGCGGACGGCGAGACGCACCTCGCGGTGCACGGCGGGAACGGGCATCGGCGCTCCTCCATCGGCGATGCACCCGACCGTAGACGGCCCCGCTCATGACCCGGTCAAGCCGGGGCCGGTCCGCAGGGCCTGTCGTCACCCCAGCTTTCCGGCCAGCGCCCCCGCGTCCGCCGTAGGCGCGTCGCAGGTGAACCGGCGGCACACATACGCCGCCGGCCGGCCCTCCAGCAGCGGGCGGTCCAGCAGCAGCGGCACCTCCCGCGAGCCGGGCTCGCCGACCGCGACCACCGCGCCGGGCGCGGTGCCCAGGAGGGCGGCCCGGTGCAGGGCGCGGGTCGCCGGGTCGCCGTCGTGCCCGACGACGGCCACCTCGCGCGGCCCGTCCAGCAGCGCCTCGGCCACCGCCAGGCCCCACCCGATGAACCGCGGCGCGCGCCCGGCGAGCGCCCGCACCACCCCCAGCGCGCGCTCCGCCACCTCCCGGGGGCGGTCCTCGCCGGTGACGGCCGCGTACGACAGCAGCGCCCCGGCCGCGGCCGTCCAGCCCGAGGGCGCGGCGTTGTCCGTCGGGTCCTGGGGGCGGCGGATGAGCTGCTCGGCGTCGTCGGCGGTGTCGTACAGCGTGCCGTCCCCGGCCGCGAAGCGGCGCATGACCGCGTCCAGCAGCAGCCCCGCGAGGTCCACCCACGCGCCCTCGCCGGTGACGGAGGACAGCGCGAGGAAGCCCTCGGCGACATCCGCGTAGTCCTCCAGGACGCCCGCGTGGGACCCGGCCGTGCCGTCCAGCGAGGTGCGGGCGAGCCGCCCGCTGTCGTCGAGGTGGACGCGCACCAGCAGGTCGGCGGCCGCGGCCGCGGCGTCGACGAGGTCGGGGCGGTCGAAGTACGCCCCGGTCTCGGCGAGTGCCGCGATCGCCAGGCCGTTCCACCCGGCGACGACCTTGTCGTCGCGGCCCGGGCGCGGCCTCAGCTCACGGGCCGCCAGCAGCCGCTCCCGTACGGAGGCGACGCGCTCGGCGTCGGCCAGCCCCTCGCGGTCGGGGAGCCTCAGCACGGAGGAGCCCCGCTCGAAGGTGCCTTCCTCGGTCACGCCGAAGTGCTCGGCGGCGAGCTCGGCGTCCCGCTCCCCCAGCGCCTCGCGCAGCTGCTCGGGGGTCCAGACGTAGTACGCGCCCTCCGCGTGGCCGCCCTCGCCGTCGTCGCTGTCGGCGTCGAGGGCCGAGGCGAACCCGCCCTGCTCGGTGCGCAGCTCGCGGACCAGGAACTCGGCGGTCTCCAGGGCGACACGGCGCGCCAGATCCGAGCCGGTGGCCCGCCACAGATGAGCGTAGACGCGGCACAGAAGCGCATTATCATACAGCATCTTCTCGAAGTGCGGCACGGTCCACGTCGCGTCGACCGCGTAGCGCGCGAATCCCCCGCCGAGCTGGTCGTAGATGCCGCCGCGGGCCATCGCCTCGCAGGTGGCCTGCACCATCTGGAGCGCGGCCTTGGAGCCGGTGCGGGCGTGGTGCCGCAGCAGGAACTCCAGCACCATGGACGGCGGGAACTTCGGCGCGCCCCCGAAACCGCCGTGCACGGCGTCGAATTCGCGGGTCAGCGCCATCAGCGCGGAGTGCAGGTCCTCGGCTTCCGGCGGCCGCGCGGACCCGTACGCGAGGGAGGCCCCGCTGCGCTCGGCCAAGTCCCGCACGATGCGCCCGGCCACGTCCCGCACCTCCTCGCGCCGGTCCGCCCAGGCGGCCCGGACGCCCTCCAGCACCTGGCGGAAGGACGGCATGCCGTGGCGCGGCGCCGGCGGGAAGTAGGTGCCGAAGTAGAACGGCTCGGCGTCGGGGGTGAGGAAGACCGTCATGGGCCAGCCGCCCTGGCCGGTGGCGGCCTGCACGGCCTCCATATAGACGGCGTCGACGTCCGGCCGCTCCTCGCGGTCGACCTTCACGGACACGAAGTGCGCGTTCAGATACTCGGCGGTCGCCTCGTCCTCGAAGGATTCGCGCGCCATGACATGGCACCAATGGCAGCTCGAATACCCGACGCTCAGCAGCACGGGCACGCCCCGGCGGCGGGCCTCCTCGAACGCCTCGTCGGACCACGGCCGCCAGTCGACCGGATTGTCCGCGTGCTGGAGGAGGTACGGGGATGTCTCGTGCGCCAGACGGTTCGGCATGCCCCCATCCTCCCTCAACTCGGGGCGAGCGCGAGTTATCCACAGGCCTGCCGGAAATGAGCCAGAAACGGAACACTTGGCGTTGGCAGGCTTGGCGCCGGCAGGAGGGGGACGAGGATGCCGGGTTCACCGACCGCGTTGCGGGACGGCCATCGTGCGGAGATCGAGCGGCTGCTCGCGCGCGCCGTGGAGGAGGAGGTGCGCCGCTCCGGGGGGCGGACGCACGGCGGGATGCTGCTCGGCCGCGCGCGGGCCGCGCTGGATTCCATGGCGGCGACCGCCGGCGAGGAGTACGGGGCGTATCTGCGGGCGCTGGAGGAGTCGGAGGCGGACAGCCGGCCGCTGTCGTCCCGGCTGACGCGCCGGCGGTTGCGCGCGCCGATGCTGGCCACGGCGGTCGCGGCGGCCGCGGCCTTCGGCGCGGACCTCTCGTTCGGCACCTCGGTGGGGGCGGCGCTGGGCGCGGGCGTGACCGCGGCGGCGGCCGGCTCGGCGGCCACGGTCGCGGCGCTCACGGCCGGCCACTGGCCGGCCGCCCACCGCCGGGCCGCGCTGCGCAACCAGCCGGGCGGGGCGGAGCAGCTCAGGCTCCAGTGGCTCACGGCGGTGGAGGTGCGCGGCATCCGCCCCTTCATCGACCGGCATCGGATGACGACGGCCGCCACCCGCGGCGGCGGCGCCGACCGGCGCTCCGGCTCCGGCGCGGGGTCGGGCGCGGGCGCCGGCGCGGGGTCCGGCGCGGGGTCCGGCGCGGGCTCTTCGGGCCGCGGTGGCGGGGGCCGCGCGGGCTCCGGGGTCCGGGCCGGCCAGGCGCCCCGGCTGCGCGGCGCGGACCGCAGCCAGGCGGCCCGCAGACGCAGCGTGCTGGAGCAGTCCTTCGGCCATCTGCCCGAGGCGGACGGCCCGTTCGCCGGGCGCCGGGCGCAGCTCACCCAGATCGCGCAGTGGGTGCGTCAGGCGCGGGCGAGCACGGAGACCAGGCCGACGGTGGTGCTGCTGGAGGGCCCGCCCGGGGCGGGCCGGACGATGCTGGCGGTGCGGGCGGCCCACCATCTGCGCGACCAGTTCCGCGGCGCGTGCCTGGTGGATCTGCGCGGCGACAGCCCCGACCAGCCCCCGCTGGCCACCCGGGACGCGCTGCTGCACCTGCTCAACCGACTCGGCGCGCCCCGCGAGCAGCTGCTCTTCCGGGAGCGGTCGGCCCAGGGGCAGCATGTCGGGCGGCTCGCCGAGCTGTACCACCAGCATCTGACCGGCCTGCCCGTGGCGATCGTGCTGGACGACGCCAGCGACGCCGAGCAGGTGCGCACCCTGATCCCGGAGCGGTCCGACAGCCTGGTCCTGGTCACCTCGCGCGACCCGCTGGCGCTGCCGCCCGACCTGGCCGCGTGGGTCCACCGGCTGGAGGTCGGCCCGCTGGACCAGCCGGGCGCCGAGGAGCTGCTGCGCGCCTTCGCCGAGGAGCCGGCCGGCGCGGGGCCCTACGACGGGCAGTCCGTGGAGCGGATCGCCGAGCTGTGCGGGCGGCTGCCGCTGGCGCTGCGCGTCGCGGGTTCCTCGCTGGGCGCCCGCACCCCTGACGCCCTGGTCACCGCCCTGGGGGCGTACGGCCCTGTGGGTCCCGTGGAGCGGGCCCTGTGGCTGCGCTACACGGACCAGACCGAGGACGCCCGGCGGCTGCTGCGCCGGCTGGCGCTGGCCGGGCGGGCCAGTCTGGGCGCCGCCGCGGCGGCCGCGCTGCTGGAGACGGACGCCCGGGAGGCGGCCCGCCATCTGGACGCGCTGGCCCGCGCCGGGCTGATCCAGCACGTCCGCGGCAGCCGCTACCGCCTCCACGACCTGGTGCGCGGCTTCGCCCACGGCCGGCTGATGGACGAGGAGGAGCCGGTCCGGCGCACCGCCGCCCAGGAGCGGCTGATCCGCAGCTACGCGGAGCTCGCGGACTCGGTGATCCGGATGGTCGACGGCAAGACCTCCACCCGCGCCGACGTCTTCACCAGGGGCGCGGCGGGCGGCCATGGCTTCACCTCGCTGGACGCGGCGCTGCGCTGGCTGGACGACGAGTCGAGCTTCATCACGGCGGCCCTGCGCCACGCCGAGGGCGTCGATCAGTCGGCGGTGCTGCACCTGCTGGGCGCGCTGTGCGACTACTGCCTGCTGCGCGGTGACCTGTACCGGCTCGGGGAGATCAGCGAGCTGACCCAGGCCGTCGACCAAGGACTGCTGATGCGCTCGGTGCAGTGGCGCACCGGTATCGCGGCCCGCCAGCTGGGCGAGCTGGACCAGGCCCGCACCACCCTGTCCTCGGTGGTCGACCTGTACTTCGAGGCGCGCCACGAGGCGGGCGCGGCCCGTGCGCTGTGCAGCCTGGGCATCACCCTGCACCACCAGGGCAATCTCACCGAGGCCGCGGCCAAGCTGACCGAGGCCATGGAGTTGCAGGCGGCCGGCGAGCTGCGCGCGGACCGGGCGTGGACCATGCACGCGCTGGCCGCGGTGGAGCGCGACCGGGGCCGGCTCGCGAGCGCGCTGGAGCTGCTGGACACGGCGCTGGAGCTGCATCGGGAGAGCGAGAGCGTCCATGGCCAGGCGTGGGCGCACTTCCAGCTCGGCCAGGCGTGTCTGCGCATGGGCGAGGTGCCGCGCGCGGAGCGGGAGCTGCGCGAGGCGCTGGAGGCGTACGGCCGCACGCAGGACCAGCGCGGCGATGCCTGGGCGCTGACGCAGCTGGCGCGGGCCCGGCTGGTGGCCGGGGAGGCCTCGGCGGCCGTGGACGGGCTGCGCCAGGCCCTGTCCCGCCACCGGGAGAACGAGGACGCGCGCGGCGAGGCGTGGACGCTGTACCACCTGGGCCAGGCGCTCGAGGAGCGGGGCGACCACGACTCGGCGCTGCGCGACCTGGAGCGGGCCCGCACGATGTTCAGCCGGATGCGGGATGTGTACGGGCTGGCCTGTGCCCGTCACCACGCGGCGCGGGTCACCCGGGATCTGCGGGCGGCGCGGACCGGCTCGCTGCGCAACAGCGGGTTCGCGCGGCAGCTGCTTCAGGACGCGCGGCAGGACTTCCGCCGGGTGGGGGTGGCCCACGGCGAGGCCTGGTCCTGTGTGGAGCTCGCGGTGATCGACGCGGGAAACGGGCGGGCGTCGCAAGCGCTGGATCTGGTGGCGGAGGCGGCGGAGCTGTTCGCGGGGTACGGCGACCGGCGCGGCGAGAGCTGGGCCCGGTTCCTGCGCTGCACGCTGCTGCCGTTCGCCTCGGCGGGCGGCTCGGTCGTCGGCACCGCGGTGGCCCAGGAGGAGCTGGCGGAGCTGCTGGGCGAGCTGCGGGCGGCCGACTGGGCGGGGGACGCGCGGCTGGAGGGGTGCGCGGAGGCGTTCGCGCTGGTGCTGGAGCGCGGGGTGGAGCCGGAGACGGGATGGCAGGCATGGCAGCTCGGCATGGTGCCGAGCCGCCACGCCCGCGAGGTCATGGCCGTCCTGCCGACCGCGCCAGGCCCCCGGGACACCCCGGGAGGGCCGGATGCCCCGGGAGGGCTCAATGCCCCGGGCGACCGGGGTGATCAGCCGGGGTGATCTATGAAGCGGACCTCAGGCCGTGCGCTCGCCCTTGGGACCGCGCGCGGCCGTCGAGGACGCGGCGGCCGGGGTCTTCCCGTCCTCCGGCTCCTCCTCGAAGTCCACCTTCTTCATGTGCTTGTTCATCGACTTCATCAGCAGCCATACCGCACCGCCGATCAGCGCGAAGACGATGAAGCCGAGGACCCCCGGCGTCACCTTGTTCTGGTCGAGCTCCTTGGCGAGCGGCACGAGATGCGTCATGGCCAGGGTGCTGGTCGCACTCATCATGAGCTCAATTGTTGCGGATGCCCGCGAAGAGGTCGTCCTCGGGGAGGGAAGTGTCCACGAGCGACTTGGCGAGCTCGTACTCCTCCGTGGGCCAGACCTCCTTCTGGATGTCCATCGGCACCCGGAACCAGCCGCCGTCGGGGTCGATCTGGGTGCGGTGCGCGATCAGCGCCTTGTCGCGGATCTCGAAGAAGTCGGAGCAGGGGACGAAGGTGGTCAGGGTGCGCTCGGCCCGCTCGAACTCCTTCCAGCGCTCCAGCCACTCCCCGTACGGCGACTCCAGGCCGCGCGCGAGCAGCGCCTCGTGCAGGGCGACGGTGCGCGGCCGGTTGAAGCCCTGGTTGTAGTAGAGCTTCAGCGGCTGCCACGGCGCGCCCGCCTCGGGGTACTTCTCCGGGTCCCCCGCGGCGTCGAAGGCCACCATCGAGATCTTGTGGGTCATGATGTGGTCGGGGTGCGGATAGCCGCCGTTCTCGTCGTACGTGGTGATGACGTGCGGCTTGAACTCACGGATCAGCTTGACCAGGGTGCCCGCCGCCTCGTCCACGTCCTGCAGCGCGAAGCAGCCCTCGGGCAGCGGCGGCAGCGGGTCGCCCTCCGGCAGCCCGGAGTCCACATAGCCCAGCCACTCCTGCTTGACGCCGAGGATCTCGCGCGCCTCGTCCATCTCCTTGGCGCGCACCTCGTGGATGTGCTCCTCGATATAGGGGTCCCCCTGGAGCTTGGGGTTGAGGATGGACCCGCGCTCACCGCCTGTGCAGGTCGCGACCAGCACGTCCACCCCCTCGGACACGTACTTGGCCATGGTGGCCGCGCCCTTGCTCGACTCGTCGTCGGGGTGGGCGTGGACGGCCATCAAACGCAGCTGATCAGTCAAGTCTCGATCCTCGGTGATTCATCGTGGAAGACGGCTTCTATAGTGACCCAAACCGGGGGCGAATAATTCCGGGTCCCCCAACCAGGAGGAACGATCATGGCCACGGTGCGCGAGGGGCTGCCCGTCGGGCGTTACGGCCGGTCCGCGGACCAGCGCGCCGATCGCAAGCTGAAGATCCTGGGCGCGGTGCTCGGCGCCGGGTTCCTCGCCATGATCGCCTGGTTCGGTTACTCGTACATCGCCGGCCAGGACATCAGCGGCCGGGTGACCGGCTACAAGGTGGTCTCCGACGACGCCGTCGAGGTGCGCCTCGAGGTCACCAAGGACACCGGCACCACCGGGGTGTGCACCGTGCGCACCCTGGACGAGGATCACGGCGAGGTGGGTCGCAAGGACTTCACCTTCGGCAAGGGGCAGGACGATGTGGTCAAGGTCGTGACGGTGCGCACCACGGCCCGGGCGACCGCCGCCGAGCTGGTCGGCTGCGACCCGGCGTCGACCCACTGATCCCTGTCTGACCTGCACTGACGCGTTTCGTACGCGTTGCGCCCACATTCCTCCTCCCCGTTTCCGCCCGTAATTGTTAGGCTCGTGGTTTCGCCCGGCTTTGAAGGCGCACCCTTCTGAGTAGGGCGTTCATTTGTATTCCCAGCACCGACGAGGAGCACCTGTGACCCAGACCAGCGAGAACGTCACCTGGCTGACCCAGGAGGCGTACGACCAGCTCAAGGCCGAGCTGGAGTACCTGTCGGGTCCCGCACGTGTCGAGATCGCGAAGAAGATCGAGGCTGCCCGCGAGGAAGGTGACCTGCGGGAGAACGGCGGGTACCACGCCGCCAAGGAAGAGCAGGGCAAGCAAGAGCTCCGCGTGCGCCAGCTGACGCAGCTGCTGCAGCACGCGAAGGTGGGCGAGGCCCCCGCGGACACCGGGGTGGTCGCCCCGGGCATGGTCGTCACCATCGCCTTCGACGGCGACCCGGACGACACCCTGACCTTTCTGCTGGCCTCCCGCGAATACGCGAGCTCGGACATCGAGACGTACTCGCCGCAGTCCCCGCTGGGCCAGGGTGTGAACGGCAAGAAGGTCGGCCAGGACGCCACCTATGAGCTGCCGAACGGCCGCACCGCGTCGGTGAAGATCCTTGAGGCCAAGCCCTACCAGGCCTGAGCCCCCCACCAGCCGCTCGGCCGGCCCTTGAGCGCCCCGATCTCGGCGACCGCCTGCTCAGGCGGTCGCCGAGCGGTATTTCCGGACCGACAGCGTCCGGAAGACCAGGATGATCAGGGTCGACCAGAGGACCGAGGCGAGCACCGGATGCTGCATCGGCCAGGCGTCGGAGACCAGCCCCTCGGGGTTGCCGAACAGCTCGCGGCTCGCCTGCACGGTGGCGCTGAACGGGTTCCAGTCGGCGATGTGCCCCAGGAAGGCGGGCATCTTGCTGGAGGGCACGAAGGCGTTCGAGAGGAACGTCAGGGGGAACAGCCAGATCAGCCCGCCGGAGGTGGCCGCCTCGGGGGTGCGCACGGACAGCCCGATGAGCGCGCCGATCCACGAGAAGGCGTAGCCCAGCAGGAGCAGCAGCCCGAAGGCGGCCAGCGCTTTCGGCACCCCGTCGTGGATCCGCCAGCCCACGATCACCGCGACGATCGCCAGCACCACCAGCGTCAGCGCCGTCTGCACCAGATCCGCGAGGGTGCGGCCGGTGAGCACCGCGCCGCGCGCCATCGGCAGGGAGCGGAAGCGGTCGATCAGGCCCTTGTGCATGTCGTCGGCGATCCCGGCGCCCGCGCCCGCCGTCGCGAAGGTGACGGTCTGCGCGAAGATCCCCGCCATGAGGAACTCCCGGTACACATCGGCGTCGGCGCTGCTCTGCCCCGGCACCATGATCGCCCCGCCGAACACATAGCTGAACAGCACCACGAACATGATCGGCTGGACGAGGCCGAACACCACCACCTCGGGGATCCGCGCCATGCGGATGAGGTTGCGCTGCGCCACGACCAGGGAGTCGCGGACCGACTGGAGGAGCCCGCCGCGCGCCCGGGGAGCCACGGCGACGCGGCCGGCCCGGCCGTCCGCCGTCCCGGAGCCCGCCCCGGGCCTGGTCTCGGGGCCCGACCCGGCGGTCGCCTCGGGGCCCGCTCCCGCAGTCGTCTCAGGGGTCATGTCGGGCGTCGCCCCGGGTGTGCTCTCGTTCACCGCGGCCATCACTTGACCTCCTCCTCGGCACCGTCGCTCTCGGCCCCGTCGCCCTCGGCGCCATGGCCGGTGAGCGAGATGAACACGTCGTCGAGGGTCGGGCGGCGCAGCCCGATGTCGTCGATCTCCACCCCGCGCGCGTCCAGCTCCCGGATCACCTCCGCGAGCAGCTTGGCCCCGCCGACGACCGGGACGGTCACCTCGCGGGTGTGCCGCCGCACGGAGATCTCGCCCTTGCCGAAGCCGCGCAGCACCTCCTCCGCGACCGGGATATCGGCGCGCTCATGGACCACGACCTCCACCCGCTCCCCGCCCGTGCGCGCCTTGAGCTGGTCGGAGGTGCCGCGCGCGATGACCCGGCCGTGGTCGATCACACAGATGTCATGCGCCAGATGGTCGGCCTCCTCCAGATACTGGGTGGTCAGCAGCAGCGTCGTGCCGCCCGCCACCAGCTCCTGGATGACCTCCCACAGCGCCTGCCGGTTGCGCGGGTCCAGCCCCGTCGTCGGCTCGTCCATGAACATCACCGGCGGGCTGACGACCAGGGCCGCCGCCAGGTCCAGGCGGCGGCGCATGCCGCCCGAGTACGTCTTGGCGACGCGGTCGGCCGCGTCGGTCAGACGGAACCGCTCCAGCAGCTCGCTCGCGCGCGCCTTCGCCTCCCGCCCGCCCATCTGGTACAGCCGGCCCACCATGCGCAGGTTCTCACGGCCGGTCAGATACTCGTCGACCGCGGCGAACTGCCCGGACAGCCCGATCGAGCGGCGCACCTCATTGGGATGGCGCAGCACATCCACGCCCGCCACCAGCGCCTTTCCGCGGTCCGGCCGCAGCAGGGTGGTCAGCACGCGCACCGCGGTGGTCTTCCCCGCCCCATTGGGCCCGAGCAGCCCGAGCACGGTCCCCTCCGGTACGTCGAGATCGACCCCGTCCAGAGCTCTGACGTCTCCGAAGGTCTTCACCAGACCCTCGGCATAGATCGCACCTGGCATATGCGTCCCCCATCGGGCGTGCTGGGCGTGCTCATAGAAGGATTTAACTTTCGCCCGAATTACCCCGCCTGTCCACGCCTGTGGAAAACAGCGGGGACAGCGGTGGGGACAGCGGCGCGGGCCCCTACGGCATCACCGTGTAGCCCGCCTCGCGCAGCGCCTCCCGCACCTCGTCGCAGTGGAGCGGCCCCTTCGTCTCCAGGTGCAGCTCCACCTCGGCCTCGGTGAGCCCGAGCCGGGGATCGGTGCGTACATGGCCCACGTCCAGCACGTTGGCATCCACCGCCGACAGTGCCGCCAAAAGGGTGGCGAGCGCCCCCGGCCGGTCAGTGAGCCGCAGCCGCAGCGACAGATAGCGCCCCGCCGCCGCCATGCCGTGCCGCAGGATGCGCTGCATCAGCAGCGGGTCCACATTGCCGCCCGAGAGCACCGCCACCACCGGCCCCTCGAAGGCCTCCGGCTCGGCGAGCAGCGCGGCCACCGGGCAGGCCCCGGCCGGCTCGACCACCAGCTTCGCCCGCTCCAGGCACAGCAGCAGGGCGGCGGCCAGCGCGTCCTCGGAGACCGTACGGACCTCGTCCACGAGCTCATCGACGATCCGGAACGGGACGTCGCCCGGCCGCCCCACCTTGATCCCGTCGGCCATCGTCGTGGGTGACTCGATCGCCACCGGGTGCCCCGCCGCCAGCGAGGGCGGATACGCCGCGGCGCCCGCCGCCTGCACCCCCACCACCCGCACGTCCGGCCGCAGCGCCTTCACCGCCACCGCCACCCCCGCCGCGAGCCCGCCCCCGCCGACGCCCACCACGACCGTGCGCACCTCGGGGCACTGCTCCAGGATCTCCAGGCCCACCGTGCCCTGCCCCGCGATGATGTCCGGGTGGTCGAAGGGGTGAATGAAGACCGCGCCCGTCTGCCGCGCGTACTCCTGCGCCGCGCGCATCGTCTCGTCCACGATCTGGCCGTGCAGCCGCACATCGGCGCCGTAGTCCCGGGTGGCCGCGATCTTCGGCAGCGGAGCGCCCTGCGGCATGAAGACGGTCGAGCGCACGCCCAGCAGCGAGGCGGCCAGCGCGACGCCCTGCGCGTGGTTCCCGGCGCTGGCCGCCACCACGCCCGCGGCCCGCTCCGCGGGGCTGAGCCCGGCGATCCGCACATAGGCCCCGCGCAGCTTGAAGGAGCCCGTACGCTGCAGGTTCTCGCACTTGAAATGCACCGGTGAGCCGAGCAGAGCGGTCAGGTGGCGGCTGCCCTCGAGCGCGGTGACCCGGGAGACCCCCGACAGCATCTTCTGCGCCGCGCGCACATCGTCGAGCGTGGGTCCCGGGGCGTCGGACGGGGACGCCGGGAGACCCGGATAAGCGGAGGAATTGGTACCGGGAACGGGGGTCTCGCGTGCGGCCATGGTCCCAAGTCTCGCAGCTCGCCCCACGCGCCCCAGCGCTGGCCGGATCGAGGCGGCAGGTTTCTGCAGCCCCCGTACGGGCGGGCCCCCGGCCGCGTACTCTGTGCCCCATCCCACAGACCACCGCATGAAGTGAGCCTTAGTCCATGCCCACCCAATCGGACATGACGACCCACCTCGACACCGGCGTACTCGACCTCCTGCAGCACCAGGTCGCGGTCTTCGCCCGGCGCGCCGAACAGACCCGGCTCGGCGGCGTCGGACAGGCCCGGAACTCCATGGACCGCGCCGCGTACCTGCTGCTCAACCGGCTCGACCAGGAAGGACCGATGGGCGTCAAGGCGCTCGCCGCCGGTATGGGCATCGACTCGTCCACCGTGACCCGACAGGTCGCCCCGCTCGTCGACTCCGGCATGGTCAAGCGCACCTCCCACCCCGAGGACGGCCGCGCGGTCGTCCTCCAGCTCTCCCCGCGCGGCAAGGCCCGCCTGGAGGAGGTGCGCTCCTCGCGGCGCGCCCTGATGGCGCAGGTGACCGACGGCTGGACCGCGGAGGAGCAGGACATCTTCTGCGACCTGCTCACCCGCTTCAACGCCGCGCTGGCCGCCGTGCACGCCCCCGTGCCCCAGGCGGCCTCGGCCTCCTAGGCCCTCGTAGGTCCTCACCGGACCTCGCCGGATCTCGCCGGATCTCTCCGATCACCACCGAGTGTTTCCGGACCGCTTTCAGGCAGTTTTCTGACCGCTTCCTGACGACTTGCCGACCGCGGCGGCACGCCTCTTGACCGGGCGACCATGGCTGCCGTGTCCTGAAAGGGATGCCGTGTCCGGAAGGGGACGCCGTGTTCCTGCCGGGGACGGGAGGCGGAGGACGGGGTGGGCGAGAGGCGGGCAGCACGGGAGAGCCGCCGGGACCGGGAGTTCGCGGCGTTCGCCGCGGGGGCGAGCGGTCGGCTGCTGCATGCGGCGACACTGCTCACGGGGGAGCCACCCGGAGGACCACCGGGGGAGACCAGCGCCGCCGAGCGCCTGCTGACCACCGCGCTCGCCCGCACCTACGCCCGCTGGGACCGGCTGCGCGGGGAGGACCCGTACGACCGCACCCGCCGGGAACTCGCCGCCCTCTTCGCCCACCGCGCCTGGCGCCACCGCCGGCCGCGCGGCGGCCTCCTGGCCCGGCTCACCCCGCAGGAGCGGCTGGTGCTGGTGCTCCGGCTGCACGAGGGCGTACCGGAGGAGCAGGCCGCGGCCGCCCTCGGGCTGCCGGTCGATCGGGTCCGCGCCATCTGCGCGCGCTCGGTGACGCTGATGCGCGAACACCCGCCGGGGCCGCCCGGGCCACCCGCGGCGGCACCGGCGCGGGCTTCGGCGGCGTCGAAGGCTTCGACGGCATCGGGCGCTTCGACAGCATCGGGGGCATCGGGGGCATCGGCATGAGCTTCCCCGACCGCAAGGAGGACGAGGTCCGCCGCATGCTGCTCGGCCCGTACCCGGCCGTGCCGCCCGATCTGGCCGGCCGGGCGGCCGAGCGGGGACGGCGGCTGCTGCGCCGCCACCGCGCCGTACGGGCCGCCGGCTGGCTCCTGCTGCTCGCCGCGGCGGTCGCCTTCACGGTGTGGGCGGCGATCGTCCACCCCTGGACGACGCCGCCGACCGACACCACCCCTCCTTTCGAGGGCTGGTGAGCCCAACGTGCGGCGAGCCCGCGACTCACGGGCAGGGGCCTAGGGGGTGTCTCCCCGATCTCTGTGGATCAGCCCGCGGCGTCTGGTGCGTGCGATCGCAAGGCGGAGGGTCGCCCTCGTAGTGGGCCTACTCGGGCGGGCCCGACAACGCAGCGAGCGTGCGTGCCAGGCGTCGCGGGCCCGCAGAGATCGGGGAGACACCCCCTAGGCCAGCGCCTGGCTCAGGTCCGCGAGGAGGTCGTCCACCGCCTCGATGCCCACGGAGAGACGGACCAGATCGGCGGGCACCTCCAGGGCCGACCCGGCCGTCGAGGCGTGCGTCATCCGGCCCGGGTGCTCGATCAGCGACTCGACACCGCCCAGCGACTCCCCGAGCGTGAACAGCCGCGCCCGGTCGCAGACGTCGACCGCCGCCTGCTCGCCGCCCGCGACCCGGAACGACACCATGCCGCCGAAGGCCCGCATCTGCTTGGCCGCGACCTCGTGGCCCGCGTGCCCCGGCAGCCCCGGGTAGTAGACCTCGGTCACCTTGGGGTGGGCCACCAGCAGCTCGGCGACGCGCGTGGCGTTCGCGCTGTGCCGGTCCATCCGCACGGCCAGGGTCTTGATGCCGCGCAGCACCAGCCAGGAGTCGAAGGGCCCGGCCACGGCGCCCATCGCGTTCTGGTGGAAGGCCAGTTCGTCGCCGAGGTCCGGGTCCGAGACCACGAGCGCGCCGCCGACGACGTCCGAGTGACCGCCCATGTACTTGGTCGTCGAGTGCACGACCACGTCCGCGCCGAGCGCGAGCGGCTGCTGCAGATAGGGGCTCGCGAAGGTGTTGTCGACGACGAGGCGGGCCCCGGCGGACCGGGCGACGTCGGCGACGGCGGCGATGTCGGTGATGCCGAGCAGCGGGTTGCTCGGCGTCTCGACCCAGATCACCTTCGTACGGGGCCGCAGCTCGGCCCGCACGGCCGCCGGGTCGGAGGTGTCGGCGACCGACCACTCCACCCCCCAGCGCTCGGCGACCTTGGAGAACAGCCGGAACGTTCCGCCATAGGCGTCGTCCGGGATGACGACGTGGTCGCCGGGCACCAGGAGCGTGCGCAGCAGGCAGTCCTCGGCGGCCAGCCCGGACGCGAAGGCCAGGCCGCGGCGCCCGCCCTCCAGCGCCGCCAGGTTCTCCTCGAGGGCGGTGCGGGTGGGGTTGGCGGAGCGGCTGTACTCATATCCGCCGCGGAGGCCGCCCACCCCGTCCTGCTTGTAGGTGGAGACCTGGTAGATCGGGGGGACGACGGCCCCCGTGAGCGGGTCCGCCTCCTGCCCCGCGTGGATGGCGAGCGTCTCGAAGCTCCGCGCGCCGCGATCGTCGCCGTGCCGCGGGGCGGGCTGCTGGTTCTGCTGGTCGGTCATGGGCCCGAGGGTAGTGCCCACGGCGGTACTACCGGGTTCAACGAGCCCGCGGGCACCTAGGCTGGTGCCCGGACGTTCCGACTACGGATACCGGGCGCAGCAGGGGCAGCAGGGGACAACACATGGAGTATCTGATCTTCCTCATCGCCATCGTCATGATCGGCGGTCTCCTCGTCGTGCCCGCCGTGCGCCGGATGCGCGGCGGCGGCGAGGCCATGCGCGGCGCGACGCGCGCCGCGGACCCGGGGGCGTACGGCTTCGTCCCGCGGGAGCGGCTGGACGTACGGCTGCCCGGCCCCGACCGCGAGCTGATCGACGCCTTGGAGGAGGTCCAGCGCACCCAGGACTGGCAGCCCGCCGCCCGGCTGCTGGCCCTCACCGACGCGGGCTCCGAGCTGCGCTGGCAGCGGGTGCAGACCCTGGCGGGCGCCGCCGCCTTCGAACTGGCCCAGGCGCCGGGCCAGGGCGGCATGTGGCTGCGCACCTGGCGGGTCGCCGCGCCCAAGGACCCGGGCGCGGCCGCCGTGCACGCGGAGTTCCTGGTCCGCCAGGCGCTGCGCGACCCCTCCTCGGACGACTTCCGGATGATCCTGGAGGAGGCCCGTACGGTCTGCGGCGAGGCGGCACTGCTGGCCCCCGGCGACCCGGTGCCGTACATCATCGAGCTAGGCGTCGCCCGCGGCCTCGCCTACCGGCAGGCCGACTTCGAGGAGCTGTGGTCGAAGGTCACCGAGCGCTCCCCGCACCACATGGGCGCCCACCTCGCCGCCCTCCACTACTGGTGCGAGAAGTGGCACGGCTCCCAGGAGCTCGCCGACGCCTTCGCCCACGCCGCGGCGGCCTCCGCCCCGGCCAAGAGCCTCCTGCCCGCCCTCCCCCTCTTCGCGGTCTTCGAGCACCTCCCGGAGGCCAACCTCGTACGCACCCTCTACCAGAGCGCGGTCGTCACCCGCGCCATCGAGGGCGCCCTCTTCGCGGTCCGCGAGGCCCCCGCCGACCACCCCGTCCAGCCGCACGTCCGCCATCTGCTGGTCTGGTTCCTGGTCCGCGCCGAGCGCTACGCGGAGGCGATGGAGCAGCTCCGCCACGTGGACGGCCACGTGGGCGCGGTGCCGTGGTCGTACGGCGTGGACCCGGCGGCGGAGTACACGGTCTACCGGGCGCTGGCGGTCGCCGGCTGGGAGGGCCACGGCGGCACCCCGGCCACCCTGCCGCGCTGACCCGGCGCCGGCCCCGCGCCGGCAGCGGAATGGCCCAGGGCCCCCACCTGTTGTAGGGGGTGCGCACACGACACCGCCGCGTCCCCACCCGCCTACCCGCCACTGCCCGCCTGCCCGCCGTACAGCCAGGAGCCATCAATGCTGTTCAGCCGCCAGCTCCACCTCCCCTCCGCCGAGGAAGCGCTCAAGGGCCGCACCGAACCCGGCTTCCCGGTCCCCGACCGCCACACCGTCCTCGGCAACCCCCTGACCGGCCCCTACCCCGAGGGCCTCCTCGTCGCCGACTTCGGCCTCGGCTGCTTCTGGGGCGCCGAGCGCAAGTTCTGGCAGGCCCCCGGCGTCTGGACCACCCTCGTCGGCTACCAGGGCGGCCACACCCAGAACCCCACCTACGAAGAGGTCTGCAGCGGCCTCACCGCCCACACCGAAGCGGTCCGCGTCGTCTACGACCCCTCCCTCACCTCGTACGCCGCCCTCCTGAAGCTCTTCTGGGAGTCCCACGACCCCACCCAGGGCTTCCGCCAGGGCAACGACGTCGGCACCCAGTACCGCTCGGCCATCTACACCCACTCCCCCGACCAGCAGTCCGAGGCCGAGGCCTCGCGCGCCGCCTACCAGTCCGTCCTCACCACGTCCGGCTACGGCGACATCACCACCGAAATCCTCCCCGCCGGCCCCTTCTATCCGGCAGAGGCATACCACCAGCAGTACTTGGACAAAAACCCCGCCGGCTACTGCGGCATCGGCGGCACGGGCGTCTCCTGCCCGATCGGCGTGGCTCCGGCCGACGGCTGAGACTCACGCCCCACCAAAGTCGCGTCCCTGACGGCTGACGCTGCCGCGTCCAGGGCCAGGTGCCATGGAGAGTTCTCGAACCACCGACATGTCATCCGATCGGATGATCGCTGCCCGAAGTCGCTGCGATTCCCTGTGCCCTGCCTACGCTGCCAACAGTGGACCGACCGTACGACATCGAGATCGAACCTGAGGTAAGAGAGTGGCTGGAAACTCTGCCGCGCGAGCACTACCGCGCGGTCGAGCGCCACGCCGATCGCCTCGCGCAAGAGCCGACGACGCTCGGCGAACCGTACTCCCGCCACTTGAGCGGGCCGGTCCGCGAGCTCCGCTTCCACCTGGGCGACGGTGCTGTACGCCTCACCTACTGGCTCGCGCCGGAACGCCGTATCGTGTTTCTGACCGTCTTCCGCAAGAACCGGATGCGCGAAGAGCGGCAGGTCCAACGGGCTCTCTGGGCTCAGAAGGAATGCGAAGAGTCGCACGCCGCCGCGCAGACCGCCTACCACCGGACGTTCGAGGAGTCACCGTGAGCAGGGGTTACCACACCTCATGGACGATCCCTGAGGAACATCGAGCCGATCCGGCGTACATCGAGGCGGGCGCCGCCATCGCCCTGGGGCAGGCCGTGTACGACCGTCGCACGGCCTTGGGCATCGACCAGGCATCGCTCGCCGAACGGACAGGGCTCTCCACGGAGGACATCGACCGCCTTGAGGGTGGCGGCACCGTGCCCACGCTCCCGCTCCTGCGTACCTTGGCCAAGGCACTGGACGCCGCGCTGGACGTGTCGATCGACACGGAGGAAACCCGCGTCTCGTTCGTGCCGCACGCAGCTTGACGCGAGGAACCGTGGCTGTACGCCATGGACCTGTCCCCCTTGTACTCCGGGAACGACTACACGGCCTTCGGCTGCCTCTTCGGCGTCCGCAACCACGCCGGCTGGGCGCCGGTGGCCGCCGGTCGCGGACTGCCGGATGACGCCTCGGCCCAGGTCCGCCGCGACTACGAACAGTGGGCTCCCCTCGGCGCGCTTCACAGTGCCACCTGGGTCACCTGGCAGGAGCTCGAGGCCCTGGTCGGCAGCTCCCCTGCGACGGCCCGCCCCGGAACCTGGACTTCCGGATCAGCGAAGTTGGGCTTCCACCGGGTCACCCGCGGGCAGGCTCTCGGTCCCGGCAGTGGCTGGGAGCACGTCTTCGCCGTGATGAAGGCCCTGGCAGGACGCTTCGGCCCACAAGGGGTCCGGTTGGTCGCCTACTTCGACTGATCTCCGCCGCAACGGGAGACACGCGGCACGACCGATACGCTGCTCCCGGGGGTCAGAACCTCCCCCATGGGAGCAGCAATGACCACCTCCAGCGCCGGGCAGCCACTCATCCCTCAGCCGCCTGCCACCGTCACGGCTCTCCGGCAGGCCCTCGCGCAGATCGCGCCCGCCGCCCTGCCCGCCTTCACACGGGAACTGGATCAGGCCGCCGATCAGTCCCGCCAAGCTTCCGACCTTTCTCCCCTCCAGCGGTTCATCGCCCAGTGGGCCGTCTACGTCCACATTCAGCGGCAGCCGCATCTCGCGAAAGAAGTCCGTCATTGGGAGGACACCGCCGAGACCGGCGATGCCACCCAGGCCCGACGCGCTGCGGCCGCGATCGGCAAGACCCTGGACGACGCGCACGCCGCGATCGGTCTCCCGCCGCAACAGCCTCATCGCTACCGGGCGTCAAGCTGAGTAACCCATCTGAGGGCGACTCATCTCCCACGAGCATCACGTCGGCTGAGGGCCGACGCGGCCGCTTCCAGGGCCAAGTGCCACGGATAGTTCTCCGGTCGCCCCTGGCCCGGCTGGTTGGGTACGAATCCGCCGTCGCCGTACAGGACGCGTACGCCCATCGCGCGGAGCGTGGCAATGCTCGTGTCGAACTGCGTGTGCTGGACGTACGCGGCGTTGACGCAGGGCATGGTCACGGTGGGGATTCCTTTGCCGATGGCCTCGGCCACGAACCCGACGACGAACTTGTCGGTGATCCCCAGTGCCCATTGGTTGATCGTGTTGAAGGTGGCGGGTGCGACGACGGCGACGTCTGCGGGGGGCCAGACGTCCGGCTCTCGGGGCAGCTTGTACTGGCTGCGGACCGGGTGCCCGGTCAGTTCCTCCAGAGCCGGCAGATCATCACCAAGCCAGCATGCGGCGGTGGGGGTCAATCCGAGGCAGACGTCCCAGTCGGCAGTCTGTGCTTGCTCGATGACGCCGGCGATGTTCAGCACGGGCGGGGCGGCGCTTCCCAACAAGTACAAGACGCGGTTCGCGGTCATGGCGGCAGTTCACCGCGTGGCGCCCCTCACCCGCAAACGCCCCTCGTTCGGGGCAGGGATCGCCGTTCACCGTTGTCTGCCTCGGCCGGACGGGTAGCGTCTCCGCTGAGTGACTCACGAAAGGGAGGCATGTATGCCGCTCCCCGGCGACGAACACACGGGCACTCGGATCGCACATCACCGGAAGCGGGCTGGGCTGACTCAGCGCGGGCTGGCGCAGAGGGTCCCGTATTCGTACAGCCTGCTCACCCAGGTCGAGTCCGGGCACAAGCCGGCCAGCCCTGATCTGGTGGCCGCTGTCGCGAAGGCTCTGAGCATCGACGTCACGGCGCTGACCGGCCAGCCCTACGTGACCGAGCTCCAGCAGGACCGGTTGGCCGCGCTGGTCCGGCCGATCCGTGAAGCCCTCGATCTCTACGACCTGGGGGCCGACCCCGCGATTGCCCCTCGGCCCACCCCCCAGCTGGTCGCCGCTGCGGAGGGGCTGTGCCAGCTGGTCCGGGCCACAAAGCTCCATGATGCTGCTGTTGACCTCCCCGACACGATCGCGGAGATCACCACCGCCGCGTACCGGGCGCCGTCGTCCGAGTTGTGGGCCGCGCTGGCGAGCACCTACCGCACCGCGCATGACCTGGCTGTGAAGCTGGGCTACTACGACTTGTCGACGGTGGCTCTGGACCGCATGGACTGGGCCGCGTCCCGGGCTTCCGACCCCTTGTTGTCGGCAGTGCGCCAGTACATGCGTGCGCTCGTCTACTTCCGAGAGGGCGAGTACACCATCGGACAGCGGCTGGTCGCTTCCGGGCATGGGCTACTGGAGCATTCCCCTCAGACCCGGGAGAGTCAGGCCGTCGCCGGGCAGCTTCACCTCGGGGCAAGCGTCATCGCCGCCCGTGCCGATGATGAAGCCGCGGTGACAGCACACCTGGCAGAGGCCACGTCCTACGCGGATCGGGTGGGTGAGGCCACGGACGTGCACTGGCTGTCCTTCGGCCCCACGAATGTCAGGCTTCACGCGGTGTCCGCTCATGTCGAGATGCGACACTACGGTGAAGCCCTGCAAGAGGCCGCGGAGGTGCGGATACCGAAGGACTGGCCCGCATCCCGCGCCGCTCACTTCTACGTGGATCAAGCACGAGCCCAGGTCGAGACGGGCCGTCGCGAAGCGGCCTTGAAGTCCATCGTCACCGCGCGCAAACTGGCTCCGCAGCAGACGCGGTATCACTCAGGCGCACGCGAGACCATCAGGAGCCTGATCCACATGTCCCGGCGTACCCCGGACACCCTCGATCACCTGGCCGCCTGGGTGGGCCTCTAGCCCTTTCACCGCAGTCGCCCCCGGCTTTCACCGGAGTGTGAAAGTTGGGGGCTCTGCATGTCACCAGCATGAATACTCAGCCGGTTCTCACCCGCCACAGGAGCCCGGCGGCGCGGGCCTTGCGCCCCGGGGCGTGGCCAACCTGAGGAAGCAGGTCGACATGCGGGACTGTATCGCCAGAACCTTCGAATTACTGCTGCGGCTGCTATTCCCCGCTCCGGGCCGCCACCGCGCGCCCCATGCTCGCGCTGCGGAACACAGCCAGGGCGCGCCGACACCGAGCTTTCCCGTCGTGGCGTACGGGCAGCGGGAACAGCAGCGGCGGCAGCGTTATCGGCGCGCGCTGGTGGTCTGTGCGCACCATGACGTGGCGGTGACCAGGTGAGCAGCCACCGGTACGAGGATGTGCCGCGCAGGTTCAAGTTGTCGGGTGATGTGCGGTTACTCAATGACCAGTTCGTCATCCCGGTTCAGGTCTTCCGGAACGGCGTTTACGTCTCGACGGAACTCGCCTTGCTGTCCGTGGATGACGCCTCTGTGGTGAACGCGCAACTCACCCGGCTCTTGGATCAGAGGGCCTGCCTGGGGCCACGGAGGCGGAAGGACGACCAGAGCCCTTGGAGCGTGTCCTGATGGCGGCGACGCAGGGAGGACAGCAGAGCGGGGGCCAGGGCCAGCAGGACCAGGACGCGAAGCGCGATGAGCTGAAAGCGGCCGTGCGCAGGCTGAACAAGTGGTCGTCGGGCGGTGGCAGGGGTTAAGCCTGCTGTTGCCCTGGAGGCGGGGCGGGGGCTGCTGTCTGTGGGAGGACCCTGCGACCCCCGCTCTCTGACTCCCTTTGCGGAAGAGCCGACGACGCTCGGCGAACCGTACTCCCGCCACTTGAGCGGGCCGGTCCGCAAGCACCCGGAGTGCCTGGTGAGGATGGTGGAGACCCCAGGTGCTCCAGAATGCTCGGATGGTCACGCTTGAGACTCCCCGTCTGATCCTGCGTCGTTGGTGCGAGGCCGACGTTGCGCCTATGGCTGCCGTCAACGCCGACCCCGAGGTCATGCGGTGGATCGGTGACGGCAGCGTCCGTGACGAACAGCAGACTCGCGGCGGGGTCCAGGCATCGGAGAGCGAGTGGGAGTCACAGGGCTTCGGCCTGTTCGCCGTGGAGATCCGGTCCACTGGCGAGCTGGCCGGGTTCACCGGTCTTTCGGTGCCCCACTTCTTGCCGGAAGTGCTACCGGCGGTTGAGATCGGCTGGCGGCTGGGACGTTCCCACTGGGGGCAGGGCTTGGCCACCGAGGCCGCTGCGGCCGCTGTGCGGTTCGGGTTCGAGGAGCGAGGGCTGGAGCGGATCGTCAGCATCACTCAGGTGGGCAACGACGCCTCCGAACGGATCATGACCAAACTGGGGATGCGGGCGGTCCGTGAGACCGTCGACCCCACCTGTGGTCGACGAGTGCGAGTGTTCGAGTTGTCGTCGGAGCAGTACGCCAACGCTCCAGGCCGACACACCTAGCAGCGCAGGATCGGCGGCACGGGCGGCTCCGGCCCGATCGGTGTCGCGCCGGCGCCGGAAGGGTCAGCCTTTGTCGCCGTGTTTCTCATCGCCGGTCTTGGAGAAGCCGTCGTGCCAGGCGGCCTTCGCTCCGGAGTCGCCGATCCGGTACACGTCCACGACGGCGCCCGTGGCCACCCCGACGGAGAGCACCGCTGCCACGACCCGGAGGGCCGGCGCGGAGCGGGGCGTGGCTGTCCCCGCGCGCTCCCTGGGGGCCGCCTCCGGCGACGCCGACCGGCGGGTCGTCCACCAGATCGCCGCCGCCAGCACGAACAGGCCCGCGGCCCAGGGAAGCAGCCCGTCACCGAGTTCGGCGTGCCTGCGCACCAGGGCGTCGCTGTCGACGTGCTCCTCCAGCCACTCACCGGCCTGCGTGGCCACGGGCACGCTCGCCAGCGCCACGAGGGCCAGCAAGGGAAGCACGATCCCCATCCGCCGCGCGGTACTCGGCCATATCGCGGCTACCACGACCGCCAGGGCACTCAGGGGAACGAGCACGATGACGAAGTGCACGACCAGGACGTGTGCGGGCAGGCCGTTGACCACGGTGAGGCTCATCAGGTTTTCCTCCAGGAGTGACCATGAGAAGTCGACGCGCGCACGGCCCCCCCATGGGCCGGCCTTGAGGCGCGCCAAACTGTCACACGAACTTCTGAGGTTCCTCTGAACACCCCGATGTCGCGCGGGTGTCAGCCGGCGGCCGCCGCCGCGGTCTCCGCGCGGGACAGGGCGACGTCCAGGACGACCAGCAGCGCGTCCCGGACCGAGCCCCGCTCACGGGCGTCGAAGACGATCAGCGGTACGTGGTCGGAGACGTCCAGCGCCCAGCGCACCTGGTCCAGGTCGTGCTGGACCTCGCCGTCGAAGGCGTTGACGGCGACGGCGAAGGGGATGTCCTTGTGCTCGAAGTAGTCGACGGCCGCGTAGCAGTCGTCGAGGCGGCGGGTGTCCACGATCACCAGGCCGCCGAGGGCGCCCTCGACCACGTCGTCCCACATGAAGCCGAAGCGGTCCTGGCCCGGCGTGCCGAACAGGTAGAGCTTCAGCGTCGGGTCGATGGTGATGCAGCCGAAGTCCATGGCGACCGTGGTGGTGGTCTTGCCGGGGGTGTGGGTGAGGTCGTCCACGCCCGCCGCGACCTCCGTGATCGCGGCCTCGGTGGTCAGCGGCCGGATCTCGGAGATCGAGCCCACGGCCGTGGTCTTGCCGACCCCGAAGCCACCGGCGATGACCAGCTTGACCGGCAGCGGCGGCTGCGCGGCGGACGGCTGTTCAGCTGCTGTCGCGGAGTGAGCCCCGGGAGTCGGGGACGGCACGGAGACCATCGATAACCCTTCGCAGTACGGAGATGTCCTGGGTCGCCCTGGCGTTCGGCAGGTGGACCGCCAGGTGGCCGGCGGCGCACAGGTCCCCCGCCAGCACCCGGACCACGTTGAGGTGCAGTCGCAGCCGGGCGGCGAGCTCGGCCACCGACTGCGGGCGCCGGCAGGCGGCGACGAGGTCGCGGTGTTCGAAGGTGAGCCTGTCCAGGGCGGCCAGCCCGGTCGAGGTGGCCACGATCTGGGACTCGACCGGGAGCGACGGCGCGGCGCCGCTCCCCGACACCCGGCCGGCGGTCAGCAGGAACGGCCGGATCGCGGGGGCGCGGCCGGCGGGCTCCGGCGGTGCCCAGGCACCGTCCGCCGCGTCGTGCGGTACTGGTTCACCGGCGGCCATGACGATCCCCTCCTGAATGCCTGTGCCTTGGTCCCGTTGGTGGGACGGGTCAGCCGCCCGTGGCGGCGCCGGCGTTCTTCTTCAGCTCCAGCACCAGCTGGGGAGTGAGCGCGGCCCCGGCCCGGTTGGCGAACAGGGCCATCTCGTAGGCGATGTTGCCCAGCTTGGCCTCCTTCGAGGCCACCACGCCGAGGACGGCGCCGCTGCCGATGGCCGACACCAGCACATGGCCGCCCTCCAGGTCGATGATGACCTTGTTGAGGCCGCCGAGTCCGTAGTTGCCGGAGGCGCCCGCGGCGAGGCTGGTGATGCCGGACACGATCGCGGCGAGCCGCTCCGAGTCGGCCTGCTCACGGAGTTTGGAGACGGCGATCAGCAGGCCGTCGGTGGAGACCGCGATGGCGTCCACGACCCCCGCGGTCTCGGTGGCGAACCGGTCCAGCAGCCAGGTGAAGTCGGCCGCGGCGGCGCGCAGATCGGTGGGTTCCGCCCGCTCCTCGGAACTGCCGTTATCTGTCGGCGTGGTCACTGCCGGGCTCCTTCCGGGATCTTGGGTGCTGGGAGGGTGCTGGTTCCGTGGGGGTGGTGGTGCTGTCCCGCTCGGCCCTGCGTACGGCGGCCTCGAACTCGTCGAGTTCGGTACGGACCGCCTCGGCGTCTACGGGCCGGCGCACGGCCGGGACGACCCGGTCGGCCGGCGGGGTGGTCATGGCGAGGGTCGCTCCCCGTACCCGCCGGCGCAGCGGCCGGGGGGACGGTGCGGTGGTGGCCCACTCGTCGGCCCCGGTAGTGCGCTCTGCCGTCCCGGTGGTGCGTTCGCCCTTGCGGGCCGGGACGCGCCGGGGCAGCCCGCCGGGTTGGGACGGGGAGGCGGTGCTGCTCTCGGACGCGGTGGTGGGCGTCCGTACGGGGAGGGGGGTGGGCGCGGCGGGTTCCCCCGCGGCCTCGGTCGGGGCGTCGGTGGGGGCCTCGGTCGCGGTCTCGGTCGGGGCGCCGGGCCTGGCCGGGAGTTCCCGGACGGTTCCGGCCGCGCCGCCGTCCGTCCCCGGGGCCGGGGCCGCCTTCAGGGCGGGAACGGTCAGGGCGGGAACGGTCAGGGCCGGGGCGGTCAGGGCCGGGGTCCGGGGCAGGCCCACGGCGCTCACGGTCAGCAGCAGGCCGGCCGGGATCCACACCGTGCCGGTGACCCCGCCGCCGGGCGTGCGGCTCAGAGCGACCCGTACGCCCCAGCGCCGGGCCAGGGTGCCGACCACGAAGAGGCCGAGCACCTTGGTGGGGACGAGGTCGAGCCGCTCGCGGCGGATCAGCCGGGCGTTCTCCTCCTCGAGGCGCTCCGCGCTCATCCCGAGGCCGTGGTCGATGACCTCGATCAGCGCGCCGCCGTCCGAGGTGACATCGGTGCCGGGCCGGACGACCACCTCGACGGGGGTGTGGGACGGGGAGAAGGAGACCGCGTTCTCCAGCAGTTCGGCCAGCATCAGCGTCAGGTCGCCGATGATGTCCGGCGCGACGGTGATGTCCGTCTCGGACCGCAGGGACACCCGCTGGTATCCCTCGATCCGGCCGAGGCCGGCCCGGATGACATTGGCCAGGGTGGTGGGCCGGGCCTCGACGTCGGTCTCCCGGATGCCGGCGAGCAGCATCAGGCTGTCGGCGTTGCGCTGGAGGCGTACGGCGATGTGGTCGATGCGGTAGAGCCGCTCCAGGACCTCGGGGTCGGTCTCCTCGCGCTCGACGGCGTCGATCAGCATGAGCTGGCGGGAGGTCAGGTTGGAGACGCGGCGGCCGACGTTGCCGAACATCTCGGCGACGTTGCGGCGGCTCACCACCTGGCGCTCCAGCAGCGCCGCGGCGGTGACCTGCACCTGGTTGAAGGCCTCGGCGAGGTCGCCGATCTCGTCGCGGACCGGGACGGGGATCGGGTGCGGGCGCAGCGGGGTGCTCTCCGCCGACTCGTCGTACTCGACCCGGGCCAGCTCCTCGCCCGCCACGTCGACCACCTCCCGCGCGGCGCCGGTCAGGGCGGCCAGCGGGCGGACGACCGACCGGCGGACCAGGACGGAGAAGGTCAGCCAGAGGGCGAAGCCCAGCAGGGCGAACGCGAGCATGGCCAGCGCCTTGTGGAGGGCGCTCTTGGAGAGGTCGTCGGCCTGGTCGGCAATCTGGCCGATCAGCGACTGGGTGATGTCGAGGCGGGCCTCGGCCTGCCGGCTTCCGGCGTCCATCGCCTTGCGCAACTGCTGCGGCGTGCCGTCCTGGAGGGAGCTCGGGTCGATCTGCAGCTCCGCGAACTGGGCGGTGATGCCGTTCTCCTCGGCGTCACGCTCGATGCCGCTCAGGGCCAGGACCTGGGCCGGGGTGGCGAGCCTGCCGAACCGTTCGGCCTGGTACTCGTAGGTCGCGTGGGCGGCGACCGCGCGGGTGTACTCGGTGAGGGCATTGGCGTCCCGGGTCTGGGCGGAGAACACGCCGCTCTCGAAGGCCGCGTGGGCGGCGTCGGCCCGCAGCACCGCGTCGAGCAGGTGGATGACCGAGGACGAGGAGGTGCCGGAGGCGTTGTCGAGGCCGATGCCGTCGATCAGGTACTGGATCGCGGCGGCGTACGCCGGGCCGATGCCGGCGGCCGAGACCGAGCCCCGTTCGACCTTGTCGCGCAGCACGGAGAGGCCGCGTACGTACGCCAGGGCGCGCGCCTCGTCCTTCGGCACGCCCTGCTCCTCGAAGGCCGAACGCACGGCGGTGGCCTGCTCGTCGGTCTCGCGCTGCGCCTTGCGGTAGGCGTTGGTGGAGGGGAGGGCGGTGCCGGGGCGGAGCGCGTCGTACCGCACGGACAGCAGCAGCGCCTGGCGGTTCTCGGCCTGGAGGTCGTTGATCAGCTCGGCGACCTGTTCGCTGTCGCGGACCACGTCGGCGGTCCGGCCGGCCTCCCGGGCCTGGTCGATCTGGCCGACGACGCCGATGGTCAGCAGCACCCCGACGACCGCGACGGGCACGATCACCAGGACGTTGATCTTCCGGCGGAACGGCCATCGGTCGAGGAGGGCCGCGGCCTTCCGGCGGGGCCGCGGCGTCAGCGGCGCACGCTCGGACCCGTCGGGTTCCGCTTCGGGCGACGGGTCCACCGTGTCCACAGACACCCCGGGCCTCCTTTCATGTGCTTCTGAGCGGTGACCGAGGGGTTGTTGGTGCCGACCGCCGACGACCGGGGGAGCGTGGCGCCGACACGGCCCACGCCCGCCTGTGACGGCTCACGTCCGCGCGCACGATGGCTCACGCCCATGTGCGAGCGATCAAATCGCGCCACAGTCCGACCGGCGGTGAACACTACCGTTTGCGCGGAAGCTTGCAAGGCATGGGTGATTAAGACCGGGAAACCTGCACTTTCTGCGGCATTTGCCCATCGCGAACGGCCTTGGACGGCCCGTCACCGGATGCCCCGCCGACCGACCGGGTGGGCGACCCGTACCCTGTCATCCCCCCACCCCGAAGCCGCAGGGGGTGTCTCCCCGATCTCTGTGGATCAGCCCGCGGCGCGCGTGCGA
>NZ_MAXF01000091.1 GCF_001704635.1 Streptomyces sparsogenes | reverse complement strand
GGCGTCGCGGGCCCGCAGAGATCGGGGAGACACCCCCTACTCCCTCATGCCCCGCGAGGAGACCCGTGCACCCCACCCGCAAGGCGGTCGCGACCGCCGCCGCGCTCCTGGCCGTGGCGGCCGTCGCCGGCTGCGACCCGGATTCCGACACCGGCGCGTCCAAGGCAGGCTCCACGAAGGCCGGCTGTCCCTCCGTCGTGGCCAAGGCCAAGCGGGCCGTCGCCACGGCCGAGGACGTCGACGCCCCCTGGTCCGGGCCCACCACCGGGCCGAAGGCGGTGCGGGGCAAGACGATCGCCTTCATCGCCCACACCCTGGCCAACCCCGGTCCCGCCGGGGTCGCCCAGGGCGTCGAGGAGGCCGCCAAGGTCGTCGGCTGGCACGTGCGGACCATCAACGGCAAGGGCACCACCGCGGGCGTCAAGGACGCCTTCGAGCAGGCCTTCGCCCTGAAGCCGGACGGCATCGTGATCAGCGGCTTCGGCCCCGAGATCGCCGCCAAGGAGCTTCGCCGGGCGAACGCGGCCGGCATCCCGGTGATCGGCTGGCACGCCACCGCCGCGCCCGGGCCCAGCGAGGAACCGAAGCTCTTCAGCAACATCACGACCCGGGTGGAGGACGTCGCGAGGATCAGCGCCGACTGGATCATCGCCGGCTCCAACGGGCACGCGGGCGTGGTGGTGTTCACCGACACCACGTCCTCGTTCCCCAAGCACAAGTCGGAGCTGATCAAGAAGGAGCTGGCCACCTGCTCCGGCGTCAGGCTGCTGGCGTACGAGAACGTCCCCATCCCCGAGGCCAACCGACGCTCCGTGAAGGAGGTCTCCTCGCTGCTGAAACGCTTCGGCGACCAGTGGACCCACTCGGTGGCCATCAACGACCTGTACTTCCGCCACGCCGCCCCCGCCCTGCGCGCCGCGGGCAAGGACGGCGACGGCGCCCCGTTCAACATCGGCGCCGGCGACGGCGACCCGTCGGCCTTCGAGCGCGTCAACGGCAAGCAGTTCCAGGCCGCGACCGTGCCCGAACCGCTCTCCGAGCAGGGCTGGCAGATCGTCGACGAGTTCAACCGCGCCTTCGCCGGCGAGCCGGCCAGCGGATACGTCGCCCCGGTCCACATCACCACCGCCGCCAACAGCGGTGGCGCGCTGTCCTGGGAGACCGAGGGCTACCGCCAGGCCTACCGCAAGATCTGGGACCGCTGACCGGTCCGCGGCACGGCCCTTCTCAACCACGCCGGGAGTTGCCACCATGCGTCCATGAGCGACAACGGGGGCACGGCGTACGAGACGCGCTACGGGTGGAACCGCAGGACCAGGATCACGGTGGCCGCCGCGGCCGTCTTCACGGTGACGTGCCTGGTGTCGCCGGTCATGCCCCTGTACGCGCGGCTGCCGGGTCTGCTGCTGTTCGGTGGCGGTGGGCTGGTCATGGCGTACGGCGCCGCAAGCGGCAAGGTGGCGTTACGCGTCGACGAGACGGGTGTGCTGTTCGGCGGGCACCCTCTCCGGTACCGGGCCGGCACGGCCCAGGTGCCCTGGCAGGACATCACGGCCGTCGTCCTGTGGCGGCAGCATTCGGCGGCCTCGATTCCGTGGGTCGGTGTGGCGCGTCGGCCGGGCGCGCCGCCGCTGCCCGGCGCGCGGCAGGGGCAGGCCGGGCGGGCCGTGGTGCGCGCCCTCGTCCCGCACCTGCCCGCCGACGTCACTCTGGCCTCGCGGCCGGTGAGCGGCTGGCGCCTCGACAAGGCACGCCTGAGCGACGCCGTGGCCCGCTTCGCTCCGGGCACCCCGGTGGTGGACCAGGGTTAGTCAGGTCTTTTCTGACGCGCGCTCCCCCGGTCAGACCCCGTAGCCGGCCATGGGCGGGGCGTACGACGGCGGGGCGGGGCCGAGTTGCACGCCTGGGGCCAGGCCGAGGGCGACCAGGGCGTCGGGGAGCCCACGGCCGGTACGGGCGCGCTCCCAGGTGCCGGGGAGGGCCAGGGGGCGGCAGCTCGCGGCGATGATCTCGAAGAGGCGCTGCACCCGGCCGGGTCCGCGGGGCGGCAACTGGCCGCGGAAGTCCTCGTGGTGGGCGAGGACGAGGGCGGCGAGCCCGGCGACGTGGGCCGAGGCCGGGCCGGTGCCGTCCAGCGCCGCGCAGCCGCCGCGCGGCGCGCAGGACAGGACGGCCACGCCGGGGGCGACCGCGTCGACCTCGGGGCCGTACGCGCTGAACCGCGCGGCGAACAGGCCGTCGGGGGTCAGCGGCGGGCCCGCGTGGGTGGCCTGGGAGGTGTCGGGCGGGTACGAGCCGAAGGCGCCCAGCGCGCCGACGGTGAAGACGGTGGGCAGCGAGCCCGGGAAGGCGACCGGGCCGCCGGTGTCGCCCGCGGGGGCGACGCAGGCCACGCCGGCGGCGTGGGCGTCGGCGAGCTTGCGCGCGACCAGTTCGGAGGAGTACGGGGTGGCCACCGCGATGTGCGCGATGTCGACCTCGGCCTCGATGCAGTGGTCGAGGGCGGCGATCAGATCGCTGAAGTGGCCGCCGGGCAGCACCTGGCAGGCCTCGATCCGGGCGTCGAGGGCGATGCCGGTGACGCCGGGTCCGGTGTCGGACGCGGCGATCACGCCCGCCGCGTGGGTGCCGGTGCCGAGCACGTCATGGGCCCAGCCCCGTTCCGCCCCGCCCAGCAGGTCCGTCCCGGAGCGCACCCGGTCCTTGAGGTCGGGGTGGTCGGCGTCGACGCCGGAGCCGATGACCGCGACCTTCACGCCGAAGCCGCGGAACGTGGGCGGCAGCCGGTCGAGGCGCATGGCCTGCTGACCCCAGCCGTACTGCTGACGCTCCTCGAGTCCCGGGTACACCTTGGCCAGCGGGGTGAGGGTGACCAGGTTCTCCTGGGTGGCCGACAGGTCCGGGCGGTGGATCCAGCGGTCGAGATAGCCACCGGCGGGGCGGACGTACAGGGCCTGGACGGACCGGGCCGTCTCAGTGGCGGGGACCAGGGCGACCGTGCCGTCGGCGCCGGTGATGCCCTGGACCGGCCAGGACGTCCCGATGAGGAACACCCCGGCCCCGGCCAGCGGCTCCTCGTCCGGGCCGCACACCCGCAGCCGGATCTCCACGGGCGTCTCCAGCGGGGCGACCAGACCGGGGTCGGCCGGGGTCGGCATCGCCACCGCCGGCCCGGGGCCCGCGCCCGCGCCGGCCCCGGCCCAGGCCCCCGTCCCGGCCCCGGCCCCGGCCCAGGCCCCGGTCAGCGGCAGGTCCGGCTCCACGTGGACGTGGACCGAGCGCATGGCAGGCACCTGGCCCTCCGCCGCCTCGACCACCGCGATCTCCGGACAGGAGGCGGGCAGCCCCGCCGAGTCCAGCTTTCCCGAGGGCCGCAGCCGGCGGATCACCGCGACCTCCGGCATCCGGCCCAGCCGCTCGCACACCGCGTCCATGTCGAGCGCGGTCACGCCCGGGGGCAGCAGGTGCTGGGGCAGCGGGGTGACCAAGTAGCGCTCGCGGCGCGGCCGCACCGCGAGCGGGCGCCGCGCGTTCTTCTTGCGCGGCGCCTCGCCCCGGGCCGCGTCCGCGCGGCCGGGCTCCCCCGCGCCCCCCGTTTCGCCGTCCGTGTCGTTCTCGGGCCTGTTCTTGAGCATCACGTCCACCTTCACCACGCCAACGTCGTCCTTGCGCTCCTGCTGCGGCGACCGGGGCCGCGCTCCCCCGGTGATGCGCCGCGCTCCCACGGTGATGCGGTGTGCTCGGGAACCGTTCCGGGCACACCGCACACGCGTCGACCGGGGCGTCAGCCCATCAGGCCGGAGCCGAGGCCGGGCTGTTGGTACTGCTGGTACGGCTGCTGACCGGACATGCCCATCTGCCCCATGCCCGGCTGGCCCATCCCCATGGGGCCCATGCCGGGCTGGCCCATCCCGGGCTGGCCCATGCCTTGCCCCATCCCCATCTGACCCATCCCGGGCTGGCCCATGCCCATCTGGCCCATCCCGGGCTGGCCCTGCTGCTGGATGAGCGTCGCGATCGCCATCGGCAGGGCCAGCTGCACGGCCTGTTCGACCGCCTGGCGGATCCCGCTGTGCAGCGAGTAGTGCAGCGCCATGGCCAGGTACGGGTGCGCGTGCTGCCCCATGCCCTGCTGGTTGATCTGCTGGAACTGCTGCACGGTGTGCTGCATACGCTGCGCGATCTGCTGGCTGGCCTGCTGGCAGGCCTGCTGCATCGCCTGCTGCACGATCTGGCCGATTTGCTGCTGCCCCATCTGGGGGCCGGTCTGCTGCAGGGGTTGGGCGCCAGTCATCACCGACATGGATCCTCCACACGACGACATCGACGAGGAAGGACACAGGGGCGACACGCCCCGTATGCCCTATTTGTTACATTTACGCTAAGTCGGTGTCAGGGGCGCCGCCATCGGAGTACGGCCGTCAGCGCTCCAACACCGCCAGGGCCGCGCGCACCTGGGCCAGCGGCTCCTCCCCCACCGGGCGCAGCACGACCGTCTCCGCCCCCGCCTCCCACAGCTCCCGGACCCGCCCGGCCGCGGTGGCCGCGTCCCCCGCCGCGAGGAACACCTCGTCGCGCGGGACGCCGAGCCATCCGGAGTACTCGTCGCGCACGGGCGCGGTGGCCGTCGCGATGTGCCGGGGGTCGTCGGCCACGCACAGGTGGGTGAAGACGATCAGCTCGTGGGCGCGGGCGGCCCCGGCGGCGGCGCGGCCCTTCCCGATGTGGCCGAGCGCGGCGGCGACCGCCTCCGGGCCCTGGCCCTCGGCCATGACCGTGCCGTCGGCGACGCGGCCGGAGAGCTCCAGGGAGCGGGGGCGTACCACGCCGGAGACGACCGGCGGGGCCTCGGCGGGCGGGTGGACCAGGCGTACGCCGTCGATGTGCACCGTACGGCCGTCGAAGGTGGTCGTCTCACCGCGCAGCAGCCCGCGCACCACCGTGATCGTCTCTTCCAGCAGCGCGAGCGGGGTCGGGGACGCGGCGCCGACCTGGGCCATCCACGGCTGCGCGCCGTGCCCGACGCCCGCGACGAGGCGGCCGGGGAACACCCGGGCGAGGGTGGCCAGTTCCATGGCGAGCAGCGCCGGGTTGCGCAGCGGCGCCGGGGCGATCCCGATACCGACCCGCAGCCGCTCGGTGGCCGCCAGCGCGAGCGCCGCCGAGCCGATCGAACCGGCCCAGCCCAGGTCCTCCACGACCCACAGGTCGTCCGCCCCGGCCTCCTCCACCGCCCGGGCGTACCCCGCGAGTTCCTCGGGCCTGCGGTCCCTGTCGAACATCACGCCGACGCGGCGGCGGGGCGCGGTGTCGTCGGTCACCGAGTCGTTCACCGGGGCGTTCACCGGCTCGTTCACCGGCTCGTTCACCAGCTCGTTGGTCATCGCGCCAATGTACGGGCCGGCGGAAGCGCCGGAGAAGGGGCGACGGAGGCCGTGGGGACTGTCCGACTCCCCCGCTACCGTGGCCGGATGGAATGGACTGAGCGCGTGCGCACGCTGCGGCAGTGGTCGCAGAACGGGGAGCGGGCGCCGCACAAGCCGCTGCTCATGCTGTACGCGCTGGGCCGGTTCCAGCGCGCCCCGGGCGAGGCGCTCCGCTTCACCGACGTCGAGGCGGATCTCAAGCGGCTGTTGGCGGAGTACGGGCCCCGGCGCGACACCAGCGCCGGGTATCCGTTCCACCACCTGGCGAACGACGGGGTGTGGGAGGTGCGCACCGACAGCGGCGAGGGCAGCCCCGGCCCGGCGCTGGGCCTGCTGCGCGCCAGCGGCGCGGCCGGGCGGCTCGCGCCCGGCCTGCGCGAGGCGCTGACCGCCGACCCCGAGCTGCTCGGCCGACTCGCCCAGCTCCTCCTCGACCAGCACTTCGCCCCCTCCCTCCACTCCGACCTCGCCGACGCCGTCGGGCTAGACCTGACCGCCGGCGAGGGGGCGCGCGGCACCCGCCGGATACGCCACGGGGCCGCCGAGATGCGCGAGCGGGTGCTGGACGCGTACGAGAACCGCTGCGCGTTCTGCGGGTTCGACGGGGCGCTCGGCGGCCCGGGCGCCGGGAGGGGCCGGCCCGCGCCGGTGGGCCTGGAGGCCGCGCATGTGCGGTGGTGGGCCTTCGCGGGCCCGGACGACCTCGGCAACGGGCTGTGTCTGTGCTCCCTCCACCACAAGCTCTTCGACAAGGGCGTGCTGGGCCTCGACGGTCAGCGGAGGATCCTGGTGTCGCGGCACTTCACCGGCCGCAGCGAGGCCGCCCACACCTATGTGCTGCGGCTCGGGGGGCGGCCGGTGCTCGGGCCCCGGGCGGGCAGCGCGCCGGTCGCCGAGGAGCACATCGACTGGCACGCGGCGCAGGTCTTCCGCGGCGAGCCGCGCGTACCCGCCGGGGGGTGAGGGTCTACGCCGCCGGGGCCGCCGACCCCGCGCGGTCCTCCGGGCTCCCCGCGTAGCCCTCCGGGTCGGCGGCGCGCAGCTTCCTGGCCCCCTCGGTGGGGTCGTAGCCGGGCCCGACGCCCTCGACCAGGATCAGGTCTCCCTCGATGTGGTCCGTGCACAGCCGCAGGATCTCCTGGTAGGCGGGCGACTCGTACCAGGCGCGGGCCTCCGCCGGGCCGGGGAACTCGATCAGGACCACGCTCCCCGGCCAGGAGCCCTCCACCACCTCCAGCTCCGCGGTGTGGATGACGAAGCGTCCGCCGTAGGGGTCGAGCGTGGCCTGGATCCGCTCCAGGTACTCGATGACCTGTGAGGTAAGGGCCCTGGGAGGTGCGGGCTGTGGGAGGTAAGGGCCCGCGTCTGCGGATCCGTCCGCCTGGGATCATGCACACGTGTTCACGGTCACCGGCGAGTTCGAGATCCATCTGACGGTCGGCCCCGTCGCGGGGAGGGCAGACGCCCCCTCCCCGTACCGCGCGCTGGAGCGGTACGCGGCGGGGCGCGGCTGGAAGTTCGCGCACATCGTCCTCGACCGCGGCCGGGTGCCCTCCCAGCCGATGCTGACCCTGCGCGCCGACGGCGCGCTGGCGGCGGCCCGTTCCGCCGCCGAGGCGGCCGCCGCCGGGCTGGCAGGCGCGGGCTTCCCCGTCGTACGGACGAAGATCGAGGCGGCGCCGTGGGCGGCGGGGGTGCCCGCGTCCGACGAGGACGGCCGGGCGCTCGGCCCCCGCTACTACTTCGAGCACCACGTCAAGCTGCTGCTGGACACCCCCGGGGCGGCGCCCGCGCTCGCCGGGCTCGCCGCCGCCTACGCCGCCCATCTGTCCCGCAACGCCCGCCGGGTGCGCCCCGACGGGCGGGCCGAGCGCTTCCTCACCCAGCGCTGCCGGCTGGTCGGCCGCGACACGGCGGGCCGCCGGCTGGAGGCGCTGACGGCCGCGCTGCGGGCGGGCGGCGGGGGCGGCCCGGAAATCCTCTCGGTGGAGCGGGAGTTCGTCGTGTATGACAGCGACGAGAGCCTGGACGCGGGCTGGATGGCCGAGGAGGGGGCAGCGCGATGACAGAGTCGACACCATCGGCATCGTCGGAGTCATCTGGCGGGGCGGAGTCACCTGACGCGTCGGGGGCACCTGACACGTCGGGGGCACCTGACACGTCGGAATCGACGGCATCGGCATGGACGGCGTTCGGCTACGGCCCGTGGCCGGAGGACGGCACCATCCCCCAGGAGGAGCTGGACGCGGCGACCGCCACGCGCATGCGGCTGCCCACGTCGCTGCGGCCCGTCCTCGGCGAAGGCGTCCTGCAGCGCCCGGTGTTCGACCCGTCGATGGCCCACCACGTGCGGGCGATGCGGGCCGGTGAGCCGCAGTTCGAGGACGCGGAGGCCGGCCGCCGCTGGTACGCGGCCCGCCGCCGCGCCACGGACCTCGTCCTGGCCGCCGTCGCGGACTCGCCCTGGGCCGACCATCTGGTGCTGCGCGGCAGCGTGCTGCTGAAGGCCTGGTACGGCGAGGCGGCGCGCGAGCCGGGCGACCTCGACTTCGTCGTGGTCCCCGACTCCTGGCAGCTGGAGGACGAGCGCACGGACCGGATGATCGAGGGCATCGCGCGCGCCGCCGACCTCCGCTCCCGGCGCGCGGGCGGCCCGGTCCGCGTCAACTCCCGGGGCGCGGTCAGCGACCAGATATGGACGTACGACCGCGTCCCCGGGCGGCGCCTGGTGATCCCGTGGACGCCCGGCGAGGACGGGGTGCCGTCCGGCACGGTCCAGCTCGACTTCGTCTTCAACGAGCGGCTGCCCGCGCCCTCCGCCCCCACCGCCATCCCCCGCTACGCCGGCCCGGACGCTCCCGAGGAGAGCGCCGAGCCCCCGATCCGGCTCCACGCGGCGACGCCCGGGCTCTCCCTCGCCTGGAAGATCCTGTGGCTGATCACGGACATGCACCCGGAGGGCAAGGACCTGTACGACGCCGTGCTGCTGGCCGAGTCCACCGAGCTGCCCTTCGAGCTGCTGCGCCGGGTGTTCGAGGGCGTCGAGGGCGGCTACTACGAGCGGAATCCGGTACTCCTGGAGTGGATCGGGAGCGTCGAGGCGGACTGGTTCGAGTTCCGGAAGGACTATCCGCGCGTCAAGGGCGGCCACGGCGAATACCGCACCCGCCTCGTCAAGGCCCTCGCCCCCACCTTCGCGGCCCTCGACGACGGCAGCGGCGAGCCCGCCGAATACCTGGAGCGGGCGGCCTGGCTGGCCGGGTGGACGCGGGACTGCGGGCGGCTGCTGGCGGACTCCGGCATGGAGGCGCTCCAGGAGCACCTGGTCGATCGGTACGTGGCCGCGAAGAACGCCATCGTGATCACGCGCGAGCTGCTGGGCCGCGCCGATTGCGGGATCGTGGACGCGGCCGAGATCGTGTACGAGTACCGGTCCTTCAGCCGCAAGTCGTACCAGCTGCGGGAGGTGCTCGGCGACCCGGTCGAGGCGGCGCGGCAGCTCGCCGGCGAGCGGTGACCGCGCGGCGAGCAGCAGTTCGTCGGCGTGCAGGGTCTTGCGGTGAGTATGGGACAGCGACACGCCGTGGCATCGGCGTGTCGCTGTCCCATACTCACCGCGAATCCGGCCCCCGCCGCTACGCCCCCAGGATCGTGGTCAGGAACTCGCCCGTCCACGCCAGCAGCTCCCGCCCCACCAGCGGCTTCCCGCCGATCCTGGCCGTCGCCGGCCGGGGCACCAGCACCTGCTTGGTCGCGGGCTTGATCACCGACCGCGGATACAGCCGCTTGAGCCTCAGCTCCTGCGACTCGCGCAGCTCGACCGGCCCGAAGCGGATGTTGGAGCCCTGCAGCGTGATGTCGCCGACCCCGCAGGCCCGCGCCAGCAGCCGCAGCCCCGCGACCAGCAGCAGATTCTCCACCGGCTCCGGCAGCTTGCCGTAGCGGTCGGTCAGCTCCTCGCGGACGGCGCGGATGTCCTCCTCGTTCGACGCCGAGGCGATCGCCCGGTACGCCTGGAGGCGCAGCCGCTCGCCCGGCGCGTAGTCGTGCGGGACGTGCGCGTCGACCGGCAGCTCGATCTTGACCTCCAGCGGGGCCTCCTCCGGCTCCCCGCCCGCCTCCAGCGAGGCGCGGTAGTCGGCGACGGCCTCGCCCACCATGCGCACGTACAGGTCGAAGCCGACCCCCGCGATATGGCCGGACTGCTCGCCGCCGAGCAGATTGCCCGCGCCACGGATCTCCAGGTCCTTCATCGCCACATACATGCCCGCGCCCATCTCGGTGTGCTGGGCGATGGTGGCCAGGCGCTCGTGGGCGGTCTCCGTCAGGGGCTTCTCGGGCGGGTAGAGGAAGTACGCGTAGCCGCGCTCGCGCCCCCGGCCGACGCGGCCACGCAGCTGGTGGAGCTGGGAGAGGCCGAAGTTGTCGCCGCGCTCGACGATCAGCGTGTTGGCGTTGGAGATGTCGATGCCGGACTCGACGATCGTCGTCGAGACGAGCACATCGAACTTCTTCTCCCAGAAGTCGACGACGACCTGCTCCAGCGCGCTCTCCGACATCTGGCCGTGCGCGGTGGCGATCCGCGCCTCGGGGACGATCTCGCGCAGCCGCGCCGCCGCCCGGTCGATGGACTCGACGCGGTTGTGGATGTAGAAGACCTGGCCCTCGCGCAGCAGCTCGCGCCGGATGGCCGCGCCGATCTGCTTCTCCTCGTACGGGCCGACGAAGGTGAGCACCGGGTGGCGCTCCTCCGGCGGGGTGGTGATCGTGGACATCTCGCGGATGCCGGTGACCGCCATCTCCAGGGTGCGCGGGATGGGGGTGGCGGACATGGTCAGCACGTCCACGTTGGCCCGGAGCTTCTTCAGCTGCTCCTTGTGCTCGACGCCGAAGCGCTGCTCCTCGTCCACGATGACCAGGCCCAGGTCCTTGAACTTGGTCTCGGAGGAGAAGAGGCGGTGGGTGCCGATGACCACGTCGACCGAGCCCTCCCGCAGCCCCTCCAGGACCGCCTTCGCCTCGGTGTCGGTCTGGAAGCGGGACAGCGCCTTGACGACCACGGGGAACTGCCCGTACCGCTCGCTGAAGGTGCCGAAGTGCTGCTGCACCAGCAGCGTGGTCGGCACCAGCACCGCGACCTGCTTGCCGTCCTGGACCGCCTTGAAGGCCGCCCGCACCGCGATCTCGGTCTTGCCGTAGCCGACGTCGCCGCAGATCAGCCGGTCCATCGGGACCGACTTCTCCATGTCCTCCTTGACCTCGCTGATGGTGGTCAGCTGGTCGGGGGTCTCCGCGTACGGGAAGGCGTCCTCCAGCTCCCGCTGCCAGGGGGTGTCGGCCCCGAAGGCGTGGCCGGGCGCGGCCATGCGGGCGGAGTACAGCTTGATCAGGTCGGCCGCGATCTCCTTGACGGCCTTCTTGGCGCGCGCCTTGGTCTTCGTCCAGTCGGCGCCGCCCAGGCGGTGCAGGGTCGGGGCCTCGCCGCCCACGTACTTGGTGATCTGCTCCAGCTGGTCGGTCGGCACGAACAGCCGGTCGCCGGGCTGACCGCGCTTGGCGGGCGCGTACTCGACGACCAGGTATTCACGGGTGGCGCCCTGGACGGTGCGCTGCACCATCTCGATGTAGCGGCCGACACCGTGCTGCTCGTGGACGATGAAGTCGCCCGCCTGGAGGGTCAGCGGGTCGATGGTCTTGCGCCGCCGGGCCGGCATCCGGGCCGCGTCCTTGCCCGCCGCCTTCTGCCCGGACAGGTCGGTCTCGGTCAGCACGGCCAGCCTGAGGCCCGGGTCCACGAAGCCGTACTCGATCGAGCCGCAGGCCACATGCACCACGGACGGCTTGATCTCGGTCAGGTCGCCGTCCAGCCGCGCCGCGATGCCCTCGCCGCCGAGCACCTCGACGGTGCGGGAGGCCGGGCCGTGGCCCTCCGTCACGTACACCGTGCGCCAGCCGTCGGCCAGCCATCCCTTGGTGTCGGCGAGCGCGCGGGCGGTGTCGCCCCGGTAGGTCTCGGGGGCGCGCATGCCCAGCTTGAGCGTGTCCTCCTCGACATCCTCGTCGGTGGCCGCGAACGGGCTCACCGACCACCACATCATGCCCAGCTCGCGCGCCCGGTCCCGGACGTCGGCGATGCCCCACAGCGAGGCGGCGCCCACGTCGATCGGAGCCTCGCCCCCTCCCGCCGTGGCCGCCCAGGACGCCTGGAGGAACTCCTGGCTCGTCGCCACCAGGTCCGCCGCCCTGGTCCGCACCCGCTCCGGGTCGCACACCACGGCCATGCTGCCCGCCGGCATCACGTCCAGCAGCAGCTCCATGTCGTCCACCAGCACGGGCGCGAGCGACTCCATGCCCTCGACCGCGATCCCCTCGGCGATCTTGCCCAGCAGCTCACCGAGCTCCGGATGCTCCTCGGCCAGCGCGGCGGCCCGCTCCCGCACCTCCTCGGTCAGCAGCAGCTCACGGCAGGGCGGGGCCCACAGCCCGTGCTCGGCCACCTCCAGCGACCGCTGGTCGGCGACCTTGAAATAGCGGATCTCCTCGACATCGTCGCCCCAGAACTCGATCCGCAGCGGATGCTCCTCGGTCGGCGGGAAGACATCCAGGATCCCGCCGCGCACCGCGAACTCGCCGCGCTTCTCGACCAGCTCCACCCGGGAGTACGCGGCGGCCGCCAGGCCGTCGACCACCTCCTGGAGATCGGCGCTCCGCCCCGACCGCAGACTGACCGGCTCCAGGTCCCCCAGCCCCTTGACCTGCGGCTGAAGCACGGACCGCACCGGCGCGACCACCACGGACACCGGCCCTGCCGCCGGGTCGTCCGCACTCGGGTGCGCCAGCCGCCGCAGCACGGCCAGCCGCCGGCCGACCGTGTCCGACCTCGGCGACAGCCGCTCGTGCGGCAGCGTCTCCCAGGACGGGTACTCCACCACCCCGTCCGGCGGCAGCAGCGAGCGCAGCGCGGCGGCCAGATCCTCGGCCTCCCGCCCCGTCGCGGTCACCGCCAGCACCGGCCGCCCGGCGGAGCGCGCCAGCGCGGCGACGGCGAAGGGGCGGGCGGCGGGCGGGCCGACCAGGTCGACGTGGTGGCGCCCGCCGGACGCGGCGGCCTGGACCGCCTCGGCGAGCGCGGGGTCCCGTACGACGGCGTCGAGCAGACCGGTGAGGCTCATAAGGGGCTAATTCCATCCCGGAGGCGAACAACGCGAAGGGCCCGACACGTGACACGGGCCGGGGGTCTTCCAGAGTACGGCCCCCCGCCGACAACGTCCGCCGGGTCCGCCGTACACCGGGGTGCCCCCGCGCCCCCGCGCCGCGCCCTTCGCGGTCCTCCTCGTCGTCCTCGTCGTGGTCCTCGTCGTGGTCCTCGTCCCGGGAGGCGGGCGGGGTCAGTGGCCGGAGGTCGCCTTGAGTCCCACCACGGCGACCAGCAGCAGGGCCACGAAGAAGATCCGAGCCGCCGTCGCGGGCTCCCCCAACACGACCATCCCGAGCACCGCCGCCCCGGCCGCCCCGATGCCCACCCAGACGCCGTAGGCGGTGCCGATGGGCAGGGTCCTGCTGGCGTAGGAGAGCAGCAGCATGCTGGCGACGATGCCCGCACCGGTGAACACGCTGGGGACGAGCCGGGTGAAGCCGTCGGTGTACTTCATCCCCACGGACCAGCCGACCTCGAGCAGACCGGCGACGACGAGCAGAACCCAGGCCATGACAGGCACCTCCGAAACACGGGCTTACGGTGGTGCGTCGTCTTTGCCTGCATCCCGGTACGGCGCGTCTCGTCGGGCCCTGCCACTGTAACAAAGGCGGGATCGGGCCTCCGGCCGGTGAGGATCGGCTCGCGACGCGCCGCCGGTCCGCCCGCGCGGCTTCACCCAGGGCAGAACGCCGCTCCCTTCCCCCCGCGCCCCGGATCCCTAGGCTGAACGGGTGAGCACTCATGCGCCGAACGAAGCCCGCGTCATACCCCTGCGTCCGCAGACCGCGCCGCCCCGTTCCGGTGGGGCGGCCCCCGCCCCGGAGCGGCCGGCGGGAGCCCCACGGACACCCGCGCCGAGGGAGCCCCTGTGGCGCGACCTCGTCGGCGATGTGCTGCGGCGCGAGCGGCTCGCCCAGGAGCGCACGCTCAAGGACGTCGCGGAGGCGGCCCGGATCTCGATGCCGTACCTGTCGGAGCTGGAGCGCGGACGCAAGGAGGCCTCCTCGGAGGTGCTCGCGGCCGCCGCCCAGGCCCTCGGGCTGGGCCTCGGCGACCTGCTCTCGCTCGCCCAGGACGAGCTGGCCCGGCACGCCAGGAGCCGGGTGGGGCGGGGCCGCACGTCGCCCACGGCCCAGTACGACGGCCTCTGCCTCGCCGCCTGACCGAACCGACGGTTCGTACGACGGCCTGGACGGCAGCCGGTACGAGGGCCGTACGGCGGCCGGCGCGAGGGGCCGTACGAGAATGCCGGTACGACGGCCGGGAGGAGGGGCCGTACGGCGGCCCGCGCGAAGGCTCGTACGGCGGCCCGCGCCTCGGCCGGTACGGCGGGGCGCACCGCCGCCGTACCGGCCGGATCGCCGGCCTCCGGGCCACGGCCGCACGCGGTCAGACGAACGCGAGCCGTCGGCTCAGCACCTCGTCGGCGAGCCCGTAGGCGACGGCCTCCTCGGCGGTGAGCACCTTCTCCCGGTCCATGTCCGCGCGCAGCGTCGCCACGTCGTGATGCGTGTGCCGGGCCAAAACCTCCTCCACCTGCGAGCGGATGCGGACCATTTCCTTGGCCGCGAGGCTGAGGTCGGAGACCGTCCCCTGCCGGCCGCCGCTGGCCGGCTGGCCGAGCAGCACCCGCGCGTGCTGGAGCACGAACCGTCGCCCGGGATCTCCGCCGGCCAGCAGCACCGCAGCCGTCGACGCGGCCTGACCGACGCAGAACGTGGAGATCGGGGCCTGCACGAACGTCATGGTGTCGTAGATCGCCATCAGCGAAGTGAACGATCCCCCGGGCGAGTTGAGATAGATCGAGATCTCGCGCTCCGGGTTCGCCGACTCCAGGTGCAGGAGTTGGGCGATGACCACATTGGCCACCCCGTCGTCGATCTCGGTGCCGAGGAAGATGATCCGCTCGTTCAGCAGCCGGCTGAAGACGTCGTAGGACCGCTCACCCTGCGCGGTCCGCTCGATGACGTAGGGAACCGTGTACGAGCCCATGTCACAACCCCATCCGTCGGCGCGAGGTGGCCGGGCGGATGTCGGTGAGCGACTCCACCACCCGGTCCACGATCCCGTACTCCCTGGCCTGCTCGGCCGTGAACCAGCGGTCCCGGTCGCCGTCCCGCGCGATCGTCTCCTCGCTCTGCCCGGTGTGCTCGGCGGTGATCCGCTCGATGGCCTTCTTGGTGAACTCCAGGTTCTCCGCCTGGATCTCGATGTCCGCGGCGGTGCCCCCGATGCCCGCCGAGGGCTGGTGCATCATGATCCGCGCGTTCGGCAGCGCGAACCGCTTGCCGGACGCCCCCACGGTGAGCAGGAACTGGCCCATGCTGGCGGCGAATCCCATCGCCAGCGTCGAGACGTCGTTCGGGATGAGCCGCATGGTGTCGTAGATGGCCAGACCCGCGGTGACCGACCCGCCGGGGCTGTTGATGTACAGGCAGATGTCGGTGCGCGGGTCCTCCGCCGAGAGCAACAGCAGTTGCGCGCAGACCCGGTTGGCCGACACGTCGTCGACCTGGGTGCCGAGGAGGACGATCCGCTGGGCGAGCAACTGCGCCGCGAGGTGGTCGTCGAAGCGGCTGGGCGGTGTGTCGCCCTCCTCCGCGCGGGGCGCGAGCGTGGTGAGTGGAGTCATCTGGTCTCCTTGTCGAAGCAGTCGAGGCAGGGGGCCGTCGACTCCACTCTTGACCGCGGGAGATCCCCGGATGCGGTTTCTCTGCCCGCCGCAGATTCGCCATGGGCAGAGACGCCGCACCGCCGCCTAGGGCCAGTCGATTCGCCTGGCGTGGTGGAGCCATACGACCAGCGCCGTCAACACCGCGGTGACGCCACCGAACGTCATGACCGCCGAAGGGGAGAACTGGTCGACGACGACACCTCCGACCAGCGCTCCGAGCGAGAGGGTCGCCTGGAACGACGCGGTGAACAGCACCGATGACGCTTCCAGCGCGTGGGGAGCCGACTTGGCGAACCACGTCTGGGAGCAGACCGGGACGGCACCGTACGCCATCCCCCAGACCACCAGAAGGGCGACCGCCCCGGCGCGCCATTGCCCCAGCACCGGCAACAGCGAGGCGGATGTCGCGATCAGCGCCGCCGCGACCGCGAACGTGGCGCGCGGATGGCGGGCCGCGCGGGATCCGGCGATGAAGTTGCCGACGATCCCCGCGGCGCCGTAGAGGAACAGGAAGACGGTGGTCAGGCCGGGACCCACGTGGGTGACCTGTTCCAGGAACGGGTTGATGTAGGTGTAGGCCCCGAAATGGGCGAGCACGATGAGAAAGGTCGTGGCCAGCGCGAAGCGGGTGTTGACGCTCCGCAGCATGCCGCCGAGCACGGCCAGGCGGGTGGCCTGCTCGGGCGGGAGCGGGGGAAGCACCAGCAGCAGCGCGACGAAGACGGCGGCGGACAGCACCCCCAGGGCGACGAACGCCGTCCGCCACCCGGCGATGTCCCCGATCAGGGTGCCCAGGGGGACGCCGAGTACCGACCCCAGCGGCACCGCCGAGAAGATGACCGCGGTCGCCCGCCCGACCGCGTCGGCCGGTACGAGGCGGCCCGCCAGCCCGGCTCCGATGGACCAGAAGCCGCCGATGGTGATCCCCACCAGCACCCTGGAGACGAGCACGAGCCAGTAGCCCGGGGCCGCCGCGGCGAGGAAGTTGGCCAGGGCCAGCAGAAGAACGAAGGCACACAGCATCAGCCGGCGGTCGATGCGCGCCGTGGCCGCGGTGACCAGAGGGGCGGAGAGCGCCGCCAGGAACCCGGGCATGGTCATCATCAGCCCGGCCATTCCGTCCGAGACGGTGAAGCTCGAACCGATGGAGGTCAGCAAGCCGATGGGCAGGATCTCCGTGGTGACGATGGAGAATATCCCCATCATCACCGAGACCACCGCCGGCCATGAGGTCGTGGCGGGGCGACTCGCCGCTTCGGTGGTTCCGGCGGATGTCGCGACGTCTGTGGGCATGGTTTCCGCTCTTTGTCGGGGCTCTTGATGAGCTGAATGGTCACCAGCTCATCAAGAGCCCCGGCGAAACACTGGCGGGATCCCGACACCAACGGTGGCTCGGAGGATGACGCCGTTTTCTCGCCACCGCACGCCGAGTCCACCGCACGCCGGGCCCGACCACCCGCCGGCCCCCGCCACCCACCGCGCCGCTTGGGCCGGCGGTGGGAGGGGGCCACCGTATCGGCCCATCTCAGGGCGCGGCCGGACTCGCCCTGTGAACACACTGATGCACATGGCAGAGCGAGAGCGGCGCACATCTCCCCCGAAGGCGGACCGCGCACCCCGCCGGAACGGCGCGGCGGAGGCGGCCGGCCTCGCCTGTGAACGGCTCGCCGCCCTGATAACCCACCCCACCGAGGGGGTCAGTGCCGTGTGCCGGGTCGAGGACGGCTGGCGCGTCAACGTGGACGTCGTGGAAGTCGCCCGGATCCCCGACACGACGAGCCTGCTGGCCACCTATGAGGTGGACATCGACGAGCGGGGGGAGCTCCGCGCGTACCGGAGAGTCCGCCGCTACCGGCGCGGCTCGGCCGACGACTGCTGACCGGCCGCGCCGGGCGGGACCGGTCGGCCCGGCCGGGCCCAGCCATCGAAAGGACGCTCCGATCATGGCCCCCACCTACGCCCCCACCCACACCGACGAGGTCGTCTGCGTCTCGCGCTCGGGAAACCTCTACGACGTCCTCGAACTCATCCTCGACCGCGGCATGGTGATCGACGTCTTCCTCAGGGTCTCCCTGGTCGGCATCGAGATCCTGAAGGTCGACGCCCGCATCGTCGTGGCGAGCGTGGACACGTACCTCCGCTTCGCCGAGGCGTGCAACCGCCTGGACCTCGAATTCGACCGCAGCAGCACGACGGTGCCCGAGCTGCTGGGCTCGGGCCCGGCCGCGAGCCTCGGCAGGAAGGCGGCCAAGAAGACGGCCAAGAAGGCGGTGGAATCCGTGGGCGGCAAGGTCAGAAGGGCCGTGACCGGCCACGACGGGGCGGACGAGGACGAGGCCGAGGAGAGGGAGAGCGAGCGGGAGGAGGACGAGCACGGGGACGGCGAGCGCCGCCCGGTCAAGCGCCCCGCCCGCGCCCGCCGCCGTATCGAGGACGAACGAGAAGACAGGGAGGGCTGACCCCATGGCCGCACAGGGCGTGTACGTCTACGGCGTCGTCCGCGCCTCCCACCCGCTGCCGCCCGGCCGCACGGGGGTGGGCGCCGACCCGGCCCCGGTGCGTACGGTGCGCACCGGGGAGCTGGCCGCCGTGGTCAGCGACGCCCCGCCCGGTCTGCGCGCCAAGCGGCGCGACCTGCTCGCCCACCAGGAGCTCGCGCTGGCGCTGGCGGCGGACGGCCCGGTGCTGCCCATGCGCTTCGGGATGATCGCCGCCGACGAGGAGTCCGTACGGGACCAGCTGACCGCCTCGCGGACGGCGTATCTCGCCACCCTCGACCGTCTCGACGGCCGGGTCGAGATGAATCTCAAGGCCCTGCCGGTCCAGTCCGGGCTGCCCGCGCTGGTCCGGGAGAACCCCGAGGTGGCCCGGGCGCGCGCCGCGGCTCGCCGGTCGCCGGGCTACGAGGCGAGCGTGCGGCTCGGCGAGGCCGTGGCGCGGGGGCTGACGGGGCGGGCCGCCGCCGCGTCGGCCGCGGTGGTCGCCGAACTGTCCGCCATGGCGGTGGAGCGGGTGGCCGGGCCCGAGGTGCGGGGGTGCGTGCTCAACGTGTCCTTCCTGCTCGACCGCGGCGATCAGGAGCGGTTCCGGGCCGCGGTGGAGCGCTTCGCGGCGGGCCACCACGACCATGTCGAGCTGCGGCTCACCGGGCCGCTGCCCTGCTACAGCTTCGTGGACCCCGCCCCGGGCACCGCCCGCCGGGAGACCGAGCCCGTACGGAACGGAGCGTGACATGGGCTTGCTGAGCGGGCTGGTCCTCCTCCCCATGGCGCCGGTGCGGGGCGTGATCTGGCTCGCGGACTGCCTGGTGGACGCCGCGGAGCACGAGCTGCACGACCCGGCGGTCCTGCGCGCCAGGCTCGCCGAGCTGAACGAGGACCTGGAGGCGGGGGCGATCGGCCCCGAGGAGTTCGAGCGGGAGGAAGACCGGCTGCTCGACCTGTTGGAGCGCTCGGTCCCGTCCCTGCCGGTGAGACACAACCGGTGAGAAACGGCCGGTGAGACGCGGCCGGTGAGGCGAAGGGTGAGAGACGGAGGGTGAGACGCGGATGGTGAGACGCCGTGACTGAACACGAGCTGACGGGCAGGACACCCCTGGGCACGGCCCCGCCCACGGCCAACCTCGCCGAGATCCTGGAGCGGGTGCTCGACAAGGGCATCGTCATCGCCGGCGACATCAAGATCGACCTGCTCGACATCGAACTGCTCACCATCCGGCTCCGGTTGTTCGTGTCGTCCGTCGACACCGCCCGCAGGGCCGGCATCGACTGGTGGGAGACCGACCCGGCGCTGTCCTCCCGCGCCGCGCGCGACGCCCTCGCCGAGGAGAACGCGCGGCTGCGCGAGCGCCTGGCGGCGCTGGAGCCCGGCGCCGGCGACCCGCCCGAGCTGAGCGCTGCCGGCACCGGCACCAGCACCGGCACCAGCACCGAGGAGAGGAGGGGCGGATGACGTCCCCCACGGTCATCTACGCCTTCGCCGTCTGCCGGCGGTGCGACCCCGCGGCCCTGGCGGGCCTGCCGGGGCTGGACGCCGCCGCCCCCGTACGCACTCTGGCCGCGGGCCCGCTCACCGCCGTCGTCCAGGACGTGCCCGCCGCGGACTTCGCGGAGGACGCCTTGCGGCAACGGCTCACCGACCGCGAGGAACTGGAGCGCTGCGCCCGCGCCCACCATGAGGTGATCATGGCAGCGTCGGCCGTCACGCCGACCGTGCCGCTGCCCTTCGCCACCCTCTACCTCGGCGACGCACGGGTCCGCGCGGCGCTGCGCGAGAAGGAGGAGTCCTTCCTCGCCGCGCTCGGCCGGCTCACCGGCCGGGTCGAGTGGGCAGTGAAGGTCTACACCGCCCCCGCGCCCCTGGACTCCCCCTCCCCCTCCCCCACCCCTTCCCCGGCCCGCTCGCCCGGCGCCGCATCCGCCCTCTCGCCCGGCACCCCGCCCGGCACCGCGCCCGGCACCCCGGCGGGCAGCGGACGGGCCTATCTGGAGCGCGTACGCGGCCGCCGGCAGCTCCGCGAGCGGCGGCAGAACGCGGCGCTCCAGGCCGCGGAGCGGGTGGACGCGGTGGTACGCGGCCTCGCCGTGGCCGCGCGGCGGCTGCGCCCGCACGGTGTGGAGGTCACCGGGGCGCACCGCACCCACGTACTCAACGCCGCCTATCTCGTCGACAGCGTCCGCGCGGACGAACTGCGCGCCACGCTGGAGGCGCTGCGCCGGGAGGAGACGGACGTCCAGATCGAGCTCTCGGGCCCATGGGCCCCCTACTCCTTCGCCGACGGGGGGGTCCCCCGATGACGACGGCCGCCTGGGGGACCGCCCCCGCGGAAGCGCACGGGCCGATCGGCGTGCCGCTCGTGGACCTGCTCGACCGGGTGCTGGCCACCGGGGTCGTCATCAGCGGCGACGTGGTCATCGCCATCGCGGAGGTGCCCCTCGTACGGCTGTCCCTCCACGCCCTGCTCTCCTCGGTCAACGAACGCGTCCCCGCCCCCTGGACCGACGGCGGCCCGCTGTGAGCGACGGCAGGCTCGACCTGGACGCCGACTCGGTGGGCCGCGACCTGGTCGCGCTCGTCCTCACGGTCTTGGAACTCCTCCGGCAGCTGATGGAACGCCAGGCCCTGCGCCGGATCGACGCCGGCGGGCTGAGCGAGGAGCAGGTCGAGCGCATCGGCACCACGCTGATGCTCCTGGACCAGCGGATGGCGGAGCTGTGCGCCCAGCACGGCCTGCGGCCCGAGGACCTCAATCTGGACCTCGGGCCGCTGGGCACCCTGCTCCCCCGCGACTGACACCCCGCGACCGACGCCCGCCGCTCACTGCACGATCACGAACCTGTTGCCGTCCGGGTCGCGGAAACCCGCCGGGCCCGGCGCGCTCCCTTCGAGCGTGCCGGGCCCATCCGCTGCCCCTCACCCCCACGGAGGGGCAGTGGCCAGGTGATATCTGTTCAGTCGGGGTTACTCGGTGGCGATGGCGTTCAGCACGTTCATCCGGCCGGCCCGGAAGGCCGGGAGCAGCGCGGCGACCAAGCCGACCACGGCCGAGCCGATGAAGACGGTGATGATCGTCGGCCACGGGATGTCCAGGGTCTTCAGGCCCTCGAGCGCCAGCAGCTTCTGCGCCGTGGCCCCCCAGCCCATGCCGAGACCGAGGCCCAGCAGGGCGCCGAAGAGCGCGATCACGACCGACTCCAGGCGGATCATGCGGCGCATCTGGCGGCGGGACAGACCGATGGCGCGCATCAGGCCGATCTCGCGGGTCCGCTCGACTACCGACAGCGCCAGGGTGTTCACCACACCGAGGACGGCGACGATGATCGCGAGGGCCAGCAGACCGTAGACCAGGTTGAGCAGCTGCCCGATCTGGTCCTTCATCAGCTTCTTGTAGTCGGTCTGGTCCCGGACCTTGACCTGCGGATACCGGTCGAGCTGGGCCTTGAGCGAGGCGTACGCCTCCTTCTCCTGGCCGTCCTTGGCGGCCGCCAGCATCATCAGGTCCGCCGGGACCTTGTCGGCCGGGACGTAGCGCTCGACCGTGGTGATGTTCAGGTACTTGGCGCCCTTGTTGAGCGAGGTGTCGTCCGAGGTGATGACGGCGACCTTGAGCTTGGCCGTCCGGCCGCCCTTGAAGGCGACGGTGACGGTGTCGCCCTTCTTCGCCTTGTGGTCCTTGGCGAAGCCCTCGGGCAGCGAGATGGCGTCCTTGCCGTAGGCGTCGGCGAGCGAGCCGTCGACGGCGGGGGTGCGGAGGTCGTCCGCGAGCGTCGGGTCGGAGGCGGCCAGGTTGTCGGTGGTGGTCTTGCCGTCAGGCGTGGTGATCTTGGCGTCGCGGATGTCCTTGAAGTGGCTGACGTGGTCCAGGCCCTTCGCCCCGGCCACCGCCTTCTCGATCTCCGAGGTGATCGGCTTGCCGCCGTCGGACTGGACGATGAAGTCCGCGCCGACCGACTTGTCGAGCTCTTCGCTGGCCGAGGCGACCATCGAGGAGCCGACCACCGACAGACAGGCGACCAGCGCGAGGCCGATCATCAGGGCCGCGCCGGTGGCGCCGGTGCGCCGGGGGTTGCGCAGCGCGTTCCGCTCGGCCATGCGGCCGACCGGGCCGAAGATCCGCAGGATGACGGCGGCCAGCACCCGGACCACCAGGCCGGCCAGCAGCGGGCCGATGACGATGAAGCCGACCAGGGTCAGCACCACGCCCAGGCCCAGGAACATCGACCCTTCGGCCGCCTTGTCCGCCTTCGCCGCCGCCACCAGGGCCACCGTGCCCGCCGCCGTGAGCAGCAGGCCGACCACGGCCCGGATGCGCCCGGCCTTGGCGTCCGCCGGGGTGCCCGCGTCCCGCAGGGCCGCCATCGGGGAGATCTTCCCGGCGCGTCGGGCGGGGATGTACGCCGAGATGAGGGTGACGACGATGCCGATGACGAGGCCGATGATGGGGGTGGCGGGCTTGACCGTGAGCTGGTCGGTGCTGATGTTCAGGCCCATGTTGCCCATGAGCTTCATCAGCCCGACGGCGAGGCCGACGCCGCCCAGGATGCCGAGGACCGAGCCGACCACGCCGAGCAGCAGCGCCTCGATGAGCACGGTCCGGTTGACCTGCTTGCGGCTGGAGCCGATGGCGCGCATCAGGCCGATCTCGCGGGTGCGCTGGGCGACCAGCATGGAGAAGGTGTTGACGATGAGGAAGATGCCGACCAGGACGGCGATCCCGGCGAAGCCGAGCATCGCGTACTTCATGATGTCCAGGAAGGACCCGATGTCGTCCTTGCCCTCCTCGGTGACCTCGGCCTTCGTCTGCACCTTGAAGCCGTCGCCGATGGCCGCGACCACGTCCTTCTTCAGCTGGTCGTTGCTGACGCCGGGCTGGGCGGTGAGGGCGAAGCTGGTGTACACGCCGGGGCGGCCGAGCAGCTTGCGCTGCGCGGTGTCGGTGTCCGTGTAGACGATGGTGGCACCGGGGTTGGTCACCTTGAAGGTGGTCAGGCCCACGATCTTGGCGCGGAACTCGCCGGGCACGGCGATGAGCCGCAGCTCGTCGCCGATCTTCAGCTTCTTGTTCTTGGCGGTGTCGGCGTCGAGCATCACCTCGGTGGGGCCGCGCGGCTGGTGGCCGGAGCTCACGTCCACCGAGAGGAACTCGGTCGCGTCCCAGTTGGTGGCGACGGTCGGGGCGCCGGAGCTGGGGCCGATGTCGTCGTTGTTCCTGTCGACGACGGTGACGGTCTCGGTGCTGATGTCACCGACCACCGACTTGACGCCCTTGACCCTCTTCAGGTCGGCCATCCGGTCGCCGGGCACCGTCTCGATCCTGCCGGTCTGGGCGCTGTTCTGGCTGCCGCCCGCGTTCTTCGACTTGACCGAGACATCGGGGCTGGTGCTCGCGAAGAGCTGGTCGAAGGTGGCGTTGGTGGTGTCGGTGAAGACGAGAGTGCCGGTCACGAAGGCCACCGACAGCAGGACGGCGATGGCCGACAGGGCCATGCGTCCCTTGTGCGCGAAGAAATTGCGCATCGAGGTCTTGAAGACGGTCATGACACCCGCCCGCGCGCGTCGAAGCTCTTCATGCGCTCGAGGACCAGCTCGGCGGTGGGGTTGTACATCTCGTCGACGATCCGGCCGTCGGCCAGGTACAGCACCCGGTTGGCGTACGCGGCGGCGACCGGGTCGTGGGTGACCATCACGATGGTCTGGCCCAGCTCGTCCACCGAGCGCCGCAGGAAGCCGAGCACCTCGGCGCCGGCCCTGGAGTCCAGGTTTCCGGTGGGCTCGTCACCGAAGATGATCTCGGGGCGGGCGGCGAGGGCCCGCGCCACGGCGACGCGCTGCTGCTGACCGCCGGAGAGCTGGTTCGGCCGGTGCTTGAGCCGCCCGGAGAGACCGACCGTCTCCACCACGCGGTCCAGCCAGCCGCGGTCCGGCTTGCGGCCCGCGATGTCCATGGGCAGCGTGATGTTCTCCAGCGCGTTCAGCGTGGGCAGCAGGTTGAACGCCTGGAAGATGAAGCCGATCCGGTCGCGGCGCAGCTGGGTGAGCTTCTTGTCCTTGAGGCCGGTGATCTCCGTCTCGTCGATGAAGATCTGACCGGAGGTCACCGTGTCGAGCCCGGCGAGGCAGTGCATCAGGGTCGACTTGCCGGAGCCCGACGGGCCCATGATCGCGGTGAACTGGCCACGGGCTATGTCGACGTCCACATGGTCGAGCGCGACCACGCGGGTCTCCCCCGAGCCGTAGGCCTTGACCACCTGGCGTGCGCGGGCGGCAACAGCCGTATGTCCCCCACTGCCCCCGGTCTTGGGAATCGATACAGCGGTTGTCACGGTGACTCTCCTAGGTCGTCTGCTTCTGCGGGTACTGCGTCATCTGGGTTGTCTGCGTCGTCTGCGGGGGCCGAACGGTCGTCGACCGCGTGCCTCAAGCGTGGTCCAGGCGTACGGGGTGACGCGATGGTGCCTGGCTCCCTATCGGTGGTGGGGCTGGCCATACCCTCCCGGTCAGGCCGGCCATAGCCACCCTAAGAGCGCCGCAGGTCGGAAACCTCCTCCGCCGGTACGAACCCCGGGTAGGAGGAAGGGGTGGACATCCCCTAGGGGTGTGAGACCTCAGGCGTACCCCGTCTCGGGGTAGAGGCTGCACCCTGACGCTACGGAAGGATCAAGTCCGCTGTTCCAGGGGGCGGACGCCCGCTTCCCATCCCCCGATCCCGCATGGAATCGTGGGTAGTACAACGGACTTGGCGACCGAGCCCCGAGACCCGGCTCGGCCGGGGGAAGGAGTGCGTACGGTGGGCGGCACCGCACGACGGCGGACAGGCTCGGACACCGGACCCCCCACCCCCGAGGCGGCCCCGTCGCCGCCCGCCCGCCGGGGCCCCGTCGCCGCCGCGCTGATGCTCGGCATGGCGCTCGCCGCGCTCGACTCCACCATCATCTCCACGGCCATCCCCCAGATCGTGGGCGACCTCGGCGGCTTCTCCGTCTTCTCCTGGCTGTTCTCCGGCTATCTGCTCGCCGTCACGGTCAGTCTGCCGGTCTACGGCAAGCTCTCCGACACCTTCGGCCGCAAACCCGTCCTGCTCTTCGGGATCGTGCTGTTCCTGCTGGGCTCGCTGCTGTGCGCGGGCGCCTGGGACATGGGCTCCCTCATCGCCTTCCGCGTCGTCCAGGGCCTGGGCGGCGGCGCGCTGCAGGGCACCGTGCAGGTCATCGCCGCCGACCTGTACCCGCTCAAGGAGCGCCCGAAGATCCAGGCCCGGCTCTCCTCGGTGTGGGCCCTGTCCTCCGTGGCGGGCCCGGCCATCGGCGGGCTGCTCGCCGGATACGCCGACTGGCGCTGGATCTTCCTGATCAACCTGCCGGTCGGCGCCGTCGCCCTGCTGCTGATCGTCCGCCATCTGCACGAGCCGGCCCGGGAGGCCGTGGCCACCTCCCGGGTGGACTGGGCCGGCGCCCTGGCGATCTTCGTGTCCGGCGGGCTGCTGCTGACCGCCCTGGTGCAGGGCGGAGTGGCCTGGGCCTGGCTGTCCGCGCCGTCGCTCGCCCTGTTCGCGGGCAGCGCGGTGGGCATGGCCGGGACCGTGTGGATCGAGCGCCGCGCCGCCGAGCCCATCATCCCCGGCTGGGTCTGGCGCCGCCGTACGATCTCGGCCGTCAACCTCGCGCTCGGCGCGCTGGGCCTGCTGATGATCGCCCCGACCGTCTTCCTGCCCACCTACGGCCAGTCGGTCCTGGGCCTCGGCCCGATCGCGGCCGGGTTCGTGCTGTCGGCCATGACCCTCAGCTGGCCGATTTCCGCCGCCCTGAGCAGCCGCGTCTACAACCGGATCGGCTTCCGGCGCTGCGCGATCACCGGCGTCTCGATCGCCGCGCTGGTCCTGCTCGCCTTCCCGCTCCTCCCCTACCCCGGCGCGGACCCCGGCGCGGCCTGGCAGCCCGCGCTGATCATGCTGCTGCTCGGCGCGGCCCTCGGTCTCTTCCAGCTACCGCTGATCATCTGGGTCCAGTCGTCCGTACGCTGGGCGGAGCGCGGCACCGCGACCGCCTCGATCCTCTTCTGCCGACTGGTCGGCCAGTGCGTGGGGGCGGCCGTCTTCGGCGCCGTCGCCAACGCCACGCTGACCGGACGCCTGGAGGTGGCCCCCTCCGCCATCCGCCCCGGCCTGCCCGACGACCTCGACTCGGTCTCCCGCGCGCTCGAGCACCCCGGCACCCTCACCGACCAGGCCGCCGACTATCTGCGGCGCGCGGTCGACACCGCCGTCGAGCATGTGTACGTCGGCTCGGCGGGCGCCGCCGTCCTGGCCCTGCTGATCCTGCTGTTCCTCGCCCCGCGCCGGACCCCCGACGGGCCCGACGGGGAGCAGGGCGCGGCGGGGGCGACCGGCCCGGAAGGCGCCACGGGCGCCGACGAGCAGGCGCGGACGGCGGGGTAACGGGGTCGCGGGAGCGCGGGGTCGCGGGGTCGCGGGGTCGCCGGGTCGCGGGGTCGCCGGGTCGCGGGGTCGCCGGGTCGCGGGGTCGCGGGGTCGCGGGGTCGCGGCGAAGTCCCGGGGCCGGTGCGGGGCCGTCAGGCTTCCGGTTGCGGCGCCGAGCCGATGTCCTCGGCGACCGGCCGCCCGGTCAGCGCCGCCAGGCTGCCCCGCACATGCTCCAGATGCGACTTGAGCTCCTCGCGCCGCTCCACGTGCTCGCGCAGCGTCCGCTCCGTCTCCCGCTCAAGACGCTCCTCCCGGGCCCGCGCCTGCGCGATGATCTCCGCCGCCTGCGCCTGGGCGTCCTCCTGCCGCAGCCGCGCCGCCTGCTCGGCCATCGCGTACTCCCGCTTGGCCTCGGCGAGCTTCCGCTGCGCGCGCTCCTCCATCTGCGCCACGCCCTCGGCCACCGCGGCCTCCCGCTGGGCGATCTCCCGGCCCGCCGCCTCCCAGCGCTCGGCGTGGTCCCGCTCCAGCTCGGCCAGGACGGCGGCGCTGCGCTGCCGCGTCTCCTTCAGCGCGGACAGGGCCTCGCCCCGCCACTCCTTGGCGTCCTGCCGCGAGGCGGCGCGCAGTTCGTCCACATCCGCCTGGGCCGACTCCAGGGTGGCGCGCGCGGACGCCTCGGCGGCGGCCCGCACCCGCTCGGCCTCCTCGCGGGCGGCCTCCTCGACCGTACGGGCCGCGGCCCGCGCGGCGTCCCACAGCTCCTGCGCCGAGGCCTCGGCGCGCGCCCGCAGGCTCGCGGCCTCCTCCTCGGCCGCGAACAGAATCAGCCGCGCCCGGTCGCCCAGCGATTCGTACGTCTGGGGGGCCAACTGAGCGACCGCCTCGCGCAGCCGCTCGGCCTCGGCGGCCAGCTCATTGCTCAGCACGGTCAGCCGCGCGGCCCGCTCCCACGCCGCGTCGCGCGCGTCGGACAACTCCGCCAGAGCGCGGTCGACCTGCTCGGGGCGGTAGCCGCGGCCCCGTCCGCCGATGGTGAAACCTTGACGTGACACCGATGCGCCCATCCTTGGAACCCCTTTTGTCCGGCATGCAACCGCTCCGGCGCACATCTTTATAGATCGCGGCTAATCGCACATAACGCGACACTCCGCCCATCTTCCTCGGCCGGGCTGTCGTGGTCGTGCCCTCGTGGCGCCGACACGGAATCCGGACAGGACAACGACGAGGCGCCCGCCCCCGTCACGGGGGTCGGGCGCCTCGGTCCTGATGTTCTGGCGCTGTTCGCCTCAGGACTCGCTATCAGGGCTCGTACTTCAGGGCTCGTACTTCCGGGCTCGTACTTCAGGGCTCGTTCAGAGCAGGCCGTCCCACATCTGCTCCAGCAGCACCGCCCACCAGTGGTCCGGCGAGGACAGCGCCGCCGGGTCCAGGCAGGCGAGCTGCGCCTGGAAGTCGACCGTCCAGCGGCCCGCCTGCTCGGGCGTCAGCCCGTACCGCAGCCGCCACATCCGGCCCAGCAGGGCCAGGCAGCGGACGAAGTCCGGCAGCGAGGTGTTGACGAACTGCGGCGGCACCGACGTACCGCCGGGGCCCGCCTCCACCGGCACCGCCACGATGTGCGCCGTGCCGTACTGCACGCAGAGCTGACGGCCGAAGTCATTGCCCATGACCAGGTACGACCCCGCGTCCGGCGCGGGCTGCACCCCGCGCTCGGCGGCCAGCTCGGCGAGCGTCGGCACCGGACGGCCCTGCTGGGCCTGCGCCCAGAAGAACGGCCCGAAGTCCATCGGCAGCCCCGCCCAGACCAGCGTCTGCGCGACCACGTCCGGCACGCCCATCCGCGACACCGCGCGCTGGTCGAACCGGAAGACGCCCTGCGGGCCGAACGACTGGATCAGCTCCTGCGCCAGCGCCTCCGGCGGCACCGGGGGCACCCGCTGCACCTGGCTGGGGTGCGGCAGCGGCACCCGGTTCGGGGCCGGACGGGCCGGGCCGTCCGCCACCTGGTGCAACTCCCCCTGATGCTCGATCAGGTGGCGTACGCCCTGCTGGCGGGTCGCGTGGTCGCGCCCGTACGCCGCCGTGTGGCTGATCCGCACCTGCGGCCAGGTCTCCTTGATCATGCGCGCGCAGTAGCCGCCGGGCAGATCGCAGGACTCCAGCTCGGTGTGCAGCTCGAGCACCTGCTGCGGGGGGACGTTCATCCCGCGCAGCTCGTGCAGGATCTGCCACTCGGGGTGCGGGGTGCCGGGCGCGGAACGGCGGATGAGCTGCTGCTCGGAGCCGTCCTGCGCGCGGTAGCGCAGCACCGCCATATAGCCGGGGCCGACGGTCGGCTGGCCGGACGGCGGCGCGGGATAGGCGTATCCGCCGCCGGGCGGAGGGGTGCCGGGGCCGGACATGCCGGGGCCCGGCATACCGGGCGGGGGCGTGCCGGGGCCGCCCGCGAGCATCGTCGCGGCGGCGTGCACGCCGCCGGGGACGGCGGGCTGCCCGGGGGCACCGGGCTGGCCGGGTGCGCCGGATGCACCGGGCTGACCCAGCGCGCCGGGCTGGCCGGGTGCGCCGGGCATCCCGGGCGCGCCGGGGGCACCGGGCGCGCCGGGGAAGCCGGGGCCGGGCGGCGGGGGCGGCATCTGGGCACCGCCGGGGCCGGGCACCCCGGGCTGCCCCGGGGCACCGGGCTGACCAGGCGCGCCGGGCTGACCGGGTGCGCCTGGGCCACCGGCGAGCATCGTGGCCGCCGCGTGCATCCCACCCGGAGCGCTCGGCGGGCCGGGGAAGTTGGCGGCCGGACCCGACGGGGGCGGCATCTGGGCGCCCCCGGCGCCCGGCACACCCGGCGGACCGGGCGGCTGGGGGCCCGACGCGGCGGGCTGACCCGGCGCACCGGGAGGCCCGGGCGGCCCAGGAGGTCCAGGCGGGCCGGGCGGCTGCGGGGCACCCGCGCCCGGCGCACCCGGCGCACCCGGCACACTGGGGGGACCCGGCACGCCCGGCGCCCCAGGGGCCCCGGGTGCCGCGGGTCCACCGGGGGCCGCGGGGGCTCCCGGTCCGCCGGGGGCTCCGGGCACGCCCGGCGCACCCGGCCCCCCGGCGAACATCGTCGCCGCGGCGTGCATCCCGTCCGCAGCGCCGGGCTGGCCGGGCGCACCCGGCGGAGGCGTCGCGCCCGCGCCCGGGGCGCCGGGCGCCGACGGCGGAGGCGGCGTCTGCGCACCGCCCGGTGCCCCACCCGGGGCGCCGAGGCCCTCGGGGTCGAGCGCCGAGACCAGCTGCGTCGGCACGTACCCCCCGGCCGACGCGCCCGGAGCACCGGGCCCGGACGGCGGCGGAGGCGGCGCGGGCTGCCCCACGGCCGGACCGGCGCCCGGGGCGCCAGGCACGCCGGGCGGGGCCGACGGCACGCCGGGCGCGCCGGGAGGCGCCCCGGGGACACCCGGGCCCGCGGCCGGCGGCCCCGACGGGGGCGGCATGTCCAGGGCCGGGGCGATGGCGGTGGGCGGCAGCGCACTGCCCGCCGCCAGCAACTCCGTCTTCGCGTCCGGGCGCACGCCCGGCGCCGGGGTGTCCTCGTCGTCGGAGCCCGCGAGCGGCGGGGCGAAGACCGTGACGGGCGGGGCGACCGACCGGTCGCTGTCGTCGCTCCCGGAATTGGTGTCGGCACCCGCCCACGGCGTGCCGCCGGCGGGGGCACCGGGGGCCGGGGAGTCGGCGGGGACACCCCAGGGGCTGTCGCCCCCCGCGGCGGCATCCGCCCCGACGCCCTGCCGACCGCCCCGCGAGTCGTCGTCAGAAGCCCCCGCACTCGCGCCCGATGTGCCGGAACCCGGCCAATCGTCCACCGCCGAAGACCGCCCAGCGGCCCCACCGGAACCCCCGGGAGCACCCGCGCCGGCCGCGCCCGGCCAGTCGTCCGTACTCGACGCGCCGTCAGCGGCCCCGCTCGGAGCGCCACCCCCGGAGGCACCGCTGTACCCACCGGCCGCACCCGAAGCGCCCGGCCAGTCGTCGGCCCCCGGCGCGCCGTCAGCGGCCCCGTTCGGAGCACCCGCCCCAGAACCACCGCCATACGAACCCGACGCACCCGACGCCGCAGCCGTCGCAGCTCCGGCTACGCCCGAAGCGCCCGGCCAGTCATCCGTCCCCGAAGCCCCGTCACCGACGCCACCCGAAGCACCCGCCTCGGAACCACCGTCATACGAACCCGACGCACCCGACGCCGCAGCCGTCGCAGCTCCGGCTACGCCCGAAGCGCCCGGCCAGTCATCCGTCCCCGAAGCCCCGTCACCGACGCCACCCGAAGCACCCGCCTCGGAACCACCGTCATACGAACCCGACGCACCCGACGCCGCAGCCGTCGCAGCTCCGGCTACGCCCGAAGCGCCCGGCCAGTCATCCGTCCCCGAAGCCCCGTCACCGACGCCACCCGAAGCACCCGCCTCGGAACCACCGTCATACGAACCCGACGCACCCGACGCCGCAGCCGCCCCGGCTCCGGCCGTGCCCGACGCGCCAGAGCCCGGCCAGTCGTCCACCACACCGGGCTCGCCGCCGGCGGGGCCCCTCGCCGGGCCGGACGCGCCCGGCCAGTCGTCCGCCCCACCGTCGGCCGAACCACCGGCCGTGCCGGAAGCCGCAGGCGAGCCCGTACCGGAACCCGGCCAATCGTCCGCCCCGCCATCGGCCGAACCACCGGCCGTGCCGGAAGCCGCAGGCGAGCCCGTACCGGAACCCGGCCAATCGTCCGCCCCGCCATCGGCCGAACCACCGGCCGTGCCGGAAGCCGCAGGCGAGCCCGTACCGGAACCCGGCCAATCGTCCGCCCCGCCATCGGCCGAACCACCGGCCGTGCCGGAAGCCGCAGGCGAGCCCGTACCGGAACCCGGCCAATCGTCCGCCCCGCCATCGGCCGAACCACCGGCCGTGCCGGAAGCCGCAGGCGAGCCCGTACCGGAACCCGGCCAATCGTCCGCCCCGCCATCGGCCGAACCACCGGCCGTGCCGGAACCCGCGGCGGAATCACCGTCCGGCGCCGCAGGCGGCGCGGCTCCGGCCCCCGGCGTGCCGCCGGTCGAGTCGCCCGCCGGCCCGGCGGGCGCCGGGCCGGAGTCCGACCCGCGCCCACCACCACTGGCGCCCGACCGCTGGTCGGGGATGCCCATGGCGTCGGCCGCCTCCTGGAGCCAGGCCGGCGGGGTCAGCAGGAAGGAGGTCGCGTTGAGGTCGATGCGCTGGGGCCGGCTCCCCGTGGAGGTGGTCTCCTCGCGGCCGCCGGCGGATCCGTACTCCTCCTCGTACCGGCGGATGACCTCGCCCACCGGCAGCGCGGGCCACAGGGTCGTGTCCCCGCTGTCGCGGGCGATGACCAGCCGGGCGCCCTCGGCGGGCGCGTCCGAGACGGGGCCGTCCGCGCGGTCCTCGGCCCAGGCCACGAAGCCCAGGTCGAACTCCCGCACCCGCACCTCGCGCTGCTGGTAGCCGGGCACGTCGCCGTTGATCCAGAGTTCCGCGCGCTCCTGCGCCTGTGCGAAGGTCACCATCGCGCTCACCCCTCCACCGGGACGGCGTACGCGAAGCCGCCCTCCACCATCAGGTTGGCCACCGTCTCCAACTCCGGCGGGTTGCCCGCGAGCCGCAGCAGGAAGGCGTCGAAGTCGTCGCCGCAGGGCAGCATCAGGTGCTCGACGCGCTCCTGCACCGTCCAGCCGTCGCGGTCCCGCGCGTCGTCGTACGCGCAGAACCAGACCGAGCCGATCGCGTCGCCCTTGACCTTCACCGCGATGACCCCGCCCTGCACGAAGCCGACCCCGAGGAAGTCCTTGGTGAAGTGGTCGCGCAGGCATTTGTTGATGTAGACGAGGTCGTTGACCGCGGCCTCGTCGCGCACCGTGAAGAACGGCTGGTCGACCAGCAGGCCGAGCTCGGGGTCGAGCGCCGCGCCGACGGGCGCGCAGCCGCCCGCCGCCTTGAGGAAGGCGCGGTACGCGCCGGGCAGCCGGTAGCCGAGGTCCTCCTCGACGCCGAGGACCTGCTCCTCGGTGACCGACAGACCGCGCTTGGGCAGCCGGAAGTGGACCGGGCGGGTCTCCTGGAGGGGCCGGGTGCCGCGCTTGTCCTGGTCGACGGCGGCGGTCGCGAGCCCGCCGTGGTGCCGCAGCAGCGCCTTGACCTCCACCGGGATCAGCTCCAGGCGGCGGGTGCCGGCGACGTGGTGCCAGGTCCAGCCGTGCGGGGTGGCCACGCTCGACGAGCCGTCCCACAGGTCGTGGCCGACCGCGTGCAGCGCGGCGTTGGCGGACACGTAGTCGGTCAGCCGCAGTTCGTCGACGCCGAATCCCTCGGGGGGCTCGGCTATTTCGGCGGCGGCGCGCGCATAGGGCGTAAAGTCCGGATAGCCGTTTTCGTCCACCCAGACGCCCTTGGGGTGCCTGGCGGCCCTCACCGGGTCCGGGAAGTGCACGACCTGCCCGGCGTAGGCCGTGTTCGGTGGCGCGGCGTGCTGCCCGAGCCGACCTGTCGTCATGGCGGATGCCCCCTGCTGCTGCTGGCTACTACGGACAGACTATGCGGTAGCGCGAGGCCGGACCCCGCCGCGCCCGGCACCCACGGGCCGACCCGGACCCCGCCGCGCCCGCCGCCCACGGGCCGATCCGGGACCGCTCCGCGCCCCGCCGATTTTCGCCCGGCCCGCACCGGACACCCCCGGACTTTCGCACCACGCGCAACATTTGGCAGGCTGATCTTCGCAACCGGGGGGGATTGCGCGGGATCGCGCGCGGATTGCGCGGGGAGGGAAGGCAGAACATGCACGGTACGAGCAGGCCGGGCGGCCACGACGGCGCCGCGCCCGGACAGCACGACCCACGGCTCAGCTGGAGCGACACCGACGGCGCGGCCGGGCCGCCCGAGCTCCTCCACCGCCGCGACGGCATCCTGCCGACCGTCGCCGCCGCGCTCTCCGTCCGCGGGCAGACCCTCACCTGCACCGCGAGCAAGGGCGACCAGCCGCCCGCGCTGCACCCCCTGGTCCAGGACTTCCTGGACACCCTCACCAGCGCGCAGCGGGAGCGGTTCACCGGCCGCTGCCCGGAGGCGATCCTGCTGTCCCGCCATCTGACCGGCGTGGAGGCGAACCGCTCCAAGCGCGCCGCCCGCAAGCCGCTCAGCCAAGGCGAGGCCCGCCGCGCCTTCAAACAGGCCAAGATCACAACGCGCCGGATCCGCGAGGCCGGCGACCCGCACCACGGCAGCTACGCCCCGCCGTGCCGGTCCTGCGTGCCGCTGCTGGCCCATTTCGGCGTACGGGCCGTGGGACACCCCGATGGGGCCGGCGGGGCAGAGGCCCCGGCGGGCCCGGCCAGGGGCTGACCTTGGAGGCATCGCCACGCGTGCGCGCCATGGACACCACCCGCTTCTCCGTCGCCGTCGACGCCGCCCTGCGCGAGGCCGGCTGGCGGCCGGGGCGTCGCGACATCCGGCAGGCCGAGGTGTGGGCGGACACCCTGCGCGCCCACATCTCCCCCGCCGGGCACCTGCACGCCGTCTTCCCGGCGGCCGTCGAGGCGTGGGCCGAGTTCGGCGGGCTGCGCGTCGTCCCGCCCGGGGCCGGGCGGCACATCGCCCCGACCCCCTTCCACATCGACCCGCTGCACGGCCTGCACCTGGCCAGGACGCTGGGCGATTTAGGACGGGCGCTGGGCACGGAGGTCTGCCCGCTGGGCGAGGAGGCGGACGGGCAGGCGTTGCTGACCATCGACGCGGAGGGCCGGGTGTACAGCCTGGACCACACCGGGGACTGGTACCTGGGCCCGGACATCGACGCGGCGCTGGCGGCGCTGGTGACGGGCGTCCAGCCGCAGCGCCTGGCCCGCGGGTAGGGCCCGATCCGCGGTGAGTATCGGACGGCGACACGCCGTCGTGTCGGCGTGTCGCTGTCCGATACTCACCGCAAACCCACGGGCACGGGACCCAGGAGGGCTAGCTACGCGCTCTTCGCCCGCTCGGCGTCCCGCTCCCGCACGGGGAGGTCCACCGAGCCGCCGGCGGAGCCGTCGGCCGTACGGACCACAGCGTCCGCGGCCGCACGGTCCCCGGCCGTACGATCCCCGGCCGTACGATCCGCTGCCGCACGGTCCGGGATGACCGCCGAGACCCGGAAGCCGCCCGCCTCCGTGGCCCCCGACACGAACCCGCCACCGAGCACCGCCACCCGCTCCTTCATCCCCAGCAGGCCGTTGCCGCCGCTCGGCAGCCCCGCGTCCGCCGCGCCCCGCTCCGACGGGCCGTTCTCCACCTGCACCGCGACCTCGGAGGTCCGGTAGGCGAGCCGGACCCGCGCCCGCGCGCCCGGCGCGTGCTTGTGGACGTTGGTCAGCGCCTCCTGGACCACGCGGTAGGCGGTCTGCTCCACCCGGGGCGCGTAGCCGCGCTCCTCGCCCTCCACCGACAGCTCCACGACCATCCCGGCCGCCCGCGACTGCCCGACCAGCGTCTCCAGCTCCGCCAGGCGCGGCCCGCCCGCCAGGCCGGGCCCGCCGGCGAGGTCCGCCGCCCCGGCCCCCTCCGCCGCCCGGGCCCCGCGCACGCCCCCCGCGTCCGCCGCCCCGGCCCCTTCCGCCGCCCCGGCGGCCTCCGCCGCGGCCGACGCGGCGGCGGCCACCGCCGCCAGCGGCGCCGGCTCCTCGTCCGCCGGGCGGGTGGCGGCCGAGGCCGGGGCCCGCTGGCCGACGTCCTCGGAGCGCAGCACTCCGAGCATCTGCCGCAGCTCGGTCAGCGCCTGCCGGCCCATGTCGCCGACCAGCGCCGCGTTCCTCGCGGCCTTCTCCGGGTCCTTGAGGGCGACCGCCTGGAGGGCCGCCGCGTGCACCACCATCAGGCTCACCCGGTGAGCCACCACGTCGTGCATCTCGCGGGCGATCCGGGTGCGCTCCTCGTTACGGGCCCACTCCGCCCGCTCCTCGGCCCGCTCCGCCAGCAGCGACAGCTCGCGCTCCAGGCCGTCCGCCCGCTCCCGCAGGCTCTCCACGAGCCGCCGCCTGGCCCTGACGTACAGCCCGAGCAGGATGGGCGGCGCGGTCAGCCCCAGGGACATCACCACGGCGACCAGCGGGATCCACCAGCCGGTGGACGCCGTGGTGCTGTGGTGCATGTCCTCCCGGAACCGGATGGTCGAGATGATCAGCGTGCCCGCGCCGGACATCCCGGCCAGCACGGCCGTGATCCGGCGCGGCACCTCGGAGGCGGCGAGGGTGTAGAGGCCGACGATGCTGAGCAGCATGCCCATCTCCGCCGGGGTGACCGCGATCGATATCAGCACCACGGCGATCGCCCAGCGCCGCCGCAGCAGCAGCGTGGCGCCGACCAGCAGCCCCATCGCCACCCCTACGGCGGCCGGGACGCCGGCGTCATGGGCGAACGCGACGCCCTCCGCCGCGCACTCCACCGCCGACACCACGGCCAGGACGATGTCCAGCACCATGCTCCGCCGCCGCGGCCACCACCACGGCCCGGCGGGCGCGCCCCGCGCGCCCGCCGCCTCGACGTCCCCCGTATCCCCCGTCGCAGTCATACGGACCAGACTACGGCCGTGTCCCAGGGGTGCACCCCGGGACACGGCACGGGTGAAGCGCCCTCGAACAGAACGCAAAGTGCGACTTTTAACTCGAACGAATGAATCGTCCATGTTTGCGACACACGCGTCTGCGGGGCGAACAACAGTGTGGCCATGAGCGAACCAGGACGCCGCGACGGCGACGGGCCGAGCGGCCCGTGCGACCGGTCGGCCATCTTCGAGGAACTGCGAGAGCGGGCGATCGCGCTACGGAGGGAAGGCCTGAGCCGTAGGCAGATCCGCGACCGCCTGAAGGTCCACAACAACGACATCCTGAACCGCCTCCTGGAGGGCGAGCCGCCACCCGAGTGGACCAAGCGGCCGAACACGAAGGACGGCTTACGGGCGAAAGCCCGCGAAATGCGACTGCGCGGCATGACCTACGACCAGATCCAGCTGGAGCTGGGGTGCTCGAAGAGCTCGATCTCGCTGTGGGTACGCGACCTGCCGAAGCCGCCGCCGCGCACACGGGAGGAGGCGTCGGCGATCGCCAAGCGGGGATGGGAGGCCACGCTGCGGCGACGCGAGATCGAGCGCCAGCAGACGAAGCTGGCGGCGGCGCGGGAGATCGGCGAGATGACGGACCGGGAGCTGTTCATCGCCGGAGTCGCGCTGTACTGGGCAGAGGGAGCGAAGGACAAGCCGTACCAGCGGCGCGAGACCCTGCAATTCATCAATAGCGACCCGAACGTCATCGAGCTCTATCTGCGCTGGCTCGACCTATTGGAGGTGCCCCCGGAGCACTTGCGTTTCCGCCTCAGCATTCACGAGTCGGCAGACGTGCCGGCGGCGACGCGCTTCTGGGCAGAATTGGCAGGCGTCGATCCCAGCACCTTCCAACGCGCGACACTCAAGAAGCACAACCCCAAGACCACGCGACACAACACGACAGACGCCTACAGGGGCTGCCTCGTGATCTATGTGGCCCAAAGCGCGGAGCTCTACCGTCGCATCGAGGGCGCTTGGTACGGCATAGTGGTGGGGGCCAAGTCGGTGACCTCCACCAGGCGTCCGATTTGACCGCTTTACCATCCCCTGTGGTGTAATCAGGTAGCACAGCAGCCTTTGGAGCTGTTTGTCAAGGTTCGAGTCCTTGCAGGGGAGCTCAAGTTCGAAACCTGACCGCCCACGCCGGGACCCACCCTCGTTCCCGCCCCGAAACCTCTCGGTATCCTGCCGGGTGTCCACCCCGAGCCGAGCCCGAAGGGCACATCCGTGAGCGTCAACCGCCCGGCAGCCGTCGTCGTCCTCGCAGCGGGTGAGGGCACCCGCATGAAGTCGGCGACTCCCAAGGTCCTGCATGCGATCTGCGGCCGGTCCCTCGTCGGGCACGTCGTCGCCGCGTCCCGCGAACTGTCCCCCGAGCACCTGGTGGTCGTCGTCGGCCACGCCCGCGAGCAGGTCACCGCCCATCTGGCGGAGATCGACGCCGAGGTGCGCACCGCCGTGCAGCACGAGCAGAACGGCACCGGCCACGCCGTGCGGATGGGGCTCGAGGAGCTCTCCGACAGCGGGGTCGTCCTGGACGGCACCGTGGTCGTCGTCTGCGGGGACACCCCGCTGCTGACCGGGGAGACCCTCGGCCGGCTCGCCGGGACCCACGCCGCCGAGGGCAACGCCGTCACCGTGCTGACCGCCGAGGTCCCCGACGCGACCGGCTACGGCCGGATCGTGCGCGAGGGGGCGAGCGGCGCGGTCACCGCGATCGTGGAGCACAAGGACGCCACCGACGCCCAGCGCGAGATCCGCGAGATCAACTCGGGGGTCTTCGCCTTCGACGCCCGCCTGTTGACCGACGCCCTGGGCAAGGTGCGCACCGACAACAGCCAGGGCGAGGAGTACCTCACCGATGTGCTGGGCATCCTGCGCGAGGCCGGGCACCGCGTCGGCGCCTGTGTGGCCGGGGACCACCGCGAGATCGTCGGCATCAACAACCGGGTGCAGCTCGCCGAGGCGCGCAGGCTGCTCAACGACCGGCTGCTGACCCGGGCCATGCTCAGCGGGGTGACCGTCGTCGACCCGGCCACCACCTGGGTGGACGCGACCGTCACCTTCGAGCCGGACGCCCTGGTCCACCCCGGCACCCAGCTGCTCGGCGCCACCCACATCGCGGCGGACGCCGAGGTCGGCCCGGACTCCCGGCTCACCGACACCACCGTCGGCGAGGGCGCGAAGGTGAGCTTCACCGTCGCCGAGGGCGCGGAGATCGGCGCGGGCGCGAGCGTCGGCCCGTACGCGTATCTGCGCCCCGGCACCCGGCTCGGCGCCAAGGCCAAGGCCGGCACGTACGTGGAGATGAAGAACGCCAGGATCGGCGAGGGCACCAAGGTGCCGCACCTGTCCTACGTCGGCGACGCGACCATCGGCGAATACACCAACATCGGCGCCGCCAGCGTGTTCGTGAACTACGACGGCGTCAACAAGCACCACACCACCATCGGCAGCCACTGCCGCACCGGAGCGGACAACATGCTTGTGGCTCCGGTCACGATCGGGGACGGCGCCTACACCGCCGCCGGCTCGGTCATCACCAAGGATGTGCCCCCGGGCTCGCTCGCCGTCGCACGCGGCCAGCAGCGGAATATCGAGGGCTGGGTCGCCCGCAAGCGCCCCGGAAGCGCCGCCGCCAGGGCCGCCGAGTCGGCCCGCCAGGAGGACGCGGGCGAGGGATGACCCGTGCACGGGTGCGCCGTGCGGGGCGTACCGTGATAAGCGCATCAAAGTGACATCCAAGGAGACTTGCTGTGACCGGGATCAAGACGACCGGCGAGAAGAAGCTGATGCTCTTCTCCGGCCGCGCCCACCCCGAGCTGGCCGAGGAGGTCGCCCACGAGCTGGGCGTCAGCTTGGTCCCGACCAAGGCATTCGACTTCGCCAACGGCGAGATCTACGTCCGTTTTCAGGAGTCCGCGCGAGGCGCCGACTGTTTCCTGATCCAGAGCCACACGGCTCCGATCAATAAATGGATCATGGAGCAGCTCATCATGGTCGATGCGCTGAAGCGGGCCTCCGCGCGCTCGATCACGGTGATCGTGCCGTTCTACGGCTATGCCCGCCAGGACAAGAAGCACCGCGGCCGCGAGCCCATCTCGGCCCGTCTGATCGCGGACATGCTCAAGACGGCGGGCGCCGACCGGATCCTCACGGTCGATCTGCACACCGACCAGATCCAGGGCTTCTTCGACGGCCCGGTCGACCACCTCTTCGCCCTGCCGGTGCTCGCGGACTACGTGGGCGCCAAGGTCGACCGCTCCAAGCTCACCGTGGTCTCCCCGGACGCCGGCCGGGTGCGGGTCGCCGACCGCTGGTGCGACCGGCTCGGCGCCCCGCTGGCCATCGTGCACAAGCGCCGCGACCCGGACGTGGCCAACCAGGTCACCGTCCATGAGGTCGTGGGTGATGTCCGGGGCCGGGTCTGCGTCCTGGTCGACGACATGATCGACACCGGTGGAACCATCTGCGCCGCGGCGGACGCGCTGTTCGCCAACGGGGCGGAGGACGTGATCGTGACCGCCACCCACGGTGTGCTGTCCGGCCCGGCCGCGGACCGGCTGAAGAACTCGAAGGTGAGCGAGTTCGTCTTCACCAACACCCTGCCCACCCCGAGCGAGGTCGAGCTCGACAAGATCACCGTGCTGTCGATGGCGCCCACCATCGCCCGCGCGGTCCAGGAGGTCTTCGAGGACGGCTCGGTGACCAGCCTCTTCGAGGAGCACTGATGGGTGCCGGCACCGGCGCCGGTGACTTAGGCGCCCGCCGACCGATCTGAGGCCACCCCCGGCGGGGTGGCCTCAGCCATGTGCCGGAGCCGCGGGCGCGGGCGGGTGCCGGGTGCCGGGGCCGCGGGCGGGGGCGTACCGGGGCCGTGTGCGGGGGCATGGGTCCGGGGACGGTAGAATTGCCGGGTTGCTCGGCGAGGGAAGCTGTGTGCGGCCACGCGCGCGGCTCGTCCGTTATCGACGCGCTCTTCGTAGAGGTGGTCTGTCGTGGGCCGGGTGACGGCCGTCAGATCGTTCATCGAATGACTACGAGGAGTGCAGTCATGGCCGAGATCAAGCTTTCCGCCAAGCCCCGTACCGAGTTCGGCAAGGGCGCCGCCCGCCGCGCCCGCCGTGAGGGTCTGGTCCCCGCCGTGGTGTACGGCCACGGCGCCGAGCCGGTCCACGTCAACCTGCCGGGCCACGACCTGATGCTCGCGCTCAAGACCCCGAACGCGCTTCTTGCCCTCGACCTCGAGGGCAAGAAGGAGCTCGTCATCCCCAAGGCCGTGCAGCGCGATGCCATCAAGGGCTTCCTCCGCCACGTGGACCTGCTCCTGGTCCGGAGCGGCGAGAAGGTCACCGTCGAGATTCCGGTCCACACCGAGGGCGACCTGGCCCCCGGCGGCAACCTGCTGGAGCACGTGCTGAACGCGCTGCCGGTGGAGACCGAGGCCACCCACATCCCGGAGTCGGTCACCGTCTCCATCGCGGGCCTGGACGCCGGTCACTCCATCCTGGCCAAGGACATCACCCTGCCGGCCGGCACCACCCTGGCGGTCGAGGAGGACACCGTCGTGCTCCAGGTCGTCGGTGCCCAGGCCGAGGCCCAGGCCGCCGAGGGCGAGGGTGAGGGCGAGGAGGCGTAACCACGCCCCGCGGGCGTCACCACACCGCCTCGGCGCCGTAGAGCACCGAGGCGCGACGCCCTTCCCTTCTCCGGCCGCCGTCCCGCCCCCACCCCTCCCGGGGCCGGGCCCGGGGCGGCGGCCGCAGCCACCCCCGGCCCACTCCAGGAGACAGCCAGATGACGGACGAAGCCAGCCCCTGGCTCGTGGTGGGCCTCGGCAACCCCGGGCCCGAGTACGCGGGCAACCGCCACAACGTCGGCTTCATGGTGGCCGACCTGCTGGCCGACCGCATGGGTGCCCGGTTCAAGGCGCACAAGTCCCGTGCGCAGGTCGTGGAGGGGCGCGTCGGCCCGCCCGGCCCGGCCGGCCGGCGGATGATCGTCGCCAAGCCGATGTCGTTCATGAACCTCTCCGGAGGACCGACCACCGCGCTGCGCGACTTCTACAAGGTGCCGGTCGGGCACATCATTGCGATCCACGACGAACTGGACATCGACTACGGCGCGCTGCGGCTGAAGCTCGGCGGTGGTGACAATGGCCACAACGGCCTGAAGTCGATCACCAAGTCGCTCGGCCCCGACTACTTCCGCGTCCGCTTCGGCATCGGCCGCCCGCCCGGCCGGATGGATGTCGCGGCCTTCGTGCTCAAGGACTTCTCCGCCGCCGAGCGCAAGGAGTTGGACTACTTCGTGGACCGCGCGGCGGACGCCGTGGAGACGCTGATCGTGGACGGCCTGGAGCGCGCGCAGGGCACGTACAACTCCTGACCCTCGCTCGGGCGGGCCCCGACCGGAAAGGTTGACCGCGCGCCCGGGTGTCGCCAGGATCGCCGCCATGTCTTCCACCGGCACGATCAAGCGCAGCCGTACGCGGCGGGCGGGCGAGAACGCGTACGGGCTGCTGTTGCTCACGAAGAACGTGGTCATGGCGCTTATCGCGCTGTTCGTCCTGGTCGCCGGGGTGTGGTACTCGTGGGGGACCGCCAAGCCGGCGATGTTCACCAAGAATCTCGAACGCGGCACGGTCACGGTCTCCCGGTGCGACGACGACTGGTGCACCGGCGCCTTCGCGCCCACCGACGGCTCCGGCCGCGCCCGCGCCCGGGTGCGGATCGACAAGGCGGTCGCCGACGGCCCGGGCGACCGTCTGCCGGTGGCCCTGAAGCCCGGCACGGACGAGGCGGTACGGACCGGCTGGGCCGGTGTGCTGCACGCCTGGGTGCCCTTCGCGGGCTCCCTCCTCCTGGCCTCCCTGATGGTCGCCGGCGGCCTCCGCCTCCGCCGCACCGCCTGGGCCCTGGGCCTCACCGGTGTGACCCTCCTGGCCGCGTCCTTCGCCACCCTCACGTTCTGAACCCGAGGACCGCGCCGAGGACCGCGCCGAAGACCGCGCCGAAGACCGTGGCCCGGGCCGCTCCTCGCGGAGCGGCCCGGGCCGCGGTCACCTCGGGCGCCGGACGCGGGTCAGCCCGTGTTGCGCAGGCCCGCCGCGACGCCGTTGACCGTCAGCAGGAGGGCGCGGGCGAGGAGCGGGTCGGGGGTCTCGCCGCGCTCGCGGGCGGTGCGCTGGCGGTGGAGCAGGGAGACCTGGAGGTAGGAGATGGGGTCCAGGTAGGCGTCGCGGACGTGGAAGGTCTGCTTCAGCACCGGGTTGGAGTCCAGCAGCTCGGTCTCGCCGGTGATCCGCAGCACCTCCCGCACGGTCAGCTCGTGCTCCGCCCGGATGGTGTCGAAGACGTGCTTGAGCTCGTCGGGCACCAGCGTGTCGACGTAGTGCCGGGCGATCCGCAGATCGGTCTTGGCGAGCGTCATCTCGACGTTGGACAGGAAGTTCCGGAAGAAGTGCCAGTGCTGGTGCATCTCGTCCAGGACCGCGTCAAGACCCGCCTCGCGGGCGGCCTTGAGCCCGGAGCCGACGCCGAACCAGCCGGGGACGATCTGCCGCGACTGGGTCCAGCCGAACACCCACGGGATGGCCCGCAGCCCGTCCAGGCCGGCGCCGGAGTCGGGGCGGCGGGAGGGGCGGGAGCCGAGGTGGAGCTCGGCGAGCTGGTCGACGGGGGTGGAGGCGAAGAAGTACGCGGGCAGGTCGGGGTCCTCGACCAGTGCGCGGTAGGAGCGGTGGGCGGCCTCCGAGACGGTCTCCATCGCGGCGTCCCAGCGGGCCAGGGCCTCGTCGGACTGGCGCGGGGCGGTGTGCAGGGCGGATGCCTGGAGCGTGGCGGCCACGGTCAGCTCCAGGTTCTCCCGGGCCAGGGAGGGCACGAGGTACTTGTCGGAGATGACCTCGCCCTGCTCGGTGACCTTGATCTCGCCCTCCAAGGTGCCCCAGGGCTGGGCGAGGATCGCGTCGTGGGTGGGGCCGCCGCCGCGGCCGACGGTGCCGCCGCGGCCGTGGAAGAGGCGCAGCCGTACGCCGTGCCGGTGGGCGACGTCGCGCAGCAGCCGCTGGGCGCGGTGGATCTCCCACTGGGAGGTGGTGATGCCGCCGAACTTGGAGGAGTCGGAGTAGCCGAGCATGACCTCCTGGACGTCGCCGCGCAGGGCGACCAGCCGCCGGTAGGAGGGGTCGGAGAGCATCTCGTCGAGGAGCTGGTCGGCGATCTTGAGTTCTTCGGTGGTCTCCAGCAGCGGCACGATGCCGATCTTGGCCCAGCCGGCGTGGAGGTCCATCAGGCCGGCCTCGCGGGCGAGGACGGCGGCGGCGAAGACGTCGTCCGAGCCCTGGCACATGGAGATGATGTAGGACTCGACGACCTCGGGCCCGAACCGCTCGAAGGCCTCGCGGATGGTGTGGAAGACGCCGAGGGTCTTGGACCCGGCGGCGTCCAGCGGGGCGGGGGTGGGCGCGAGGGGGCGGCGGGAGCGGAGTTCCTTGGCGAGCAGCTTGCGGCGGTAGTCGCGGGGCATGTCGGCGTACCGCCAGGACTCCTCGCCGAGCCGGTCGAAGAGCTGGCCGAGGGCGTGGTGGTGGGCGTCGGCGTGCTCGCGTACGTCCATGGTGGCGAGCTGGAGGCCGAAGGCGGCGAGGGTGCGCAGGGCGCGTTCCATCCGGCCGTCGGCGATCAGCCGGCCTCGGTGGGCGCGCAGCGACTCCTGGATGAGGTGGAGGTCGGCCAGGAGTTCGGCGGTGCCCAGGTAGTCGCGGCCGGGCTGGTGGGGGGTGCCGCCGGCGAGGCGGGCCCGGGTGTTGAGGAGCTTCTGGCGGACGCAGGTGGCCTTGAGCCGGTAGGGCTCCTCGGCGTTGAGCCGCTTGTAGCGGGGGCTGATCTCGGGCAGCAGCTCCAGGTCGCGCTGGAGGGAGTCCAGCAGCTCCTCGGAGGCGTCGGAGTTGCGGATGGAGCTGGAGAGGGCGGCGCGCAGGTCGTCGACGACGGCGAGGGCGTCGGTGATGCCGTGCTCGTGCTGGAGGATCAGCACGTCCCAGGTGACCTGGGGGGTGACGTTGGGGTTGCCGTCGCGGTCGCCGCCGATCCAGGTGCCGAAGGTGAGCGGGCGGGTGGTGGCGGGCAGCGGGGCGCCGACCCGCTCCAGCTCGGCGGACAGGTCCTCCAGCACGTCGCCGACCGCGCCCGCGTGGAGTTCGTCCAGGTAGTAGACGGCGTTGCGGGCCTCGTCGGCGGGCTCGGGGCGGGCGACGCGCAGCTCGTCGGTCTGCCAGAGCAGGTCGATGTTCTCGGCCAGCCGCAGGTCGGTGCGGCGGCGGTCGCCGCCGACGGCGAGGGTGTCGAGGAGTTCGGCGATCCGGCGCAGCTTGTTCAGGACGGTGCGGCGGGCGGCCTCGGTGGGGTGGGCGGTGAAGACGGGCCGGACGCCCAGGTTCCGGACGGTCTCCCGGAGGTGGTCGGGGTCGGCGTCCTTGAGCTGGTCGGCGGTGCGGGCCAGGAGGCCGCCCTCGGCGGCGCGCTTGGCGCGCAGCTCGCGGCCGCGGTGCACCTGCTCGGTGATGTTCGCCAGGTGGAAGTAGGTGGAGAACGCGCGTACGAGCTTGGCCGCCGTCTCCAGGTCGGTGGAGCCGAGCAGCTCCGCGGCGGCCTCGCCGTCGCTGCGGGTGAGGGCACGGACCCGCTCGACGAGATCGAGGAGGTCGGGGCCCTCCTGTCGGACGAGGGTCTCGCCGAGGAGGTCACCCAGGCGGCGGATGTCGGCACGCAGGGCGGCGTTGGTGTTGTCGGCACTGCTCACAGGTGCGGGCTCCTTGCAGTGTTCGGGTCGCATGGGTCGGGTAACGACGGGTGACGACGGGGCCGAAACGCCACGGTACGGCTGCTGCTCCGGTGGATACGCGGCATCCGCCGGGTGGCGCCCGGGCCCGGGACCCCCGTGTCGTCGGCGATGTGCGGACCGCGCTGTCCGACGTCACCAGGATATGCGGCGCGCCTTCGGGGGAACCCATAGCCCTATTGCCCCGCTTCGGGGCCCTGCCATACTTACGTCGCCGTAGGTTACGGTCCCGTAGCCGTACCCCCGAGCCCCATGAGGGATCCCATGACTGCAAGCCCCGACGTGATCCACGACGCGCCGAAGGCCCAGGAGCCCACCCCTCCCTCCGCCACGCTCGGCGGGGACAACAAGCGCTCCATCGAACAGATCACCCTTCTGCTGTTCATCACCGTGCCGTTCCTCGCCCTGGCCGCGGCCATCCCGCTGGCCTGGGGCTGGGGGGTGAGCTGGCTGGACCTGACGCTGATGGTGGTCTTCTACTACATCGGCTGCCACGGCATCACCATCGGCTTCCACCGCTACTTCACCCACGGCTCCTTCAAGGCCAAGCGGCCGCTGCGGATCGCCCTGGCGATCGCCGGGTCGCTGGCGGTCGAGGGGCCGCTGGTGCGCTGGGTGGCCGACCACCGCAAGCACCACAAGTTCTCCGACGCGGAGGGCGACCCGCACTCCCCGTGGCGGTACGGGGAGACCGTGCCGGCGCTGATGAAGGGCCTGTGGTGGGCGCACATCGGCTGGATGTTCGACGAGGAGCAGACCCCGCAGCACAAGTACGCCCCCGATCTGATCAAGGACGACACGATCCGCCGCATCTCCCGGCAGTTCGTGTTCTGGACGGTCACCTCGCTGCTGCTGCCCGCGCTGATCGGCGGCCTGGTCACCTGGTCCTGGCAGGGCGCGGCGACCGCGTTCTTCTGGGGGTCGCTCGTCCGGGTGGCTCTGCTCCACCATGTGACCTGGTCGATCAACTCGATCTGCCACGCGGTCGGCAAGCGCCCCTTCAAGTCGCGCGACCGGTCCGGCAATGTGTGGTGGCTGGCGGTGCTCTCGTGCGGCGAGTCCTGGCACAACCTGCACCACGCGGACCCGACCTGCGCCCGCCACGGCGTGATGAAGGGCCAGCTGGACTCCAGCGCCCGGATCATCCGCTGGTTCGAGAAGGCGGGCTGGGCGTATGACGTCCGCTGGCCCAGCGAGGCGCGTATCGACGCCCGCCGTAAAGAGGAAACCGCAGAAGCGGCATGATGGGGGGCGTGGCGACCGACAGTAATACCAGCGGTGACAAGGCCCGGGCGGCCCGGGCCTCCGGTTCCGGGACCCGGCGCGCCCGCCGGGTGCGGATGACCGGCAAGGAGCGCCGCGAGCAATTGCTGGACATCGGTCGCACGCTCTTCGCCCAGCGCGGCTTCGAGGGCACGTCGGTGGAGGAGATCGCGGCCAAGGCCGGGGTCTCCAAGCCGGTGGTGTACGAGCACTTCGGCGGCAAGGAGGGGCTGTACGCGGTCGTGGTGGACCGCGAGATGCGCCGGCTGCTGGACATGGTGACCGGCGCGCTGACCGCGGGCCATCCGCGGGAGCTCCTGGAGCAGGCGGCGTTCGCCCTGCTGGACTACATCGAGGCGTACACCGACGGCTTCCGCATCCTGGTGCGGGACTCCCCCGTCGCCCAGTCGACGGGCAGCTTCGCCTCGCTGATCAGCGATATCGCCACCCAGGTCGAGGACATCCTGGGCCTGGAGTTCAAGGCCCGCGGCTTCGACCCGAAGCTCGCCCCGCTGTACGCGCAGGCGCTGGTCGGCATGGTCGCGCTCACCGGCCAGTGGTGGCTGGACGTGCGCCGGCCGAAGAAGGCCGAGGTGGCGGCCCACCTGGTGAATCTGGCCTGGCACGGCCTGGACGGCCTGGAGCCCAGGCCCCGGCTGATCGGCCACCGCAAGTCCTGACCCTCCGGGGGCTGGTCCGCGCGTCCCTCACCGGAGGATGATGTGGGCCACGGGGAGGGGAGTCACACATGGTCACGGGGGAAGTGTCCGAGGCGCGCCGGAAGGCGGTGGGCCTCGGGTCGGGCGCCTGTCACGCACTGGGCCTGATGGTGCTGGCCATCACGGAGTGGGTCAGGGCCGACCTGAAGGACGCGACGTCGCTGGCGTCGCACTCGTATCTGAAGGACATGCTGCGGTTGGCGGCCGATCTGGCGGACGAGGACTGGTACAAGACGGCCGTGGACCTGTACGACAAGGTCTCCTTCGGCCAGCCGCGCGCCGCCCTGTGGGCGGCCGTGCTCATGGCGCTGGTCGTCCGTCTCAACCGGCACGGCCCGGAGGAGGTCCAGCAGGCCCTGTCCTGGGTGACCGCCGCCTACTGTCTGCTGGCCACCGTGGCCCTCATGCCCTATCTGGCCGCCCCGGGCGCGGGCGTCATCCTGCTGCTGGCGCTCAGCGGGGGCCTGGTGCATGTGGCGACGCGCTGAGGCCGGCGGCGCTCACCCCTGGTAGACCGGCTCACCCCTGGTAGATCATGGTGCACAGCAGCGTCCGGCCGCCGTTCACCAGCCACGACCAGTAGTACGTGCGGTCGCCCTGGACCCGGGCGCAGTTGCGCGCGGAGGCGTTCGCCGGGGCCCGGTAGACGCCGGTGATGTGCAGGATCTGGTTGTACTGGGCCGGGACCCGCTTGTCGTCGCAGTCCACCGCGGTCATCAGCCCGGCGTTCATCCGCGCCTGCGCGCCGCTGCCCGACTGCTTGGCCAGCAGGCAGTAGCCCACCTTGAACTGGCGGGTCAGGCACAGGGCGGTGGTCTGCCCCCGGGAGGTGTACGACATGTAGTTGCGGCCCGGGCCCTGCGGGCAGGCGCCGCCGCTCGAACGCACGGCGCTCACCCACATGTAGGCGTTCCCGGCGCCGCAGCTCACCCGGTAGGGGATCCGGGTGTTGTAGTCGTCGTATCCGGTGTCGTACACGGCCAGGCAGTCGCCCGGGCTCACCGCCCGGTAGGCGTCGGCGGTGGGGTCGGGCGCGACGGTGGGCGTCGCGGGCTCCTGCGTCCGCACCGAGCCCCCGCCTCCCCCGCTGCCCCCGTCCGTCCCCCCGCCACCCGTCGGCTGCCCGGCCCCGTAGCCGGGCGCCGAGGTGCTGGGAAGACCGCTGGGGAGACCGCTGGGGAGACCGCCGCTGGGCAGCCCACTGGGCAGGCCGCCGGGCAGCGACGGCAGCCGCGAGTCGCCGCCGGAGGGCAGGACGCTGCCCGCGAACGAGGTCTTGTCGTCGTCCGTGACGACCTGTGGCAGCACCAGCACGGCGAAGGCGAGGGCGGCGGCGACCAGTATCCACACCCCGCGCTGCCGCTGCTCCTCGCTCGCCCCGCCTGCCCCCGGCCCCAACCCGCCCGACGCCCCGTCCATGGCTCTCCCCCGTGGAAACCTTGGCCCGCCCTATGGTTGTTCAGCGCTCTACGATCTCACGCCACGCGGCTCGGGGGGAGCGTGCCGCGGCAAAGCGTGCCCGGTATGTGACCTTGGCTTCACGGCACCGCTGCGATTCCCCCGTCGACGCGCAGGTCGATCCCGTTGATGTAGCCGGCCAGCGGGCTGGCCAGGAAGGCAACCGCCGCCGCGATGTCCTCTCCGGTGCCCAGCCGCCCCGCCGGATTCGGCGCGTACTCGGCCACCACGCGCGGCTCCAACTCCGGCCACTCCTGCGGCCAGCCCCGCTCGGCCGCCCCCTCCTCGAACATCCGCCGCATCCCGTCGGTGACGACCACTCCGGGGCTCACGGTGTTCGCGGTGATCCCGGATCCGGCGAGATGCCGGGCCAGGCTGGTGGTCATATTGACCACCGCGGCCTTCGCCGCCGAGTACTCGACCATGTTCGGCAGCGGCGTCGTCGCCGCCCGGCTGCCCACGTTGATGATCCGCCCCCAGCCGCGCTCGCGCATGGGTGGCACCAGAGCCCGGATCATTCGCACCGCGGAGAGGACATTACCGTTCACCGCCTCCAGCCACGCCTTTGGCTCCGCGGTCTCCCAGTCGTTTTCGACGAACGGACCCGCGTTGTTGACCAGCACGTCCACGCCCCAGGCCAGGGCCTGCTCGGACACCTCCTCGGCGGCCTCGTCGTCGCTGAGGTCACCCAGCACGGCCTCGACCGTCCCTCCAGCGTCGCGCAATTCCCGCGCGACCGCACTCGTGCGCCCCGGATCGCGCCCGTGCACCAGCACCGCACACCCTTCCCCGACCAGCGTCCGCGCCACCGTCGCGCCGATGCCTCCGCTGCTTGCCGTCACCAGCGCACGTCGTCCTGCGAGTCCAAGATCCATGCCCGGCAGACTAGTCAGGGCTTGGTGATCGCCTCGCCGATTGCGAAGCCCTTCGCCGGGCCGTCGGGGACGACCGCGTCGCTTCCGTAGGGGACGCGGTGATCGTCGGCGTAGACGGCCTTGTCGGGGTTGGGGGAGGTGAGGACGCTGACCGTCCCCTCGCCGTCGAAGTCGTCGATCATGACGTAGAGCGGGATGCCCGCCCGGGCGTACGCCCGGCGCTTGCGCTCCCTGTCACGCGACCGGGCTTCGCGGCCGGGCGAGACCACCTCGAAGACGGCCGCGACACCGCTCGCGTCGACCCCGAGGTCCTCTTCATCGGAGAGCTCGTCCAGGTCACGGGGGGCAATGACCAGATCCGGGGTCCATGCCTTGCGGTGGTGGATGACTGTGAGCCCCTGATAGGCGGCGTGGCCGCCGTCCGCGAGGTGAGCGCCGGAGGCTTGACGGAGACGGTTCGCGACCACGCTATGACGACGACGGGGCGGAGGGGATACCTCGATCGCCTCCTCGATGATCTCAGGGCGCAAGCCGTCAAGGGGCCACATGGCCTTCCAGGCTCGCCACATGAAATCGTCCAGCACGCCCTGGCCTGAGCTCTCGCCCATCTGGCCTCTCCCTCGGCTTGTCGGCACAAGCGACACCGCAACGCTACGCAGCCGCCCCACGCCCCCGCGCCGGAACGAGATCCGATCATCCGATCGGGTGAGGTCAGGCGGCGGTGCGCGCCACGACGAAGATGCGGCGGAAGGGGAAGGCCGTGCCGTGGGGGCCGGGTGGGTAGGCCTCGCGGAGGAGGGCGGCGTATTCGGCGAGGAAGGTGTCGCGGGCCGTGGGGTCGTCTTCGAGGGCGGTGAGGACGGGGCGCAGGGCGGTGCCCTTGACCCAGTCGAGGACCGGGTCGGGGCCGGTCAGCATCTGGATGTAGGTGGTCTCCCAGGCGTCGACCTCGCAGCCGAGCGCGGCCAGGTGCTCCAGGTAGGCGGCCGGGTCGAGGACGGGGGTGGAGTGGGCGCGGGGGGTGGGGAGGCGGTCGCGCCAGCGGGGGGAGGTGGACAGCTCGGCGAGCAGGGTGTGGCTGGGGGCGGTGAAGTTGCCCGGGACCTGGAAGGCGAAGGTGCCGCCGGGGCGGAGGGCGGCGACCCAGGCGGGGAAGGACTCGGTGTGGCCGGGGACCCACTGGAGCAGCGCGTTGGAGACGATCAGGTCGAAGGGCTCGTCGGGGATCCAGCGCGCGGCGTCGGCGAGGCGGAAGTCGAGCCGGCCGCCGCCCTCGGGCGGGGTGTGGGCGCGGGCCGCCTCCAGCATCTCGGCGGAGTTGTCCAGGCCGGTGACATGGGCGTCGGGCCAGCGGTCGAAGAGGTGGACGGTCACATTGCCGGCGCCGCAGCCGAGGTCGGCGATGCGGGGCGGGCTGCCGGGAGCGGTGGGGAGGTCGGGGACGCGGGCGAGGAGGTCGAGGAAGGGGCGGGTGCGGTGGCCGGCGTGGCGGAGGTACTGCCCCGGGTCCCAGGTGGGTGAGGAGTGCATGGCGAAGCCCCCTGGCAGGTAGGCGTGGTGCGTGATGATCCGCGCTGTCGGGCCTACCGTGCCCCAAGAGGTCTCTTGACGTCAAGAGACTTCATGTCGACAGACCAACTACACTGATCGTCATGGAGGACGAGGTCGATCGGCTGGTCGCGGCGTGGCGGCGGGAGCGCCCCGACCTCGACGTGGAGCCGCTGGAAGTGCTCAGCCGCGTCAGCAGGCTCGCCCGCCATCTGGACCGGGCGCGGCGGATCGCCTTCACCGAGCACAACCTGGAGCCCTGGGAGTTCGACGTGCTGACGTCGCTGCGCCGGGCCGGGACGCCGTACCAGCTCTCGCCGGGGCAGCTGCTCACCCAGACGCTGGTCACCTCGGGCACCATGACCAACCGGATCGACCGGCTCGCGAAGAAGGGCCTCGTCGAGCGGCTGCCCGACCCCAGCGACCGGCGCGGGGTGCTGGTGCGGCTCACCGTCGAGGGCCGGGACCGCGCCGACCAGGCGCTCGCGGGGCTGCTCGACCAGGAGCGCGCCATCCTCGCCGAGCTGTCCCAGGCACAGCGCGCGGAGCTGGCCGCGCTACTACGCCAGCTGACCGCCCCGTTCGACAACCTCCCCGGCTAGGTCGACCGGTCCGACGCCGGCGCGGCGGGCCAGGGCCACGGCCGCCAGGGTGGAGTGGACCCCGAGCTTGCCCAGCACGTTCTGCATATGGGTGCGGACCGTGTGCGGGGACAGATACAGCCGCTCGGCGACCGCCTTGCGGCCGAGGCCGGCCACCATGCAGCGCAGCACCTCGCGCTCGCGCGGGGTCAGCGACTCCACCAGCCGCTCGCTCTCGGTGCGGTGCTTGCGGGCGGCCGTCAGCTCCCGCAGCACGCCGGTGAGCAGCGCGGGCGGCAGATGCGTCTCGTCGCGCAGCACGCCCCGGATGACCGCGAGCAGCCGGGAGAGCGAGCAGTCCTTGGCGACCCAGCCGCAGGCCCCGGCCTGGAGGGCCGCCGCCGCCCGGCGCGGGTCGTCGCGCTCGGCCAGCACGACGGTGCGCACGCCCGGCTGCGCGGAGCGGACCCCGCCGACCAGCGCGATGCCGTCCACCGGCCGCGCCGGGGCCATCCGGCCGGGCGCCACGCGGCCGTTCACCGCGCCGCCCACGGCCGCGCCGCCCACCGCCGCACCGCCGACAGCCGCACCCCCGACGGCGGCGCCGACAGCCGCGCCGTTCACCGGCGGGCCCGGCACCGCGCCGTGCACCGGCGAGGCCACCGCCGCGCCCGGCACCAGCGACTCGGCGGGCGCGGGCAGGGGCTGCGGCGGGATGCCGACGGCCCCCGCGGCGGCCCCGGCCGCCCTTCCCAAGTCCGCGTCGACCAGCATCACATCGAAGCGACGCCCCTCCGACGCCCCGCGCTCCAGACAGCGCAGCGCCGCCGGACCGCTCCCGGCCGCCGCGACCTCCACGTCCTGCTCCGCCGCGAGGGCGGCCGCCAGCGACTCGGCGAAGATGCGATGGTCGTCGACCACGAGAACCCGAATACGTGCCACGGAACCCCCCACGACTCCGGATACGGAAAAACCAGTGCGGGTACGGCGCCCGGAGCGGGGGTCGCCGCGGCCGCACGGCCGCCGCCGTGCCGATCGCTACCCCACCCCGGGCGTCGTACCTGCCTGTCTCGCCCCCTGATCAGCGTCGGCCCCCACCGACGCTGTGCCCAGCGTACGGCCGGGGTCCGACACCAGGGGTGCATTTCGGCAAAACTGACCGTCGGCGCACCGACGTTGACCCGCTCTGATGAGGATCGTGTTCCGTTGTGAGGAGTAAGTCAACGAAACTGTACGGGATTTGATCGGTGGATCGGTCAACGAGCCGTCGCCGCAAGGGGGTTACGCCAGGCGCCGCGCGCCCGCGCTCGGCACCGCCGGGAAGATCCGCGGGGCCCGGTACCCGGCCGCGGCGAACGCCTCGGTCACCGCCTTCCCCACGGACTCCGCGTCCGCCTCCTCCACCAGCACGATCGCCGAGCCGCCGAAGCCGCCGCCGGTCATCCGGGCCCCGAGCGCGCCCGCCGCGTCGGCCGTCTCCACGACCAGGTCGAGCTCCGCGCAGGAGATCTCGAAGTCGTCGCGGCAGGAGGCGTGCCCGGCGGTCAGGATCGGGCCGATGGACCGGGTGGCGCCCGCGTCGAGGCGCTCGATGACCTCCTCGACCCGGCGGTTCTCGGTCACCACATGGCGCACCCGCCTGACCAGCGTCTCGTCGCCCGCGAGGGTGGCGAGAGCGTCCTCCAGGCGCTCGTACGCGACATCGCGCAGGGCGGGCACCCCGAGCGCCCGCGCGCCCGCCTCGCAGGCGGCGCGCCGGTTCGCGTACGCGCCGTCGCCGAGTTCGTGCTTCACCCGCGTGTCCACGACCAGCAGCCGCAGCCCCTCGGCGGCCAGGTCGAACGGCACCTGGCGCAGGGCCAGCTCGCGGGTGTCCAGGAACAGCGCGTGCCCGTCCGCGCAGCAGGCGGACGCGGTCTGGTCCATGATTCCGCAGGGGACGCCGACGAAGTCGTTCTCCGCGCGCTGGCACAGCTGGGCGATGCGCAGCGGCTCCAGGCCGAGACCGTACAGCTCGTTCAGCGCGGTCGCCGTCACGACCTCCAGCGCGGCGGAGGAGGACAGGCCGGCGCCCGTGGGCACGGTGCTGGTGTAGTGCAGATCCGCCCCGCCGGCCGCGGCGCCGGAGAGCAGCCCCGCCTCGCGCAGCGCCCACACCACGCCCGCCGGGTAGGCCGCCCAGCCGCCGCGGTCGCCGCCCGCCCCGGCCTCGGCGACCGGCGCGAGGCCGTCCACGCGCAGCTCCACGACCCCGCCGGAGGCGTCCCCGGAGTGCAGCCGCAGGACGCCGTCGGTGCGCGCGCGGGCGGCGGCCAGGCAGGTGTGCGGCAGCGCGAGCGGCATGACGAAGCCGTCGTTGTAGTCGGTGTGCTCACCGATCAGGTTGACCCGGCCCGGGGCCGCCCACACACCCTCGGGCCCGGCGCCGAACACCGCGCGGAAACCCTCCGCCGCGCGGTCCGCGCCGCTCACACTGTCACTCACGGGCTAGCTCTCCTTCTGCTGTGCGACGTGCTGCGCGAACCGCCAGGCGTCCGCGACTATTCCGGCCAGGTCGGCGCGGCTCGGGCGCCATCCCAGGCGCTCCCTGGCCCGCTCGGCCGAGGCCACCAGGACCGCCGGGTCGCCGCCGCGGCGGTCCGCGATCACCTCGGGGATCGGGTGGCCGGTGACCTGGCGCACGGTCTCGATGACCTCGCGGACCGAGAAGCCGTTGCCGTTGCCCAGGTTGCAGATCAGGTGCTCGCCCTCGGCGGCGGCGCCCAGGGCCAGCAGATGGGCCTCGGCCAGGTCCGCGACGTGGATGTAGTCGCGCACACAGGTGCCGTCGGGGGTGGGGTAGTCGTCGCCGTAGACGGAGATCGCCTCGCGGCGGCCCTGGGCGACCTGGAGGACGAGCGGGATCAGGTGCGACTCGGGGTCGTGCCGCTCGCCGTACGCCCCGTAGGCGCCCGCGACGTTGAAGTAGCGCAGGCTCACCGCGGCCAGGCCGTGGGCGGCGCACTCCCCGCTGATCATGTGGTCCACGGCGAGCTTGCTCGCCCCGTACGGGTTGGTCGGCGCGGTCGGGGCGTCCTCGGTGATCGGGACCCGCTCGGGCTCGCCGTAGGTGGCGGCCGTGGAGGAGAAGACGAGCGTGCGGACGCCCGCCTCGCGCATCGCCGCGAGCAGCTCGGTGGTCCCGCCGACGTTGTTGACCCAGTACTTCTCCGGGTTGACCACGGACTCGCCGACCTGCGAGAAGGCCGCGAAGTGCAGCACGCCGTCGTACGAGGGGTCGAGCCACTTGGCGGCGTCCTGGATGCGCCCCTCGATGAACTCGGCGCCCTCCGGCACCCCCTCCCGGTGCCCGGTGGACAGGTCGTCCAGCACGGTCACCCGGTGGCCGGCCTGGAGCAGATGCGCCGCGACAACGCTGCCCACATAGCCGGCACCGCCGGTGACCAGGTACTTCTTCTGCTGCGCCTTGCTCACTCGCTCGCTACCTCTCGCAGTCGCTCGGCCGCGGCCTCCGGCGGCACATCGTTGATGAACACATTCATGCCGGATTCGGAACCCGCGAGAAACTTCAGCTTGCCGGAAGTGCGGCGGATGGTGAAAAGCTCGAGGTGGAGTGCGAATTCACCCCGGTCCGCGACGCTGAACGGCGCCTGGTGCCAGGCGGCGATGTACGGCGTCGGCGGCTCATCCGGCCCGAAGATCCGGTCGAAGCGCCTCAAGAGTTCCAGATACATCTGTGGAAACTCTGTGCGCGCGCCTTCGTCCAGCTCGCGGAGGTCGGGGACGCGCCGCTTCGGATACAGGTGCACCTCGTAGGGCCAGTGCGCCGCGTACGGCACGAAGGCGATCCAGTGCTCGCCCTCCAGCACCACGCGCCGCCCGTCGGCCCGCTCGTCGGCGACCACGTCGTCGAAGAGGTTCCGGCCGGTGCGCTCACGGTGCTCGGCGAGCGAGCGCAACATCAGTTGTGTACGAGGCGTGGTGAAGGGATACCCGTAGATCTGCCCATGAGGGTGACCGAGGGTGACGCCGATCTCCTTGCCGCGGTTCTCGAAGCAGAAGACCTGCTCGACGGAGGGGAGTTGGGCCAGCTCCGCGGTCCGGTCGGTCCAGGCCTCCAGCACCAGGGCGGCCTGGTCCACCGTGAGATCGGCGAAGGAGGCGTCGTGGTCGGAGGTGAAGCAGACGACCTCGCAGCGGCCCGAGTCCCCGGCGAGCGAGGGGAAGCGGTTCTCGAAGACCACGACGTCGTAGTCGGCGGCGGGGATCTCGCTGTGCCGGCCCTCCCGGGAGGGGCACAGCGGGCACTCGTCGGCCGGCGGGTGGTAGGTGCGGCCCTGGCGGTGCGAGGCGATCGCGACCCGGTCGCCGAGCAGGCGGTCGTGGCGGATCTCGGAGCGGGTGGCGATGGGGTCCAGGGGCCGCGGGTCGACGGCGTCGCGCACCGCGTCGTCGCGCGCGTCGTAGTAGATCAGCTCGCGTCCGTCCGCGAGCCGCGTCGCCGTCTTCTTCACTCCCGCAACTCCTGTCGCTGTCTCTTCATTGATTGTACGCGTCATCCAACACAACCAAACACAATGAACCACAACTCAACAGCCCCGTCAATGAGCGTGAAGGTGGCCGGACAAAGCAGGAGAATTCGGATACCTTCACCGAACGTTTGTGGTGCATTCCGTTCTGGCGACGAAGCGAGTGACTCATGCACTATCTGGCCGAAGGGCTTCGGCTCCCCACCAACGCGCTCGACTACTCCATTCTCATCCTCTACTTCGTGGTCGTCCTGGGGGTCGGATTCGCCGCCAGAGCGAGCGTCAAGACCAGCCTTGATTTCTTCCTGTCCGGCCGGTCACTGCCCGCGTGGGTGACCGGTCTCGCGTTCGTCGCCGCCAATCTGGGCGCCCTGGAGATCCTCGGCATGGCCGCCAACGGCGCCCAGTACGGCGTGTACACCGTGCACTGGTACTGGGTCGGCGCCATCCCCGCCATGGTCTTCCTCGGCCTGGTGATGATGCCCTTCTACTACGGCTCAAAGGTGCGGTCGGTCCCCGAGTTCCTGCTGCACCGGTACGGACCCTCCTCGCACCTCCTCAGCTCGATCATCTTCTCGATCGCGTCCGTGCTGATCGCGGGCGTCAACCTCTACGCGATGGCGATCGTGGTGGAGGCGCTGCTGGGCTGGCCGCAGTGGGTGGCCATCGTGGTGGCCGGCCTCTTCGTCCTCGTGTACATCACCCTCGGCGGCCTGTCCTCGGCGATCTACAACGAGGTCCTCCAGTTCTTCGTCATCCTGGCCGCGCTGATCCCGCTCACCGTCGTCGGCCTCAAGCGGGTCGGCGGCTGGAGCGGGCTGTCCGACTCGCTCACCGAGAGCCACGGGGCGAACTTCACCTCGGCCTGGGGCGGCACGGGCATCGGCAGCGACAACCCGCTGGGCGCCAACTGGCTGACCATCGTGCTCGGCCTCGGCTTCTGCCTCAGCTTCGGCTACTGGACCACCAACTTCGCCGAGGTGCAGCGCGCGCTGTCCGCCAAGAACCTCTCGGCCGCCCAGCGCACCCCGCTGATCGCCGCCTTCCCGAAGATCTTCATCCCGCTGATCGTGGTCGTCCCCGGCCTGATCGCGCTGGTCGTCGAGCCGGGGATCGGCACCGAGAAGAGCGGGTTGCAGTACAACGACGCGATCCCGCTGCTGATGCGCGACCTGCTGCCCAACGGGGTGCTGGGCGTGGCGGTGACCGGTCTGCTCGCCGCGTTCATGGCCGGCATGGCGGCCAATGTGTCGTCCTTCAACACCGTCTTCACCAACGACATCTGGAGGGCGTACGTCAAGAAGGGCCGCCCGGACGCGCACTACCTGCTGACCGGGCGCGTGGTGACGGCGATCGGCGTGCTGTGCGGCATGGGGACGGCCTTCATCGCCTCGTCGTTCAGCAACATCATGAACTATCTGCAGACCCTGTTCTCGTTCTTCAACGTGCCGCTGTTCTGCGTCTTCATCATCGGCATGTTCTGGAAGCGGGCCACGGCCGCGGCCGGGTTCTGGGGGCTGCTCGCGGGGACCGTGGCCGCGATGATCAATTACTTCTGGCTCTACAAGGGGGGCGTGATCTCCATCCCCAGCGACCAGGGGGCCAACTTCGTCTCGGCGATCGTCGCGTTCGTGGTCGGCGGCGTGGTGATGGTCGGGGTCACGCCGTTCACCAAGCCCAAGCCGGTGGAGTCGCTGGCCGGCCTGGTCTACGGGACCACCTCCCCCGGCCTGGCCGAGCCCCCCGCGGCCGGCGACGAGGCCTGGTACCGCAAGCCGGCCCTGCTGGGCTGGGGCGCGATCGTCCTGGCCGCGCTGTGCTACGTCCCGTTCTCGCTGTGACCCGCGAGCCCGATCGGAGGCGAGTCCTCACATCATGAGTGAAGAGTACGAGTACCAGCGCGAGGTCGAGGAGCTCGAGGGGAAGTCGGCGACCGCGGCCCGGCTCTTCGACGTACGGCGGATCATCGGCGGCCTGTTCGTGGTCTACGGCATCCTGGTCACCATCGCCGGGATCACCGCCTCGGACGCGGACCTGAAAAAGGCCGAGAACATCAACATCAACCTGTGGACGGGCCTGTCCATGCTCGTCGTCGGGCTGCTGTTCCTGCTGTGGCTGAAGCTGAGGCCCACCGCCGCGCCGCACACCGCGCCCGAGCCGCGCCAGGAGGGCCCCGGCCCGGTCCCCAGGCGGGACGCGGACGAAGGCTGAGCCACGGCGGCGGTAAGCCCCGCAGGGCTCAGGGCGGCCGCGCCCGCGGGGCTCAGGACGGCGGCGGGAAGCCCGGCGGCGCGCGGCCCGGCGGGGCTCAGGGCGGCGGCGCATGGTGCGTCGCCGCCCGCTCCAGCAGCCCCGTGCGCGCCGCCAGGGCCGCCGCCTCCAGCCGGGAGCCCACCCCCAGCTTCATCAGCACCCGCTGGACATGCGTGCGCGCCGTGCTCGGCGCGATCCCCATGCCCGCGGCGATCAGCCTGGTGTCCTCGCCGTCCGCGACCCGCATCAGCACCTCCACCTCGCGTGGGGTGAGCATCCGCAGCAGCCGTGAGCCCTCGTCGTCCGGCTGCGCGGCCGGGTTGAGCAGCTCCGCGAACGCGCCCTGCAACAGCTGGGGCGCCACCGCGGCCTCGCCCGCGCGCGCCTTCACCATCGCCCGTTCGACGCCCTCGATGCGCTCGTCATGGCGCACATAGCCGGAGGCCCCGGCCGCGAACGCGGCCGCTATGCCGCGCGGGCTCGGCACCGGGCCCAGCACCACCACCGCGACCTGCGGCCGCTCCTTCTTTATCCGTACGACCGGTTCGAAGGCGCCGGGCTCGGCGGGAGCCGCCGTGCCCAGCAGGCACACCTCCGGTGCCCGGCTCACCACCAGCTCCGCGGCCCCCGCGCTCGGCGCGGCCGCCGCGAGCACCCGGTGCCCGCGCAGCTTCAACGCCGAGGCGAGCGCCTCGGCGAGCAGCCGGTGATCATCGACCACCATGAGTCGCACGCCCATGAGCTCCCCCCATCCGCTCGGGAACGGAGTCCCGGCCGCCCCGGACCACCACGTCTGCCGTCCGCGCGAGCACCCCCTCGGCCGCCGGGCCCGTAACGAGGCCAATTCCTTGTCCCCGGGAAGCTACACGCTTGTTCGACGTCGCGCGCCCCTTACCCGGAAGAAGCCCCCCGGAATGCCGAAATCCCGGCCATTCGCGCCTACTTGACCTCTACTTCACGCCCGAATCGGACTGATACGGGCGGCCGGGCAGCCGAAAAACGGCGGTGGCCCCGCCCGTACGCGCCCCCCCCTGGCGAAGGGGACGACGTACGGGCGGGGCCACCGGGAAGCGACCACCGGGCCGGCGGGCGAGCCGAAGAGGCCGTGCCTCAGCCGCCCGCGCCGAAGATCACGGCGAGCGGGTCGTTCTTGTCGTAGCTGCTGGTGGGCTTGGTGGCGTACGTGTCGCTCATGTACAGCCGCTGGTTGGCGTAGATGACCTCCGCCGAGTACTCCACATTGAAGACGGACTCCACCTGGTGATCGGCCGCCTGGTTCTGCAGCAGCTTGTCCTTCTCGTACGACTTCGGGTCGATCCGCCAGACCGCGCCGCCCTGGTCGTAGGTGCTCTCCTGGTAGGCGAGCACGAAGCCGTCCTTGTCGAGGCCGAGCGGCGTCAGCGCCGCGCCCGTGACACCGTCGGTCTTCCCGATGGGCTTGCCGGTCTTCAGGCTGAAGGCGACGATCTCGTTCGCCGTGCCCGAGGTCGCGCTGCCGCGGTCCTCCGACCCCATGTAGAGGGCGTTCGCCGACTTGCTGATGGCGATCAGCTTGCAGTGCTCGACGTCGGTCGTCTTGCAGTCGGCGTTGTACTTCCCGCCCTCCGTGGAGATCTTGCTGACGACCTTGCCCTCCTTGTGGCTGTCGTCGATCGTCAGGAAGTCGGAGACCGAGGCGCCTGTCGTGTCACCGGCGTCGAGGCCGATGACCAGCGGGTCGGTGGACGCCACATGGACGTAGTCCAGGCCCGAGGAGACCTTGTAGCTGGACTTCACCTTGCCGTTCTTCGGGTTGAGCGTCTGCACCTGCAACTGCGGGTTGTCGTACTGGCCGCACCGCCGCACCGCGATCAGCTTGTCGCCGCCGCCCGCGTAGCCGTCGTCCGAGCACTCCTCGCCGGGCTGCGGCTTCCACAGCAGCTTGCCGTCGATCGACCAGGCCGCGCCGCCGCTGGTGCCGCCCGCGGCCACGGTGCCGCCGCCGAGGGTCACCTCGTCGAAGCGCAGCTTGTCGTCGCCGTCGCTGACGTGCTTCTGCCAGAGCATCTTGCCGTTGTTCAGGTCGAACAGCCCGACCTCGGTGCAGGAGGGGTACTTGTCCTCCTTGGAGGGCTTGGCCTCGGCGAAGAGGATCGTCGTCAGGCCGTCCTCGCTCAGGTGGTCCGAGGACCAGCAGACCTCGCCGGCCAGCGGGATCGTCCACTTCGGGCTGCCGCCGTCCAGCGGGTAGCCGACGACCTTGTAGACGTCGGCCTTCACGAAGGTGTCGTCGGTGACCCACATGCCCTCGGTGGTGATCTGGTCGCTCACCTTGGGCATGTCGATCTTGTTGATCAGCTTGGCGTCGATGGTCTCGGGCGCGGGCACGTCCTTGCCGCCCGTCGTCCCCGAGGTGTCGTTCTGGCTGGTCTTCTTGTCCGGGTTCTTGGCCTGGTCGCCGCCGTCGTCCTTGGTGGCGAAGAAGATGCCGCCGACGACTATCAGCGCCACCGCGACCACCGCGCTGATGATGATCATCATCCGCTGCTTCGACTGCTTGCCGCCGCCACCCGGGCCGCCCGGCACGGGGCCGCCGGGGTACGGGGCCTGGGGCGGGTATCCGTACTGCGGCTGCGGGCCGGGCGGGTAGGTCGCCGCGGGCATGGACACCTGGGTCGGCTGCGCGTGCACGGACTGCGGCTGCGGATAGCCGTAGCCGCCGGCGCCCTGCGGGGGCGTCTGGGGCATGCCGGACGGAGGGGTCTGCGGGAGGCCGGGCGGGGGCGGCGGCGGGGTCTGGTGCGGTGGGGCCGGGGGAGCCTGCGGCGGTTGGCCCGGCGCCTGCGGGTAGCCGTAGCCCGGCTGGGCGGGCGGCGGTCCCGGCGGCTGCTGCGGATAGCCGTACGAGGGGTCCTGCGGTGCGCCGAAGCCGCCCTGCGGCGGCTGGTTGGGCGGCGGAGGCGGCTGTGACATCGGAATTTCCTTTGTGCGCGGGCCCGTGAGCCGACCGGTCTCCCCCGCGATCCTGGGGTCAAAGCCTGCCAGGAAGGAGCGAATCGGACACGGAACCCACCAGTGAGCGGCAGGCAAGCGGGAGTTCTTTGTATCACCCGCCCCTGTCGGGCACAGGGCCGGTCTCACGCTCATCGATCAGCTGAGACCGGCCTGTGACGCGACCGTTGCCCTCGTAAACACACAGCCTTCACACGCCGGTCCCGCGCGCTGCTTTCGCCCGCCGCGCCGGGCGCCGCCGCTTTGGCCGCCGCGCTACGCGTCCTCGGCGAGCTCCAGCCAGCGGGTCTCCAGCTCCTCCCGCTCCGCCGTCAACTCCCGCAGCCGCGTGTCCAGCTCCGCGACCTTCTCGAAGTCCGTGGCGTGCTCGGCGATCCGCTCGTGCAGCTCCCCCTCCTGCTCGCCGATGCGGTCCAGACGCCGCTCGATCTTCTGCAACTCCTTCTTCGCGGCGCGCTGCTCGGCCGCCGACTTCTGCGCCACGCCCGTCTGTTCCGCGGCCTTCTGCCGGGCGGGGGCCGCCGGTGCCGCGGCGGATTCCTTCGCGCGCTGCCGCCGCTCCAGGTACTCGTCGACGCCGCGCGGCAGCATCCGCAGGGTGGCGTCGCCCAGCAGCGCGAGGACGCGGTCCGTCGTCCGCTCGATGAAGTACCGGTCGTGGCTGATCACCACGAGGGAGCCCGGCCACCCGTCGAGCAGGTCCTCGAGCTGGGTCAGCGTCTCGATGTCGAGGTCGTTCGTCGGCTCGTCGAGGAACAGCACGTTCGGCTCGTCCATCAGCAGCCGCAGGATCTGCAGCCGGCGCCGCTCGCCGCCGGAGAGGTCGCCGACCGGCGTCCACTGCTTCTCCTTGGTGAAGCCGAACTTCTCGCACAGCTGCGAGGCGGTCATCTCCCGCCCCTTGCCCAGGTCGACGCGCTGCCGCACCTGCTCCACGGCCTCCAGCACCCGCCAGGCCGGGTCCAGCTCCGCGACCTCCTGCGAGAGGTACGCCAGCTTCACGGTCCGGCCGACCACCACCCGGCCGGCCGCCGGCTGCCGCTCGCCGTCGCTGCCGGCCGCCTCGGCCATGGCCCGCAGCAGCGAGGTCTTGCCCGCGCCGTTGACGCCCACCAGGCCGATCCGGTCGCCGGGGCCGAGCTGCCAGGTCAGGTGGGTCAGCAGCACCTTCGGGCCCGCCTGGATCGTCACGTCCTCCAGGTCGAAGACGGTCTTGCCCAGGCGCGAGTTGGCGAACTTCATCAGCTCCGCGCTGTCCCGCGGCGGCGGTACGTCCGCGATCAACGCGTTCGCCGCCTCGATCCGGAAGCGCGGCTTGCTGGTGCGGGCCGGGGCGCCGCGGCGCAGCCAGGCCAGCTCCTTGCGGACCAGGTTCTGCCGCTTGGCCTCCTCGCTGGCCGCGATGCGCTCGCGCTCGGCCCGCGCGAACACGTAGTCGCTGTAGCCGCCCTCGTATTCGTGCACCACGCCGCGCTGCACGTCCCACATGCGGGTGCAGACCTGGTCCAGGAACCAGCGGTCGTGGGTGACCACCACCAGGGCCGAGCGCCGCGCCCGCAGATGGGCGGCCAGCCAGGAGATGCCCTCGACGTCGAGGTGGTTGGTCGGCTCGTCGAGGACGACCAGGTCCTGTTCTGCGATGAGCAGCTTGGCGAGCGCGATCCGCCGGCGCTCCCCGCCGGACAGCGGGCCGATGACGGTGTCCAGGCCCTGCGGGAAGGACGGCAGGTCCAGCCCGCCGAACAGCCCGGTCAGCACGTCGCGGATCTTGGCGTCGCCCGCCCACTCGTGGTCGGCGAGATCGCCGATGACCTCGTGTCTGACGGTGGCCGCGGGGTCGAGCGAGTCGTGCTGGGTGAGCACGCCGAGCCGCAGGTCCCCGGCGTGGGTGACGCGGCCGGTGTCGGCGGACTCGAGCTTGGCGAGGATCCGGATCAGGGTGGTCTTGCCGTCACCGTTGCGGCCGACGACCCCGATCCGGTCGCCCTCGTTCACCCCGAGGGAGACGCCGTCGAGCAACGCCCGGGTGCCGTAGACCTTGCCGACGGCTTCGACGTTGACCAAGTTGGTGGCCATCACACTCCTGTACGCGGATCGATCGGCATCCCAGGGTAGTCGCCGCGCGGAGCGGCCCGTCGCCGCGAGCGCTCCGCCGTGAGATCCCGGCCGGGTACTCGGCCGTGAGTACCTCGCCTGAGTATCCGTACGGATGCCCCCCGGGTGATCTTCCTCCTAGCGTCCTGGGCCATGGATCACGCGAGGAGCCCGTGGGCCGGTGCGGGGACGATCGAGGCGGACCGGGAGCAGGAGCCGGCCGGGGCGAGGCGGGCCGACGCGGAGCCGGCCGACGCCCGGCGGCGGTCGGAGCGGGGGCAGAGGATCCTCCGGGCGGTGGCGACCGGGCTCGTGTGGCTGGGCGCCGGGCTGACGCTCATGCTCCTGCCCATGCTCACGATGTCCGCCGGGTCCGACTGCGAGATCGACGACACCCGTTTCATCTGCACGGACGGCGGCCAGGACACCGTCGTCTACATCGCGGTCTACACCTCGCTGGTCGCCGCCCTGGCCGGCACCTGGGGGGCGTTCTCCCGCCGCCTGCTCGGGCGCGTGGTGTGGGGGGCCGCGCTCGCGGCGCTCGCCGTCGCCTGGCTGGTGAATCTGCTGATCATCAGCGAGTGACCGCTCAGGCCCCGACCGGTCAGGCCCCGACGACGGCCGCCCCCGGCGCCGGCCCGGTGGCCACCCGTACGGCACGGCAGGTGCCCGAGGCGGCCAGGCCCTTGGCGACGGAGGCGGCCGCCTCCGCGTCCTCGGCCAGGAAGGCGCAGGTCGGGCCGGATCCGGAGACCAGCGCGGCCAGCGCGCCCGCGCCGGTGCCCGCGCTCAGCGTGGCGGCCAGCCCGGGCCGCAGGGACAGCGCGGCGGGCTGGAGGTCGTTGGTCACCGCGGCGGCGAGGGCCCTCGCGTCGCCGGTGCGCAACGCGTCCAGGAGGGCCGGGGACGGCTCGGGGTCGGGCACGTCGGCCACCGTCGCGCCCTGGCCGTCGGCCGCGCGCAGCCGGTCGCACTCGCGGTAGACGGCGGGGGTGGACAGGCCCCCCTCGGCCACGGCGAAGACCCAGTGGAAGGTGGAGCCGGTCTCCAGCGGGGTCAGCAGTTCGCCGCGGCCCCGTCCGAGGGCCGCCCCGCCCACCAGGCTGAACGGCACGTCACTGCCCAACTCGGCGCAGATCTCCAGCAGTTCCGTACGGGGGGCCGCCGTGCCCCACAGCGCGTCGCAGGCCACCAGGGCCCCGGCGGCGTCGGCGCTGCCGCCCGCCATGCCGCCGGCGACGGGGATGTCCTTGGCGATGTGCAGCTGGACCCGCGGCTCGATGCCGTGCCGCGCGGCGAGCGCGAGGGCGGCGCGGGCGGCCAGGTTGGTGCGGTCGAGCGGCACGGCGTGCGCGTCCGCGCCGGAGACGGTGATCCGCAGCTCGTCGGCCGGGGTGGCGGTGACCTCGTCGTACAGCCCGACCGCGAGGAAGACGTTGGCCAGGTCGTGGAAGCCGTCCGGCCGCAGGCCGCCGACCGCGAGCTGGACATTGACCTTCGCGGGCACGCGGGCGGTCACGGATCGGGTCACGACTGGTCTCTCCTCGGGCTGGTGCGGGCTCTTTGTCTCAGGCCGTTGGGGTCTCGCGGGCGGGGTCACTCCGCCGCGGGCCGCCGCTCCGCGATCGCGGCGAACTGCTCCACCGTCAGCGCCTCGCCCCGCGCCTGGGGCGAGATCCCGGCCGCCGTCAGCGCGGCCTCGGCCGCCGCCGCGGATCCGGCCCAGCCCGCGAGGGCGGCGCGCAGCGTCTTGCGGCGCTGGGCGAAGGCCGCGTCGATCACGGCGAAGACCTCGCCCTTGGTGGCGGTGGTCCGGGGCGGGGAGGCGCGGCGGACCAGGGAGACGAGGCCGGAGTCCACGTTCGGGGCGGGCCAGAAGACATTGCGGCCGATCGCCCCGGCCCGCTTCACCTCGGCGTACCAGGCGGCCTTGACCGACGGCACGCCGTACACCTTGGAGCCGGGCGCCGCCGCGAGCCGGTCGGCGACCTCGGACTGGACCATGACCAGCGTCCGCTCGATGGTCGGGAAGCGGTCGAGCATGTGCAGCAGCACCGGGACGGCGACGTTGTACGGGAGGTTGGCGACCAGCGCGGTGGGTTCGGGCCCGGGCAGCTCGGTGACGCGCAGGGCGTCGCGGTGGACGAGCGCGAAGCGGTCCACGCGGCCGGGCAGCCGGGCCTGGACGGTGGCGGGGAGCGCGGCGGCGAGCACGTCGTCGATCTCGACGGCCGTGACCCGGTCCGCGGCCTCCAAGAGGGCCAGGGTCAGCGAGCCGAGTCCCGGGCCGACCTCGACGACCACGTCGTCGGGCCGGACCCCGGCGGTGCGGACGATCCGGCGGACGGTGTTGGCGTCGATGACGAAGTTCTGGCCACGCTGCTTGGTGGGGCGTACGCCGAGCCGGGCGGCCAGTTCGCGGATGTCGGCGGGGCCCAGCAGGACGTCTGCGTCGGTGGAGCTCACCGGTGAAGTTTACGGCCCCGCGGCCGGGGCCGGCGGCCCGTACGGCTCCGGGCCCGGGCCTACCGGCTCAGCCGGTGGCCGCAGTGCGGCCACGGGCTCGCGCCCCGCTGCACATACAGCTTCTTGGCGCGGTAGGTCTGCTCTGCCGCGGGCGCGTCCTGCGGCCGGCCCTGCCCGCCCAGGTCGTGCCAGGTGTCCTGGTCGAGCTGGTAGAGCCCGCCGTAGCGGCCGGAGCGGTCGACCGCGTCCGGACGCCCGCCGGACTCGCACTGCGCCATGGCCCGCCAGTCGAGCCCTTCCGCGCCGGCGACGGGCAGCGGCGGCGGGGGCTTGGTGCCGACCCGTACGACGCGGGTGACGGGCTCGCGCACCACGCGGGTGGTGAGCTTCCGGGGCCGCTCCCGGACGCCGTTGACGGTGCGCACCAGGTAGGTGGTGCGCTCGAGGCCGGGCTCGCCGACGGAGGCCACCAGCTCGGTGCCCTGGAGGACGGTGGGGTCCGCGCGCCGGACGGTCTGGAACGGGATGGTCCGGTCGCGCACCTCCTGGCGGCCGGTGATCCGCAGGACCGAGACGGTCTGGCCGTCGCGCGGGAAGCTCTCCCGGGGCACGGAGGTGGTGTCCTGGTCGCGGAGGGCGATCCCGGCCTCCGCCAGGGCGGCGGCGACGGTGGCGGCGTTGGTGCGGATGGTGTGCTCGCGCCCGTCGGCCATGAAGGTGACGCTGCGCTCGGTCCGTACGTGCAGGTCCAGGCCGCGCCGGGAGATCGCGGCGGAGCGGGAGGCGGACAGGTGGGCGCCGTCGGCGCGCACCCCGAGCTGCCGCAGCGCGCCCTCCACGGTGCGGGCGGTGGTCCACACCCGGCGGCGCTCGCCGTCGATGGTGAGGGTGACCGGGCGGCCGTAGCGGACGGCGATCCGGTCGCCGCTGACGAGGGCCTGGCCGGGGTCGGGGGCGACGAGGTCGTGGGCGCCGACCCGCACGTCCTCGTCGGCGAGCAGCTCGCCGACGTCCTCGGCGTAGGTGTGGAGGGTGCGGGCGCTGCCGTCGACGCTGAGCCGTACGGCCTTGTCCTGCGCCACGAAGGCGGAGGTGCCGCCGGCCAGCGCGGCGACGACCAGCGCCTGGGGCAGCAGCCGGCGGAGCTGCTCGGGCCGGTCGGCGCGCTGGCCGCGGCGCGCGGCTCGGCGGGCGGCGGCCCGGCCGCCCGCGCCCCGGTGGGCGCCCTGGGCGCGGCGGCGGCCCTGCGTACGGCTCACGAGAACACTCCGGCAACACTCCACAAGTCCACTGGTCAGGGCACGGGTCCCGGGACTGTAGCGGAGCGGCGACGACTCTCCAAAGCGGTACGATTACTGTACGTGACGCCCTTCCCCGGGCTCGCGGGTCGCGGAGACCGGCGCGCGATAGCCGAAAACCCGCGCGGTGTTGGCCGCCACGGCGGCCGCGAGGGTGTCCTCGGGCACGCCCTTGACCTCCGCCATGGCCCGCAGGGTGAGCGGAACGAGGTACGGGGCGTTAGGCCGTCCGCGGTACGGGGCGGGGGTGAGGAAGGGCGCGTCGGTCTCCACCAGCACCTGGTCGAGCGGGGCGACGGCGAGCGCCTCGCGCAGCGGGGCCGCGTTCTTGAAGGTGACGTTGCCCGCGAAGGACATGTGGTAGCCGCGCTCGGCGCAGATCTTCGCCATGGCGGCGTCGCCGGAGAAGCAGTGGAAGACGACGGTCTCGGGCGCGCCTTCCTCGGCCAGCACCCGCAGCACGTCCTCGTGGGCGTCCCGGTCGTGGATGACCAGCGCCTTGCCGTGCCGCTTGGCGATGGCGATGTGGCCGCGGAAGGACTTCTCCTGGGCGGCCCTGCCCTCGGGTCCGGTGCGGAAGTGGTCGAGGCCGGTCTCGCCGACGCCCCGCACCTGCGGGAGCGCGGCCAGGGCCGCTATCTCCTCCAGCGCGGCGTCCAGGGCCGCCTCGCCGCCGGGCTCCCGCGCGCCCTGCCGGGACCAGCCGTCCGGGTCCCCGTGGACGATGCGCGGCGCCTCGTTGGGGTGCAGCGCCACGGTGGCCCAGATGTTCTCGTGGGCCTCGGCCGTCTTCGCCGCCCAGCGCGACCCGGCGAGGTCGCAGCCCACCTGGACGAGGGTGGTCACGCCGACCGACGCGGCCTTGGCCACGGCCTCCTCGACGGTGCCCGACTGCATGTCCAGGTGGGTGTGCGAATCGGCGACCGGCACCCGCAGCGGCTCGGGGAGCGGCGGGGGCAGGTCCTTTTCTTTTTGCGTCTGCGCCATGAGCGCGATTCTATTTGCCGGCGAAATGCAATGAATCGCGCTCCGGCGCTCATTCGGATACGGTCCGGCTCATATGCGCGTGGCCGAACTCACTTCCGGCGGCTCACTTCCGCCGCTTCACTTCCGCCGCTTCACTTCCAGCGGTTCATTTCCGGTGGTTCTGGAACGGGTGGAGCAGATCCGACAGGTGCCAGTGGTGGCGCCGCTGCCCGTCCTGCTGCGCCGGCGGTCCGGCCGGCGGGCTGTCGGGGGCCTCGGCGGCCCCCCGCCGGCCGCGCCGGCGGGGCTGGGAGCCCAGGCTCCTGAGGGCCGTGGACACCTGACCCGAACGCATGATGCGCACGAGGTCGGCGCCGCAGTTGTGGCAGTTGGGGCTGGTCAGCGGGGACCGGACGCGCATGCCGTCGGTGAAGTAGACGACAAACGCCCTCCCCTCGGCGTCCACATGGTGCTCGATGTCGTACGACTGCTCCCAGCCGTGCCCGCACTTCATGCACGCGAAGGCGTACGCCTCATGGGCGACCTCCCCCTCCGTCGCGCCGGTGGTGGTGTGGGCTATCGGGCGAACGCCGCTCGAGGTACCCGCGATTTCGCTCATGGCAACTCCTCTTGTCCGCAGGACAAGTCTTCCGGGACTGGACGTCCCACCTCCTAGTGGACGCCTTCGAGGCCCCGGAGCGCAGCCGCCCTTCCACCTCTTGAGGGAGATTTGGCGGCCGGATGCCACAACACCCCCGCCACCCGGCCCAACCTTTGCTTTTCAGCCTTTCCCTTTACCTTCGCGTGGCTCCGTTCCTGCCGCGTTCTTTGCCGCCACGACGGCGTCGAACACCTCCCGTTTGGGCAGGCCCGCCTCCTGCGCGACCGCCGCGATGGCCTCCTTGCGGCGCTCCCCCGCCTCCTCCCGCACCGCGACCCGGCGGGCCAGCTCGGCCGGGTCGGCCGCGCCGGGCCCGGGCTCGGCGGCCCCCTCGACCACCACGGTGATCTCGCCCCGTACGCCCTCGGCCGCCCAGGCCGCCAGCTCCTCCAGCGGGCCGCGCCTGACCTCCTCGTACGTCTTGGTCAGCTCCCGGCACACCGCGCCCCGCCGGTCCGCGCCGAACACCTCGGCCATCGCGGCCAGCGTGTCGGCCAGGCGGTGCGGCGCCTCGAAGTACACCAGCGTGCGGCGCTCGGCCGCGACCTCCCGCAGCCGCCCCAGCCGCTCCCCCGCCTTGCGCGGCAGGAAGCCCTCGAAGCAGAAGCGGTCCACCGGCAGCCCGGACAGCGCGAGGGCGGTGAGCACGGCCGACGGGCCGGGCACCGCGGTGACCTTGATCCCCCGCTCGACGGCCGCCGCGACCAGGCGGAAGCCGGGGTCGGAGACGGACGGCATCCCGGCGTCGGTCACCAGCAGCACCCGCGCGCCACCGGCCAGCGCCTCCACCAGCTCGGGGGTACGGGCCGCCTCGTTGCCCTCGAAGTACGACACCACCCGCCCGCCCGGCCGCACATCCAGCGCCTGGGCGAGGCGGCGCAGCCGCCGGGTGTCCTCGGCGGCCACCACGTCGGCCTCGGCGAGCTCGGCGACCAGCCGCGGGGGCGCGTCCCGCGTGTCGCCGATGGGGGTCCCTGCCAGTACGAGCGTTCCTGTCACGCGACCCATCCTCGCAGCCGGGCCGCCGGGCCCCGGAACCCCGATGTCCCCGCGGCCCCGGCCGGCGGGGCCGGAGACCGGCGGGCGGGCCCCGGCCGGCGGGCGGGCCCCGGCCGGCGGGCCCGCAGTCCCGGCCGGCGCCCCGCGGCCCCTCCCGGCGGGGCCGGGAGCCCGGCCGACCCCCGGCCGGGCGACTTGGCCCCCCACTCCCACGCACCGCTTCCCTACGATGGCCGGGTGACGAGTGACACCGCGACCCACGCCCAGCCGGGCCGAGCCGCCGGCCAGCATCCGCCCGCCTGGCAGCGGCGGCTGCGCCGCTTCGGATACGCGGGCCGGCCGCGGTCCGACGTACGGGAGCGGCTGGTGCCCCCCTACCCGGAGCCGGGGACCCGGCTGTGGGAGGCGCTGGGCGCGGCCCCGCCGGCGGCGGCGCGGATCGCCCGCTGGACCGGCTGGGGCGGGCCGCTGCTGGTCGCGCTGTTCGCCGGGCTGCTGCGCTTCTGGCGGCTGGACAGCCCGCACAAGGTCATATTCGACGAGACGTACTACGCCAAGGACGCCTGGGCGCTGCTCCAGCTCGGCTACGAGGGCACCTGGCCGAAGAACGCCAACGCCAAGATCATGGCGGACCCGCAGCAGATCCCGCTGAGCGACGCCGCCGGGTACGTCGTCCACCCCCCGGTGGGCAAATGGGTGATCGCGGTCGGCGAGCAGCTCTTCGGCCTGACCCCCTTCGGCTGGCGGTTCATGGTCGCGCTGCTCGGCACGGCGTCGGTGCTGATGCTGTGCCGGATCGGGCGGCGGCTGTTCCGCTCCACCTTCCTGGGGTGCCTGGCGGGCGCGCTGCTGGCCGTGGACGGTCTGCACTATGTGATGAGCCGCACCGCGCTGCTCGACATCGTCGTCATGTTCTTCGTCCTGGCGGCCTTCGGATGCCTGCTGGTCGACCGGGACCAGGCGCGGGCGCGGCTCGCCGCCGCCCTGCCCCTCGCCCCGGACGGCACCGCCCGGCCCGACGCGGAGGTCGCCGCGCGGCTGAAGCTCGGCGCGCGGCCGTGGCGGATCGCGGCCGGGGTCATGCTGGGTCTCGCGACCGGCACCAAGTGGAACGGCCTGTACGTGCTGGCCGCCTTCGGCGTGATGACGGTCCTGTGGGACATCGGCGCCCGCCGCACGGCCGGCGCCCGCCGCCCCTTCCTCTCGGTGCTGCGCCGCGACACCCCGTGGGCCTTCCTGTCCACCGTGCCCGTGGCGCTCGTCACCTACCTGGCCACCTGGTGGGGCTGGTTCGCCAACAGCGGCAGCTACAGCCCCCGGACCGGCTGGACCCACAGCGGCTACTTCCGCCACTGGGCCGAGACGCCGACGTCTCAGGGCGGCGGCGGCTACAGCGACCACGGCCCCCTCGCCTGGCTGAACCCGCTGCGCAGCCTGTGGCACTACGAGCACGAGGTCTACAAGTTCCACGTCGGGCTGAACGACCCGCACATCTACCAGTCCAACCCGTGGAGCTGGATCATCCAGTCCCGCCCGGTCTCCTACTTCTACGAGTCCCCCTCCCCGGGTGAGGCCGGCTGCCCCAAGGACGCGACCGAGAAGTGCGCCCGCGAGGTGCTGGCCCTGGGCACCCCCCTGCTGTGGTGGGCGGCCTGCTTCGCGGTGGCCTACCTGCTGTTCCGGTGGGCGCTGCGGCGCGACTGGCGGGCGGGCGCGATCCTGTGCGGGCTGGCGGCGGGCTATCTGCCGTGGTTCCTCTACCAGGAGCGCACGATCTTCAACTTCTACGCCGTCGTCTTCGTGCCGTTCCTGTGCCTGGCGGTGGCGATGATGGTCGGGGCCATCGTGGGGCCGCCGGGGGCGAGGGAGAACCGGCGGGTGGTGGGCACGGTCGCCGCGGGCGTGCTGGTGCTGCTCATCTTCTGGAACTTCATCTACTTCTTCCCCCTCTACACGGGCCAGACCCTGCCCATGGACCAGTGGCGGGCCCGGATCTGGCTCGACACCTGGATCTAGAGCGGCCCGTGCGGGGCCCGGGCGGGGCGCGGGATGCCGGTAGAGTGCCCCGGACCACGACCTCCATCGAGTGGTGGAGGGCTTCGAGGGACTGTGGGGGTTCTGCAATGCGGAGTGGCGCGAGAGCCGCGGTCATCGGTGCGGTGTTCGCCGCCATGGTCGGGGTCGCCGGTTGCGGTGGCGGTCAGGACGGCTCGGCCGGATCGAAGGACGGCGCCGGGGCCGGGTCGGGCGACGACAAGCCGGTGGTCAAGAAGGTGAAGACCGGCCCGCCCAGCGCGGCCGAGGTCAAGGCCACGGCCCGGGACTTCCTCGCCGCCTGGTCCGCGGGCGAGGCCGGGAAGGCCGCCGCGCTGACGGACGACGAGAAGGCCGCCGCCGACGCGCTCACCGCCTACCGTGAAGCGGCCCACATCGGCAAGGTGGCGCTGACGGCGGGGCAGCGGACCGGCCGGACGGTGCCGTTCACGGTCAACGCCCGGATCTCCTACGGGGGGCGGCAGGTCCCCTGGACGTATGAATCCGCGCTGACCGTCACCCGCGACAAGACCACCGGGGCGGCGGTCGTCGACTGGAAGCCGTCGGTCGTCCACCCGAAGCTGCGGGCCGGGGACGCCCTCAAGACGGGCCCGGCGGGCACGCCGCCGGTCAAGGCCGTCGACCGCGACGGCGCGGAGCTGCGCGCCGCCGACCACCCGACGCTCAAGGCGATCCTGGACGGCCTCCGGGAGCGGTACGGCAAGAAGGCGGGCGGCACGGCGGGCGTGGAGACCTGGATCTCCCGCGCCAAGGGCTCCAAGACCCCCGACGAGACGCTGAAGGTGCTCACCAAGGGCAAGCCCGGCACCCTCCGCACCACGATCGACGCGAAGCTGCAGACCACGGCCGAGCGGGCGGTGAACAAGCGGTCCAAGGCCGCGGTGGTGGCGATCAAGCCCAGCACCGGCGAGGTCCTGGCGGTCGCCAACTCCCCCGCTCAGGGGTTCAACACCGCCTTCCAGGGGTCGTACGCGCCCGGCTCGACCATGAAGGTCATCACCTCGGCGCTGCTGATCGACAAGGGACTGGCGGGCTACGGCAAGCCGCACCCGTGCCCGAAGTACTTCTCGTACGGCGGCTGGAAGTTCCAGAACGACGACAAGTTCGAGATCAAGGGCGGCCGCTTCGAGCAGAGCTTCGCCCGCTCCTGCAACACGGCCTTCATCAGCCAGGCCCCCAAGCTGGCCGACGACGACCTCACCAAGGAGGCCCGGGACGTCTTCGGGATCGGGCTGAACTGGAAGACCGGCATCTCCTCCTTCGACGGCGCGGTGCCGGTGCAGTCCGCCGCCTCCAAGGGCGCCTCGCTGATCGGGCAGGGCGGGGTGCGGATGAACCCGCTCAACATGGCGTCGGTCTCGGCCACCGTCGCCAGCGGCGTCTTCCGCCAGCCGTACCTGGTCTCCCCGAGCGTGGACGGCCGGACCCTGGCCAAGGCCGCGCGCGGCCTGAAGCCGGGCACCCGGCAGCAGTTGAAGAGCCTGATGAAGCTGACCGCCACCTCGGGCACCGCCGCCCAGGCGATGTCCGGGATGAGCGGTGACTTCGGCGCGAAGACCGGCTCGGCGGAGGTCGACGGCCAGAAGGAGCCCAACGGCTGGTTCACCGCCTACCGCGGGGACCTCGCGGCGGCGGCCGTGGTCCCGCAGGGCGGCCACGGCGGCGACTCGGCCGGGCCGATCGTGGCCTCGGTGCTGCGCGCGGGCTGACCCGGGCGACCTCCCACGGACGGCGGACGCGGCGTCGGCGGGGCCTGAAAGGGCCTTGTCGGCGCCGCGTCGGCGTATCCGCGCGCCTGTCGGCTCCGCGTCGGTGGCGCGTCGGCGGCCCGGGCCAGCATCGGGCTGTCCGACCATCACCGAGGGACTGTTGGGGAGTCACTATGCGTCACCAGAGCCGTCAGCAGAGCGTCCTGATATCCGGCGCCGGCATCGGCGGGCCCGCGCTCGCCTACTGGCTGGACCGGTACGGATACGACGTCACGGTCGTCGAGCAGTCCGCCGGGCCGCGCCCGGGCGGACACGCGATCGACGTGCGCGGCCCGGCGCTGGAGGTGGCCGAACGCATGGGCGTCCTGGACCGGATCCGCGCCCACGCCACCGGCCTGCGGGGGATGTCGGTGGTCGACGACGAGGGCCGGGAGCTGTTCCGCACCACCGAGCGGACCGTCAGCGGCGGCGAGCTCGACAGCCCCGACGTGGAGATCCTGCGCGACGACCTCGCCACGATCGTCGCGGACGCGGGCGGCGACGGCATCGAGTACGTCTTCGGCGACTCCGTCGAACGGCTGGAACAGGACGCCGAGGAGGTGCGGGTCGTCTTCCGCGGCGGCGCCAAGCGCGTCTTCGACCTGGTCGTCGGTGCCGACGGGCTGCACTCCCACACCCGGCGGCTGGCCTTCGGTCCCGAGGAGGACTTCCTGCACCACCTGGGGACCTCGCTGGCCGTGTGGACGGCGCCCAACATCCTCGGCCTCGACCGCTGGCAGGTCGTCTACCGGATGCGGGGCGCGCTGTGGGGCGGTCTGGTGATGAGCGTCCGCGACAACCGGGAGCTGCGCGTCTACGCCGGATTCGAGTGGGACGAGCCCCCGGCCGAGCTCCGCTCCCGCGACCCGCGCGCCCACAAGCGGCTGATCGCCGAGAAGTACGCGGGGGCCGGCTGGGAAATGCCCCGGCTGCTGGAGCACATGTGGGGGGCGCCGGACTTCCACTTCGACTCCATGGCCCAGATCCGCATGGACTCCTGGTCGCGCGGCCGGGTGACGCTGCTCGGCGACGCGGGCTACTGCGGTTCGCCCATGTCCGGCCAGGGCACCAGCGTGGCCCTGGTCGCCGCGTACGTCCTGGCGGGCGAGCTGAAGGCCGCCGACGGGGACCACGAGGCCGCCTTCGCCGCCTACGAGCGGGAGCTGCGCGCGTATGTGACCGGCAACCAGGAGCTGGCGCTGATCAACAAGGCCATGGTGGAGGCCCGGAAGGCGGTCGAGCTGGGCGAGGTGGAGGCGGAGGAGTTCACCACCGGCCTCCGGGCCGAGTCGGACGTCGTCCCCTCGTACCTGCTCAAGGACTACTGAGCCGGGCGGCTACTGAGCCGGGCGACTACTGAGCCTGGCCGGGGCCTTCCGGGCGCTGCCCCGCGCGGCGGGCGCGCGGCCTGGCCCGTGACCCACCGCCGAGCGTAGGGTCATGCGCATGCCGACTACACGTACTTCCGTGTCCGAGTCCGCCGCGTGACCCCGCTCGTCGCGCTGGCGGTGCTCGTCGCCGCCGTCACGCATGCCGCCTGGAACGCCATCGCGCACGGCATCAAGGACCAGCTCCTCGCCTTCACGCTGGTGGGCGGCGGCGGGGCGCTGTGCGGAGCGGTGATGGTCTGCTTCACCCCGCTGCCCGCGGCGGGCGCCTGGCCGTGGCTGATCGTCTCCGCGCTGGTGCACGTGCTGTACTACGTGCTGCTCATGCGCTCCTTCCGGCTGGGCGACTTCGGCCAGATGTACCCGATCGCGCGCGGAACCGCGCCCCTGGTGGTGGCGGTGGTCGCCGCGGTGTTCCTCGGCGAGACCCCGGACGCCCGGCAGGCCGCCGGCATCGCGGTGGCCTCCGCCGGCCTGGTCGGGCTGGCGCTGTGGGGCATCAGGGGCTCCGGGCGGCGCCCCGGGAGCGGCCCGCAGTGGCCCGCGATCGGCGCGGCCCTGGCCACCGGCCTGTCCATCGCGGCCTACACGGTCGTGGACGGCCTGGGCGTACGCGCCTCCGGCAGCGCCCTCGGCTACATCGCCTGGCTGATGCTCCTGGAGGGCTTCGCCGTCCCCGCGTACGCGCTGGCCACCCGGCGCGGGGCGCTCGCCCGCCAGCTGCGGCCGGTCGCACTGCGCGGGCTGCTCGGCGGCGTGCTGTCGGTCTTCGCGTACGGCCTCGTCCTGTGGGCCCAGACCCGGGCGCCGCTCGCCCCGATCGCGGCGCTGCGCGAGTCGTCGATCATCGTGGGCGCGGCCATCGGGGCGCTCTTCTTCAAGGAGCGCTTCGGCGCCCCCAGGCTCGCGGCCGCGGGGCTGATGGTGGCGGGCATCGGGCTGATGCTGCACGCCGGTTGAGCCCTTCCGGCCGTCGGGGCATGAGGCAGAATACGAGCTCGTCGTCACACAAGGGGGGCCCGTTGCGGTTCGACAGGGACGTGAGCGGTGGGGAGCGGGGACCGCGGCGGATCGCCGCCGCGCCCGGTGGCGCGGAGGGGGGACGGCAGCTGTGACGGTCCTGCCCGAGCCGGCCGCCTCACGGGCGGTGCTCATCGGCACCAGCCGCTACGACCACCTGGAGCCGCTCCCGGCGGTGGCGAACAACCTCCGCGCGCTGGCCGCCGCCCTGTGCGCCCCGCACGCGTGGGGGCTGGCGCCCGAGCACTGCACGGTCATCGAGAACCCCGGCAGCGCGGTCGAGGTCCTGGACGCCGTCCGGGCCGCCGCCGAGGAGGCCACCGACGCCCTGCTGGTGTACGTGGCCGGCCACGGCCTGGTCGAGCAGCGCCGCGGCGAGCTGTTCCTCAGCCTCACCGGGTCGGTGCGGCAGCGGTCCTACACGGGACTGGCCTACGCCACCCTGCGCGACGTCGTGCTCGACGGGCGGGCTCGCCGCCGGGTGATGCTGCTCGACTGCTGCCTCAGCCGTGAGGTGCCCGGCTTCGTCGACGGGGTCGAGGCGCTGATCGACCGGTCGGCGATCGAGGGCGCCTGCCTGCTGGCCGCCGTCCCCGACAACAGCTTCGCGTTCGCCCCGCCCGGCGAGCCCCACACGGCCTTCACCGGCGAGCTGCTCAGGCTGCTGAACGACGGGGTGCCGGGCGGGCCCGAACCGCTCGACCTGGAGACGGTGTACGCGCGGGTGTACGCGGCGCTGGGCGCCAGGGGGCGGCCGCTGCCGCACAAGCGCGACGGGGGCACCGCGGGCGGCCTCGCCCTGGCGCACAACGTGGCCCCCGCCGGGCCCGTCTTCGGCCCGCCGGCCCCGCCGTACGCCCCCGGGCAGGCACCCCCGCCGCCCCCGCCCGGGCCGCCGTCCACGCCCCCGCCGTCCGGGCCGCTGTCCGGGCCGCTGTCCACGCCACCGCCCGGGCCGCTGTCCGGGCCTCCGCCGCCCGGGCCGCTGTCCGGGCCTCCGCCGTCCGGGCCGCCGTCCACGCCCCCGCCGTCCGGGCCACCGTCCACGCCACCGCCCGGGCCGCTGTCCGGCCCTCCGGCCACACCGCCGCCCGGCTGGCCTCCGGCCTTCGCCCCGGGTCCGGCTCCGCTGCCGGCCGCGGCCCCCGGCGGCGGACCGGGCAGGCGCCGGGTCCTCGTCCGCTCCGCCGTAGCGGCGGCGGTCGCCGCCGGCCTGCTGGCCGCCGGCATCCCGCTGGTTAACGGCTGGATGGGGGACGACTCCGGCAAGGAGCCGGCCGCGCACAAGTCGCCGACGGCGACGAGCAGCCCGAAGCCGGCCCCGGCTCCCGCCCCCGAGTACAACGACGCGGCCCACGGCGTCGTCAACCCGTCCAGGGCCAAGGGCGGCACGCTGAAGTTCGTCGGCAGGTTGGACGCCGACTCCTGGGATCCGCAGCGCGGCTACTACGGCTATGTGTGGAACTTCTCCCGCTACTTCACCCGCCAGCTGGTCACCTACGCCCCCAAGCAGGGCCACGACGGCGCCGAGCTGGTCCCGGACCTCGCCGCGGGCAAGGCCGAGGTGAGCGACGACGGCAAGACGTACACCTACACCCTGCGCGACGGCATCACCTGGGAGGACGGCTCGGCCATCACCTCCGAGGACGTCAAATACGGCATCGAGCGGGCCTGGGCCCCCGATGTCATCTCCGGCGGCCCGGCCTACCTCCAGCAGGTCCTCGACCCCAAGGGCACGTACAAGGGCCCCTACAAGGACGACGAGCTGGGCCTGAAGTCCATCAAGACGCCCGACTCCAAGACCATCACCTTCCATCTCGCCAAGCCGAACGGCGACTTCGAGCACATGCTGGCGATGCCGGCCGGCTCGCCCGTGCCGAGGGCGAAGGACACCAAGGACGACTACGGCAAGCGGCCCTTCTCCTCCGGGCCGTACAAATTCGGCGCGTACCGGCCGGGCACGTCGCTCGAGCTGGTCCGCAACACGGCGTGGAAGCAGAAGTCCGACCCCATCCGCACCGCCCTGCCCGACCGGATCACGGTCGACTTCGTGGGGAACGACAGCGCCCGGAGCAGCGGGCTCCTCAGCGGCCGGTACGACGTGGACCTGGAGCCGACCACCCTCTCCAAGGACGCCGTCGCCAAGGCCCTGCACACCGACAAGCTCAAGTCACGCCTGGACAACCCGTACACCCTGGGCATCCGCTACCTGGCCCTGCCGCGCACCGTCAAACCGTTCGACAACATCCACTGCCGCAAGGCGGTCGTCCACGCGGCGGACCGGCGATCCGTGCAAACGGCCTTCGGCGGCCCCGCCGCCAGCGGTGAGATCGCCACCAACATGCTCCCCCCGGGCATCGCGGGAGCGGACCCCACCGACGACCCGTACGACGTGGTCAAGAACGGCGGAAAGGCGGACATCGCCCAGGCGAAGAAGGAGCTGGAGGCCTGCGGCAAACCCAACGGCTTCCGGACCACCCTCGTGGTGAGCGGCAGCCGGCCCGACGAGCTGAGCGGCGCCGAGTCGCTGCAGTCCTCGCTGGCCTCGGTCGGGATCAAGGTCGACATCAAGCAGATCGGATTCGCCGACTACTACCGGACCGTGGGCACGCCCTCGGTCGTCAAGAAGAAGGGCTACGGCATCATCGTCCAGCGGTGGCTGGGCGACTTCCCGACCGGCCAGGGATTTCTGCAACCCCTGGCCGACGGCCGCTTCATCACGCCCTCCGGGAATTTCAACGTCGCCGACCTGGACGACGAATCCATCAACGGCCTCTTCGACAAGGCGATCGCCGAGCAGGACCCCCGGAAGTCCGGGGAGGTCTACGCCCAGATCAACCGGAGGATCTCCGATGCCGCCGCCTATGTCCCGCTGGTCTTCATGAAGAGCTACAGCTGGCGCGGCCCCCGGCTGACCAACGTCTACACGAGTGACGCCTACTCGGGCGGTTACGACTTCGCCTCGCTGGGCGTCACGGGTTAGGCGTCACGGGTCAGGCGTCACGGGTCAGGAATCGCGGGTCAGGAGTCGCGGGTCAGGAATCGCCCCGGAAGGCGGCCTGCAGACCCAGGTTGCTGATCAGGAGCCCGCCGTCCACCGGGAGGGTGACGCCCGTGATCCAGGCGGCGTCGGAGGACGCCAGGAAGGTGATCGCGGCGGCGATGTCGGCGGGCTCCCCGACGCGGCCCAGGGGGTAGACGTGGGCGGCGCGGGCGAGGGTGTCCTCCCTGCCGTCCCAGTTGGGGGTGCGGACGGTGCCGGGGGCGACGAGGTTGACGCGGACGCCACGGGGGGCGGCGTCGCCGGCGAGGGTGCGGGTGAGGCTCGCCAGGCCCGCCTTGGCTGCGCTGTAGGCGTGGTTGCCGAAGTCCTGCTCGCCGTTGACCGAGCCGACGTTGACGATCGCGCCCCGCCCGCCCGCCGCGGCCAGGTGGGGCAGCGCGGCGCGGGCGCAGCGGAAGGCGCCGCTCAGGGTGATGTCGAGGTCCTGCTGCCACTCGTCGTCCGGCTGGTCCTCGAAGAGCGGGGTGTCGGGGTGGCAGGACAGGGCGTTGTTGACGAGCACGTCGAGCCGGCCGAAGCGGTCCACGGCGTGCGCGACGGCGGCCTCGACCGCCGCGCGGTCGGCGACGTCGCAGGCCAGCGACTCGGCCTCGCCGCCGTCGGCCCGTATCGCCGCGGCCGCCTTCGCGGCCCGCTCGCCGTCGAGGTCGGTGATCAGCACGCGGGCGCCCTCGGCGGCGAAGCGGCGGGCGGTGACCTCGCCGATGCCCCGGCCCGCGCCGGTGAGTACGACCGCATAACCCTCGAACCGCCGCACCTGCTGCTCCTTTCACGACCGGGACCCGTCCGGTGACACGCCCAACCGGGGTGGCGGGGCGTCCTCATGGTCATTTCCCGGTCAGGGGCGGGGCAGTCGTCCGCCTGGGGAGGAGTTGTCGTTCACTGATCACGCCGGTGTACGGCGGCGACGGCGATCACGGCCGCGGCGACCGCCCACACCGCGTAGACGGTCCAGGCCCCCGCGATCGTCCACGGGTAGTGGAGCGGGTGGTACGCGACCGACACCAGCCGGTTCCACGCCTGGTAGAGCGTGCTGTGGGAGGCGACCGCCGACCAGTGGCGGCCGTCGGTGAGAGCCACCGGCAGCACCAGGAGGACCACAACGGAAGCGATCATGGTGGCCGCGGTCTGCCGGAGGACCGTGCCGAGGGCCAGACCGACGAGCGCGCACAGCGGAGCGAGCAGCGCGGACGCCACCACGACGCGCAGCGCGCCCGGGTCGCCGAGCGAGACGCCCAGGCCCCGCCTGTCCAGGATCGCCTGGGTGGCGGCGAACGAGACCCCCGCGACGAACGCGCCGAAGACGGCCGTCACAGCGGTGACCACCACCGCCTTGGCCGCCATCACCGAACGGCGCGCGGGAACGGCCGCGAACGCCGTACGGATGGTGCCCGAGGCGTACTCCCCGAGGACGGCCATGGCACCGAGCGCGCCGAGCGCGAGCACCATGACCGTGGCGGCGTTCCCGGTGAAGGCCTCCTGGAGCGGGATCCCGTCCCGGACGAAGTCGGCCCGGTCCCCCGCGTCCTCCTCCGACCAGTAGTGGTAGGTGTCATAGGCGGTGCCCACGTTGAACCCGATGACGGCCAGCGCGGTGGCCCCGTATCCGAGCCAGGTCGAGCGCAGCGACCGGAGTTTGATCCACTCGGCGGCGACCAGATCAGAGAACCGGGGGCGGGGTTCGGTGGCCCGGGGGTGCGCGGCGGTCATGGTCATCGGGGCTCTCCTGCCAGGTACTGGACGCTGTCGGCGGTGAGTTCCATGAACGCCTCCTCCAGAGAGCCCGACCGGGTGCTGAGGTGATGCAGCGGGACGCGGTGCACCAGGGCGATCTCCCCGACCCGGGCCGCGCTCAGCCCGGTCACGGTCAGCAGCCGGCCGTCCGCGCGCACCGCCGCGCCCTCGGCCGCCAGCAGGTCCCGCAGGATCTCGGTGTCGGGCGTGCCCACCATGACGCTCTGGCGGGTGCCACGGGCCGAGAACTCCTCGAGGCTCTCCGCCGCGATCAGCTCGCCACGGCCGATGACGATCAACTGGTCGGCGGTGTGCTCCATCTCGGACATCAGATGGCTGGAGACGAACACGGTGCGGCCCTCGGCGGCCAGCCCCCGGAACAGGTCGCGCACCCACTTCACGCCCTCCGGGTCGAGGCCGTTGAGCGGCTCGTCGAAGAGCAGCACCGGCGCGTCGCCGAGCAGCGCGGCCGCGATGCCGAGCCGCTGTTTCATGCCGAGCGAGAAGCCCCCGATCCGGCGCCCGGCGACCTCGGCCAGACCGACCCGCTCCAACACCTCGTCCACCCGCCGGCGGGGGATGCGGTTGCTCCGGGCCAGGGCCGACAGATGCGCCACGGCGCTGCGCCCGCCGTGCACCTCCTGCGCGTCGAGCAGCGAGCCGACGTGGCGCAGCCCGCGGGGGCGGGAGCGGAAGGGGCGGCCCTCGACGGTGACCGTGCCGCTGGTGGGCTCGTGCAGGCCGAGGATCATCCGCAGGGTGGTGCTCTTGCCCGACCCGTTGGGCCCCAGGAACCCGGTCACCTGGCCGGGATCCACCGTGAAGGTCAGGTCCTTGACGGCCGTCGTGCCGCCGTACCGCTTGGTGAGTTGCTTGACTTCGATCACGGGGGCAACGGTGCCGCCGGGCGGCCCCGCCCGTCGTCGGACCGCCGCTGACAATCGCCGGAGCCCGTGTCGACCCTGGTTGTACAGCCACGGTCCGATGTCCGGCCCACGGCCCCGCCGTTACGATCCGGCCATGTCCGCCTCACCATCTCTGCCGCTGCTCAAGCGCATACCGCCGGGTCTGTGGGTGGGGCTGGTGTGGTTCGTGGTGGCGGTGGAACCCATCGTGGAGTACGTCCTGATGCCGCCGAGCCGGAAGTACTCGCTCAGCTACCCCCGCCACGGCCTGGACCCGCTGTCGGCCCGGCTGCTGCTCGCCATCGCGTTCGTGATGATCATGGCCGGAAGCGCGCAGCTCCGCCGCAGGACGTCGATGGGCTATGGGTTGCTGCTCACCGGTACGGTCTTCTCGACGGTGGCGTGGCGCCAGCACGAGATCCCGCCCGTGCAGTACCTGGGTGTGGACATCGCCCTCTGCTACATCGCTGCCGCCCGTCCCCGGCGGACCTCGCTCATCGCGGCCGCGGCGGCGCTCGCCACGCTGCCCTGCTACCTGGCCCTGCGGTTGGGCCTCGGGGAGCAGGACGCGCTCGGCTCGGACCCGTACATCGCCCTGATCGTGGTCATCGCGTGGCTCGTCGGCAACTCGATACGCCAGTCCCGCCTCCACACCGAGGAACTGCACGCCCGGGCCGCCGCCCAGGCCGTCACCGCGGAACGGCTGCGCATCGCCCGCGAGATGCACGACACGGTGGCCCACAGCATCGGCATCATCGCCCTTCAGGCCGGCGCCGCGGCCCGGGTCATCGAGACCCAGCCGGACCGGGCCCGCGAGGCGATGCTCACCGTGGAGAAGACGGGCCGCGAGACACTGGCCGGGCTGCGGCGGATGCTGGGCGCGCTGCGCCAGGCGGACCGGGAGGCCGACGGCATGGCGGGCCAGGACACCGCCCGGACAGCCGGCCGAACCACCGCCCGGACAACCGCCCGGACCGCCGAGGTGCCGCAGGAGCCCGCCGCCCCCGCATCGCTGCGCCCGGCCGTGGGCCTGGCCGACGTGGAGCGACTCGCCGCGACCACGACCGCCGCCGGCGTCCGCGTGGAGGTCCGCTGGCAGGGCAGGCGCCGGCCGCTGCCCCCGGACCTCGACCTCGCGGCGTTCCGGATCGTCCAGGAGTCGGTGACCAATGTCGTACGCCACTCGGGCGCCGACTCCTGCCGGGTGAGCGTGGACTACGGCGAGGAGGAGATCGCCATCGAGGTCCGCGACCGGGGGAAGGGCCCCGCCCCGGACGCCGGGCACGACACGGGGTACGGCGTGGTGGGCATGCGCGAGCGCATCGCCCTCCTGGACGGCGACTTCACCGCCGGACCCGGCACCGACGGCGGCTTCCGGGTCGCGGCCCGCCTGCCGCTCCCGGCGGACGCGCGTACCCGCTGACCTACGCTTCTGCCATGACCACTCGGGACCCCGACGACAGCGGCGTCACGTCCGCACGAGTCCTCCTCGCGGACGACCAGCCCCTGGTGCGAGCCGCCCTGCGGATGGTCATCACCGACGCCCCGGACGTCGAGGTCGTGGGCGAGGCCGGAGACGGCGCCGAAGCGGTCCGGCTGACGGCCGAACTCGCCCCCGACGTTGTGGTGATGGACATCCGGATGCCCGGCATGGACGGCATCGAGGCCACCCGCCTGATCACCACCGGCCCCGGCACGGCCCGCGTGGTCGTCCTGACGACCTTCGACGACGACGACTACGTCTACGGCGCGCTGCGCGCCGGCGCCTCCGGGTTCCTGGTGAAGGACATGGCCCTGGACGACATCCTCGCCGCCGTCCGCGTCGTAGCCTCCGGCGACGCCCTGATCGCCCCGAGCGTTACCCGCCGGCTCATCAAGGAGTTCGCCGCCCGCCCCACGACCACGCCCCCGCGCCGCGCGCGGCTCGGCGGCATCACCGACCGCGAGCGCGAGGTGCTGACCCTGGTCGGCAGCGGCCTGTCCAACGCCGAGATAGCCGACCGGCTGTGCATCAGCGTGGCCACCGCCAAGACCTATCTCACCCGTCTCCTCGCCAAACTCGACGCCCGCGACCGGGTGCAGCTGGTGATCCTCGCCTATGAGGCGGGGCTGGTGGCGCCGTCGGGGTCCTGAAGGCGGCTGCCCACAACGGCGCGAGGGGATTTGCGGTGAGTATCGGACAGTGACACGCCGTGGGGTCGGCGTGTCACTGTCCCATACTCACCGCAAACCCACGACGTCAGTTTCGCCGGGTAGAGCAGACTCCCGTGGCGGAAGTGGGGCTGGGTCCACTGTCGATACACGCCCGCGCTCCATTCTTCGCCCCTGTGCTGATCCGTAGCGTCCATGCCATGACGCTCTCAACCGGCTCCCCACCACTCGCCAACCGGCGACGCGGCCTGTTCGTCTTCCTCGCTGTCGCCTACATCGGCATGTGGGCGGCCATGTCACCGCTCCTGGCCAGTGGTTACCGGCGCGGCGACGCGCGCGAGGAGACCGGCGCGCTCGAGCAGGTGTGTATCGCGGCCGCGATGTTGGCCCCTGCCCTCGCCGCGATCCTCGTCGTCCGCTGTGTCGAGCGCGGCGGCCGGGTACGGGACACTCTCGCCCTACGCTGGACCAAGCCCTGGGGGCGTGCCGCACGGGCGTGCCTGACGGCTTTCGTCGTCCCCGCCGGCCTCACCACGGCCGCTCTTGTCATCGGCACCTTCGCCGGCCGCTACCCGTTCGGTGGCGTGCACTGGAACGGGCTCGGTGCGTGGGCGGCCGGAGCCGTGCTGAACATGCTGGTGTCGCTTCCGTTGTTCTTCGGGGAGGAACTGGGCTGGCAGGGTTACCTCTTCCCGCGCCTCGCACGGGACGGTGGCCGCCGGCGCCTGATACGGGCGTACGTGGTCACCGGCGCGGCCTTCGCCTTGTGGCACCTGCCCACGCTGCTCATGGGCGGCCAGTACCCGGGGCGGCCCTGGTACGTGTCGGTGCCCGCCATGCTGGTGAGTTGCGTCCTCATCCTGCCGGTCTTCACCTGGCTGCGTCTGCGCTCCGGCTCGGTCGTACCCGCTGTCATCGGCCACGCGTTCGTGAGTTCGGTGAGTGTGGGCATGGTCAAGGAGTTCGCCGATCCCCAGGCGACCCTGGATCCCCTGCACATGGGTATGGCCGGATGGCCCGGCTGGACCGTCACAGGCGTGTTCGTCGCCTTCCTCACGCTGACCGGCCGGCTCCAGCCGTCCTTCTACACGGCCCGGGCCATCTCCCGCCCGCGTCGGTCCGCGAACTATGAGCCCACGACCGGGGAATGACAGCCGCCGGGGGCGTCACTTCAGTTCCATGAGGATGTCGGCGCGGGCGTAATAGTCGGCCACCGGGCATCGGTCGCGGCTGATCCTGACAAACCCGGCTTCCTCGTAGAGGTGGATGGCGGGAGCCAGCCTGCTGTTCGTGCCGAGGAAGAGCCGGGCCCCGCCGAGTGCCTGGGCGCGGTCGATCGCTGCGGCTATGAGTTGGCGGCCGATGCCGCGTCCCTGCGCGGCGGGGGCCACGGCCATCTTCGCCAACTCGAGCACGGCGTCCGGGTAGGCCAGTAGTGCGACGCACCCGACGACGGTGCCGCTGCCGGGCTCTCGGGCCAGGAGCACGTCGCCGCCCGGGTCCACGATGCGGCCGAACGGATCTCCGAGAACTGCCCGGTCCTCTTCCTGCAGGGTGAACAGGCGCGAGATCCACTCCTCGTTCAACGCGCGGAACGCGTCGGCATCACTCTGTGAGGCGATCGAGGAGACCACGGTTGGGGCGGTTGCGTGCGGCATGAGGCGGGTTTCCTTTCGGGTGCGGCTTCCCGTGAGCAGCCTCCGACCCCACCTACTCATATGTCCAATACAAGCGGTTGCCTCTATCGATAAGTTTGAACTATGGATCAGCGCATCGAGCTCCGCCATCTGCGGTACTTCCTGGCTGTGGCCGAGGAACTCCACTTCGGCCGTGCCGCCCAGCGGCTGAACATCGCCCAGCCCGCCCTGTCCCAACAGATCAGGCAGCTTGAGAAGATTATCGGTGTTGAGCTGTTCCGGCGGACCTCTCGAAGCGTCCGCCTCACAGACGCGGGAGCGACGTTCCAGCCACGGGCGAGGGACCTTCTGGGTCGTCTGGCGGCCGACCTCGACGAGGCCGGCCGTGTCGGGCGCGGCGAGGCCGGTCGCCTGGATGTCGCCTTCATCACGTCCGCCACCGCGATCGTCAGCGAACGGCTCCGTGAATTCTCCCGCCGCCGCCCAGACGTGCAGATCAAGCTGCACGACGGCTTCACGGTCGACGTGCTGGCGGCCCTGGAGCGGGGGACAGCCGACATCGGGATCGTGCGGGATGCCGAGGAGCGAGACGATATCGATCTTTCCCTGCTGATGACGGAGCGGTTTGTCGCCGTCATCCCCACCGAGCACCCCGCCGCGAGGGGTGACCGTGTGGAAGCAAGGGCGCTAGCCGCTGACCCGCTGATCCTCTTTCCACGTACAGCAGGGGCTCAAGCTTTCGACGTGAACACACAGCCGTTGCGGGACGCCGGCATCGATGTCCAGGTCGCGCAAGAGTGCTCGAACTGGCACACCATCATCATGTTCGTCGCCGCCGGCCTTGGCGTCACCATCGCCCCCTACAGCGTCACGACGCTGCTCCCCGCAGGCGCCAGGCGTCTCGAACTCGACGGGCCTCCCGCAGTGAGCCGGATCTTCATGGCCACTCGTCGAGGAGACAACCGTCCCCTCGTGCAAGCCTTCGTCGCAGTATCCGAGTCCATGACATGGCGTGGCTACGACCGCCGACAAAAGCGCGTTGACCTGCCGAGTGAACACCTCCAAGGCTGATGGCACTCCTTAGCGTCACGGCCTGTCCTGGTCGACGACCTCGGCGCGTGCCGCGCGCCAAACCGTGCGCAGTTCCGCCGCGGTCTCGCAGTCCTCACCGTGGGTCCGGCACCGGCCTTTGCAGACTGCGGCGTGCGTGATGAACGCGGACCACGCCTTCGACTCAGCGTCTCGGGCCGGGGTGTGGTCCGGCCGTGCGTGTTCGGTCATGGGGTTGCTCCTTTCAGGCCGGTGGCCTGTCCGCCCATGCCCAGGCGGAGCGAGAGGGTGCTGCCGTTCTTCGTGCAGGACCACGTAGGCCCGTACGAGCAGCCCCGTGTCCACCCACTTCCGTCTGCCCCGTGTCGCGCTCCCCTGG
>NZ_MAXF01000090.1 GCF_001704635.1 Streptomyces sparsogenes | reverse complement strand
CTCCTGTCCGCGATCACGAAGCGCGCCCAGACGCATTTGCTGTGTCTCCCGTGCCTGTGACCCCACGAGTCCGCCAACTGCGAGACGAGGTACAGCCCGCGTCCGCTCTCCTCGTCCGGGCCGGGGGCCCGGAGCCGGGGGATCCTGTCTCTGTCGGGGTCGGAAACCTCGACGAGCAGGGCTTCGCCCTGGACCGAGACAGAGATCTCGATCAGGGCGAACGTCACGCGGCAATGGCGGATGGCGTTGGACACCAGTTCGTCAGCGGACAGGGTCACGTCGTCGGCGAGAGTGCCGCTGATCCCCCAGTCCGCGAGGGTCTTCCGTATGCGGGTCCGTACACCCGGGAGGCTGCGCTTGTGTTTGGAGACACGGAAGGTGTCCCGGCGGTCCGCCATGGCGGTCGGCATGCGTGCTACCCCCTGACTTGTCGTCAAGTTCGCGCTCTGTAGCGGCGCGCACTCAAGAGGTTAGATCTGCAAGCATGCATCTCGCAACTCTTAGTCATGCAAGTCGCACGAGGCGCCACTAGCGTGCGGTCGAGCCGTACAGTGGGCCCGGTGTCGCGCTGGGTAGTCAGCAGAGAGGTGGGGAACCCATGCCCGCAGGGGGAAAGCCGACCGTGCGCAGCAGGCGACTCGGTGCAGCGCTCAAGCGGTACCGACTGGCCGCAGAGCTGGACCAGCAGCAAGCCGCCGCAGTGATCGAGGCGTCGGCGCCCAAGATCAGCCGTATTGAGTCCGGGCATGTGAGCGCTCGCGTTGTCGACCTTCGCCTCCTGCTGGACGCCTACGGCGTCACAGACGCCGATGTGCGGGCAGGACTGGAGGACTTGGCCAGGAATGCCAACCATCGCGGTTGGTGGCTCGAGCATGCGGCGCATTTGCGCGAGGACTACCTCGACCACATCGCGATCGAGGATGACGCCACCTTCATCCAGGAATGGCAATCCGTAGCCTTCCCAGGCCTGTTGCAAACCGCCGCTTACGCCGAGGCGACTATCACGGCGGGCCCAAATTGCATCGATACCGAACGGGCGGCGCACTTGGTCAAGGCACGCGCGACGCGGCAGGCGAAAATCGAACCCGGAGGGGCCGTGTATACGGCCATCCTCTGGGAGCCTGTCATCATTCACCCGCTGGTGAGCGTTGCTGTCCACCGTGAACAGCTCTCCGCAGTACTTGAGGTGAGCAAGAGGCAGAACGTCACCATTCAAGTCCTTCCGTTCACTGCGGGATTGCTTGCGGGGATCTCCGCATTCTCTTCGTTCAGCTTCGGCTCCGGCCCTGCGGTTGAAGCGGTGACCATGGAGAACCTGCGGGGCACGTCGGTTCTGGAAGATCCCGATGACCTCAGCGCTTACGCCAATGCTTTTGATCAACTACGATCGGCGGCACTGGCCCCGGATGCGAGCGCGCGACTCATCCGGCGCATACTGCGGAGCAGCGAGGAAGAGGAATGACCCCAGAGGTTACTGGCCCTTACCGTAAGTCGTCTTACTCCCTGCAAGAGGGTAATTGCGTTGAAATCGCCCCTACGACCATAGGCGGCCATTCCATACGGGACAGCAAAGAAAAGCACGGCCCTCACCTCACGTTCACCCGAGGAGCTTGGCAAGCATTCCTCCTGGGCGTCAGGCAGGGAGAGTTCGACCGCTAGTCAGCTCAGGCGCACGAGGCCCCGACGAACAGACCGCCGCCGGGGCCCTGGGGCGCCCCAGAGTTGGACCGCAGGAGTCCGCACCGCGCGGCCGGGTGGCTGCTCGTCAGCGCGTCCGCAGACAGGGTCGGGGGAATCAGGCGAGGCAGCGGCAAGGGCCGAGGGCCTGCCTAACGCTCCGGACGTGATCGTGGAGCGGGTCGGCCCTCCTTCATGCGCAGGATCAAGGTGACCGCGTCGTCCGAGCGGGTTCCGGGAGTGAGGAGTTCCTGCAGGAGGAGGCCGCGAATCGCGGCAACGGTGACGGTGGCCACATCCCGCGCTTCCTTCGCCTCGAGCCCTTCGCGTTCCGCGAGTGAGGACAACATCGCGGTCAGGTCGCCGATCGACTCCACGACCTCACGGAAGTCCTCGGGGCCGTACGCGGCCAGTCCGACGACGTAGAAGAAGCCGCGGACACGCGACAGCTGCTCCGGCCGGGTGTAAGTACGCCAGATCGCCCCGACGAAATCGTCGAAGGTGCCCTGCTGGGCGGCCTCCAGAAGTGCCTCGTTGTCACGGGATCGCTGCGCCTTGAGCATGGCGGCCAAGGCGCCCCAGAGTGACCCGAAGTGGTAGCGCAGCAGGGCGTGGCTGGTCTCGATCCGGGCGGCGATCTCACGGAGCGACATCTCCGGCGGGGGCAGGGCCTCGCCGAAGGCGTCGAGAAGCCGTGCCAGGAGTCGCTCGCGCGCGCTGCCCTTGCGTTCCGAGGTTGACAGGATCACTCCCACAGTTTATCCATTGGAAAAGATGGATGGGCGGTTCCGTGTTGCTTCGCACATGGTCGCAGTCAGCTCGCAACGGCGGAGGATCGGCGATGGGACCTGCTCAGGCAGTCGGCGCGACGGTCATCGACGGAACGGGGCGCGATCCCGGCAAGCTATCGTTTCGGATCAGCGCCGCCGAGATCGCGGCGGACATCTTCGCCACGGCCGGCGCGGCGCTCGACGCCGGCTTCACCACCGTTCGCGACACCGGCGGGATCGACGGCGGGTTGGTGGCGGGCAGGGTGTCACCCCAACCGGGCTACAGGCATCATTCCTCAGCTACCTCAGGACCTGCCGCGCCCAGTAAGCCCGTCTTTCGCGCATATGGTCCATGAACCGACCGCCCGGCGGCGTGGTGCCATCTATGTTGCACCCCTATGTGAGTCGACTTCTCTGGAGGTATGCGGGTGGCCGAGCGGGACCTCGTCAGCACGCCGCCCCCTGCCGTGGGTATCGCCGAAGTACTCAGGCGACGGCTGCCCGCCGGCCGGGTGGTGACTGATCCGGACATCGTCGCCGGTCTCTCCCACGACCAGGCGGTGTGGGCGCCTGTTGGCCGAGCGGCGGCCGTCGTGCGCGCCAAGAGCACCGACGAGGTCCAGGCCGTGGTTCGTGCCTGCCTGGAGCAAGGAGTCCCGTTGGTTGCACGCGGCGCCGGTACCGGACTGTCGGGGGGCGCCAATGCCGTCGAAGGCGGCGTGATTCTCGCGTTGGACGGCATGGATCGGGTGCTGGAGGTCGACGAGCTGGAGCGCCTCGCCGTCGTGCAGCCCGGTGTGGTCAACGACGACCTGCGCGCCCATGTAGCGGCGCTCGGCCTGTGGTACCCGCCTGACCCCGCCAGTTCTCCCTGGTCGACCATCGGAGGAAACGTCGCGACGAACGCCGGCGGAGTGTGCTGCGTCAAGTACGGCGTCACTCGCGACTATGTCCTCGGTTTGGAGGTCGTGACCGGCACGGGCGAGGTGGTCCGGCTCGGGCGCCGTACGTCGAAGGGGGTCGCCGGCTACGACCTTGTGGGCCTTATGGTGGGCGCCGAGGGCACTCTTGGTGTCATCACCGAGATCACGGTCCGGCTGCGACGCCTGCCTCCGGTCGGCGTGACCGTCGTCGGCTACTTCGACAGCGTCGGGCAGGCCGGTGACGCGGTGCGTGCGACGGCTGCCGCCGGGCTGCGGCCGGCCGCGCTGGAACTCGTCGACCGGCACTGTCTGCGCGCGGTCGATGCCTGGAAGAACATGGGACTCTCCGCCGAGGCGGACGTGGTCCTCCTGGCCCGTTTCGACGACGATGGCCGCGCCGCCGAAGAGGGCGCCCGCCGGATGGTCGACTGCTTCCGCGGAGCCGGCTCTACGTGGGCGGACCGGTCGGAGACAGAGGAAGAGGCCGAGATGCTCTTCGCGGCCCGCCGGCTGGCCTTCCCCGCGCTCGAGCGACTGGGGCCGGTACTCACGGAGGACGTCTGTGTGCCCCTCGGGGCGGTGGCGGAGATGCTGGCCCGCATCGACCGGACCGCGGAGAGGCACCGGATCACCATCGCCAACATCGCGCACGTCGGCGACGGCAACCTGCATCCGCTGCTGGTGACGGAACACGGTGACGCGGCGGCTCAGGTCCGAGCCCGCGCGGCGTTCGACGACATCATCGCGGACGCCCTTGAATTGGGTGGGACGGTGACTGGTGAGCACGGTGTGGGACTGCTCAAGCGGCCCGGCCTCACCCGTGAACTCGGCCCGGCCGTTCTGGAGATGCATCGCGCGGTGAAGCGTGCGCTCGACCCGGCCGGGATTCTCAACCCCGGCAAAGTTTTCGCCTAGAGCTCTTGACGTGCTCCCTGGCTCCGAGGTCCGCCAGTACCGTCCGTGCCGAGATGGCTCGGCAGGTCCATCGACGCGAGTCTGGCCGGGTCGGCGAGGAGCAGTTGTCCGCGATCACCCTGGAGATCGCGCTCACCAACTTCTTCAACCGGATCAACCGCACGATCCGTGAGCAGGCCGGCAAGACCTGGTGAGCCTCACCTCCACGCGGCGGCCGAGCCTCACGTGAGAGCGGCCCGCAACGCCCGCACCAGCGCCTGCGCACGCGGGTCGGCGGTGACGCCGCGCTGCATGCCGTTGGTGACGTAGCCGAAGGCGACGCCCGAGTCGGGGTCGGCGAAGGCGAGGGAGCCGCCGCGGCCCGGGTGGCCGAAGGAGCCGGGGCCGTGCAGCATGTAGCCGAGGCCGAAGCGGGTGCCGACGACCAGCACCTCGTCCGGCCCCGCCGACTCCTCCGTACAGGCCAGGGTCAGCGTGGCGGGGTCTCGCAGTCCTCACCGTGTGTGCGGCACCGGCCTTTGCAGACTGCGGCGTGCGCGAGAGGGCGTGCTGCCGTTCTTCGTGCGGGACCAGGCAGGCCCGTACGAGCGGCCCCGTGTCCACCCACTCCGTCTGCCCCGTGTCGCGGCGCGCTCCCCTGGGCCTGGCAAGATCAACAGCTCCTGTCCGCGATCACGAAGCGCGCCCAGACGCACTTGCTGTGTCTCCCGTGCCTGTGGCCCCACGAGTCCGCCAACTGGGAGACGAGGTACAGCCCGCGTCCGCTCTCTTCGTCCGGGCCGGGGGCCCGGAGCCGGGGGATCCTGTCTCTGTCGGGGTACCTCAACGAG
>NZ_MAXF01000009.1 GCF_001704635.1 Streptomyces sparsogenes | reverse complement strand
AAAATTAGATTAGCCGCGACAACCTACTAGTGCCGCATCAGAGAACCTTTGCCCTGTGGTGACGTGACGCGCCGTTCGGATGCTGGACCAGTGCGGACCGGGTCCGGGACGTGCTCCACAACTTCAACGCCGATGGCTTCGAGGCGCTCCACCCGAAGGACAAGGGGCCGCTCATCAGGGCAGGCGGGCGTGTTCGGCTCGGCTGGCAGCGATCCGTTCACGCGCGAGCCTACGGGCCCGCTTGGTGTCGCCGCCGGTGAGTCGGGCGAGGATTGTCGCGAGCGGTCTGATCTGGCCCCAGCCGCCCCAGTGGCCCTCGGGGATCTCGGTGGGGAATACCCATATCCGGCTGGCGTCACGCGGCCAGGCGCCGTTCTCCGCGTCGAGGATTGCCTCGGTGACCTCGGCGATGACGCTCGCACGCTTCTGTTCGTCGAGCTGGCCCTCGGGGACGGACGGGACGACCTTGTAGCGAGGTGCGTCCGCGGGTTCTCCGCCGACGTAGATGCCGGCCGGTCGGTGCAGCCAGAGCCAGGAGACGGAACGGCTCACCGGATCGGCGGGGTCGAATCCCTCGTTGCGGACGAGGATTTCGGTGATGCGGTTCAGCAGCGCCGTCTCCGCGTCCGGCTGGAGCGCGCCGTCGGGAATGTGCACGTCAAGCATGGGCATGGGCGATCTCCTTTGTGAGTTTAATTCTTCAACTCAGGCGGGAGCCTATGAGGGCTAAGTCCAGCTTGTAAACCCAGGTGGGTACACTCGCCCCATGGAGACGCGGCGAATCGACCCAGTGAACTGCTCGGTGGCACGCGCCCTCTCGGTGGTGGGGGAGCGCTGGTCGTTGCTGATCGTCCGTGAAGCGCTGGACGGCGCACGCCGGTTCGGAGAGTTCCACTCTCGCCTCGGGATCGCCAGAAATCTCCTGGCGACTCGGCTCGAGACCTTGGTGACCGCGGGAGTGATGCGCCGCGTGCCCTATCAGGAGCCCGGGGATCGGCAGCGCTTCGCCTACGAACTAACCGAGCAGGGCCGGGCGTTGCGGCCCACGCTCGTGGCGCTCCTGGAATGGGGTGACACGTACCTCGCCGACCCGCGGGGCCCGTCGGTCATCGTCCGGCACCGGCCCGCCGACGATGAGAGCTCCTGCGACGAGCCGGTCAAGGTCGTCCTCAAGTGCGCTGCGGGGCACAGCCACCTCGCCCCGGACGACGTTTGCCGCACGCCCGGGCCGGGCGCGCGCTTCGTGGAAAGCTCCTGAGATCCCAGGATCCTACTCGGCAGCTCATATCGTGAGAAGCATGATCCACGCAGTGGGGTCGACGCCTGGGCCATGGGGCAAACGTTGGATGCTGTGGCACTAGGGTCCGTCTTCAAAGGGGGCGTCCGGCCGCGAGCGGCGTCTGGTGCAGGGGGCACCTCCCAGCGGTAGCTGGGGGAGCATCGCAAGGCGGAGGATCGCCCTCGTACTGGGCGTACTCGGGCGAGGACCTGAGCTATACCGTCGTGCCCTGACGGCCCTCGCGGGAGCGCATGCCGAACAGGAAACGCGTCACCGGCGTCCGGCGGATCGCGTACTCGTACACCACGAGGATCACCGCGAGCGAACCCGCCACGATGGCCGCGTACTTGACCGCGATCGGCGCGGACCAGCCCACCACCCCGTACGCGAAAGCGACCACCACCGGCTGGTGCAGCACATACAGCGGCAGCGCGGCGGCCGTGAGGTACTCCCGGACCGGCCGGCCGCGGGGCGCGGGCCGGGGCCCGGGGTGGGCGCGGAGGCGGGGGCGGGGGCGGTCCAGGAGGCCGAGGATCGCCATCACCCAGCACCACCCCGCCGCCCCGAACATCGCCCGGGTGGACAGCGCGAGCGGGGTCCACGCGGTGAACGGGTCGTCCCCCACCACGAACCCCGGCGCGGTCCCCGCGAACAGGGCCACCCCGAGCACCCCGACCGGTACGGCCAGGCGGCGCATCGCGGCACGGATCCGCTCGTCGTCGGCCAGCGCGTAGCCGTAGAGGAAGAACAGCAGGTACGCCCAGCGGTTCCAGCCCGCGAAGCCCTCCTCCATGCCCAGCAGCGCGTTGATCGCGGCGAGCGGCAGCGCGGGCAGGAGCAGCAGACCGGGTCTGCGCCCCAGCGCGGTGGCGGCGCGCCCGGAGCCGGTCCCGAGCACCGCCGCCACCGGTGCGAGCAGCAGGCAGAAGGCGAGCAGGAGCACGACGAACCACAAGTGGCCGGTCTCGAAGTGGCGCCCTTCGAGGACGAAGGGGAAGTCGGCCGGGTCCGGGTGGACGGTGAGGAAGCGCAGCCAGAAGCGCCCGTACGACTCGTGGTAGCCGGGGTCGGCGGCGCGCAGCCGCAGCCACTGGGGGAGCGGGAGCAGCGTGAGCGTCGCGAAGACCAGCGGGACACCGAGGCGCAGCAGCCGCTCGCGGGCGAAGCCGCCGGGGCCCCGGCGGCGGATCGAGTGCCGGGCACCCAGGCCCGCGACGAGGAACAGCATGGGCATCGCCCACACCACCCCGAACCCGGCCAGGACGGTGATGGCGCCGGTGGTCTCGGCGTTCTTGACGTAGAAGTCGTCGTCCGGGTCGAAGACGAGCGCGGCGTGGAAGAAGACCAGGCCGAGCACGACGAGCGCGCGCATCGTGTCGAGCTCACCGCGCCGGCGAGCGGAGGCGGGCCGCTCGGGCTCGCTGTTGTCCATCTGTCCCCCCGTTGACGGCCACTTCGGCCGGGTCAACCCCGCTCGTCAGGGTAGCGGTCGACGAGTTCGCTGCCGATCCTCCTGCGGGTGGCTAACGGGTCGTGAAGGCGCCTCCGTTGACGTGGATCGTCTGGCCCGTGATGTGCCGGGCGCCCGGGGAGGCGAGGAAGAAGGCGGTCTCGGCGATCTCCTCGGGCCGGCCGGCGCGCTTGTTGTGGGTCTCGGCGACGAGGGCGTCGTGGCGCTCGCGGGTCATCCCGTCGCCGAAGAAGTTGGTGTTCTCCACATACCCGGACGCGATCACGTTGGCCGTGACCCCGCGCGGGCCCAGTTCGGCGGACAGGAAGGCGTTCCAGGCGGCGAGCGCTGCCTTCGCCGCGCCGTAGGCGCCGCCGCCCCGCTCGGCGCCGATGGAGCCGATGCTGATGACCGTCCCGCCCGGGGCCAGCTTCTCCCGCACGGCGGTGGTGGTCAGGACGGCCGTCATCAGGTTCTGCGCCCAGTTGGTCTCCCACTGGGCCCTGACCGCGTCGAGGGGCGAACCGTCGCCGGTGACGGCAGGCGGCAGGCCGCCCGCCGCGTTGACGAGGACGTCGAGGGTGTCGAGCGTGTCGCCGAGGCGGGCGGCCAGCGCCTCGATCTGGCCGGTCTCGGTCGCGTCGCAGACGACACCGCGGACGCCCAGCTCCTTGGCCGCCCGCTCGACGGTTTCCTGGCGGCGCCCGGTGACGGTGACATCCGCGCCGTCGGCGGCGAACCGGGCGGCGGTGGCCAGGCCGATGCCGCTGGTTCCTCCGGTGATGAGCACGGTACGGGGCATGGGTAAGCTCCTCCCAGCTGCTACGTTTAGATCTAAACGTAGATGCCTCGCAGGGGAGTACGCAAATGGCCGACGACGAGACCGCCCCCCCGGAGCAGCCGACCGAGCCCTATCCGGTGGCCGAGATCGCCGCCGCCTGGCGGCGCGAACGCCCCAGCGCGCCCACCGAGTCGATCGAGATCGTCACCCCGATCTGGCGGCTGGCCAAGCTCTTCGACGACGACCGCGCCAGGGCCCTGCGCGCCGCGGGCATCGACGCCGCCACCCTCGACCTGCTCTCGGTCATCCGCCGCTCCGGCCCCCCGTACGCCCTCACCACCCGCGAGATCAGCCGCCGGACCCTGGTCACCGCCGGCGCCATCTCCCAGCGCGTGGCGCGCGCCGAACGCGAGGGGCTGGTCCGCCGCGCCCCGGGCGGCACGGGGCGGCGCAGCGTGCTGGTGTCCCTGACGGACGAGGGACACGCGCTCATCGAGCGCTCCGTCGACGAGGTGCTGGGGCGCGAGGCCCGGCTGGTGGCGGGGCTCTCTGCGGAGGAGCGGGAACTGCTGACCGGCCTGCTCGCCAAGCTGACGGCGGACGTCAGGCGGCGGATCGGGGCCTCGGAGGAGTGACCCGGCCCCCCGGCCGGTAGCGTCCGTCACCGAACTGACGGACCGCAGCACGAGGACGTGACGGGTGAGCGACAGAGAAGTCCTGGCCGAGAGATTCGAGGAGCACCGCTCCCATCTGCGTGCCGTGGCCTACCGCATGCTGGGCTCGCTGAACGAGGCCGACGACGCCGTGCAGGAGACCTGGCTGAAGCTGAGCCGCTCCGACGTCTCCGACGTGCGCAACCTGGGCGGCTGGCTCACCACCGTGGCCGGCCGGGTGTGCCTGGACATGCTGCGCTCCCGTGGCACGCGCCGTGAGGAGCCGCTGGAGGACCAGGACGGGCTGATCCGGCTGCCCGATCCGGTGGTGAGCGGCCGGGGCGGGGTGGATCCCGAGCAGGAGATCTTGGTCGCCGACTCGGTGGGGATCGCCCTCATGATCGTGTTGCAGACCCTCGCGCCCGCCGAGCGGCTGGCGTTCGTCCTGCACGATCTGTTCTCGGTCCCCTTCGACGAGATCGCGCCCATCCTGGGCCGCACCCCCGCCTCCACCCGGCAGCTCGCCAGCCGCGCCCGCCGCCGGGTCGAGGGGGCCGCGCCGGCGGCGGACACCGACGCGGCCCGCAAGCGCGAGGTGGTGGACGCCTTCCTCGCCGCCTCGCGCGGCGGCGACTTCGACGCCCTCCTCGCCGTCCTCGACCCCGACGTCGTGGCGCGCTCCGACGGCGGCACCCTCCGCCCGAGCCTGCTGCGGCGCGGCGCGGCGGACGTGGCCTCGCAGGCGATCACCTTCGCCCGGTTCGCGGAGACCGGACACGCGGTGCTGGTCAACGGCTCGCCCGGGGTGGTGTCCGTCGCGGAGGGCCGGGCGGTGTCGGTCATGGCGTTCACGATCCGGGGCGGCAGGATCGCGGCGATCGACATCCTCACCGACCCCGAGCGGCTCGCGGGGCTCGACCTGGGGAGCGTGCTGCCCGGCTGAGCTACGTCCGCCGGCCCGCTGTCGCGGTGGCGTCGGCGTCCACGTGTCCGGCCCGCATCTCCAGGTGGCGTCCGGTGAAGCGGGCACGCATACGGCGGTCGTGGGTGACGACGACGAGCGCGCCCGAGTAACCCGCCAGGGCTTCTTCCAGCTCTTCGACGAGGGCGGGGGAGAGGTGGTTGGTGGGCTCGTCCAGCAGCAGCAGGTCGGCCGGCTCGCTGACCAGGCGGGCCAGCTCGATCCGGCGCCGCTGCCCGTACGACAGTTCGCCCACGGTCAGCCGCAGGTCCGCCGGGGCGAACAGGCCCAGGGAGAGCAGGGCGTCGGTGTGCTCGTCCAGGTCGCCCGCGCGGCCGTGGGCGAAGGCCTGCGGCAGGGTCAGGCCGGATGGCCAGGGGGTGGCCTCCTGCCGCAGGTGCGCCACCCGGCCGTGGACGCGCGCCGTCCCCTCGTCCGGCGGCAGTTCACCGGCCAGAACCCGCAGGAGCGTGGTCTTGCCCGCCCCGTTGGGCCCGGTGATCAGCAGCCGCTCGCCGCCCGCGATCCGCAGCGCGGGCACGCGCAGCCGGTCCCCGACGCGGACGCCGGTGAGTTCGGCCGCAGGCCGCGGCGCCCGGTCGCCCGCGCCACCGTCACCACCGTCATCGCCGGCTGCGGTGGTGAGGCGGGCGGCGAAGACCAGCGGCTCCGGTGGTGGGGCGACAGGGCGGTCGGTGAGGCGCTCGACGCGTTCCTTGGCGTTGCGGATACGGGCCATCGCACCGTGGCCACGGCCCCGGGCGCGGAAGGCGCCATGGCCGAACACGGCCAGCGACGCCTTCTGCGGGATGGCATCCAGCCGGGCCACGTTCGTGGCGGCCAGCTTCCGGTTGCGCGCCAGCTCGGCGCACCAGTCCTCGTACTCCCGCAGCCGGCGCCGGCGCTCGGCGGCCTTGGCGGCGAGATACCCGTCGTAGCCGTCGCCGTAGCGCGCCACCTTCCCCTCGCCGACTTCCAGGATCGTGGTGGTGACCTTCTCCAGGAACACCCGGTCGTGGGTGACCGCGAGCACGGTGCCGCGATGCGCCCGCAGGTGCGCCTCCAGCCAGGCCACCGCCTGGTCGTCCAGGTCGTTGGTCGGCTCGTCCAGCAGCAGCAGCTCCGGCCGGGACGCGAGGGTGGCGGCGAGCGCCAGCCGCGACCGCTCGCCACCGGACAGCGAGCCCAGCACCCGGGCGCGGTCCAGGCCCGGCAGGCCGAGCCCGTGCAGGGCGATGTCCACGCGGGCGTCCGCCTCGTAGCCGCCGCGCGCCTCGTACCGGGCGACCAGGCCCGCATACGTGTCGAGCGCCGCCGTGAGCTGGGCCCCCGTCAGGCCGCGCAGCCCCGACTCGGCGTGGCGCATCCGCGCTTCGAGGTCACGCAGATCGGCCAGGGCCAGATCGACGGCGTCCTGGACACTGGCCTCGGGCGGCAGCTCGAGGGACTGGGCGAGATAGCCGACGCCGCCGGGCGCGACCACGGTCAGCTCGCCGTTGTCGGGCAGGTCCCGCCCGGCGACCAGCCTGAGGAGCGTGGATTTCCCCGCCCCGTTGTCGCCGATGATGCCGGCCTTCTCACCCGGCCTGATAGTGAAGGACACGTCGTCCAGCACCATGTGGTCGTCGTAGCGGCGGGTGACGTGCTGAAGAGAGAGTTGTGCGGCAACCATGGGAGAGTCCCCTGTTCTCGGCCGTGCCGATCAGAACGGGCGGATGGGCGCGTCCGCGCACACCGGGGCACCGGGACACCGGAACACCCCATGGCGCCCCCGCCGAGGCGGGTGGCGTCAGCTCGCGTAAAAGGGGAGCGGCGGCGCGGAGGAGAACGCGCGACGGCGGAGCCGAGCTCGACGCGGTCGCGCGGGGACTGTCACAGAGAACCCATGCGCAGCACCGTACACCGGGGGTTGGCGAGCGCGCAGGTCATTTTCGGCCGCCTGAGGGGTCCGGAAGGCGGGGGCTTAGCATAAGCCCCTGGCATGGACACCATCACTCTCTGGGAACTCGTCGCGCTCGCCGGGGCCGCGACCCTCGTCGGGTTCTCGAAAACAGCGGTCAGCGGCGCCAACACGGTCAGCCTCGCGATCTTCGCGGCCGTACTCCCGGCCCGTGAGTCGACCGGGATACTGCTCCCGCTGCTCATCGTCGGCGACATGTTCGCCGTCCGCGCCTATCGGCGCCACGCCGACTGGGCGACGCTCGTGCGGCTGTTCCCCGCCGTGGCCGCCGGGGTGGTGGCGGGCACGGTGTTCATGCTGTGGGCCGACGACGCCGCGGTGCGCACCTCCATCGGGGTGATCCTGCTGGTGATGGCCTCGATCACGGTCTGGCGCCGGCGGACGGCCGGACAACAGGCGAGAGAGCAGAAGGGACAGGGGGAAGAGGAGGGGCGGGGCGAGCCGGCGGGGGAGGGGCGGCAGCGCGCGCGGCTCAAGGCCGGGTCGTACGGGGTGCTCGGCGGGTTCACCACGATGGTGGCCAACGCGGGCGGGCCGGTCATGTCGATGTATCTGCTTTCCGCGGGCTTCCGGAAGCTCGGCTTCCTGGGCACCTCGGCGTGGTTCTTCCTGATCGTCAACGTCGCCAAGGTGCCCTTCAGCGTCGGCCTCGGCCTGATCGACAGACACTCGCTGCTGCTGGACGCGGGCCTGGCGCTGTGCGTGGTCCCCGGGGCGTTCCTGGGCAGGGCGGTGGTGGACCGGATCAACCAGCGGCTCTTCGAGCGGTTGGTGATCGCGGCCACCGTGGTGGGCGGGCTCCAGCTGCTCCTGCGCTGAGGCTCCTCCCGGGCTCCGCCGCCCTCGCTCTCCTCGCTCTTCTCGTTCGCCTCGGCCTCGTCGTACTCGGCGAGGTGATGCGGTGACCCGCGTCACACCCGGCTCCTGTCAGCAATCGGGGCGCCGTCTCGTTCAAGGGGCACGCGCATGAGACAGGAGCATCGCCATGAAGCACCGCATCGTCGTACTCGGCGCCGGATACGCCGGCGCCTTCGCCGCCGGAAACCTGGCCCGCCGGCTGTCCCCCGCCGACACCGAGATCACCGTCGTCAACGCCGTGCCCGATTTCGTCGAGCGGATGCGGCTGCACCAGCTCGCGATCGGCCAGGACCTGGCGTTCCCCAAGCTCGCCGACGTGTTCGCGGGCACCGGGGTGCGGCTGCGCCTGGCGCGTGTCACCGCGGTCGACCCCGAGCGCAGGACGGTCGCCGTGACCGGCGAGGACGGCGACGGCGAGCTGACGTACGACACCCTTCTCTACGCGCTCGGCAGCTCGGTCGCCCGCCATGGCGTGCCCGGCGTGGCCGAGTACGCCTTCGACGTGACCGGCCGGTCCTCGGCGCTGCGGCTGCGCGAGCGCCTGGCCGGCCTGGGCGCGGGGGGTGCCGTGCTGGTCGTCGGGGAGGGGCTGACCGGCATCGAGACCGCCACCGAGTTCGCCGAGTCCCGGCCCGACCTGTCGGTCGCGCTCGCCGCCCGCGGCGAGCTGGGCGCCTGGCTCTCCCCGAAGGCCCGCCGCCATCTGCGCCAGACCTTCGCCCGGCTCGGCATCACCGTCCACGAGAACACCGGCATCGAAGCCGTCGAGCCGACACGGGCGATCGCCGCCGGCGGTACGTCCATCCCGGCCGATGTGACCGTGTGGTCGGCCGGGTTCGCCGTGGACCCCCTCGCGGCCGCCGCCGGCCTGGAGGTCACCGAGGCCGGCCGGATCGTCGTCGACCGGACCATGCGCTCGGTCTCGCACCCGGACGTCTACGCCGCCGGTGACTGCGCCTACGCGATCGGCGACAACGGCCGGCCGCTGCCGATGTCCTGCGCGTCGGCCGGCTCCACCACCATGCAGGCGGCCGCCGCCATCATCGCGCGCCTGACGGGCGGCGAGGTCCCGACCGTCGGGCTGAAGTACTACGGCAACCACATCAGCCTGGGGCGGCGGGACGCGATCTTCCAGATGGTGGACGCCGACGTCCGGTCGAAGTCCTGGTACCTGGGCGGCCGGACCGCCGCGCGGCTCAAGGCAGGCGTGCTCAAGGGGGCCGGGTGGAGCATCGCCCACCCGACCTTCGGCATGCCGAAGCGCAAGCGCCGCCTGGCCACCGCGCCCGGCCGGGCCGGCGCGAAGGCCGCCGCATAGGCTCCTTGAGCATGGACAGCGCAGCCATCGATCGATTCGAGGCCGGCCGGGGTCGGCTGGCCTCGCTCGCGTACCGTCTGCTCGGCTCGGCCGCCGACGCCGAGGACGCCGTGCAGGACACGTTCCTGCGCTGGCAGGCGGCGGACCGGGGACGCATCGAGGCGCCGGAGGCGTGGCTGACCAAGGTCGTCACCAATCTCTGCCTCGACCGGCTCCGTTCGGCGCAGGCGCGCCACGAGCGGGCCGTCGGAGACTGGCTGCCCGAGCCACTCCTCGAGGGCGACCCGATGCTCGGCCCCGCCGACACCTTCGAGCAGCGCGAATCGGTGTCGTTGGCGGTACTGACCCTCATGGAGCGCCTCTCGCCGGTCGAGCGCGCCGCTTACGTCCTGCGTGAGGCCTTCTCGTACTCCCATGCCGAGATCGCGGGGATCCTCGACATCACCGAGTCCGCGAGCCAGCAGCATGTCCACCGGGCCCGGCGCCGGGTCACCGCCGAGCGCCGCGGCGGCGGCGAGGTGGACCCCGCGTCCGCACGCCGGATCGTCGAAGAGTTCCTCGCCGCGGCCACGTCGGGGCGCACCGAACGGCTGGTGGCGATGCTCACCGCCGACGCGACCGCCGTCTCGGACGGCGCCGGACTGGCCAGGCGGCTGCTGCGGCACACGACACGGGAGCGCATCGCCTCCTACGTGCGGGCCGGCTTCAAGCCCACCCCGGCGAAGCGGCGGCTGGCGGGCGGCTCCCCCGCGCTCCACATCGCGCTGGTCAACGGCTCGCCGGCAGTCGTCGCCGTGGTCGACGGCCGGGTCGTGGGCGTCGTGGCGTTCGAGGTCGCCGACGGCAAGGTCGCGTCCCTGCGCGGCATCGCCGCCGCGGGCCGGCTCGCGCGCCTCAACGAGGCCTGGCGGCGGCACGCACCCGGCGCGCCGGTCGTCACCGCATGGTGACCGGAGCCGCCGGAATCCAGTGGCCCAGGCGCCGCCGGGTGACCTAGGCGCCGCCCCGGGACGCGATGAGCGCGGCGAGGCCGTCCAGGATCCGCTCCAGGCCGAAGCGGAAGACGTAGTCGGGGTTGTACGGGCTCTGGTGGGCCGCGCCCGCGGCGGCGCCCACCCGGGCGGCGAGGGGGTAGCGCTCGGCGTCGAAGACCTTGGCCAGCAGGGGCGCGTGGGCCTCCCACCACTGGGCGTCGGACATGGCGCTGTCCCGGGCTGCGGCCTGGGCGTCCGACTCGGAGCGGGCCACGGAGCGGACGAAGTCGAACAGGAGGCTGACCGCGGCGTCCATCTCGACGTCGTCCAGGCCCAGGCCCTCGAACACGGCCAGTTCGTGCTCGTACCTGGCCATGATGCCCGGGCCGAGCGGCGGGCGGATGGCGGGCAGGGTCGCCACCCAGGGGTGGCGGCGGCACAGCTCCAGGTTCTCGCGCGCCAGGGCCTCGGCCCGGGCGCGCCAGGGGCCGTCCGGCCGGCCGGTGCGCGGCATGTCCAGGCAGACGGCGTCCATCATCAGGTCCAGCAGCTCGGCCTTGCCGGGCACGTAGGTGTAGAGGGTCATGGGGGTGACGCCGAGGCGCTGGGCGACCCCGCGCATGGTCAGCGCCTCCAGGCCGCCGGAGTCGGCGAGCGCGATGGCGGCCCGGACGACGGCGTCGACGCTCAGGCCCTGTCTGGGGCCGCGGCGGGGTGGCGCGTCCTGGGGGGCGGGCTCGCGCCACAGCAGTTCCAGGGTGCGGGCCGGGTCTCCCGCGCCGCTGCGTTCCTTGGCCATACACACCGTTCCTCGCCCGGCCGCGCTCCTCCGCGGCTATTCTGTACGTCGTATAGAGTACAGCGTACGTAGATCGTGTTCCAGGAGGAGAAGCCGTGAACGCCACGTCCGGACCCCGCCCGGCCGACAGCCACCATGTGATCCAGGTCCGCGGAGCACGGGCGAACAACCTCAAGGACGTCTCCCTGGACATCCCCAAGCGTAGGCTCACGGTCTTCACCGGGGTGTCGGGATCCGGGAAGTCCTCGCTGGTGTTCGGCACCATCGCCGCCGAGTCGCAGCGGCTGATCAACGAAACGTACACGGCCTTCGTCCAGTCGTTCATGCCGAGCCTGAGCCGCCCCGACGTGGACGGGCTGCACAATCTGAGCGCCGCGATCGTCGTCGACCAGGAGCGGATCGGCGCCAACTCCCGCTCCACCGTGGGCACCGCCACCGACGCCTACACCATGCTGCGGATCGTCTTCAGCCGGCTCGGCACCCCGCACATCGGCACCTCGACCGCCTTCAGCTTCAACAGCCCCGAGGGCATGTGCCCGGCGTGCGAGGGGCTCGGCCAGGTCTCCAAGATCGACGTCGATCAGCTGGTGGACCGCGGACTGTCCCTGAACGAGGGCGCCATCACCGTCCCCACCTTCGCCGTGGACTCCTGGTACTGGCAGGTCATGGCCCACTCCGGCCTCTTCGACCCGGACAAGAAGCTCGCGGACTACACCGAGGGGGAGTGGGCGGACTTCCTCCACAAGGAGTCCACCAAGATCAAGATCGGCTCCCACAACATCAACTACGAGGGGCTCATCCCCAAGATCCAGCGGCTCTACCTCTCCAAGGACCGCGAATCGATGCAGCCCCACATCCGCGCCTTCGTGGACCGGGCCGTCGTCTTCGCCGACTGCCCGGACTGCGGCGGCACCCGGCTGAGCGCCGCCGCGCTCTCCTCGACCATCGGCGGAGTCAACATCGCCCAGTGCTCGGCCATGCAGATCAGCGAACTCGCCGGGTTCGTACGGGGCATCGACGACGCCTCGGTGGCGCCGCTGCTCGCCAATCTGCGGCAACTGCTCGAATCACTGGTCGAGATCGGGCTCGGCTATCTGAGCCTGGACCGCCCCTCCGCCACCCTCTCCGGCGGCGAGGCGCAGCGCGTCAAGATGGTGCGACACCTGGGCTCCAGCCTGACCGATGTGACATACGTCTTCGACGAGCCGACCGTCGGCCTGCACCCGCACGACATCCAGCGGATGAACGACCTGCTGCTGCGGCTGCGCGACAAGGGCAACACGGTGCTGGTCGTCGAGCACAAGCCCGAGGTGATCGCCATCGCCGACCACGTGGTGGACCTCGGCCCCGGCGCGGGCACGAGCGGCGGCGAGATCTGCTTCACCGGCGACGTCAGCGGGCTGCGCGCCTCCGGCACCCTCACCGGGCGCCACCTGGAACACCGGGCGCGGCTGCGCGAGACGGTCCGCACCCCGCGCGGGCAGCTGTCCATCAAGGGCGCCGACCTGCACAACCTCAAGGGCGTCGACGTGGACATCCCCACCGGCGTGCTAACCGTGGTCACCGGCGTCGCCGGGTCGGGCAAGAGCTCGCTGATCCACGGATACCTCGCCGGACGGGACGGGGTGGTGGTGGCCGACCAGTCGCCCATCCGTGGTTCACGCCGCTCCAACCCGGCCACGTACACCGGGCTGCTTGGCCCGATCCGTACCGCCTTCGCCAAGGCCAACGGCGTCAAGGCCGCCCTCTTCAGCGCCAATTCGGAAGGGGCCTGCCCCCACTGCAACGGCATCGGGCTGATCTACACCGACCTGGCGATGATGGCCGGGGTGGCCTCGGTGTGCGAGCAGTGCGAGGGCAAGCGGTTCACGCCCGAGGTGCTGACGTACACGCTGCGCGGCAAGAACATCAGCGAGGTGCTGGCCATGTCGGTGGCGGAGGCCCACGAGTTCTTCCCCTCCGGGCAGGCACACGCCGTCCTGGGGCGGCTGGTGGACGTCGGGCTGAGCTATCTGCGGCTCGGCCAGCCGCTGAACACCCTCTCCGGCGGCGAGCGCCAGCGCATCAAGCTGGCCATCCACATGGCCGAGAAGTCCTCGACGTACATCCTGGACGAGCCGACCACCGGACTCCACCTGGCCGACGTGGACAAGCTGCTGGCCCTGCTGGACCGGCTGGTGGACGACGGAAACACGGTCGTCGTCATCGAACACCACCAGGCCGTGATGGCACACGCCGACTGGCTCGTCGACCTCGGCCCCGGCGGCGGCCACGACGGCGGCCGGGTGGTGTTCACCGGCACCCCCGCCGACCTGGTCGCCCACGGCGACACCCTGACGGCCCGCCACCTGCGGGAGTACGTGGGGGTCTGATTCTCCCGGGCGGTCGGTCCACGTGTCGCCGGAGCCGGTGTGTCGGCCGGCCGCCCAGGACGGCCGGCGCGTCGGCCGGCCGGCCGCTTGGGGCAGTCGGCGCGTCAGCCGGTGGCGGTGAGCCGGCGCCGGTACCGGATCGCGGGCTTCCCCTCGAGCGTGATGTCCTCCACGGCCGTGAACCCGCTGCCCCGGAGCACGGCCATGGAGGCCGCATTGTCGCGGGTGGCGGACGCCATGAGCGTGGTCAGCCCGTACGACCCGACGGCCAGGCGGCACACCTCCGCGACGGCGGCCTTCGCGACACCCCGGCCGGCGGCCCGCTCGCCCACGCGATAGCCGAGGTCCGCCGAGCCCTCCACGGCATCCATCAGATTGACCCGGCCGACCAGGTCTCCCGCCTCGTCCAGGACCACATGGAAGTGGCACACCCCCGCCTCCTGCTCGGCCAGCCGCAGGCGGTGGAGGGCGGCGAAGTCCGCGAAGTACGCGTCGCCGCGGTCCGGGACGGACCGCGCGAAATACTCGCGGTTCTCCCGTTCGAAAGCCAGCAGGGCGGGCGCGTGGTCCGCCCGGAGCCGCTCCAGTCTCACCATGCAAGGAGCATACGGCCCGGCCCGAGCCGCGCGCCGCCCGTTAAATCCCGGGCGCGGGTGCGGGGCCGGTGCTGCGGCGGACGACCAGCTCGGTGGGGATGTCCACCCGGACCCCCGGCTCGGGCGCGCGGTGGAGCTGGTCCAGCATTAGCGCCAGACAGCGGCGGCCCACCTCGGCGAAGTCCGTACGGACGGTGGTCAGCGGCGGCAGCAGATGCGCGGCCTCGGGGATGTCGTCGTAGCCGACCACGCTGACGTCCTCGGGCACCCGGCGCCCGGCCTCGTGCAGGGCGCGCAGCACACCCACCGCCATCTGGTCGTTCGACACGAACACCGCCGTGACCTCCGGCCGCTCGGCCACCCGGCGGCCCAGCTCATAGCCCGAGTCCGCGCTCCAGTCCCCGAACAGCGGCCCGGGCGCGGCGGCCCCCGCGTCCTTCAGCGCCGCCCGCCAGCCGTCCACCCGGGCCTCCGCCGCGATCCAGCCCACCGGGCCCGCGATGTGCCAGACCGTGCGGTGGCCGAGGGCAAGCAGGTGCTCGGTGGCCTGGCGGGCGCCGGACGCCGAGTCCCCGGCGACGACCGGGATCCGCTCCCCGAAGCTCTTGTCGAGGGTGACCAGCGGGATGTCGTGGCCCGACTCCACCAGGGCCTGGCTCACCGAGCGCTGCGGCGCGATGGCGATCACCCCGTCCGCGCCCTCGCCCAGCAGCCGGTCCAGCGCGCTCGCCACGGACGCCTGGTCGGCGGCGGTCAGCGCGATCGTACTGACCAGGTAACCGGCCGACTGCGCCGCCTCGTTGATCCCCGCCAGAGTGGCGGCCGGGCCGAAGCGGGTCGCGTCGAAGGAGATCACACCGAGCATCCGGCTGCGCCCGCTGGCCAGCGTGCGGGCGCTCGCGGTCGGCCGGTAGCCCAGCTCCCGCATCGCGGCCCGCACCCGCTCCCGGGTCTCCGCCCGGACCTTCGGATGGTCGTTGAGCACCCGCGACACGGTCTGCCCGGACACCCCCGCGAGCCGGGCCACATCCGCCATCCGGGCCCCGGAGCCGGCCGTGCCCCGGCGCCGCCTGGTCCTGGCGGGCTCCGCCATACCGGGTCTTCCCTCCTGCTGCCGCGCCTGCCGCGCCTGCCTGGCTGTGTTCGCGTGCCTACACCCTAGGGGGTGTCCTGGGCCCCGGCGCCTGTGCCGGGGACGGCGCGGTGGTGGCCGCCGGGCGGGTGGCGGCGGCCCGGCGCGGCGTGGTGGCGCGGATCAGCCAGACCGTCGTGGCCAGGCAGACCGCCGACACGGCGGCCAGGATCAGGGGTACGGCGCGGATGCCCGACAGCTCGATGGCCTTGCCCAGCGCGGGGCTCGCCGCCACGCCGCCGACCATGGAGGCCGCGATGACCAGCGCCCCGGCCCGGCGGGCGCGCGGTGCCGCGTCGTTCAGCCACGGCAGGCCGGTCGGGAAGATCGGCGCGATGAACAGGCCGACGCCCGCGTACGCGAACGGCGCCGGCGCGGGCACCGCGGCGAGCAGCAGGCAGGCGGTCATGCCCGCGCAGCTCACCACGATGATGGACCGGGCGGGCCAGCGCAGCGCGAGGGGCACGACCAGGAAGCGGCCGACCGTCATCATCAGCCAGTACACGGAGGTCGCGGACGCGGCGGCGGTGGCGCCGTAGCCGACGGTCTCCAGGTGGGTGGGTTCCCAGCCGCCGACCCCCGCCTCGATGCCGACGTGGAGGACGTAGAGCAGGACGAAGGCACCCAGCACGGTGGCCAGGCCGCGGGACCGCGCCCGCGCCCGCCGCGCCTCGGCGTCGTTCCCGCCGTCCGCGCCGTCCGCGCCGTCCGCGCCGTCCGCGCGCGCCGTCCGCGCCGTCCGCGCCGTTCGCGTCGTCCGCGACGCCCCCGCGGCCTCCGCCGTCCCGTGCCGCGTCGTCCCCGCCGGCCTGGCCGTCCCGGCCGTCCGCCGTGCGCGGCGGGGCCTCGTCGCGCACGCCCGCCAGGCACAGCAGCAGCGGCAGGGTCAGCGCGGCGAAGCCGAGGAAGACGGCGGTGTACCGGTCCGCCCCCACCAGCCCGATCAGCGCGGGCCCGAGGATCGCGCCGATGCCGAAGTGGGCGTTGAGGACGTTGAGCATGGCGGTGCTGCGGCGCCCGAAGCCGACGGCGAACAGCTGGTTCAGGCCGTAGTCGATGCCGCCGAAGCCGAGGCCGGCCACCAGCGCCATGGCGAGGGCGGCGGGCCACGCGGGGGCCAGGGCGAAACCGGCCGCGCCGACGGCCATGAGCAGATACGAACCACCCAGGAGCTTGCGGTTGCCGATGCGGCCGGCGTCGGCCCGGCCGAAGAGCCGGTCGAAGACGAGGACGCCCGCGACGCCCCCGAGGAAGTGCGCGCTCAGGCCCAGGCCGGCGGTGGAGGGCGTCAGGCCGAACTCGTCGCGGAAGGCGGGGATCGCCGGGCCGTAGAGCGCCTGGAGGGCGCCGATCAGGATGAAGCCCACGCACGACGCGACCACCGCGGCGCGGCTGAACAGCGGGGTCCGATCGTCGGGCCCAGGGAGCGAGCGCATGCTCGGAGGCTTGTCCACGACCCGGAGTGTTACCGCTAACATTCCCTGCGTCAAGACACCTCCGAGACATCCGCCACGCCCTCTCCGCGGCCGGCGGGAGTCCGGCGGGAGTCCGGCGGGACGGCCCTCGCACACGCTTGCGCCCCCGCCCGCCTCGGGTACAGTGTTCGCGGCTCCAGCAGTGAACGACCGAGGAGGTGAGACCCATTACCGCTTGTCAGGTCGGGTGCTCCCCTCTCGCGGCCGTGCGGTCCCTCAAGGCATAGGTGACCGCGGGAGCGCCCTCAGGCGTTCCGAAAGGCTCACATGTCGGTCTCACCGTCACTTCTCCCCCTCTCCACCATCGTCACCAGGCTCCGGGCCGTCGGCTGTGTCTTCGCCGAGGACGAGGCGCGGCTGCTGGTCGGCACCGCGCGCACCGCTGACGAACTCGCCACCATGCTCGACCGGCGCGTCGCGGGCCTGCCCCTGGAACACGTCCTCGGCTGGGCGGAGTTCCACGGCCGGCGGATAGCCGTGGACCCCGGTGTCTTCGTCCCCCGCAGGCGCACCGAGTTCCTCGTCGACCAGGCCGTCGGCCTCGCCCGGCCCGGGGCGGTCGTGGTCGATCTTTGCTGCGGCTCGGGCGCGGTGGGCGCCGCGCTGCTCGCGGCCCTGGGCCGGATCGAGCTGTACGCGGTGGACATCGAGCCCGCCGCGGTGCGCTGCGCGCGGCGCAACATCCCCGCCGGCCAGGGCCGGGTCTACGAGGGCGACCTCTACGAGCCGCTGCCCGCCGCGCTGCGCGGCCGCGTCGACGTACTGGTCGCCAACGCCCCGTACGTCCCCACCGACGCCATCCGGCTGCTGCCGCCCGAGGCCCGCGACCACGAGCCGAGGGTGGCGCTCGACGGCGGCGCGGACGGGCTGGACGTCCAGCGGCGGGTGCTCGCCGAGGCGGCCCGCTGGCTGGCGCCGGGCGGCCATCTGCTGGTCGAGACGAGCGAGCGTCAGGCGCCGGGCGCCGCGCGGGCCTTCGCCCGGCACGGACTGACCCCACGGGTGACCGGGGACGAGGAGCGGGGCGCGACCGTGGTCATCGGCGCCCGCCCCGCCGCGGACTGACCCGGCCCGGCTCGGAACGCCACAACCCGGCCCGGCCCGTCACGGTCTGTCCCGCCCGTCACAGCCCGGCCCGTCACGGTCTGTCCCGGCTCCGGGTGGTGCACGTCGGCGCGTCCCCCCGCGCGCCGACGTGCGACGGCCGCCGACCTGCCATCCCCCGTCGAGCAGGTCGGCGGCCGGCCCCCGAGGCGCCGCTCCGGTGCTCGGCCGGAGCCGCTGAGAACACTCTGCCGCAGCGGACTTGCACCAAATCTTGAAGAAACCTTGGACCGTCCGGCACGCGGGCCCCCGGATTCGCGAGAAGATCAGGGAGGTCGGGGGACAAGCAGGGCATGGGGTGGGAGTCTCGTATGGAATTCCGGGTCCTCGGCCCGGTCGAGGCGTGGGCCGGCGACCGGCACATCGACCTCGGGCATGCCAAGCAGCGCTGTGTGATCGCGGTGCTGCTGGTGGAAGCGAACCGGGTGGTACCCGCCGGGCAGCTGATCGACCGGGTGTGGGGGGAGGGGCCCCCGGCGTCCGTCCGCAGCGTGCTGTACGGGTACGTGGCGCGGCTGCGGGCGGCGCTGCGCGCCCTCGAAGAGAGCGGGGACGCGGCGACGGGGCCGGCCCGGCTGGCGCGGCGCGCGGGCGGCTATGTGCTGGAGGTGGCGCCCGAGCTGGTGGACCTCCACCGGTTCCGCGCCCTGGTCGCCGAGGCCGCGGCCATCGAGGAGGACCAGGCCCGCGCCGCGGAACTGCTGCGCGGCGCGCTCGGCCTGTGGCGCGGGGAGGCCCTCTCCGGGCTGTCCGGCGACTGGGCGGGGAACACCCGGGAGCGGCTGGGCAGCGAGCACATCGCGGCGCGGCTGGCGCTGGGTGACACCGAGCTGGCGCTGGGCCGGCACGCCGAGTTACTGGCCGACCTGCGCGGCCTGGCCGCCGCCCACCCGCTGGACGAGCGGGTCGTACGACAGCTCATCGTGACCCTCTACCGGTGCGAGCGGCAGGCCGAGGCGCTGGAAGTGTACGCCCGCACCCGCGAGCGGCTGGCCGAGGAGCTGGGGGTCGATCCCGGCCCCGAACTCCAGGCGCTGCACCAGCGGATCCTGGTGGGCGACCTCGATGTGCGCGCCCCCGCGCCGGCACCGCCCCCACCGCCGCACTCCCCGGCCCCTGCCCCGGCCGCTTCCGCCGCCCCACCGCCACCCGCGCCGCTGGACCACAGCGGGCCGCGGCTGGTCCCCGCCGAACTGCCGCGCGCGGTCCCCGGCTTCACCGGCCGCGTCGAGGCGGTCGCCCGGCTGCACGCGCTCTTACCCGCCGGCGACCCGGCCCCGGACACCGGCACGGTGGTGATCTCCGCGATCGGCGGCTCCGCGGGCGTGGGCAAGACCGCCCTGGCCGTCCACTGGGCCCACCAGGTCCGCGAGCGGTTCCCCGACGGCCAGCTCTACGTCGATCTGCGCGGCTTCGACGGCAACCGCGAACCGCTCCGCCCGCGCGACGCCCTCGGGCAGCTGCTGCGCGGCCTGGGCCTGACCCCGCAGGAGATCCCCGCCGACGAGGACGAGATGCTCCGCCGCTACCGGTCCCTGCTGGTGGACCGGCGGATGCTGATCCTCCTGGACGACGCGGTCTCCGCCGAGCAGGTGCGTCCGCTGCTGCCCGGCGGGGCCTCCTGCCTGACCCTGGTGACCAGCCGCAACCGGCTCGGCGGCCTGGTCGCGCGGGAGGGCGCGCACCCCCTCGTGCTCGATGTGCTGGCCCCCGGCGAGGCCCACGCCCTGCTGATCGCCGTCCTCGGGGAGCCGCGCGTGGCGGCGGAGCCGGACGCCGCGGCCGAACTCGCCCGGCTGTGCGGCTGCCTCCCGCTCGCGCTGCGGGTGGCCGCGGCCCAGCTGGCCTGCGAGCCCGGCCGGAGCATCGCCGACCTGGCGGCCGAGCTGGCCGAGGGCAGCAGGCTGGCGGTGCTGGAGCTGGAGGACGACGAGCGGTCCGCCGTCCGGGCCGCCTTCGATCTGTCGTACCGCGCCCTCGACCCCCGGGCCCGGTTGCTGTTCCGCCGGCTCGGGCTGGTGCCAGGGCTGGAGTTCGACGCCGGCGCCGCGGCGGCGCTGCTGGACGACACCGGGCGGCAGGCCGCGGGGCTGCTGACCACTCTTGCCGGGGCGCACCTCGTCGAGCAGCGCGGCGAGGGCCGTTACGGCCTGCACGACCTGCTGCGCGAGTACGCCTGCGAGCGGGGCGAGGCCGACGACCCGGCGGAGGAGTCGGCGGCGGCGCGGGACCGGCTGTACGCGTGGTACCTGCTCGCCGCGGACACGGCGGGGCGGATCCTCTATCCGCAGATCCCCCGGCTGCCGCGCGAGATGGGCGGGGTGGCCGGGGCGGCCCCGGCGGACCCCACGTCCCCGGCGGTCCCCGCGTCCTGGCCGTCCCGCGCGGGCTCGGAGGACCCGGAGGGCTCGGGGGGCTCGGATGCGCCCCGCGCCCCGTTCGCCGCGGGCTCCGAGACCCTGCGCATCCCGCCGGTGCGGGAACCCGTGCGGCCGGCCGACGAGATCGAGGCCATCGTGTGGCTGGAGACCGAGCGGGCCAACCTGCTGGCCGCGGTCGAGCGCACCGCACGGCAGGGGCCGCGCGCGGTGTCCTGGCACCTGACCGACGCGCTGCTCGGCTACTTCTGGCTGTGCCTGCCCCGAGGGACCTGGCACGTCACCGCGCGGAGCGCGCTGGACGCCGCGGTCGCCGAGGGCGACCGGCGCGGCGAGGCCGCCATGTACTACAACATCGGCTTCGCCCTGTGGGACCTCGGCGTGCTCGGCGAGTCCGCGCTCCACCACAACCGCGCCATCGAGTTGCACCGGGCCCTCGGCTGGCGTCCCGGCGAGGCTGCGGCCCTCGGCGGCCTGGCCTATGTGGAGTGGGAACAGGCCCGGCTGGACGACGCGCTCCGGCACTTCGACGCGGCGCTGGCCATCCTGCGCGAGCTGGGGCAGAGCGACGCCGAGGCGTTGGCGCTCATCGGCGTGGGGCTGGTCCACCGGGACATGGGCCGGCTGCCCGAGGCCGTGGGCGACCTGGAGGCGGCCCTGAGCATCCGGCGCAAGGCCGGGGTCCGTTACGAGGCCAACCACCTGGACAACCTCGGCATCGCCTACTGGGAGGCCGGCCGGCTGCGCGAGGGCCTGGACATCCTCGCCGAGGCCCTGGCCATCAACGAGGCCGTGGGCTACCGCAACGGCCACGCGGTCGCGCTCCAGGTCACCGGCCGGATCCACCTGGAGTGCGGGCGCCACGAGGAGGGTCTCGACCACGGCGAGCGCGCGCTGCGGCTCGCCCTGGACACCGGCAACCGCCGGATCCAGGCCGACGCACTCAACACCATCGGCGAGGCGCACCGGCGCGCCGGAAGCGGCGAGCGGGCGGCCGAGAGCCACGAACGCGCGCTGCTCGCGGCGCGCGCCGCGCACAACCGGCGCGCGGAGGCGGACAGCCTCCTGGGCCTGGCCGCCGCCTACCGGGGCCTCGGCCACGCCGACGCCGCGCTGGCCCGGGCGGAAGAGGCCCGGCAGTTGGCGCGGCGCTGCGGCTTCCGGCTGGTCGAGGGGCAGGCCCTCACCGAACTCGGCGCGCTCCACGCCGCCGCCGGGCGGTACGGGGAGGCGCTGGCCCGCGCGGCCGAGGCGGTGTCCGTGCAGCGCGAGACGGGCCACCGGCTGGGCGAGGCCCGGGCCCTCGACATCATCGGCCGCGTCCCGGACACGGTGCCGGGAGCGGTGCCGGGAGCGGTGGTGGGAGACGCGCCGGGGGCCGGGCCGGACCCGACCTCGGGCGAGAGGGGCCGGGCGCACGCGGCCAGGCGCCGAGCCCGGGAGATCTACGCCGACACCGGCGCCGGGGACAGCCCCTGACGCCGCGCCGGGGGAAGGCGACGCGGTCAGATGTCCTGGCAGAGCCGGCGGGCCTCGGCGAGGCTCTTCTTGACCTTGCTGTCGCCGAAGTTGTAGGTCCTGGCGTGCTCGCTCTGGAGCCGGAGCATGGCGTCGGACAGCGGCTTGTACCGGTCGTCGCCCGCGGCCGCCGCGGCGGACAGCGTGAGGGCCGCGCCGAAGCGGTTGAGCGCGATCTCGCCCTCCGGCCCCTTGGCGGTGTACTTGGACTCGTCGATCCCGTTCAGCGCGCGGCAGGCGTCCCGCGCGTCGCCCGCGGCGTCGTTGGCGGAGCCGTCGTCGCCGCTGACCGCCCAGGCCACGCCGACACCGGCGCCGCCGAGCAGCACCCCCACGAGCAGAGCGGCGACCAGGGGGCCGCGGCCCCGGCGCGGCGGCGGCGACAGCGGGGCGTCGGATGGCGGTATCGGGCCGGGAGCAGGCTGCTGTGACGACATGCGGTCAAGATAGCTGGTCAGCGGGGCTCCGATGAGGGCGGGGCGCCCCGGGCCCAGGCACGCGACGGCCACGTCGGGCGAGTGCCCGGCAGGCAAGTGCCCGGCAAGCAATGGCTGTCGGGCGTCGGGCGTGTCGGGCGTCGGGCGCGTCGGGCGACGGCCCCGTCACGCGATCCAGCGGTAGCGGCGCTCCGGCCGCCCCGTGCCGCCGTAGCGCAAGGTGACCTCGGCCCGCCCCGTCTCCGCGAAGTACTCCAGGTAGCGGCGTGCGCTCACCCGGGAGAAGGCGCCCGCCTCCGCGCACTCCGCCGCCGACAGCCCCTCGGAGTGCTCGCGCAGGGTGCGCTCGACGAGGCTCGCGGTGTGCGCCGCCAGGCCCTTGGGGAGCCCCCGGGACCGGGAGCCGCGCGGCCGGGTGCCGAAGATCTGGTCCACGTCCTCCTGGCTGGCCTCGTCCAGCGTGTCCAGGCGGGCCCGCAGGGCGGCCGCGTGCCGCAACTGCTCCTGAAGGGCGGCGCGGTCGAAGGGCTTGATGAGGTAGTGCAGCGCCCCCGCGCGCAGCGCCTCGCGCACGGCGTGCGGGTCCTTGGCGGCGGTGATGAACAGCGCGTCCACATGGCGGTGTTCCTCCCGGGCCCGCATTCGGCGCAGCACACTGATGCCGTCCATGTCCGGCAGATACACATCCAGCAGGACCAGGTCGGGGCGGAGCGCGTCGGCGGCGCGCAGCGCCTCGGCGCCCGTGTGGGCCACCCCGGCGACCGTGAAGCCGTCCAGCGCCGCCACATAGCGGCTGTGCAGCTTGGCCACCATGAAGTCGTCGTCGACCACCAGCACTCTCGTCATCGAACGCGCCTTCCCCGTTGCCTTCGCCGTTGCCTTCGCCGTGTACGCAACGACCACAAGGTCTCTTAATACCGAAAGAGAGACAGCGCGTTAACCCGCGGGCAACATGTGGCGCGCCTCACACCGACACCCACGCAAGGACAGAAAGGCGGTGTCACCGTGCTCTCCAGTCCGCGTCTGCGCACCCCGCTCGCCATACTCTCGGCGGCGCTGATCGTGCTCCTCGGGCCCCCGCTGCTCAGCTCCGGCAGCGGCTCCGCCAGCGGCACCCACATCCCCGGACTGCGCCTGATGGTGCCCAACACCCCCGGCGGCGGCTACGACATCACGGCCCGTACGGCGGCCAAGGCAGCCGAGGACGCCGACCTGAGCCGCAACATCGAAGTCTTCAACCTGCCCGGCGCGGGCGGCACGGTCGGGCTGAGCCGCCTGGTGGCCGAGCGCGGAAACGGCAAGCTCGCGATGTCCATGGGCCTGGGCGTGGTGGGCGCGGTGCACACCAACCACGCCCCGTCCACGCTCGCCGACACGACGCCCATCGCGCGGCTCACTCAGGAGCCGGACATCGTGGTCGTGGCCAAGGGGTCCAAGTACCAGGACTTCGGACAGCTGGTGGCGGACTGGCGCGAGAAGCCCGGCTCGCTGCCGGTGGGCGGCGGCTCCTCGCCCGGCGGTCCCGACCACCTGGCCCCCATGCTGATGGCCAAGGCCGCCGGGATCGCCCCGAAGAAGGTCAACTACATCCCCTACGACGGCGGCGGCGAGCTGCTCGCCTCCGTGCTCGGCGGCAAGGTGGCCTTCGGCGTCTCCGGCGTCGGCGAGTACCTCGACCAGATCGAGGCGGGCGAGCTGCGGGTGCTCGCGGTGACCAGCGAGAAGCGGCTGCCGGGCCTGGACGCGCCGACGCTGAGGGAGTCCGGGCTGGACGTGTCCTTCACCAACTGGCGCGGCATCGTCGCCCCGCCCGGTCTGACGGACACCGAGCGCGACAAGCTGATCGGCCTGATCACCAAGATGCACGCCTCCAAGCAGTGGAAGGAGGCGGTCCGGCGCAACCGCTGGACCGACGCCTTCATGACGGGGGAGGACTTCGGACGCTTCCTGACCGCCCAGGACAGGCGCGTGGACACGGTGCTGAAGGAGCTGGGACTGTGACGGACCACCACACCGACGCGACCGCCGGCACCACAGAGGCCACCAGAGGTGGCATCAGGGCGTTCCTGCGCGGCCGCTCCGAACTCGGCGTGTGCGCCCTGCTGCTGGCCATCGGCGTCCTCGTCCTCACCGACGCCCTCACCATGGACACCGACTTCGCCCAGCGCGGCCCCGTCGGCCCGAGGACCGTGCCGATCGTCGTCGGCGTCGCCCTGCTGGTCGTCGCCGTCCTGCTGGCCGTGGACGTGCTGCGCGGCGGCAAGGGCGAGGCCGAGGGCGGCGAGGACATCGACCTGAGCGCCCCCGGCGACTGGCGCACCGTCCTGCTGCTGTCCGGGGTCTTCCTCGCCAACGCCATCCTCATCGAGCCGCTGGGCTTCCCCATCTCCGGCGCGCTGCTCTTCTGGGGCTCGGCGTACGCCCTCGGCAGCCGCGCCTTCCACCGCGACCCGCTGATCGCGGCCGTCCTGTCCACGCTCACCTTCTTCGTCTTCGACCGTCTGCTCGCGGTGCCGCTGCCCGGCGGCCCGCTGATGGAGGTGCTGTAACGCGATGGATTCCCTCTCCTCCCTCCTCGACGGCTTCGGCACCGCCCTGAGCCCGGTCAACCTGCTGTGGGCGGCGGTCGGCGTGCTGCTGGGCACCGCCATCGGGGTGCTCCCGGGCATCGGCCCGGCCATGGCGGTCGCGCTGCTGCTGCCCGTCACCTACGGGCTCGACCCCACCGCCGCGTTCATCATGTTCGCGGGCATCTACTACGGCGGCATGTTCGGCGGCTCCACCACCTCCATCCTGCTGAACACCCCCGGCGAGACCGCCGCCGTCGTCGCCGCCATGGAAGGCCATCCCATGGCCCGCTCCGGACGCGGCGCCCAGGCCCTCGCGGCCGCCGCGATCGGACACTTCGCGGGCGGCATGATCGGCACCTGTCTGCTGGTCTTCCTCGCCCCGACCGTCGCCGACCTCGCCGTCGACATCGGCGCGCCCGACTACTTCGCCATCATGGTGCTGGCCTTCATCGCGGTGACCTCCGTGCTCGGCAGCTCCCGCGTCCGCGGCTTCGCCTCCCTCCTCATCGGGCTCACCATCGGCCTGGTGGGGCTGGACCAGATGACCGGCCAGCAGCGGCTCACCTTCGGCTCCCTCGAACTCGCCGACGGCATCGACGTCGTCATCGTCGCCGTCGGCCTCTTCGCCATCGGCGAGGCGCTGTGGGTGGCCCTGCACCTGCGCCGCCGCCCCGACGAGCCCATCCCGGTCGGCCGCCCCTGGCTCGGCAAGGCAGAGCTGCGCCGCACCTGGAAGCCCTGGCTGCGCGGCCCGGCCATCGGCTTCCCGTTCGGCGCGATCCCGGCGGGCGGCGCGGAGATCCCCACCTTCCTGTCGTACGTGACCGAGAAGCGGCTCTCCAAGCACCGCGACGAGTTCGGCAAGGGCGCGATCGAGGGCGTGGCCGGTCCGGAGTCCGCCGCCTCCGCGTCCGCCGCGGGCACGCTGGTGTCCATGCTCACCCTCGGCCTGCCCACCACCGCGGTCGCCGCCGTGATGCTGGCCGCCTTCCAGCAGTACGGCATCCAGCCCGGCCCGCTGCTCTTCGAACGCGAACCCGACCTGGTGTGGGGGCTGATCGCCTCCCTGTTCATCGCCATGGCGATGCTCCTGGTGCTCAACCTGCCGCTGGCTCCGGTGTGGGCCAAGCTGCTGCGGATCCCGAGGCCGTACCTGTACGCGGGCATCCTCTTCTTCGCGGCGATCGGCGCGTACGCGGTGGGCGGCGAGCCGCTGGACCTGGTGATCCTGCTGATCATCGGTCTGCTGGGGCTGCTGATGCGGCGTTACGGCCTGCCGGTCCTGCCGGCGGTGATCGGCGTCATCCTCGGCCCGGCGGCCGAACAACAGCTCCGGCGGGCCCTCCAGATCAGCGACGGCAGCGTATCGGGCCTGGTCAACACGCCCTTCGCGGTGACCGTGTACGTGGTGATCGCGCTGATCCTGTGCTGGCCCTTGGCCAAGCGGCTGGTGCCGCGCGGGCGCGCGAAGGCGTCCTGATCGTCCTCACGGCGGGCCGTGGCACACAATGGATGCCACAAAACCGCCCGCACGCCCTGGAGACCGGCCCGTGGCCCTGCAGATCACCGTCGACCCGGATTCGGCGACGGCCCCCTTCGAACAGATCCGCGCCCAGATCGCCGACCAGGTGCGCTCCGGGACCCTGCCGGTGGGCTACAAGCTGCCCACCGTACGCGGCTTCGCCGGGGAGCTGGGGCTCGCCGCGAACACCGTGGCCAAGGCCTACCGCGCGCTGGAGTCGGACGGGGTGATCGAGACCCGTGGCCGCCACGGCACCTTCGTCGCCGCCGCGGGCGACGCGGCCGCCCGCGAGGCCGCGAGCGCGGCGGCGGCCTACGCCCAGCGGGCCCGGCGGCTCGGCCTGGACCGGGCCGCCGCCCTCACCGCCGTCGAGGAGGCGCTGCGGGCGGCTTACGCCGACGGGTGAGCCGAGGAACCAAAGGTGTGTCAGAGCGTCAAGGCCGCACAGTATGGAGTCGAGGAGACACCGTGCCCCCTGCCACAGTCATCGGTGCCACAGCCATCGGTACCACAGCCATCGGTGCCAAAGCCGTCGTCCGGCGCCCCAGCCCCCGGCTCGCCGAAGGGCTCGTCACCCACATCGACCGCGAGCCGGTGGACGCCGCGCTGGCGCTGCGGCAGTGGGAGGTCTACGTCGTGGCGCTGCGCGCCCACGGCTGGGAGCCGGTGGAGGTGCCCCCGGCGGACGACTGCCCGGACGGCGTGTTCGTCGAGGACACCATGGTCGTCTACAAGAACGTCGCGCTGATCGCCCGCCCCGGTGCCGCCGCCCGGCGCGCCGAAATCGCCAGTGCCGAGGAGACGGTCACCGCGCTCGGCTGCTCGGTGAACCGGATCCGCGAGCCCGGCACCCTGGACGGCGGCGACGTCCTCAAGATCGGCGACACCCTCTACGTGGGGCGCGGCGGTCGCACCGACGCCGGCGGCGTACGGCAGCTGCGCGCCGTCTTCGAGCCGCTCGGCGCCCGGGTGGTGGCCGTCCCGGTCAGCAAGGTGCTCCATCTCAAGTCGGCGGTCACCGCCCTCCCCGACGGCACGGTGATCGGCTATCCGCCGCTGGTCGACGACGTGCGGGCGTTCCCGCGCTTCCTCGCGGTCCCGGAGGCGTCCGGCGCCCACGTCGTGCTGCTCGGCGGCGGCAAGCTGCTGATGGCCGCGAGCGCGCCCAGGAGCGCCGAGCTGTTCGCGGACCTCGGGTACGAGCCGGTGCCCGTGGACATCAGCGAGTTCGAGAAGATGGAGGGCTGTGTGACCTGCCTGTCGGTGCGCCTGCGGGACCTGTACGCCTGAGCAGCCCGGCCCGGCAGGCGCTACAGGTACAGCCCCGCGTCCGCCTCGGCCGGCTGCGCGGGCACCGACGGGGGCCGGGTGCCGCGGCGCAGCGCGAACAGCTCGGCGAGCGTCGCGCCGTCCCGCGCGATGCCCTCCTCGCTGCCCAGCCAGCCGACGGCCTCCGCCCGGGTGAGCCGGCCCACCTCGATCCTGGCCAGACAGCGGCCCGGGCGGACCACGGCCGGGTGCAGCCGCTCCAGGTCCTCGTTGGTGGTCACCCCGACGAGCACGTTCCGGCCCTGGCCGAGCAGCCCGTCCGTCAGGTTCAGCAGCCGGGACAGGGCCTGACCGGCCGTATGCCTGGCCTCGCCGCGGATCAGCTCGTCGCAGTCCTCGAGCAGCAGCAGCCGCCAGCGGCCCTTGGCCGAGCCCTCGTCCTCGCCGATGGCGATGTCCATCAGATAGCCGACGTCGGAGAACAGCCGCTCCGGGTCGAGCACGCAGTCCACCTGGCACCAGTCCCGCCACGAGCGGGCCAGGGTGCGCAGCGCGGAGGTCTTGCCGGTGCCGGGCGGGCCGTGCAGCAGCAGGAGCCGGCCCGCGATGTCGTCCGGGGTGACCTTCATCAGCCCGTCCATGGCCTCGGCGACCGGGGCGGTGTAGTTGCCCCGGATCTCCTCCCACGTCCCGGCGGAGATCTGCCGGGTGGTGCGGTGCGGGCCGCGCCGCGGGGAGACGTACCAAAAGCCCATCGACACGTTCTCCGGCTGGGGCTCCGGCTCGTCCTCCGCGCCGTCGACCGCCTGGCGCAGCACCTTCTCGGCGAGTTCCTCCGCGACGGCCGTGACGGTCACGTCCGCGCCCTGGTTCCACCGGGACACCAGCAGCGTCCACCCGTCGCCCTCGGCGAGGGTGGCGCTGCGGTCGTCGTCGCGGGCGGCGCGCAGCACCCGCGCGGCGGGCGGCAGCAGCGTCTTGCCGGACTTGACCCGGTCCACGGAGTGGCTGCGGGCGTACGGCTGCTCGCCGGTCGCGAACCGCCCGAGGAAGAGCGCGTCCACGACGTCGGACGGGGAGTCGCTGTCATCGACGTTCAGCCGGATGGGGAGCGACTGCTCCGGGGGTGTGGTGGGCAGGGCCTGCCTCCTGGAAGACGGGACGGGACGAGACGGGAGGAGCGGGGCGGTGCGTCGGTCAGCGCACTCCCGAGCCATGATTCAGCACGAAGGGCCGTCGCGCACCCGGGTTTACGGGCGTTTACCGAGCTGTTCTCGAAGAAGCCCGCCGAATGGGGGCGTTCATGCATAGTCTTACCCGATATAGGGCGTCATGCAGCGGGTGTCATACGGGTGGACGTCATGCGGGTGGACTCTCCCGCCGTGGGAGAGTCCACCATGAGGGCGGATCGTCCCCCGGCCAGGAGAGCACGGCATGACCACGGTGACAGACATCGACGCCCGCGGTACGCGGCACTGCGAGACCACGGCCTCGGGGGTGCTGCTGCGCCACCAAGGGCTCGATCTGTCCGAGCCCATGCTGTTCGGCCTCGGCTCCGGCCTGTCCTTCGTCTACTGGGACAGCAAGAACATGGGCTTCCCCTTCCTCGGGGGACGGGTCAAGCCCTTCGAACTCACCCGGAACCTGGCCGCGAGGCTCGACCTGGAACTGGTGGTCCGGGAAACCACCTCGCCCCGCAGGGGATGGGAGAACGTGGTGGCGGCCATCGACGCCGGCCGCCCCGTCGGACTCCAGCTCGACAGCTACCACCTGGACTACTTCACCTCGAAGGTGCACTTCGGCGGCCATATCGTCGCCATGTACGGCTATGACGACCAGGACGCCTACCTGGTGGACACCGATCAGCAAGGCGGGGCGGTGTCCACCAGCCTGGCCGGTCTGGCCCGGGCCAGGGCCGCGCGCGGGCCGATGAGCGCCAGGCACCGGTCGTTCACCCTCACCGCCCCGAGGGGCCTGCCGTCCCTCCGGAGTCAGGTCGTCGACGCCATCACCGCCTGCGCCGACGCCTTCCTCCACCCGCCCATCGCCAACCTCGGCCACCGGGGCATCGAGAAGGCCGGGAAGCTGGTCCGCGGCTGGCTCCAGCGCACCGACGACCCGCGCCGGGACCTGCCGCGGGCCGCCCTCCTGATGGAGAAGGCCGGCACCGGCGGGGCCCTGTTCCGCAACCTCTACCGCGACTTCCTCGCCGAATGCGCCCCGCTGCTCGACAGCGGCCACCTGCGCACGGGCCACGGGCTGTACGCCGAGGCGGCCCTGCTGTGGACGGAAGTCGCGGCGCTGATCACGAAGGCCGGTGAGTCGGGCGATGAGCGGTGCCTCGCCCAGGCGGGCACCGTCCTCGGCGAGCTTTCCCGCATCGAGCGCGAGGCCATGCGGGCCCTGAGCCGCCTGGAGCGGTGAGCCGCACCGTTCCTGACGGGCCGTCCTGAGCGAAGTTCATCGATACGACCAGAAGATTTTCCCAACTACACGCATAGACCCCTCGTTTCGGCGGGATGACATATCCATGTCACGCCGGGCGCAGGCGGTACCGCGCGAGCGACGTGACAGACGGTTTCGAACGCGATTGCCCCCTTGGTGGGCGGTCGTGTCGCACCAGCATCGGCAGCAGTCCTGCTAAGGGAGACCGAATGAAACTGTCCAGACTCACGGCCACCGCCTGTTCCTTCGTGGTCGGCGCCGTGCTCGCCCTCACCGGCGCCGGCGCGGCCCAGGCCGCGGAGAGCGCCGCGGCGCCCGCCTACGTGGCGCTCGGCGACTCCTACTCGTCCGGCGTCGGCTCCGGCAGCTACGACTCCGCCAGCGGCAGTTGCAAGCGCAGCACCAAGGCCTACCCCCGCCTCTGGGCCAATGCGCACGCCCCCTCCAGCTTCAACTTCACCGCCTGCTCCGGCGCCAAGACCGGCGACGTCCTCAACAACCAGCTCGGCCCGCTCAACTCCGGCACCGGCCTGGTCTCCATCTCCATCGGCGGCAACGACGCCGGCTTCGCCGACGTCATGACCACCTGTGTGCTGCCCGGGGAGGACAACTGCCTCACCGCCGTCGCCAACGCCCGCAGCTACGCCCAGAACACTCTGCCCGGCAAGCTGGACCAGGTGTACAACGCGATCAGCTCCAAGGCGCCGTCCGCCCGCGTCGTCGTCCTCGGCTACCCGCGCTTCTACAAGCTCCAGGGCGACTGCATCGCGGGGCTCACCGAGAGCGAGCGCTCCGCCATCAACAACGCCTCCGACTTCCTGAACTCCGTCATCAGGGGGCGCGCCACCGCCCACGGCTTCTCCTTCGGTGACGTCGCCACCCCGTTCACCGGCCACGAGATCTGCTCCGGCAGCGAGTGGCTGCACAGCGTCACCTGGCCCATCGACGAGTCCTACCACCCGACCGCCGCGGGTCAGTCCGGCGGCTACCTCCCCGTCCTGAACGCGGCCGACGGGATCTGATCAGCTGTTTGCTTGTACCTCGCCACCAAACGCACCTTCTCCACCCCCCACGTGAGAGCGGGAGGCCCCGGACGTCCGTCCGGGGCCTCCTCGCATGGGTCAGCCCATGGCGGCCGCCGCCCCCCTGAGCACCAGCCCGCAGCCCAGCGCCAGCACCACGGCGGCCGTGCCGACGGGCGAGGCGCGGTGCAGGAGCCGCAGCACCCGTCGGCCGGGGCCGCCGTCCCCGGCCCGGGCGGCCAGCCGCCGCGTGGCCCGGCGCCCCAGGCGCACCACCGCGGCCTCGGCCAGCGTCAGCGTCAGCGCCAGCCCCGCCCCGTACGCCAGCACCAGCAGGAAGCCGAACCACGCCTGCCCCAGCGCCGCCGCGCCCACCAGGACCACCACGGCGGACGGGCTGGGCACGAGCCCGCCGGCGAAGCCGAGGAGGAGGGTGCCGCGCAGCGTGGGACGGCCGGAGGTATGTGGGTGGTGATGGTGATGAGGTTGATGGTGGTGGTGATGGTGTACGGAACCGCGACGCACCCGCAGCGCCTTGCGCAGCAGTCCCGCCCCCGCCAGCGCCACGAGCACCCCGCTCGCCACGCCCAGCCACGCGATCACGGACGGCGCGGCGGCCGACCCCGCCGTGACCAACAGGCCCAGCGCGAACACGCCGAGCGTATGGGTCACCGTCACCGAAGCCACGAGCGCCAGCACGTCGCGCATCGCGGTGCGCCCGCCCGCCGCCGCGGCCGCCGCCATGAGCGTCTTGCCGTGGCCCGGGGCGAGCGCGTGCACCGCGCCGAGCAGCATCGCGGTGGCGAAGGCGGTCACGGCGAAGAACGGGGTGATGTCGTGCCGCGCCACCAGCGCGGTGAGCGCCTGGGTCCAGCGGTCCACGCCGCGCGGGAACACCCCGCCGCCGGGCGCCTCCTCCCGCCTCTCCGCCCCCTCCGCGCCCTCTGACGCCCCGCCCGCCCGCGAGTCGGCGAGCGGCGGGCCGCCCGGCGCGGTGCGCAGCGCGGCGGCCCGCTCGTCGGGCGGGGAGGAGAGCCGGCCCTGCGGATAGCGGGTCAGCCGCCGGGAGGGCGAGGACCTTGGGAGCGGCGGTATGAGCACCGGCGGGACCCCGGCGGGGCCCCCGACCCGGCCCCCGGCGGGACCCCGGACCGGACCCCCGGCGGGGCCCCCGACCCGACCCCCGGCGGGACCCCGGACCGGACCCCCGGCGGGACCTCCGGCCGGACCCCCGGCGGGACCCCGGACCGGACCCCCGGCGGGACCGACAACCGGGCGGCCGACTGGATCTTCGCCCGGGCGGCCGATCGGGCCCCGGCGTACCGGGGCGGCAGGGGGCGCAAGGCGCACACGTCGGCCGCCGCGTACGCCCTCGACGCGCTGGCGCCCCGGGAGCGGCGTCGGTACGAGCGGCACCTGGCCCGCTGCCCGGGGTGCGCCCGGGACGTGCGGGAGCTGGCGCAGGGCGCGGTGCGGCTGGCGCGGGCGGTGACGGTCCCTGCCCCGCCAGGGATGCGGGACCGGGTGCTGGCGGCCGCCCGGGCCACCCCTCAGGAGGCGCCCTCGGCCGCGGCCGGCGGACCCGCCGGGCAGCCGGCCCGCGCCGCCCACGCGGGCCGCCCCGGGCCCGGCGGGCGGCGGGCGCGCGCCGCGGGCCCGTCCCCGTCCTTCCGGCGCCCCGCGTTCGGCCTGCGGCTCGCCGCGGCGGCCGCCGCGCTGTCCCTGGCCGCCGCGGTCGTGCCCGGGGTCGAACTGGCCCGCACCCGCGAGGAGCTGGACCGCGCGCGGGGCGCGACACGCGCCGTCGAGCAGGTGCTGTCGGCGCCGGACGCCCGCGGCGTGAGCGGGCGGGACGCGCGGGGCCGCGGCATCAACGCCGTCACCTCCCGCCGGCTCGGCGCGGCCGTGGTCACCGTCTTCGGGCTGCCCGCGCCGCCCGAGGGGCGCGCCTACCAGCTCTGGCTGATCGACGCGGGTCCCGGCGGGTCCGCCGCTCCCCGCCCGGCCGGTCTCCTCAAGGGCAGCGGGGAGGGGGACCCGCTGGTCACGGGCGGCTTCGGGGCGGACACCGAGCGCCTGGCGGTGACCTTGGAACCGGCCGGCGGCTCGCCCCGGCCGACCACGAATCCGGTCGTGCAACTCGCCCTGAGTGATCCATGATTCGCGGTGAACGCGTCAACGCCCTTGACGTGAAGGTGAATCAGCGACCGGGGGTGCGTGGGTGACGGCTCGCCGAGGTAGGGTTACTCTGCCCGGGGCGGGTGCCCTCGTACGGGTGGGGAGTGACAATGGAGCAGATAACAGTACGCAGCAGGCCGCGCGTGCCTGCCATCACCTGCGGGAGCGGTTCGACCAGCGCCCGCCTCGACCGCCATCTCGCGGTGCTGGCCGGCCCTGCCGTGCCACAGCGGGAGGCGGAGGGTGCGGCGGTGCTGATGCAGGAGCTGACCGCGCGGGACCACGCGCGCACGGAGCGGAACAGGGGCGCCAGGGTCTCGCTGTTCGCGCCGCTGCGCCGACTGCGCCGTTCGCTGTTCGGCAGCCGCCACTGACCCGTGCGGCCCGTCCGGCCCGCTCCAGCCGGTGAGGCCGTGCAGTGACTCTGTGGTGCATACAGGACACCGACACGCCATGACCAGGCGTGTCGGTGTCCTGCGTTCCCCAACAACCCTGCGCGTTCCCCAACAACCCTGTATCAGGGCCGACCCGTCGCGAACCGGGGGAGCGGCGCTCACACCAGCGCGAACTGCCCGCCCGGCCCCTCCTCGTGATGATCCAGCACGGACGCCGGGCGGCGGGCCGCGCCGGGCACCGGCAGTACGCCCGCCTCGCCCAGCTCCGCCGGGCCGATGCGCGGCCCGGCGGCCAGCCGCTCGGCCAGCGCCCGCCGCGCCGGGCGCTCCTCGGCGAGCAGCGCCAGCACGGTGATCAGTTCCAGCAGCTCGGACGTCCACTCGCGCGGCCAGGCGGCCGGGACGACGGCCTCCAGCGTGCCGGGCTCGCCCCGGGCCGTACGGCGCTCGAACCAGCTCTCCAGCACCCGCACCCCGCCCGCGTGGAACTCCCACGCGGCGCGCGGCACCGGTGCGACGCGGCCCGCGCCGAGGTGCAGGGCCGCCTCCTCCGGGTCGTACGCGAGGGTCCCGGGCAGACCGCGCTCGGGGAGCGCGGCGCGTACGTAGGGGCGCTGACCGCCCGGTAGGCGCGGGCGTTCGCCGCTGTGCGCCCCGCGCGTATGCAGCCACAGCGCCCGGCGGCCCAGCTCCACGCCCGCCTCCCAGGTCTCCGGGTCGGCGGCCAGCGGCACCGCCCAGCCCTCCGGGCGGTGACCGGCGCAGGCGGCGACCCAGGCCAGGAAGTCCTCGGCGCCCACCGGCCGGGCCAGCCGGGCGGCGAGAAGGCCGAGCAGCCCCGGCGCCAGATTGGGCTCGCGCCCGCCGGGGCGGCGGTAGAGCGGCCGGATGCGTCCGGGGCGGCCGGCGGGGGAGTGGCCGTCCGGCAGCAGCGCCGAGAACGTCAGCGTCGGGGCCGGATCGGGGCCGGCCCCCTCGACGGCGTGGATCTGCCGGTCGTCGGCCACCCGCCACAGCTCCGGCCGGGCGGCGTCGATCAGCCGGTGATCGGGGATCAGCCACTGCTGGTCGTACGGCCCGTGGGCCACCCGCACCGGCTCCGGGCACCGCCCGCTCTCCAGCGCCAGCGGGGCGGTGGAGGTCCGCTGCCCGGGCAACTGGGGCACCGCGCTGCGCAGCGTCCGGGAGCGGCTCGGGCGGAACAGCGCCGCCCGCCCGCCCTCGTCACCGGCGGCGACCAGCCGCTCCCAGCGCGCCTTGAGCACCGCCGGGTCCGGGCCCAGCACCCACGCCCGGCCGAGCCGCAGCGGCCCCACCGACCAGGGCATCAGGTCCGCCAGCAGCGGCGCGTCGGCCCATACGGCCCGGTCGGCCGCCCCTGTGGCCCGTGTCGCCGTCACGCCGCAGCCCTTCCCCCGGCACTCGCTCCCGCTCCCACCCCGCATCGTATCCACGCCCGCGCGGCGCGAAGGGGCTGCCGCCCGGCGGCGGTCACTCCGCGTCGAGGGTGACCGTGAACGAGAAGCGGTCGCCCCGGTAGTGGATGCGGGCCACGTCGACCGCCCGGCCCGCGTCGTCGTAGGTCACCCCGGTGTAGTGCAGGATCGGGCTGAGCAGGGGCACCTGGAGCAGCCGGGCCGTCTCCGGGTCGGCCAGCCGGGCCTCGACGGTGTCCGTGATGCGGCTGATCCGCACGCCCACCGCGTCCCGCAGCACCTTCGTCATCGGCCAGCGCGCCAGGTCCTCCACGTCGATGCGGTCCGCGACCTCCGGGCGGACGAAATTCTCGGCCCAGTTGGTCGGCTCGCCGCCCGCCGCGTCGCGCCGCAGCCGCCGGTAGGACATGGCCTCGCGTAGCCCCGGGAAGTGCTCCGCCAGCTCCGCCGGTACGGCGGCGGGCCCGTGGCCGAGCACGGTCGTCCGCTCGCCGGACTGCTGGGCCACGATCGCGTCCACCGAGCCCAGCAGCCGCACCGGCGCGCCGCGCCGGGCGCTGGGCTCGATGAAGGTGCCGCGCCGCCGGTGGCGGCTGATCAGCCCCTCCGACTCCAGCTCCTTGAGCGCTTGGCGCATGGTCAGGACGCTGACGCCGTAGTGCTCGGCCAGGCGGTCCTCGGGGGGCAGCCGCAGCGGCTCGTGGGGGCCGCGCCCGAGTATCGAGGCCCGCAGGGACTGCGAGACCTGGTACCACAGCGGCAGTTTGCGGTTGAGGGTGAGGGAGTCGGGGGCGAAGGAGGTCACCGGAAGTGCCGCTCCAGGCCCCGCCACACATCGTCGTACCCCTGCTGGAGGTGGTCCGCCTCCAGCGCCTGCCGGGTGGCCGCCACCGGCCAGCGGGTCTCGAACATGAAGGCCAGCCCGTCGTCGACCTTGTGCGGCGCCAGCTCGGCGGCGCTCGCCCGCTCGAAGGTCTCCCGGTCCGGGCCGTGCGCGGACATCATGTTGTGCAGCGAGCCGCCGCCGGGCACGAAGCCGCCCGCGCCGGCGCGCTTCGCGTCGTACGCGCCCTCGATCAGGCCCATGTACTCGCTCATCACATTGCGGTGGAAGTACGGCGGCCGGAAGGTGTCCTCGCCGACCAGCCAGCGCGGCGCGAAGACGACGAAGTCCACGTTGGCCAGGCCCGGGGTGTCCGAGGGCGAGGTCAGGACCGTGAAGATCGACGGGTCGGGATGGTCGTAGCTGATGGTGCCGAGCACATTGAAGCGGCGCAGGTCGTAGACGTACGGGACGTGGTTGCCGTGCCAGGCGACGACGTCCAGCGGGGAGTGGTCGTAGGTCGCCGACCACAGCTCGCCGCAGAACTTGTTGACCACCTCCACCGGGCCCTCGACGTCCTCGTACGCCGCGACCGGGGCCAGGAAGTCCCGCGGGTTGGCCAGCCCGTTGGCGCCGATCGGGCCCAGGTCGGGGAGGGTGAAGGGGCGGCCGTGGTTCTCGCAGACGTAGCCGCGCACCTCGGGGTCGAGCGGCTCGACGCGGAAGCGCACCCCGCGCGGCACCAGCGCCACATGGCCCGGCTCGGCGCGCAGCCGCCCGAACTCGGTGCACAGCAGCAGCCCGCCCCGCTCGGGCACGATCAGCAGCTCGCCGTCCGAGTCGCTGAACACCCGGTCGGTCATCGGCGCGTTCGCCGCGTAGAGGTGGATCGCCATGCCCTCCCGGCGGGCGGGGTCGCCGTTGCCGCCGAGCGTCCACAGGCCGGCCAGGAAGTCGGTGCCGGGGGCGGGCTCGGGCAGCGGATCCCAGCGCAGCCGGTTCGGGTCCGGGGCGCACTCGGTGAACGGCGCGCCGCGCAGCGCTCCGCCCGCGACCCGGACGAAGGGCGGGTGCGCCGCGGAAGGGCGGATGCGGTACAGCCAGGAGCGGCGGTTGTGGGCGCGCGGCTCGGTGAACGCGGTGCCGCTCAGCTGCTCCGCGTACAGCCCGAGGGGGGCGCGCTGGGGGGAGTTCCGGCCGACCGGCAGGGCGCCGGCGACGGCCTCGCTGCTGTGTTCGTTGCCGAACCCGGGGGAGTGGGCCAGCCCTTCGGCCGTCTTGCGCGCCCGCTCGATGTCCGTCCCGCCGCTGTCCGTTCCGCCGCTCATCGTCCGGCTCCCGCCACTCGGCCCACTCGTCTCACTTGGCTCACTCGTCTTTCGGCGCAGTGATTCCATGTCGTGATTCCTATGTACGACCATAGGAATCGAAAGCGGGGTGAGTCAATGATCGGGCAGGATGGTGGCGTGCCCATACCGCCCCTCCGCCGCGCCCCGGTCCAGCGCCGCAGCGCAGAACGCCTCGGCCGGATCCTCGACGCCTGCGCCGAACTCCTCGACGAGACCGGTTACGAGGACCTGAGTACCCGTGCGGTCGCCGAGCGCGCCGGCGTGCCCATCGGGTCCGTCTACCGCTTCTTCTCCAACAAGCGCGCCATGGCCGAGGCCCTGGCCCACCGCAATCTCGACGAGTACGCCGCGCGCGTCACCGAGCGGCTCGCCGCGTCCGCCGCGTCCGCCGCGTCCGGCGCGGACGGCGGCGGCTGGCGGGAGGCGATGGACGTGGTGGTCGACGAGTACCTGGCGATGAAGCGCGGGGCGCCGGGCTTCGCGCTGGTCGAGTTCGGCATGCCGGTGCCCGTGACCGCGACGCCCGACCAGCCCAACCACCTGGTCGCGGACCGGCTGCGGGAACTCCTCGGCGAGCGGCTCGGCCTGGAGGAGTCGGGCGAGGCGGGGGAGCGGGTGCGGGTGGCCTTCCTGCTCGCCGTCGAGGCCGCGGACGCGCTGCTGCGGCTCGCCTTCCGCGTCCACCCGGAGGGTGACCCGGTGATCGTGGCGGAGACGAAGGAGCTGCTGCGCGCGTATCTGGCCGGCGTCCTGGACTGAACACCCGCCACCCTCCCCCCCACATGCCTACCAGTCGGTAGGGTGAGGGGCCATCGCGTCACCGCCGCCGCCGTCCCCGGGAGGGACCGATGAGCCGTACCGCCCTGCGTATCTGCCCGCTGTGCGAGGCCACCTGCGGGCTGACCCTGACCATCGGGGAGGAGGGGCGGGTCACCGGGGCCCGCGGCGACGGGGACGACGTCTTCAGCCGGGGCTTCATCTGTCCCAAGGGCGCGTCGTTCGGCCAGGTGGACGCCGACCCCGACCGGCTGCGGCAGCCGTGGGTGCGGCGCGGCGGCAGGCTGGAGCCGGCGAGCTGGGACGAGGCCTTCGCCGCCGTCGAGGCGGGCCTCGCCCCCCTGTTGGCGGAGCACGGGCCGCGGGCGACGGCCGTGTTCCTCGGCAACCCCAACGTCCACACCATGGCGGGCGGGCTGTATCCGCCGCTGCTGCTCGGCGCGCTCCGCACCCCCAACCTCTTCACCGCCAGCACGCTCGACCAGATGCCCAAGCACGTCTCCAGCGGCCTCCTCTACGGCGACGCCAACGCCGTCCCCGTGCCCGACCTCGACCGCACCGACCACCTGCTGATCATCGGCGCCAACCCGCTGGACTCCGGCGGCAGCCTGTGCACCGCCCCCGACTTCCCCGGCCGGCTGCGGGCCCTGCGCCGCCGCGGCGGGCGGCTCACCGTGGTCGATCCGCGCCGCACCCGCACCGCCGAGGCCGCCGACCGGCACCTGGCCATCCGGCCCGGCACGGACGCGCTGCTGCTGTTCGCCCTGGTGCAGGTGGTGTTCGCCGAGGACCTGGTGGCGCCCGGGGCGGTCGGCGAGCACCTGACGGGCGTGGACGAGGTGCGGCGCCTGGCGGCCGACTTCCCGCCCGAGGCGGTGGCCGGGGCCTGCGACCTGCCCGCCGAGGAGATCCGTACGCTCGCCCACGAGCTCGCCGCCGCGCCCCGGGCCGTGGTCTACGGGCGGATCGGCTCCACCACCGTCGAGTTCGGCACCCTCACCAGCTGGCTGGTCGACGTCCTCAACGCCCTGACCGGCAACCTCGACCGGCCCGGCGGGGCCATGTTTCCGCTGTCCGCCACCGCCAGGGCGCCGCGCCCGCCGCGCCCCGGCAAGGGGTTCGCGCTCGGCCGCTGGCGCAGCAGGGTCGGCGGGCACCCCGAGGCGAAGGGCGAGCTGCCCGCCGCCGCGCTGGCCGAGGAGATCGAGACCCCGGGCGAGGGGCGGGTCAGGGCGCTGATCGTGATAGCGGGCAATCCGGTCCTCTCCGCGCCGGACGGCGACCGGCTGGACCGGGCGCTGGCCGGGCTCGACTTCATGGTGAGCGTCGACCCGTACCTCAACGAGACCTCACGCCACGCGCACGTCCTGCTGCCGCCGCCCCCGCCCGGCCAGAGCCCGCACTTCGACTTCGCCTTCAACGCCTTCGCCGTCCGCAACCAGGTCCGCTACTCCCGCCCCGCCCTCCCGCTGGAGGCCGGCCGGCTCAGCGAGGCCGAGATCCTGGCGCGGCTGGTGCTGTGCGTGAGCGGCCGCGGCGGCGCCGACCCGGCGGCCGTGGACGCCATGGCGATCGACGCGGCCCTCGGCAAGGCCGTGGCCGACCCCCAGTCGCCGGTGCACGGCCGCGACCGCGGCGAGCTGGCCGCCCACCTCACCGGCGTCGACGGCGCCGAGCGGCGGCTGGACCTGATGCTGCGGCTCGGCCCGTACGGCGACGGCTTCGGCGCCGACCCCGAGGGCCTGACCCTCGCCAAGGTCCTGGCCCACCCCCACGGCATCGACCTGGGGCCGCTGCGGCCCCGGCTGCCCGGCCTGCTCAAGACCCGCAGCGGCACCGTCGAGCTGTGCCCCGAGCCGCTGGCCGCCGAGACGGAGCGGCTGCGCCGGACGCTGGAGAGCCGCGCCGACGGGCTGCTGCTGGTCGGCCGCCGCCATCTGCGCTCCAACAACAGCTGGATGCACAACATCCCCGCCCTCGTCGGCGGCAGCAACCGCTGCACCCTCCAGGTGCACCCCAAGGACGCGGCCCGGCTCGGCGTGGCCGACGGCGCCCTGGTGCGGGTCAAGGGCGACGGCGGCGAGCTGGAGGTCGAGGCGGAGGTGACCGACGCGGTGCGGACCGGGGTGGTCAGCCTGCCGCACGGCTGGGGGCACGACCGCCCCGGCACCCGGATGTCGGTCGCCGCGGCGCACCCCGGGGTCAACGTCAACCAGCTGATCGACGGCTCCCGGCTCGACCCCCTCTCGGGCACGGCGGTCCTCAACGGCTGCCCGGTGCAGCTCACGGTGGTCGCACCCTCGGCCTGAGCCGCCCCTTCCGCTCAGCCGCCCTCCCCGGGCTGACCTGGGGTTTTGCGCTTATTGCTCACGTGTCAAGACCTTGTTAACGCAAAGTTGCGGCACCTAACGTCACCTCGACCGCCAGTTCTGGGGGAGTTCAAAGGTGAACGTGAGGTAGCCAAATATGCTGACAATCCTCGGATTTGTCATGATCGCCACCTTCCTGGTGCTGATCATGATGAAGAAGATGACCCCGATGGGCGCGCTGGTGCTCATCCCGGCGCTTTTCTGCGTCCTCGTCGGGAAGGGGGCGCACCTGGGGGACTACGTCATCAAGGGCGTCGGTGACCTCGCGCCCACCGCGGCGATGCTGATGTTCGCCATCATCTACTTCGGGGTGATGATCGACGTCGGCCTCTTCGACCCGATCGTCCGGCTCATCCTGCGGTTCTGCAAGGCCGACCCGATGCGGGTGGTCGTCGGCACCGCCGTGCTCGCCGCGATCGTCTCGCTCGACGGCGACGGCTCCACCACCTTCATGATCACCGTCTCGGCCATGGTGCCGCTGTACCGGCGGCTGAAGATGAGCCTGGTGGTCATGACGGGGGTCGCGGCCATGGCCAACGGCGTGATGAACACGCTCCCCTGGGGCGGCCCCACCGCCCGCGCCGCCGCCGCGCTCAAGCTCGACGCCAGCGACATCTTCGTCCCGATGATCCCGGCCCTCGCCTGCGGCCTGGTCTTCGTCTTCGCCCTCGCCTACGGCCTCGGGCTGCGCGAGCGCAAGCGCCTGGGCACGCTGACCCTGGAGGAGGTCACCGCCGAGCCCGAGACCGTGCTCGTCGGCGCCGGTTCCGGCACCGGCCGCGGCGCCAAGGGCCGTACGGGCAAGAAGGCCACCGGCGGCGCGGGCGGCGGCACCGACGCCGAGGCGCCCGCGGGCGGCGCCGTGGACGGCGCCGAGGAGCACCAGGGTCTCGACCCGAACCGGCCCACCCTGCGCCCCAAGCTGTACTGGTTCAACGCGGCCCTCACCATCGCGCTGCTGACCATGATGATCCGCGAGGACCTGCCCATCCCGGTCCTGTTCCTGCTCGGCGCCGCCATCGCGCTCACCGTCAACTTCCCCAGCGTCGCCGACCAGAAGGCCCGCGTCGCCGCCCACTCCGAGAACGTCGTCAACGTCGCCGGCATGGTCTTCGCCGCCGCGGTCTTCACCGGCGTCCTCACCGGCACCGGCATGGTCGAGCACATGGCCCGCTGGCTGGTCGACGGCGTCCCGGACGGCATGGGCCCGCACATGGGCCTGGTCACCGGCATCCTGTCCATCCCGCTGACCTACTTCATGTCCAACGACGGCTTCTACTTCGGCATCGTGCCGATCCTCGCCGAGGCCGGGGCCGCGCACGGCGTCGAGCCGGTGGAGATCGCCCGCGCCTCCCTGGTCGGACAGGCCCTGCACATGTCCAGCCCGCTGGTCCCGGCCGTCTACGTCCTGGTGGGCATGGCGAAGGTCGAGTTCGGCGACCACACCCGCTTCGTGGTGAAGTGGGCGGCGCTCGCCTCGCTGGTGGTGCTCGGCGCGGGCCTGTTGTTCGGCATCATCTGACCTGTGGAACCGGTGGGACCTGTGGACATACGAGAGCCCGGTAGGGGCTGGCTGCTGCGGCTGGTCATCGCCTTCACGTTCGCGCAGGCGGCGGTGAGCATGGCCCGCCCGGCCGTCTCCTACCGGGCTCTCGCGCTGGGCGCGGACGCCCGGGCGGTCGGCGTGATCGCCGGCGTCTACGCCCTGCTGCCGCTGTTCGCCGCCGTACCGCTGGGGCGGCGCACCGACCACGGGCGCTGCGCCCCGCTGCTGCCCGTCGGCGTCGCGCTCATCGCGACCGGCTGCGCGCTCAGCGGCCGGGCCGGGTCGCTGGTGGAGATGGCCGTCTGGAGCGGGGTGATGGGCCTGGGCCACCTGTCCTTCGTGATCGGGGCGCAGTCCCTGGTGGCCCGCCAGAGCGCCCCCGAGGACCAGGACCGCAACTTCGGCCACTTCACCATCGGCGCCTCCCTCGGCCAGCTCATCGGCCCCGTCGCCGCCGGTCTGGTGGTCTCCGAGCACGCCGACGCGCTGGCCCGCACCAGCGCCGCCGCGCTCTTCGGGTCCGCCGCCGTCGCGGCCTTCGCGGTCACCTCCCTGTGGCGCGTCGAGCACCGCGCCCCCGCGAAGGGGCCGCGCCCGCCCTCCGCCGACGGCGCGCGCCCCGGGCGGGTCTCCGTCGGCGGCATCCTGCGCACCCGGGGCGTGGCCTCCGGCATCTTCATCAGCCTCGCCGTGCTCTCCGCCACCGACATCCTCACCGCCTACCTCCCCGTCGTGGGCGAGCAGCGGTCCATCGCGCCGGCGGTCATCGGACTGCTGCTGAGCCTGCGCGCCGCCGCCACCGTCGCCTGCCGGCTCGTCATGACCCCGATGATCCGCCTGATGGGCCGCACCGCCCTGATGGCCGCCAGCTGCCTGGGAGCCGGGCTGCTGTGCGCGGCGCTCGCCCTGCCGCTGCCCGCGTGGGCGCTCGGCCTCCTGCTGGCCGCGCTCGGCTTCTGCCTCGGCGTCGGCCAGCCGCTGTCCATGACCACCGTCGTCCAGGCCGCCCCGGACGGGGCCGGCTCCACCGCGCTGGCGCTGCGGCTGACGGGCAACCGCCTCGGCCAGGTCGCCGCGCCCGCCTCCGCGGGCCTCCTCGCGGGCCTCGCCGGGACGGCCGCGCCCTTCGTGATGCTCGGCGTGCTGCTGCTCCTCTCCGCGGGCGTGGCCCTGCGCCCGGCCGGCCACGGCGCCCCCCCCCCCCCCCCCCCGGCGCCGCCCCCCGGA
>NZ_MAXF01000089.1 GCF_001704635.1 Streptomyces sparsogenes | reverse complement strand
TCACCCTGGACCGAGACAGAGATCTCGATCAGGGCGAACGTCACGCGGCAGTGGCGGATGGCGTTGGACACCAGTTCGTCAGCGGACAGGGTCACGTCGTCGGCGAGAGTGCCGCTGATCCCCCAGTCCGCGAGGGTCTTCCGTATGCGGGTCCGTACACCCGGGAGGCTGCGCTTGTGTTTGGAGACACGGAAGGTGTCCCGGCGTTGGTCCGCCACAGCGGTGGTGGGCATGTGCGTACCCCCTGACCCATCGTCACGTCCGCACCGTCCGTAGCGGCGCGCTCACTTGAGGCTATGCGGCAAGTACTCACTACCGCAAGTCTCACTACCGCATACATGCGGTCTCAGGTCCGCTCTATCGTGCGGGCTGGCCCTACAGTGGAGCCCGGCAGCACGCTGGGCAGGCGGAGGAGAGGGCGGGATCTATGCCAGCAGGGGGACGGCCCACGGTGCGCAGTAGGCGACTCGGCGCAGCACTCAAGAGATACCGACACGCCGCGAAGCTCGACCAGCCGCAAGCCGCTGAAGTGATCTCGGCGTCTCAAACCAGGGTCAGCCGCATTGAAAGCGGGCATGTCACGGCTCGCCCCCTTGAGATTCGCGAAATGCTCAAGGCGTACGGCGTGCACGATCCGGCCATCCGCAAGAAACTTGAGGACTTGGCCAAGAACGCGAATCGGCGCGGCTGGTGGCTGGAGCATGCCGCACACCTCCGAGCGGACTACCTGGACCACATCTGCCTCGAGGACGACGCCACATTCATCCGCGAGTGGCAACCAGCACTGATTCCGGGGCTTCTGCAAATCCCCGCCTACGCCGAAGCGGTCATCAGAAGTGCGCCCGCCTTCATCGACCCCGACAAGGTTCCGAAACTGGTCAAGGTGAGGGAGGATCGCCAGGCCAAGATCCAGGAGAGGGAGGGAGCCGCCGAATACACGGCGATCATCTGGGAACCGGTCATCATCCACCCTGTCGTGGAGATCGGCATCTTTCAGGAGCAGTTGGCTCACATCCTCGAAGTGAGCAAGCGGCAGAACGTGACGCTTCAGGTGCTGCCCATCTCGGCAGGCGTAAAAGCTACGATGCCGTCCGCCTTTTCGTGCTTCTCTTTCGACTCGGAACCCGTCGTGGAAGCGGTGACGCTGGACAACTTGCGCGGGTCATCCATCCTCGAAGCGACCGAGGACCTTACGGCTTACTCCCTCGCCTTTGACCAGCTACGATCGGCAGCTCTGGCACCGGAAGCGAGCCGACGGCTCATCCGGGGCATACTGCGGAGCAGCAAGGAAGACGCGAAGTGACCCCTGAAGGTATAGGACCGTACCGGAAGTCGTCATACTCCGGCGCAGAGAACAACTGTGTAGAGGTCGCGGGCACAGCCGACTGCGGCCGTGCCGTACGGGACAGCAAAGACATGCACGGCCCTCACCTGACGTTCACGCGGGGAGCATGGCAAGCGTTCCTCCTGGGCGTCAGACAGGGAGAGTTCGACCGCTAGTCCCGTACTTCGCGGGTCGTTGATTCGTATGGTGTGACCGGTCCGGGGGTGTCCTTGGCCGGTGGTGTGGCGTTGGGTTGGGTGTGTCGATGACTTCCCGGTCCCCGCGGCCACGGTCTGTCCGTCAGCGCCTTGATGTGGTGGTGACGTCCGTGGTGGAGAAGCGTCTGGGCGCTCTGCCTGTCGCTGCCGAGTTTCTGCGCCGGCTGGATGTTGCCGGGATCGTCGACGAGCTGTGTCCGGGCGGTGCGAGCGCGCATCTGACCCACGGGCAGGTGATCGAGGCGCTGGTGGCCAACCGGCTGACCTCGCCCGCACCGCTGGTGCGGGTCGGCGACTGGGCCCGCACCTGGGCGGTGGAGGAGGTCTTCGGCCTTGAGCCGGACCTGCTCAACGACGACCGTCTGGCCCGGGCCCTGGACGCG
>NZ_MAXF01000088.1 GCF_001704635.1 Streptomyces sparsogenes | reverse complement strand
CGACATGACATCACACAGACCCGCTGGCCACAGACCTAAACCGGTGACCCGCGAAGTCCGGGGCTAGTCAGCTCAGGCGTGCGAGGGGCCCCGGCAACCAGACCGTCGCCGGGGCCCAGGGACGCCCCAGCTCTACTCGCCATCCCCTCCCTGCGGAGCGGGGTCGCGAGGGGCCTCGGGAGGAATGGGTCCTCCGTCGTGCTTCCCTCCGTCGGCCTGCGCGGTCGCCAGGTCACGCGGGTGCGGGAACGGGACTCCGCGCCACCCTTCCGCGTCGGGCGTGCGCGTCTCGTACGAATCGACGGCCGCAGCGCTCATCCACCAACCTCCTCTTTTCTTTCGCGATGGGCCATGCCGCCGCACCGTCGATGCACGATGGTGCCGCCCACGCATTGACGGCATGGCATTTTGAACGTGTGGGGACACGTCCGGCAGTCGAAGAACCCGAAGAGGTGTGGCTCATCGCCCGCCCCTTCGGGAATTCTTGGTCGTATATCCAAGGTAGCGGCGGGCGCTGCGTGAGCCTGTCAGTATTCCCGTTGTCGACTAAAGATCATGAACGGCAAGCAGAGGACCACGCGGACATCTGCTCCCTGACCTGTTCCCCGAAAAGCGCATACCCCTCCAGGGCGGAGAACAGGTCAAGGTGTTCGGCAATATCTCTGGGACCTCTCAGGATCACGACTCCGGTAGTGGTTTCCACAGTGGTGAGCACATCGTCATAGATCGTGAATGTTTCCATCGGAGCTATGGGCATGTGCCCTCTTACGGGGATCACCCCGAGCCTCACGCTGGACAGATACGTAATGGAAACCAGATGGCCAATTTGTATGGCCATTGCGGCGGGAGGAACAAGGGGCCACCTGACGGCTTGCTCTGTGAGGATGAACGTGAACCGCTTCGTGGTGTCGTGCAGAACTTCCTGACGTTCCAGCTTCTTCGTTATGACCTTACGCGTGTCCACGATGGAATGAGCGAGGCTGGCCCGGATGTATTCCGGAGTCGAGAGAAGACCCGTAATCATCGACGGTGTTTGCCAGCCTGGCCAATGCTGTGACCTCAGCGATCACCTCGGCCGAGGCATCGACCGCACGAAGGATCCGGTTCACGTCAAGGAGACTGGGTTGTACCTTGCCATTCTCGATCCGGCTGATTTTGGATTGAGACATGTTGCAACGCAGAGCGAGCCGGTCTCCGGAGAGGCCGGCTCGCTTGCGTAGCTCTTTCAGCAGGGCAGCGAGTTCCTGCTTGGGCTGCCCTGGCTGCTCAGGCTCGAACGTCACCCGTTCACGTACTCCAGGAACGGGACGGACTCGGCAATGGCGATCCGCTTCCATTGCCTATATGGTTCCGGGTCCCCGTCGTAAAGTTCCCGATTGATCTGAGTTCCGTCAGCGCGGTAGTTCATCAGGACGACTTTGGATTCGTCGAACATCCAGAAATCCTGACCAGGCAGTCCCGGGTTCTCCCTGTCGGTGAGATCGAGAATGCGGATGTCCTCTCCGGCTTTGACGTGGTGCCGGTAGTAGTACTCGAACTCGAACTGGAGGTAGTCCGAGAGGGGACGGGTCACGACGTGAACCCTGCCGACACCCTTGCCCTCACTCGCCCACTTCCGTATCTCGCCCATCCAGCGCGAGGTGTAGTTGTCGGGCGATTTCTCTCCGGCAAGAAATCGCTCGAACTTCTCCGCTTCCTGCGGCATGGTGTAGACGGGCAGTGTTTCAAGCCGCCACGCCTCTCGCTTCATGGAATCGAAGCAGTCGTTCCACGCCTCACCATCCAAGAGCACGGACGGCCTCCCTCAGAACGTGCTCGGGGATCTTCACCAGCGCCTCACCGGCCGGCGGCTGGAACGCGGCGCACCGCTCCCCCTGGACGACGATTCCGCCGTCCGCCTCATCGCGGTAGACGTTCGGGCAGTCCTTCTCTCCGCAGTCACCGGTGCCCGTGCCGGTGAGCCGGGTGAGCGCCGCACGTTCAGACATTCCAGACCCCCTCGCTCCGGCCCTGTTTGGACCGACTGACCACGACGGTAGAGGAAGCGTGACGAACGCGTCCATGCGCACTCGGGACTATGCCCGTTGTTGCATAAACCCGCGTAAGGCCGGGTCGCCAACCGCCTGGGCTGCCAACTGCTTTGTGTGCGGTCCTATCATCAGCCCGCAAGGCCGATCCGCCCCTCATGCGCGGTAGGAAGCGGCCCATTCCCCGAGCACGTTCCTTGCCTCCTCTCCGAAGAGCGCGTAACGCTCATACAGGTCGAACACTGCCAGGTGTTCCGCGATGTCCCTGGCGTCCTGAAACACGATGCGCCCTGTGAAAGTCTCGACTGTCGCCAAGCGCTGGTCGTAGACCGTGAAGGTATTCATGGGGCCTCGACTTACGGCGGCACCGAAGGGGATCACGCCGATACGCACATTCGGCAAATGGGACAGCGACACAAGGCGGTCGATCTGTATGGCCATTGCCGCCCGGGGAACCACAGTCCACCTGACGGCTTGCTCTGTCAGCAGGAAGGTAAAGCACTTAGTGGTGTCATACAGGACCGCCTGCCGATCCAGCTTTCTTGCCACTGTCTTGGAGATGTCGACCGGCGAGTGCTCAAGACTGGCCTTGATGTATTCAGGCGTGGCCAGGAGCCCGGTCACCATCGCAGGCAGGAAATACCGGAGTGTCTTGGCCTCCGCTTCGAGGCCGGCCAGCTCTGCCTGGCGCTTCTCCAGACCCCTACGCCACGATGCCCGTTTGCCTTGCCATTCGGTGTTGGCAAGCCTTGCAAGGGCCATCGCCTCCGCGACGAGCTCCATGGGGGCGTCAAGAGCTCTCAGCATGAGTTCAACGTCGATAAGGCTTGGGGCAATCCGGCCGGTCTCGATGTTGCTCAGCTTGGTCTGAGACATATTGCAGCGCCTAGCGAGCCAGACCTGGGTTCGGTTGGCTCGCTTGCGTAGCGTACGAAGTGTTTCTGCCAGGTCAGCTTTCGACTGGCCTAGCTGCCCCGGATCAAAGGTCAAGGCCCTTCACGTACTCCTCGAAGGGCACGGCGTGCTTCAGGGCGATCCGCTTCCATTCTCGGTAGGGAGCGGGGTCTCCCTCGTACACCTCGCGGTTGATCTGGGTGCCGTCCGGACGGAAGTTGAGATGGGCGATACGGGTCCCGTCGAACATCCACCAGTCCTGGCCGGTGATGGGCAAGCCATGGTCATCGTGGGTGACATCCAGGACGCGGATGTCCTCACCAGCCTTGACGTTGCCGGGGATACCCCACGCGAATTGGTACCGCTGGTAGTCGGTGAGCGGCCGGCGCACGATGCGGACACGTCCAATGCTGCGGCCCGAGCTGACGTATCCCCTCACTCGCTCATGCCATCGCGCATTGTGGTTCGGGGGCTTTCCTTCACCCCGCAGGAAGCGGGCTACGTTCTCCTGTTCCTTGGGCATGGTGTACGTGGGCTGTGCCTCGAACCGCCATGCCTCCCGTTCGAAGGCATCGAAGAACTCGCGCCAACCATCACCATCCAAGAGCACGAACAGCCTCCCTCAGAACGTGCTCGGGAATCTTCACCAGCACCTCACCAGCGGGAGGCTGGAACGCTTCGCACTGGTCGCCCTGGATGACGATGCCGCCATCGGTCTCGTCTCGGTAGACGTTCGGGCAATCGTCGTCGTCGCAGTGAGGCCCGTCGGCATTGCCGGTGAGACGGGTCAGATCGCTTCGCGTCATGGTGCCCCCTTCGTGCGCAGACTGATCCCCGCTACCTGGACGACGCTAGGTCGGCTGTCCGGACCTCGTCCACGACACAGCGCCAATATTCGCGTACTCGGGTAGATGATCACGGCTCCGCCCGGCGTAACGCAACGCCCCTGCCAAGGTGTGGCGATCGCACTCGCCAGGCTCGTGGCCGTCATCAACATGGCTTGGGGCGGCTCGTAGGAGCGGCAGCACGAGGGGAAGGGCTCGGCAGGTCCATCGCCGCAAGCTTGGCCGGGTCGATCACAATCGCGATACGGGTGATCCGGGCTTCGGTGACGGTGAACGCCACGACCGAGAGGGGGGAGCCGTCCTCGCGCCATGCCGCGATTCCGGGCAGGCCGCCCACGAGCACCGCCCGCCCCCGCACGGCCGCGTTGGCGGAGAGCCGGGCGCCGGCGGCGACCTCGGTCGCGCCCAGGGTGACGAACACGCCGTCGGGGGTGTCGACGGTCAGCTTCACCTCGGGGTCGAGCACGCGCAGCAGCCCTTCGAAGTCGCCGTGGCGGGCCGCCGCCAGGAAGGCCTGGACCACCTCGCGCTGCTCCCGCCCGACGGCCGGCGGCTGTTTCGTCGCGCGCACCTTCCTGCGGGCGCGGCTGGCGAGCATCTTGGTGGCGGCGGTGGACTTGCCGAGGATCTGGCCGATTTCGTCGAACGGCACCGCGAACAGGTCGTGCAGCACGAAGGCCAGGCGCTCGCTCGGCCTGAGGGAGTCGAGGACGACGAGGAGCGCGAGCCCGACCGAGTCGGCGAGGGCCGCGTCGTCCTCCGGGGTGGCGCCGTCGTCGATCGTCACGACGAGGTCGGGCAGCCGGTCGTCATAGGAGGCCTGGGGACGGGACTGGCGCGAGCGCAGGACGTCGAGGCTGATGCGGCCGACGACCGTGGTCAGCCAGCCGGCGAGGTTGTGGATGGCCGCCGCGTCCTGGCCGGAGAGCCGCAGCCATGCCTCCTGGACCACGTCCTCGGCGTCGGCGTGCGAGCCGAGCATGCGGTGGGCGACCGCGCGCAGCCGGTCGCGCTGAGCCTCGAACGCCTCGGCCACCGGGTCCGTCGGGCTGGGGTCGGACATGTTGTTACCTTCCTCGGATCCGCTCCGTCATGGGGATGACGTGCCCGGTCGGGCACAGGTAACCGATGAAGGGGCGAGACCGATGGAAGCACGCATGAAGAGCGCGGCGAATCCCGATGTGACCACCGCGATTCAGCATCTTTTCAAGGCGATTCACGCCGGTGGCGTCGACCCGCGCCTGCTGGAGCTGGTCCACCTTCGGGCCAGCCAGATCAACGGCTGCAGCCCGTGCGTATACGCGGGGGTCCAGTCGGCGAAGAAGCGCGGGGAGACCGAGGAGCGGCTGCACAACGTGGTCGCGTGGCGTGAGACGCCGTTCTTCTCCGAGGAGGAGCGGGCGGCGCTCGAACTGGCGGAGGCCGCCACCCGGATCCAGGACGGCGCGCCGGGGGTGACCGACGAGATCTGGGACGCCGCGGCCCGCCGTTTCAGCGAGGAGCAGTTGTCCGCGATCACCCTGGAGATCGCGCTCACCAACTTCTTCAACCGGATCAACCGCACGATCCGGGAGCAGGCCGGCAAGACCTGGTGAGCCTCACCTCCAAGCGGCGGCTGAGCCTCACGTGAGAGCGGCCCGCAGCGCCCGCACCAGCGCCTGCGCGCGGGGGTCGGCGGTGACGCCGCGCTGCATGCCGTTGGTGACGTAGCCGAAGGCGACGCCCGAGTCGGGGTCGGCGAAGGCGAGGGAGCCGCCGCGGCCCGGGTGGCCGAAGGAGCCCGGGCCGAGGAGCGGGGAGGCGGGGCCGTGCAGCATGTAGCCGAGGCCGAAGCGGGTGCCGACGACCAGCACCTCGTCCGGCCCCGCCGACTCCTCCGTACGGGCCAGGGTCAGCGTGGCGGGCGCGAAGAGGCGGCCGCCGGACCGCAGGGGGCCCGCCGAGGGCAGCGGGCCGATCAGCGCCGCGTAGAAGCGGGCCAGGGCATCGGCCGTGGCGACGCCGCCCGAGGCGGGCAGCTCGGCCTCCAGATAGGCGGGGTCGTTCTCGTCGGGCAGGGGGCTGATCGCCCCGAAGGCGCGCCGGGTGAGCGAGTCGGGGTTCTGGTAGGCCTCGGTGACCGACCGCTTGGGCCGCAGCCGCGGGCCCTGCGAGGCGGGCGCCGGCGGGGCCTCCACCGGGCCGATCCGGCCGACGCGGCCGCGCTGTTCGCGGGGCAGCCCGAGCCACAGGTCGAGGCCGAGCGGCCGGGCTATCTCCTCGGCTATCCAGCGCCCGATCGTCCGCCCGGTGACCCGCCGGACCAGCTCGCCGATCAGCCAGCTGTACGTATGCGCGTGGTAGCCGTGGGCGGTGCCCGGCTCCCATACGGGCCGCTGCGCGGCGACCGCGCGCGGACCGTGGAAGCCGTCGATGGCCTGGACGGGGGCCAGCGGGGTGTCCAGCACGGGCACCCCGGCGCGGTGGCTGAGCAGATGCCGCACCAGCACCCGCTCCTTGCCGTTCGCCTTGAACTCCGGCCAGTACGTGCCGACCCGGCCGTCCAGGTCGAGCTGGCCGCGCTGGTGGAGCAGCAGCGGCACCGCGGCGGCGATGCCCTTGGTGACGGACCGGACGACCTGGGCGGTGTCCTGGGCCCACGGCTCGCCGCCGGCCCCGTCCCCGCCGGCCCCGTCCGCGCCTCCCTCGACGTCCTTCGTGCCGGCCCACAGATCGACGACCTTGTGGCCCTCCCGGTACACGGCCACCGCCGCGCCCCGCTCGCCGCGCCGGGCGAAGTTGTCCACGAAGGCGTCCCGGACCGGTTCGAATCCGTCGGCCACCGTGCCCTGGACGTCCACCACTGATCCGTACTCCCACCATGCCGAGGGCGATGCGTGCTTCCCCCCATGGTGCAACGCCCCCGCCGGAAACCTCAGACCGGGGCCGTCACCGAGCGGGGGTCGAAACCGAAGGGCAACTCGAGTCGATGTTCCCGCATCAGGGCCTCGTCGCACAGCAGGTCCTGGGTACGGCCGTCGGCCGCGATCACCCCGCCGCTGAGCACCACGGAGCGCGGGCACAGCTCCAGCGCGTACGGCAGGTCGTGGGTGACCATCAGCACCGTCACGTCCAAGGACCGCAGGATGTCCGCCAGTTCGCGGCGTGAGGCAGGGTCCAGGTTGGAGGACGGCTCGTCCAGCACCAGGATCTCCGGCTCCATGGCCAGGACGGTGGCGACCGCCACGCGCCGCCGCTGCCCGAAGGAGAGGTGGTGCGGCGGGCGGTCGGCGAACTCCGCCATGCCCACCCGCTCCAGCGCCGCAGCGACCCGCCGCTCCAGCTCGGCGCCGCGCAGCCCGGCCGCGGCCGGTCCGAAGGCGACATCCTCGCGCACGGTCGGCATGAACAGCTGGTCGTCCGGGTCCTGGAACACGATGCCGACCCGGCGGCGGATCTCGGCCAGGTTCTGCTTGGCGACCGGCAGCCCGGCCACCTCCACCGACCCGGCGCCCGCGCCCAGGATGCCGTTGAGGTGCAGCACCAGGGTGGTCTTGCCCGCCCCGTTGGGTCCGAGCAGCGCCACCCGCTCCCCTCGGGCGACGGTCAGATCGACGCCGAAGAGGGCCTGGTGGCCGTCGGGATACGCGTAGGCCAGGCCCGACACCTGGAGGGAGGGCGGGGTGCTCTCGGCAGGAGTGGGGCCGGTCATATCAACATCCATCCGGTCAGGCAGACCACCAGCGCGGTCAGCGGGAGGGCCGCGGCGGACAGCCACTGCGCCCGGGTCGCCGTCATATCGTCGATCACCGGCATCGTGCCCGCATAGCCCCGGCTGACCATCGCCAGATGGACCCGCTCACCGCGCTCGTACGAGCGGATGAACAGCGCCCCCGCCGACTTGGCCAGCACGCCCCAGTGGCGCACGCCGCGCGCCTCGAAGCCCCGCGACTGGCGGGCGATCCGCATGCGGCGCATCTCGTCGGAGATGACGTCCCCGTAGCGGATCATGAACGACGCGATCTGGATCAGGAGAGGAGGCATCCGCAGCCGCTGGAGCCCCAGCAGCAGGGCGCGCAGCTCGGTCGTGGAGGCCAGCAGCACGGAAGCGGCGACCCCGAGCGTGCCCTTGGCCAGGATGTTCCAGGCGCCCCACAGGCCGGGGCGGCTCAGCTCCATCCCCAGCACCGCCACCCGCTCGCCGTCCGCGACGAACGGCATCAGCACGGCGAACGCCACGAACGGGATCTCGATCAGCAACCGCCGCAGCACATACCCCGCCGGGATCCGCGCCACGGCCGCGACGGCCGCCAGCGCCACCGCGTACGCCCCGAAGGCCCACACGGCCTCGCGCGGTGTGGACACGACGACCAGGACGAAGCACAGCACCGCGGCGATCTTGCACTGCGCGGGGAGGGCGTGCACGGGCGACCGGCCCTCCCGGTAGAGCTTGTGCGCATGGCCGGCGCCCATGTCAGGCCGTCTCCGAGTCGCGGCCGGAGGGGGTGGCGGGCGCGGGGGCGGCGGTTGCGGCGGCGGCTTCGGCCTTCTTGCTGCTGCGGCGGCGTACGACGACGAACAGCCCGGAGCCGACCGCGAGCGTCGCGCCGACCCCGATCACCCCGGCGAGGCCGCCGGAGAGCCGGGCGTCGGTGATGTCCTTGACGCCGTAGTCGGCGAGCGGGGAGTCCTTGGCGGCGTGGTCCTCGGCCTTCTTGTCGATGCCGTTGTCCTGGGCGACCTTCTCCAGCCCGTCGGGGCTGGCGGACGCGTAGAAGCTCACCACCCCGGCACACAGCACCGCCGCCGCGACCCCGACCGCCCACACCCGCCGCGTGGACCGCCGCGCGGTGTGAACCGCGGCCACCGGGGCCGCGGCGTCCGCGCCGGGGGTTTCGCCGGCGGTGGCCCCGGGCCGCGCCGCGTCGGCGCCGGCGTCCGCGCCGGTCGTGGGCGCGCCCGCCTCGCCGGCGGCCACCGCCGGGGCAGTCCCGGCCTCCGCCCGGTCGTGACCGTCCTCCGCACGCGCGGCAACCGCGCCGCCCTCCGGTGCCGTCCCGTCCTCGGCGCCGGACCGCGCCGGCGGCGAGGCGGCGTCCCGCTCCGGGGAAGCCGCCGGAGCCGCCCCGGGCGCCGGGAGGCCAGGGGCTGCGGGCGCGGGCGCCGCCAGGCCGGAGGTCGCGCCCGCGGGCGCCGCCAGGCCGGGGGTTGCCGGCGCGGCCACCGTGCTGGTGCGGATTTCCAGGGTGCGGGTCAGTCCCCGGGCGCCGTAGACCAGGTCGGGGCGTACGGCTACGACCGCGCCCACCGTCAGGGCGGTGATCGCGGCCTCGCCGATGCCGATCAGCAGATGCACACCGACCATGGCGGTGAAGACCTTGCCGAGCGAGACGTGGGCCGTGCCGCCGAGGGCGTAGATCGCGGTGAAGGCGACGGCCGCGGCGGGGACGGACACCAGCGCGGCGACGAAGGAGGCCACGGTCACCGAGCGGCGGCGCCGGGGGGTGAGCTTCAGGAGGCCGCGGAAGACGGCGTAGGCCACCACCGTGGTGACCACCGCCATGTCCGTGATGTTGACGCCGAGCGCGGTGAGGCCGCCGTCGGCGAAGAGGACGCCCTGCATGAGCAGGACCACGGAGACGCACAGGACGCCCGTGTACGGGCCGACGAGGATCGCCGCCAGCGCCCCGCCGAGCAGATGCCCGCTGGTCCCCGCCGCGACCGGGAAGTTCAGCATCTGTACGGCGAAGATGAACGCGGCCACGAGCCCGGCCAGCGGGGCGGTGCGCTCACCCATCGAGCCCACCGAGCCCACCGAACCGACCAAGCCCACCGAACCGACCGAACCGGACGAGGCACCCGAGGCGCCCGAGGCGACCGCGCCGGCCGCCGCTCCGTCCTCCCCCAGTTCGCGCCGGGCGCCGCGCAGGCTGACCGCGACCGCCACGGCCGCGATCGCGCCGGTCGCCACGGACACCGGGGCGTCGATGAATCCGTCGGGGACATGCATGACGGGGGCTCCGCTTCTGCGCCGGGGGTGTCCGCTTCATCCGCGGAATCCGTTAATCCGGTTGATCCGCTCGATGATGGTAACCCGTTATTGCAATCAATTCGCAAGAGCGCTCTACCCGCGAAAATCACCGCCCACACGCCGCCCAGCCCCCGCGTTCCCGCCCCGCCGCGCACCCCGCACACACGACGGCGGCCCTCCGCGCACTCGCGAAGGGCCGCCGCCGCACCGGGGCCGGGCTCTCACCCCCGGCCTCACCCCGGGACCTACACCCGGGTCAGATCCGCGTCGGAGTCCCGCACGTCCCGCGCGCCCCGCTCATCGCGGCCCGCCTCGGGGCCCGACCCGAGCTGCTTGCGCAGGCCCTCGCCCTCCACGTCCACGTTCGGCAGCGCCTTGTCGAGCCAGCGCGGCAGCCACCACGCGGACTTGCCGAGCAGGGCGAGCACCGCCGGGACGATGGCCATGCGGACGATGAACGCGTCGAAGAACACCGCGATGGCCAGGCCGAAGCCGATCATCTTCACCATCGACTCGGAGGAGCCGATGAATCCGGCGAAGACGCTGATCATGATGATCGCGGCCGCGGTCACCACCCGGGCGCCGTGCTTGAAGCCCGTGACGACGGCCTGGCCCGGCCGCTCGCCGTGGACGTACGCCTCGCGCATCCGGGTCACGAGGAAGACCTCGTAGTCCATCGCCAGGCCGAAGACCACGCCGATCATGAAGATCGGCATCATGCTCATGATCGGGCCGGGCTCCTCGACGTTGAACAGGCTTCCGCCCCAGCCCCACTGGAAGACCGCGACGACCGCGCCCAGCGCCGCCACGACGGACAGCAGGAAGCCGAGCGCCGCCTTGAGCGGCACCAGCAGCGACCGGAAGACGACCATCAGCAGCAGGAAGGCCAGGCCGACGACCAGCCCCAGGTAGGGCAGCAGGGCGTCGTTGAGCTTCTGCGAGATGTCGATGTTCATCGCCGTCTGGCCGGTCACCAGCACCTCGGCGCCGGTCCCGGCCTTGAGGGACGCGGCCTTGTCGCGGATGTGGTGCACCACGTCCTCGGTGTCCACGCTGCTCGGCTTGTACTTGGAGATGACCGTCAGGGTCGCGGTGTCGCCGTCCTTGTTGATGAACTGCGGCTTGCTGACCGCGGCGACGCCGTCCACGTCGTGGATGGTCTTGCGGACCTGCTCCGCGGCACCCTTGGGGTCGTCGCTGCCCTTGGCGTCGACCATCACCATCAGCGGCCCGTTCATGCCGGGGCCGAAGCCGTCGGAGATCAGGTCGTACGCCTTGCGCTTGGTGGTGTCGGTCGGCTGCGAGCCGTCGTCGGGCAGGCCGAGCTCCAGGCTCGCCGCGGGGAGCGCGGCGGCGCCCAGCCCCAGCACACCCACCAGCAGCACCACGATCGGGCGGCGCAGCACGAACCGGGCCCAGCGGGTGCCCGCGTTGGGCTTCTCCTCGCCCTGGGCCTGACCCGCCTGGCCCTCCGCGCCCTGCTCGGCGGCCTTGGCGGCCTTGCGGGCCTTGCGGCTGACCACCTTGCTGCCCGCGAAGCCGAGCAGCGCGGGGATGAGGGTGATCGCGATGAGGACGGCGATCACCACCGTGCCCGCCGCGGCGAAGCCCATCTTGGACAGCACCGGGATGTTGACGACCGCGAGGCCGGCCAGGGCGATGACGACAGTGAGCCCGGCGAAGACCACCGCGGAGCCCGCGGTGCCCACCGCGCGCCCGGCGGCCTCCTCCCGCTCCTGCCCCTCGGCCAGTTCGGCCCGGTAGCGGGAGACGATGAACAGCGCGTAGTCGATGCCGACCGCGAGGCCGATCATCATCGCCAGCGTCGAGGTGGTGCTGGACAGCCCGAGAGTGGTGGCGAGGGCGGTGATCGACGAGATGCCGATGCCGACCCCGATGATCGCGGTGAGCAGCGGGAGTCCGGCGGCGACCAGGGAGCCGAAGGTGATGAGGAGGACGACCGCCGAGATCGCGATGCCGATGACCTCGGTGGCGCCGGTCTCGGGCATCTGCTCCAGCGCGTCACCGCCGATCTCGACCGTCAGCCCCGAGTCGCGGGCCTCCTGGCCCGCCTCCTTGAGGGCGTCCCGGGTCTTGTCGTGCAGCTCCATGGCGCTGACCTTGTAGGAGGTCAGGATGTACGCCGTGTCGCCCTTCTTGCTGACCGCGCCCGTCTTGTAGGGGTCGGCGACCGAGGCGACCTCGTCGGAGCCGGACTTGAGCTCGCGGACGGTCTTCTCGACCGCGGCCTTGTTGGCCTTGTCGGTCATCTTCTCGCCGTCCGGCGCGTGGAAGACCACGCGCGCGGTGGCGCCCTGGGGGTTGCCGCCCGGGGATCGCTGCTCCAGCAGGTCGAAGGCCTTCTGGGCCTCCGTGCCGGGAATGGAGAAGTTGTCGTTGGCCGGCGGCGAGGCGGTGGCGGCCCCGACACCGGCGACCGCGAGGAGCGCCACCCATATGAGGGCGACGAACCGGCGTCGCCGGAAGGCGAATCGGCCGAGTTTGTAGAGGAACGTGGCCACGAGGAGAGGTGCTCCCGTCGAGTAGGCGTTACTGGCAGGGGTGGGGAACCAGACGGCGACGAGAGCGGCGCGCCGGCTGGAGCTCTATGGGGTTGTGGGTGGTGCGGGGGGAGTGGGGGGAGGGGTGCCTCAGAGGAAGGCCGGGGAGGCCGGGGAGGCCGGAGAGGCTGGGGAGGCCGGGGAGGCCGGGGACGGCACGCCGAGTGCGGGGAGGATCACGGCGTCGATGTAGTCGAAGAGGTAGGCCATGTCCGCCTCCTTGGCCTCGACCAGGGGCCGGGTGGTGAAGGCGCCCACCAGCATGTGCACGGTGTAGTGGAGGGCGGGGCGGTCCGGGGCGACCTCCCCGCGCTCGACGGCCCGCCCGAGCACCTTCTCGAAGGCGGCGAGTTCGTGCTCGACCATCAGTTCACGCAGCGCCTCGAGCAGATCGGGGTTGTGGTGGACGGCGAGGGCCAGCCCGCGCAGCAGGGCCGCGTCGCGCTCCCGGGCCTCGTCGCCGCACCGCACCATCTCGCGCAGGTCGCCGCGCAGCGAGCCGGTGTCGATGTCGTCGAGCGAGACGGGCTTGGAGTGGCGCAGCGCGGTGGCGACGAGCTGCGGCTTGCCCTTCCACTGCCGGTAGAGCGTGGCCTTGCTGGAGTGGGTACGGGCCGCGACGGCGTCCATGGTGAGCGCGTCGTAGCCGACCTCGGTGAGCAGGTCCATGACGGCTTCGTACAGCTCGCTCTCCCGTTCGGGGGACAGCCTGCTGCGGCGTCGGTCCACTGCCTGCATCATGCCCTCCTTCCCGAACATGCGAGCGCACGAACGAAACGGTTTCGTACACCACAAGGGTACGCCCAGTTCGGCGGAGCATCGCGCGAAACGGGCCCGTTTCGGTCGTGGGATGCGTCACAAGACCGAGTTGCCCCGAACGGGTGGTCCCGGAAGGATGGTCAGGTGAGTGATGGTCTGTCGAACACCCGGGGCCCGGCCGCCGGCGCTTATCTCCGATTCCCGCATCTGCACGACGACTTGCTCTGTTTCGCCGCCGAGGACGACCTGTGGGTCGCGCCGCTGCCCGCGCCCGGCGAGCCCCCCGGGCGGGCCTGGCGGCTGACGGTCGACCGGACCCGGGTGGGGCACCCGCGCTTCTCCCCCGACGGCTCCCACATCGCCTACACGACCTGGCGCAGCCTCGACCCGGAGATCCATCTCGTCCCGGTCGACGGCGGCCCGGCGCGCCGGCTGACGTACTGGGGCGGCATCGACGCCCGGGTCTGCGGCTGGACGCCCCCCGACCAGGACGGCGCCTCCCAGATCCTGGCCGTCTCCTCCCACGGCCAGCCGTTCTCGTACTTCTCCTGGGCCTACAGCCTGCCCACCGACGGCAGCCCCGGCGGACAGCTGCCCTGGGGCCCGGTCTCCGGCATCGCGGTCGCCGACTTCGACGGCGAGCGCCGCACCCTGCTGCTGACCGGCACTCCCCCGCACGAGCCCGCCTCCTGGAAGCGCTACCGGGGCGGCGCGACGGGCCGGCTGTGGCTGCACGGCACGCGCCTGGTGCCGGAGCTGAACGGGCACCTGGACTCGCCCATGTTCGTCGCGGGCCGGATCGCCTTCCTCTCCGACCACGAGGGCATCGGCAACCTCTACTCCTGTCTGCCCGACGGCTCGGACCTGCGGCGCCACACCGACCACGCCGACTTCTACGCCCGGCACGCCTCGACCGACGGCTCGCGCGTCGTCTACCAGTGCGCCGGCGATCTGTGGCTGGTGGACGACCTGGGCCCGCGCGCCGAGCCGCGCCGTCTCGACGTGCGGCTCGGCGGGGCGCGCACCGGGCGGCGCCCGTACCAGGTCCCGGCCTCCTCCCACATCAACGGCCTCTCGGTGGACACCACGGGCCGGGCGAGCGCGGTGTGCGTACGGGGCAGCCTGTACTGGCTGACCCACCGGGACGGCCCCGCCAGGACCCTCGCCGACACCCCCGGGGTGCGGGTGCGGCTGCCGGAGATGCTGGGCGACAGCGGGCGGGTGGCGTATGTGACGGACGCCGGGGGCGAGGACGCCGTCGAGATCGCGTACCTGCCGCGCGCGAGCGGCCCGGAGGAGCGGCGGCGGCTGGCCTCGGGCCGGCTCGGACGGGTGCGCGAGATGGTCGCGTCGCCGGACGGCACCCGGCTCGCGGTGGCCTCGCACGACGGGCGGCTGCTGCTGATCGACACCTCGCCGGAAGCCGGCACGCCCGAGGGCGGCAAGGAGGGCGGCGACGAGGGCGGCGACGAGGTCAGCGAGCTGATCCGGTCGGTGAACGGCCCGGTGCGCGAGCTGGCCTTCTCCCCCGACTCCGGCTGGCTGGCCTGGTCGCACCCCGGCATCGGCCGCACCCTGCGCCAGATAAAGATCGCACGGCTCTCGGACCGGACGGTCGTGGACGTGACCAGCGGGCGGTTCGAGGACGAGGAGCCGGTCTTCACGCGCGACGGCCGGTATCTGGCGTTCCTGTCCTGGCGCGGCTTCGACCCGGTCTACGACGTGCACACCGGCGACCTGTCCTTCCCGCTCGGCTGCCGCCCCTACCTCGTACCGCTGTCCTCCGCCACCCCCTCCCCCTTCGCGCTCTCCCCCGAGGGCCGCCCGGCCGCGGGCGGCCTCGACCTGGACGGCGAGGGCGAGGGGGACACCGAGGGCACGGTCACGATCGAGGTGGAGGGGCTGTCCAGCCGGGTCACTGCCTTCCCGGTGGCCGCCTCCAAGTACTCGGGCCTGCGCCCGGTCAGCGGCGGCGGGCTGGTGTGGCTGCGCTGGCCCATCTCCGGCGCGCTCGGCGAGACCTTCGCCAACCCGGCCGAGACCTCCTCCCGCCCCACCCTCGAACACTTCGACCTGGTCAAGGCCAAGCGCACCGAACTCACCGGCGAGCTGGACTGGTTCGAGGTCAGCGGCGACGGCACCCGCCTGGTGGTCAACGACGACGGCGATCTGCGGGCGGTGCCCGCCACCGAGAGCGCCGACAGCGACTCGACCGTCCACATCGACATGCGGCGGATCCAGCACACCGTGGACCCGGCCGCCGAGTGGCGGCAGGCGTACGACGAGGCGGGCCGGATCACCCGCGCCTACTACTGGGAGCCCGGCATGTGCGGCGTCGACTGGGACGCGGCGCTCGCCCAGTACCGCCCCCTGGTCGAACGGGTCGCCTCCCCCGACGAGTTCGCCGATCTGCTGCGCGAGGTCCAGGGCGAACTCGGCACCTCCCACGCGTATGTCATCCCGGCCCGCCGCAACGAGGGCCCGGGCCACTACCAGCGCCCCATCGGACTGCTCGGCGCCAACTTCGCGCGCACCAAGGACGGCGCCTGGATCGTCTCCCGCATCCTGCCCGGCGAGTCCTCCGACTCCCGGGCACGCTCGCCGCTCGCCGGCACCGGGATCCGCGACGGCGCCACACTCACCCATGTCGACGGCCGCCCGGTGGACCCGGTGGCCGGCCCCTACCCGCTGCTCACCGCCGCCGGCGGCACCACGGTCGAGCTCACCTTCCTGCCCGCCGACGGGGAGGGCCCGCCGCGCCGGGTCGCGGTGCAGCCGCTCATCGACGACCGGCCGCTGCGCTACCAGGACTGGGTGGCCAAGCGGCGCGCGGTGGTGCGCGAGCTGAGCGACGGGCGGTGCGGCTATCTGCACATCCCCGACATGGGCGGCTCCGGCTGGGCCCAGTTCAACCGCGATGTGCGCCGCGAGATGTCGTTCCCGGCGCTGATCGTGGACGTACGGGGCAACGCGGGCGGCAACATCAGCGAGCTGGTCGTCGAGAAGCTCACCCGCGTCATCATGGGCTGGGACCTCACCCGCCACGCCCAGCCCGTCTCGTACACCAGCAACGCGCCGCGCGGGCCGATCGTCGCGGTCGCCGACGAGATGACCTCCTCCGACGGCGACATGATCACCGCGGCCTTCAAGATCCAGGGCATCGGCCCGGTGGTGGGCCTGCGCACCTGGGGCGGCGTCGTCGGCATGACCGGTCACCACGAGCTGGGGGACGGCACCTCGATCACGGTGCCGATGAACGCGGCCTGGTTCGACGCGTACGGGTGGGGGGTCGAGAACTACGGCGTGGAGCCGGACATCGAGGCGCCGCGCTCGCCGCTGGACTGGGCGGAGGGCCGCCACCCGCAGCTCGGGGTCGCGGTGCGCACGGCGCTCGACCTGCTGGAGCGGCACCCGGCCGCGACGCCACCGGACTACTCGGACGTGCCGGACCTGCGGCGCCCGAAGCTGCCGCCGAGAAGCGGCTGAGCCCCGATCCCACCCGCGTAGATCCCACCCGCGTACGAGACAGGGCGTACGCGGGTGGGGCGCGTCCGCGAACCGGACGCGCCCCTGGGCCCCGCCGAGGTCACATGGTCACATGTCCTCGAAGGGCTCCTGGTCCTCGATGCCCTCTTCCCGCTCCCGGGCCGGGCGCCCGCCGGTCTCGCGCGGCGGCTGCTCGCGCCGGGGCTGCTGCGACTGCCGGCCGGGCCGCGCCTCCTCGGTCCGGTCGCCCTGCGCCTTGCGCCTGCTCTGCCGGGCCTTCTCGTTGAACTGGTCCTTGCTGGCCATCGGTGTCACTCCTCAGGGGGTGGCGGAGGATGGGCCCGACCAGCGTGACATGCGGGGACGTACGCCGCATTTCGACCATGGGCTCTCATGGGCGCTCGCTCCGCGCCTTGTCGCCACGCGCCTTGTCATCCGCCTCGCCGCCCGCGCCCACCAGCCCGGTACGCCGCTCGCGCGTCGCCGCGAGCCGTTGCTCGTAGCGGCGCATGTCGCGCTGCGCGAGGGTGCCGATCAGCACGGGCAGGACGCCCCGCACCGGCTGCATGCCGCGCAGCCACCACTGCCCGTACACATGTGTCGCCCGGCGCTCGATCCCGGCCACCAGCCGGTCGGTGGCCGGGCCGAGCGGGCAGGTGCGGTTGACGGGCCAGGGCAGCCTGCCCCGCAGCTCCCGCAGCACGTCGTCCCGCTCGAAGCCGCGCACCATGTCGGTGTCGGTGAAGCTGAGGTAGGCCACGCCGACCCGTACCCCGCGATGGCCCACCTCGGCGCGCAGACAGTGCGCGTACGCCTCGACCCCGGACTTGGACGCGCAGTACGCGGACATCATCGGCGCGGGCGTGATCGCGGCGAGCGAGGCGATCTGCAGCAGATAGCCACGGCTCTCCAGCAGCGCGGGCAGGAACGCGCGGGCGGTCGTGGCGCTGCCCAGCAGATTGACCTCGATGACGCGCCGCCAGGCCGCCTCGTCGGTGTCCGGGAACGGACCGGCCTGGGCCACCCCGGCGTTGGCGACGACGATGTCCACCCCGCCGAAGCGCTCGGCGACCTCCCCGGCCACCCGGGCCATCGCCTCGTGGTCGGTGACATCGGCGTGCCAGTACGCGGCCTCGGTGCCGAGGCCCGCCGCCACCCGCCGCAGCCCGTCGGGCTCCAGCCCGACCAGCGCCAGCCTCGCCCCGCGCGCGGACAGCTTGCGCGCGAGCGACTCCCCCACGCCCCGCGCCGCGCCCGTCACGACGGCGACCCTGCCTTCCAGACTCCCGCGCGCACTCATGTCGTCGGCTCCTTGGTTGTCCCGGTCCCGGCCCCGCCTGTCCGCTCTACGTCCTGCCCTGCTGCCTCCCGCCCGTACGTCGCCACCAGGTCGCGGATCACCCGGCTCACCGCCGCCGGGTCCTCGAGGGGTGCCATGTGCCCGAGCCCGTCGAGTTCCGTGAGGCCCGCGCAGCGGGGCAGCCGGGCCGCCAGCGAGCGGGCGTGTTCCGGCGGGGTCAGCCGGTCGGCGGTGCCGGCGAGGACGGCGGTCGGCAGGGCCAGCCGCCCCACCTCCGCTTCGAGGTCCAGCTCGCCGATGACCCGCGCCCACGCGGCCCGCACCGCCCTGGGGCAGGCGTGCACGATGCCCGCGCAGGCCGCCACCAGCGCGGGGTCGGCCGCCGGGCCCATCGTCACGTACTTCAGCAGCCGTTTGGACAGCGGCGTGACCGGCCCGAACGGCGCGCTGGAGCCCAGCAGGGCGCCCTGCACCCGGGTGCGCAGGCGCTCGCCGCGCAGCGGCACGACCCGGCCCCGGGCGGTCAGCCGGGAGGCGCCGGTGTTGCACAGCAGCGCGGCCGCCGCGCGCTCGCGCAGCTGCGGCCGGTCGGCGGCCGCCATCAGCGTCATGCCGCCCATGGAGTGACCCACCACGACGGCCCGCTCCCCGGCCGCGAGCGTCTGCTCCAGCACCGCCGCCAGGTCGTCGGCGAGCGCGTGGGTGCTGTAGCCGCCGGGGCCGACGGCCGGGCTGCGGCCGTGGCCGCGCTGGTCGTAGAGGACGATCCGGTGATCGGCGGCCAGCTCGCGGACGACGGGGGCCCAGAAGGCGGTCGAGCAGGTCCAGCCGTGCACCAGCACGACGGCCGGGGCGCCGTCGGGGCCGTGCAGCTCGGCGTGCAGGCGGGAGCCGTCGGCGGAGACGACGGACAGTTCGCTCACGGCGGTGGGCGGCGCGTACGGCCCCGTGGCGAGGAGCCGCGCAGGGCGGCGCCTCACCACGCCCTCCGCCCCGCGCCGGAACCCGCGCCCACCGCACCCGAGCCCGTGCCCGTGCCCGAGCCCGTCTCCGCGTCCGCGTCCGCGTCTAGCGCGGTGTCCCGCGCGGTGTCGGGTGGTGCCTCCCGCTCCGGCCTCAGCACCCGGTACTCGGTCACGTCCACCCGCCGCGTGGCCCTGCGGAACTCCGTCGTGGTCCCCGGCCACACCGTCGTATTGAGCCCGTCCTGCAAGTACCAGCTGTCGCAGCCGCCCACGTTCCACACCGAACGGCTCAGCCGCTCCCGCATCCGGTCGGTCCAGGCGCGCACCGCCGAGGGCCGCGCGTCCAGCGCGACCTTTCCGCCCGCGCCGGCGCCCAGCACGTCCAACTGCCGCATGAAGTCGACCAGATACGCGAGCTGTGCCTCGATGACGAGGATCATCGAGCTGGTCCCCAGGCCCGTGTTGGGCCCGATGATGGTCAGGAAGTTCGGGAAGCCCGCCGCGCTCGTCCCGCGCAGCGCCGCCATGCCGTCCCGCCACTCCTCGGCGAGCGTGGTCCCGTACGCCCCGGTCACCCGCCGCGCGATCGGCATGTCGGTCACGTGGAAGCCGGTGCCGAAGATGATCGCGTCGGCCTCGGTCTCGGTGCCGTCGGCGGCCACGAGCGTGGAGCCGCGCACCTCCTTCAGCCCGGCCGCGACGACATCGACGTGCGGCTGGGCCAGCGCCGGGTAGTAGTCGCCGGACAGCAGGACACGCTTGCAGCCGAGCCGGTAGTCGGGGGTCAGCCGCGCCCGCAGGGCCGGGTCGTCGATGGCCCGCCGCATGTGGCGCAGGGCCACCCGCTCCACCAGCCGCAGCGCGTCGGGCCGCTTGGTGAAGGCGCCCGTCTGGAGCTCCCGGACCGCCCACAGCGCCGCCCGCCGCAGCGCGCGGGTCGCCGGGACCTTGGTGTGCAGCCACTGTTCGGCCGCCGAGATACGGCGGTCCATGCGCGGCAGCACCCAGGCCGGGGTGCGCTGGAAGAGGGTCAGCCGGGCCACCTCCCGCTGGATGGCGGGCACGATCTGGATGGCGGAGGCGCCGGTGCCGATCACCGCGACCCGCTTGCCGCGCAGGTCGTAGCCGTGGTCCCAGCGGGAGGAGTGGAAGACCGCGCCGGGGAAGCCGGCCAGGCCGGGGATGTCGGGGATCCTCGGGTCGGACAGCGGCCCGGTGGCGCTGACCACGACATCGGCGGTCAGCGGGCCCGACGCGGTGTCGATCTCCCAGTGCAGCGCCCGCGAGTCCCAGCGCAGGGCCCGCACCTCGGCGTCGAAGCGGAGGTGCGGCCGCAGGCCGAACGTGTCGGTGACCCGCTCCAGATACGCGCGGATGTGCGGCTGCCCGGAGAAGTTGCGCGGCCACTCGGGGTTGGGCGCGAAGGAGAAGGAGTACAGGTGGGAGGGCACGTCGCAGGCGCAGCCCGGATAGGTGTTGTCCCGCCAGGTGCCTCCGACCGCCCCGGCCCGCTCCAGGACCACGAAGTCGGTGATCCCCGCCCGGCGCAGCCGCACGGCCGCCCCAAGACCGCCGAAGCCGGCTCCGATCACCGCCACCCGTACGTGCTCTCGCGTCAGTTCAGCGCCAGTCATGTGGCCGCCTCCCACAACACTCGGAACCGTGCCAGCAATTACTGGCACAGTTGGAGGGTAGGACAGGGAGCTACCGAGCGGTAGGGGCCGGACGGAGGGAAGTTACCGGCGGTTCGGGCGCGCCGGCGCGGCATAGGCTGCCGAGGTGGCGACAAGCGAAGACCCCAAAGCGCCGGACGGGCCGGAACCGGACAGCCCGGCCGGGCCGGAACCAAGCGGCCCGGAGCGGAACCGTGAATACCGCATCGCGGAACTGGCCGAGGAGGCCGGGATCACCGTGCGCACCCTGCGCTTCTACCGGGAGCGCAAGCTCATCCCGCCGCCGCGCCGCGAGGGCCGCATCGCCTGGTACAACGACCACCACCTGGCCCGGCTCCGGACGATCGCGGCCCTCCTGGAGCGCGGCCACACCCTCGGCGGCATCGCCGAACTCCTCGCCGCCTTCGACGGCGGCGCCCGCGACGTCGCCGAACTCCTCGGCGTGCGGCCCGCCCCCATCCCCGTCCCCGCCTGGTCCGAGGAGACCCCCGTCCGGCTCACCCCGGAGGCCCTGGCCGACTACTTCCGGGGCGAGGCGACGCCGGAGAACCTGGCCGCCTCGCTCGACCTCGGCTATCTCGCGGTGGACGGCGACCAGTTGGTCCACGTCAGCCGCCGTCTGCTGGACGTCTCCCGCGATCTGGTCGACCGGGGTCTGCCGCTGGCCGCCGTCCTGGAGGCGGCCCGCGACCTGCGCCGCCATGTGGACGCGATCGCCGAGGTGTTCGCCACCCTCCTGCGCACCACGGTCCTGGCCGAGCCCCCGTCCCGGATCGGCGAGACGCTGGAGGAGCTGCGGCCGATGGCCAAGGGCGTGGTGGACGCCGAGCTGTCGATGGCCATGGACCGCCGTATCCGCGCCGAACTCGCGGCCTGGGCCGGCGACCCGGACCGGCGGCGGCCGACCGAGCCGTGACGGTATCCGTCACCTCCCGCCCGCCCATGACGGTTTCCCGCGCCTCTCCCCCGCTGGGTGGCACCGCCCGTCCGGCCCGCCGATCGTGAAGCCACAGGCCACACCTCGGCGACACGCAAGGAGAGCAAGGGATGACCGCCACGACGATCCTCGTCACGGGGGCGACCGGCAATGTGGGGCGGCAGGTGGTGTCCCAACTCCTGGCCGGCCACCCCGGGCGGGTACGCGCGCTGACCTGCGACCCCGCCACCGCCGCCCTCCCCGGCAGACGCGCCTCCCCGGCCGTCAGCCCGGTGGTGGAGACCGTCACCGGCGCGCCGGCCCGCACCTACCGCTCCTGGGCGGCCGACCACGCCGCCGACCACGCCGCCGACTTCAGCGCCGACTTCAGCCGGTGAGCGACGTCAGCCGGTGAGCAGCCTCGGCGGCAGATACGGGGAGACGACCCGGATGGCCCAGCCCCGGCGGCGGGCGTGGCAGGCCAGGGCCAGGATGTCGAGGTTGATCGCCGCGTCGGAGTCCTCGGCGCGGTCGGCGACCTGGTAGTGGGCGCGGTGGGTTTCGAGGGCGTCGGCCAGGGCCAGGTTGAAGCTCTCCTCGTCGCCCTCGACCAACTGGGACAGCAGCACGGCGGGCGGCGGGAAGAACCCCCAGGTCCTGGCCTTCTCGCAGTCCTCCAGAGCGCGGTCCGTGGCCGGTTCGGGGTCCACGCCCCGCAGATAGTCGTGCAGCGCCCGGCGGTACGAGGCGAAGGCCGAGCCGTCCCCCTCCAGGCGGGCCGACCCGCTGAGGACGAGCACGGCGATCTCCTCCCGCCGGCCGCCGATCAGCGCGAAGTTCATGGCGGTGTGCCAGCTCCCCGGCCCCGCCCGGTCACCGTGGTAGGCGGGGTAGACGAGCGCCTCGCCGTCGATCGTCACCGCCACGTCGGTGCCGGGCTCGGCGAGCGCGGTGCGGAACAGCGCGGCGCCCAGCTCGGCGGCCAGGCGCAGATTGCCGATCTGCTGGTCCGTGACGTCGGCGGAGAGCGAGGCACGGGCCTTGAAGAGGATGTCCTGGTAGCCCATGGCGCTCGCCAGGTCCCCCGCGAAGAGCGGCTCCCCGCCCGCCGGAGCCAGGGCCTCCCTGGTGTACTTCTCGAACAGGGCCTCGCTCTCCGGGTGCACGGCCTTCGGATTCCCGGGCCGCTCGACCACCACCGGCCCGGCGGCCAGCGCCGCGACCGCGTCCGGGCGCCGGTTGCGGCCGTAACGCTCCACCCGTGGCCCGGCGGCCTCGAACCCGGTCACCAGCGCACGCGGCAGATACCCGCTGTCCACGGGCGGCTGCCAGCCCTCGCGACGACAAGCCAGCGCGGCCAGGGCCAGTGGGAGGAGCGGCAGCAGGGTGCGCGGCCTGGCGCCCGGGCCCGACATGGCGCGGTGCGCCAGCAGCAGCGCGGCCAGTTCCTCGCGGAAGGAATCCCGGTCCCCGACGGTCAGGGCGCGCAGCGCGCGCAGCGCGCCGGTCTGCGGCCGGCCGAGGAGCCCGCCGCCGCCCGCCCCGTCGAGGGCCCCGATCCGGGCGAGCGCGGCGTCGAGCGCGGCGAGCTTCTGCTCCCTGGACGGCGGGTAGTCCGCGTCGTCGTCCCCCGTGTCGCCGATGACATACGCCATGAAGCCGTTGACCAGCTCCACGTCGGGCCGCCCGGCCCCGCCCCGCTGAAGCGGGCCCCGGGCGAAGTGGAACGCCTCGCCGTGCCACTCCGCCTTGTCGGAGAGCACCGCCAGACAGAAGGCGTCGAGCCAGTGGCCCAGGGAGACGGACTCCGGGCCGCCCTCGGACCCGGAGTCGTAGCTCATCCCGAAGTTCACGTAGTCCAAGAAAACCTGGAAGTGGTGGCGCGGATAGTACGCGGCGTACGCCACGGCGCCGGCGGCGGCCTCGGTGGCGTTGTCGAGGAGGGCTTTGGCCTCGGGGGTGTCGAGGTCGGGGAACTCGACGGACAGCGCGCCCAGGCCGTCGAGGAACTCCTCGGAGATCAGCTCCCACTCGTAGGTGGTCATCCGGCCGGCCCTCGACATGGAGTGGACCATCGAACCGATCCTGTCGGCGAAGCCCTCCCGGGCCGCCGCAACCGCCGCCTCGCCCACCTGGTGTCGCTCTATCCGCACTGCCCCGCTCCCCGTTCACGCGTTCCGGCGTCAGCCTACGCGGGTACGGGAACGAGCGACGGCGCCGGGATTACAGAGGCCAGGGGGTTGCCTGGACGATGTACAAGCGCTCCTGTCTTACGATCGTCAGGTACTGGAACATCCCTCCCGGCAGGACTTCCTCCTGCACACCGGGGGACTGCCCCTGGTAGGCGGAGCCGTCCAAGTAGAGAGCCGCTGCTGCGCGGACCAACTCATCCGCGCGTGCTTCGACCTGAGCGACGAAGGCGAGATTCGGCGTCTCACCGATGACGTGGTGGGCGTCTGGGTTGTACTCCCAGCCCCAGTCACCCATTGGCAACCTGGGCTCGTGCAGCCTGCATGATCTCCCGGATCTCGTCCATGGCCGCCTGCCACTTTGGGTCCTCTTTGTCAAGCGTCTGAGCAGCGTGCTCGGCAGCGTGCAGGCGCCGCGCTACGTCGGGAAACCGCTCGACCTCGATCACGGTGGCCCACTTGAGCTGAAACATGGCGATGGGCCCGAAGCTGTTGGACTGGGTGGCCATCGTGAAGACCGTGTCCCGCTCAGACGTCATCTCGGCGAGGCGGGAGGGCGCAACCTGCGCGAGTGCGGCACGCAGTGCGGGGAAGGTCTTCTCGGGTCTGGGGATGAGCGCCCCACCATCGTGAACCGGCTGCGTGGTCATGTGTCCTCTGCCCTCCAAGGGTGCCCCGATCACCGTACGGCAAGCGAGGGTGTCGGATAGGCCGGATGCACCCTTGGCGCGATTCAGTCATACCCAAAAGATCCGAAGTTTGCATTTCACCGCATGAGCGACATACCGCCGACCGGCGACCACAGCCAGCCCACTGCCGCGATGCAGGCTGGAACAGACCTGATCCGCCGCCCCCTGATACGAGGACTCCGCACCAAGGGGCGACAGATCCATTCGACACCGAATCACGCGACCTCGGCCCGCGTGAACGTGGCACCCGCCCCCGGGTCGAGCCACACCAGCCGTGCGGAGATCCCCTTACGGCGCCCGTAGTGCCACACCGCGCGCTCCGGCGAGCCGAGGGACATCGTCACCGCCCCGCCCATGCCGATCACATGCGCGCTGCCGTCGTCGTACGCCATTCCCCAGGCGGCGACGTGCGCGTCCGCGTGTTCCGTTTCCAGGTCGCATTCCTGGACCACGGCGAACATGCGGGGTGCGGTGTCGACGACGAGTTCGCACACCTCCTGGTCGAATTCGAACGCCGCTGAGCTGGGGTCTTGGGGGGATACGGTGGCCATGGAAGTCTCCTGTCAGGAGGAGGAGTTGGACAGGGCGGCCAACAGATCAGCAAGGGAACGCCCCGGCCAAGCGTGTGAGTTACACCATACGATTCGCGTTGAGCTACAGTCCATCACTCAAGTTCTTTACAGCCCAACACCCCTCGATCGGGTGATGGCTGATGTATGCGCGAGCAAGGAGAGACGAACGATGGCCCGAGCCAAACTCCCTCCCACCGTGCGGCAGCGGCGCCTCGGCGCCGAACTGCGCCGCATGCGTGAGAACGTGGAGCTGTCCGCGACCCGGGCCGGTGAGCTGTTCGGGGCCACCCAGTCACGCATCAGCAATATCGAGGCGGGCGGCTACGCGGTGAGCGCCGAACGGGTACGGGCCCTGGCCCGGCTGTACGAGTGCACCGACGAGGAGCTGATCGAAGCGCTCACGGGCATGACCGGTGGGCGGACCCGAGGGTGGTGGGAGGAGTACCGCGAAATCCTTCCCGCGAGCATGCTCGACCTCGCCGAGTTGGAGCACCACGCCACGTACATGCGGATCGTGTCCGTGTTCCACATGCCCGGGGTGCTGCAGACGACAGAACACGCTCGCGCGCTCATCAGTGACGCCTTGCCGGCGCTGGCGCTGCACGAGGTGGAGCACCACGTCTCGTTCCGTATCAAACGCCAGGCGGTGCTGTACGGAGACCGGCCGACACCGCTGACAGCGATCGTCCATGAGGCCGCTCTGCGCATGGGCTTCGGTGGGCCGGAGGTAGCCCGCGCCCAGCTCGAATACCTGATCAAGATGAGCGAGCGGGACAACATCACCTTGAGGGTGGTCCCGTTCGGGGTGGGGATCTTCCCCATGTCCGGGCAGGGCATCATCTACTTGGGCGGCGAGGTGCCGCGACTCGACACCGTCCAGCTCGACTCGGACCATGGCTCGGAGTTCCTGGCCGCCCAGCCGCAACTGGCCCGGTACCGGAACGTACTGACCAGGATGGAAGCCTGCGCGCTTGAGCCCACAAAGTCACGCGACGTGATTCACCGCATCGCGCGGGACATCTGAACTGAGGAGCACGCGTGTCAACAGACAACTGGCGAAAGTCGTCGTACAGCCCGAACGCGGGGAACTGCGTCTACGTCGCCACAGGGGACAACCACACCGTGCGGCTGCGCGAGAGCGACGCGCCGAACGCCATACTCATCACCCGCCCCGCCACGTTCGGGGTCTTCATACGCGCCATCAAGGCGGGCACCCTCGACCGGCTCGCCACGGACTGAGCCGGCGGACCCGGTGGGGGCCCGGCGGCCACGACCTGGGAACCGGCCGCCGGTGGGGGCGTGGTGTGACACTGGAGCGTCTGGGCGTGAACAGGTCATGAGGGGTGGCGGGTGGCGGGCATGGAACGCGGCACGGTGATCGCGGGCAAGTACGAGTTGGTCAGGCGGCTCGGCTCCGGCGGAATGGGCGAGGTGTGGGTCGGCCGGGACCGGGACCTGCACCGGGACGTCGCCATCAAATTCGTCGCCCGTGACGAGAACTTGTCGCCCGAGGTGCGGAAGCGCTTCGAACGGGAATCGATCGCCGCCGCGCAGATCAGCCACCCCCATGTGGTCGTTCTCTACGAGCGGGGCGTCCACGACGGCCTGCGGTACATGGTGATGGAGCACGTGGACGGCATCACGCTCGCGGAGCGGGTGCGCGACCAGCGGGCGATGGAGCCGGCGCCGGCGCTGGACATCGCGCGGAAGATCTGTGCCGCGCTGGTGGCGGCACACCGGGCCAAGATCGTGCACTACGACATCAAGCCGTCGAACGTCATGCTCACCGCCGACGGGGGCGTCAAGGTCGTCGACTTCGGCATCGCCGGCTTCGCCCACACCCACACCTTCACCGTGGCCTCCACCACCGAACTGACCCCGGCCGGCACCGCGTTGTACGGGGCGCCCGAGCAGTTCCTCGACGAGCGCGGCGATGAACGCTCCGACCTGTACGCGCTCGGTGGAGTCCTGTTCACCCTCCTCACCGGACAGCCGCCCTTCACCGGAAGGAGCGGCCTGTCGGTCATCCGCCGCAAACTCGACGAGGAGGCACCCGCGCTGAACCGCCTCCGCCCCGACACCCCGGAAGCCGTGAACCGCCTGGTGTCGGAACTCCTTCAGCGTGACCCGGCGCGGCGGCCGCAGACCGCCGAAGCCGTCCACGAGCGTCTGACCGAGCTGTGCGCGTCCACTGCCGGCAGCGACGCCCGCACGGAGACGCGCGTCGTCACCGGGGTGCCGCCCACTCCGACGAAGCCGGCGACAGGCACGTTCGGCCTGCGGCCCCCGGACGAGCCGCAGAAAGGAGAGAAAGGAGAGAAGCGAAAGCTCTCCCTGGTTCTCGTGGCCACCGTCGCCGCATTCGCGCTCGGCGCGGGCCTCAGCCTGCTCCTGACCTCCGGGGACGATGACGGCGGCTCTTCGCCCGACAAGAACAAGAACAGCACCAAGACGCCAGGAGTTCAGGCAAAACCCGCCGTCGTACCCGACCTCTGCGATCCCCTCGCGAAGCATCCCAAACTGAGCGAGTGGGTCCCGAACGCCAAGGCGGTACCGAACGCGAAGAGCGTGGGCGGGCCCGCGGGGAGCCAAACAGGCGTGCACTGCGGTTTCGTGGGCCAGGAGAAGAAGCCCGATGACACGGTCGAGGACTACAAGCTCGACGTCACTGTCTTCGGATACAAGGACGACAAAGCGGCCGGCGCCCGGTTCCGGTCGAAACTCACAGCGGAGGGCCATTCCGCGGACAGTTACCCGTCGCCAGGGGAGGAATCCTATTCCTCCGGAAGCCTCCTCAGGGGGTCACATCTTTTCCGCGCCGGTCCCTACCTGGCCCAGGTGGACTTCGAGGGCTATGGGGGCGACATCACGTCGGGAGAGGTCGCGGAGTGGGTCGACGGGCAACTCCGCGCCGTCTCGGGCGGTTAGACGTCCGGCACCCGCTACACCGACGCCGCCATGGGCACCGGAAACGCGAAGCGCGGTTCCGCGCCGTCCAGCCAGGCCCCGATCGCGAAGGCCGCCGTCGCCTCCACGTACACCGCGCGGGCCAGCCCGCCGCACGGGAGGGGCGTGCACCCCATCGAGGTGATGAGCGCGGCGGTCAGGTCGAGCGCGCCCGGGTCGTCGCCGCAGAACGGGACGGCCAGCGGGGCGCCCTGGAACTCGGGGCGCGGCAGGGTCCAGATGCTGTCGTGGCAGAGGTTGAACGCCTTGACGACCCGGGCGTCCGGCACCGCGTCCGCCATCCGCCGGGCGATCGAGGTCGTGGCGCCGGTGGACAGCACCAGGCCGTCGTCGCCCGGCACGATCGGGTTGCTGCAGTCGATCACCGTACGGCCGGCGAGGACCTCCGCGAACCCTTTGACCAGCTCGGGCCCCACGTCCGCCGGGACCGCCGCCAGGACGGCGGGGCCGTACGCCGCCGCGTCGGCGAGCGCGCCGTGCCCGGCGGCGCCGATCCGCGCGGCGGTCGCCTCGGCCGCCGCGCGGTCGCGTCCGCCGACGAGGACCTCGTGCCCGGCGCGGACCCAGGCCCCGCCCAGTGTGGTGGCCATCCCGCCCGTGCCAAGAATGCCGATGCGCATGGTGCTCCCCGATCCGAGGTGAAGAGGTGAAGTGGACAGGGCGTGACTGTAGGGATTCCGACACACACCACACGGTGTCCATCGGATGAGGCATGATGCACGCATGGAGCAGCCGCACTGCCCGCAGGACGCCACCCACGAGGACCCCGACCCCGCGTACACCGCGGACTGCCAGGCCCGCGTCGCGTTCGAGGTGCTCGCGAACCGCTGGGACAGCGTCGTGGTCTACACCCTCGGCGCCGCCGGCCCGATGCGGCCCCGGGCGCTGGTCGCCCGGATCGGCGGGATCAGCCCCAAGGTCCTCAACGACTCCCTGCGGCGCCTTGAGTACAACGGCCTGGTCGAGCGCCGTACGTACGCGGAGGCGCCCCCGCGCGTGGACTACGCGCTGACCGAGGCCGGCACCGCGCTGCTCGTCCCCATGCGGGCGATGGGCGCGTGGGCGATGCGGTACAAGGACGAGGTCCTGGCGGCGCAGGAGCGGTCCGAGGCGCGGGGGCGCGCCCCTGGAGGCGCGGCGGACACGGCCTAGTCCCGGGAGTCCCGCTGGCCGCGCGGGCGTACGTGGATGTCGAGACCGCTCGTCCCCGGCGCCTCCGCGCCCGGGAGCAGCCGCATGTCGCGGCCGTAGTCGCCGCCGGTGAGCGAGCGGTAGGCGACCGGCTCGTCGGTGAAGAGCCGGTCGAGCCGCCGCCCGTACTCCCGCTGGGTCCGCGCGAACCGCTCGTCCGACACGTCGAGCGAGCCGTACAGCGCGAAGGGTTCCAGCGGTGCCATGCCGGTGAACCAGAACAGGCCGTGCTGGAGCGGGAAGAGGACGTCGCTCAGCCGCCCGTGGATTCCCCGGTCGGCGAACGACGACTCCCGGGCGCCGATGGTCACCGACAGCAGGGCCCGTCGCCCGGCCAGGGCGCCCTCGCTGTAGGGCGGGGGGACGGACGGGCCGTGGGCGAACTCGAAGGTGAACACCCGGTCGATCCAGCCCTTCATGATCGCGGGCACCGAGAACCACCACAGCGGGAACTGCAGGATCACCGCGTCCGACCACCGGACCTTCTCCTGCTCGGCCGCGACGTCGGGCGACAGCCGCTCCTCCAGCGTGGCCTCCCCCTGGGCGGCCAGCACATCCAGCCGCCGGTCGGGGGCGCGGCCGGGGAAGTCGTCGGCGTCCACCGCCGCCTTCCACTTCATCGCGTACAGGTCGGACACCCGCACCTCGTGCCCGGCGGCGCGCAGGTGCTCGACCGCGAAGGAGGTCAGGGAGGCATTGAGCGAGCGGGATTCCGGATGGGCGCTGACGACGAGGATCTTCTTCCGCCGCTGCGGTGTGGCTTCGGTCATGGGGCCACGTTCCCCCGGGGGCGGCGCGACAGCCAGAACCCTGTTCAACCGGAGGAAGCGGCGACCGGGGGAACGGCGATCCTGGTATCGCGAGGGCCACGCATACTGGAACGCATGCGTACGGAGGACACGGAGGACACAGAGGGGTCGGAGGACGTGGGCAGCCGCATCGACGAGATCGGCGACGAGATCGGCGACACCCGGCGGGCGCTCGGCGGCTTTCTGCGGGTCCGCCGGGGACGCGTCGCGCCGGAGCGCGTGGGGCTCGCCGGCGGCGGGCGCCGGCGGGTGCGCGGGCTGCGCCGCGAGGAGCTGGCCCAGCTCGCCGGGATCAGCGTGGACTACTACGTACGCCTGGAACAGGGCCGGGCCACCCAGCCCTCGCCCGAGGTGCTCGACGCGCTCGCGAAGGCGCTGTGCCTGGACGCGGCGGAGCGCCGGCACCTCGCCACCCTCGCGGGCGGCCGGGGCGGCCCCGCGCCCGAGGCCCGGGTCAGCCGCCAGCTGCGGCGGATCCTGGACGGCATGGGCGGCCTCCCCGCTTTCGCGACCAACCACCGCCTCGACGTGGTCGCCTGGAACGGCCTGGGCGCGGAGCTGGTCGGCGGACTGGCCGACCCGCCCCGCCGCGACCGCAACCAGGCCAGGTTCATCTTCCTCGACCCCGCCTCCCGGGACGTCTTCCCCGAGTGGGAGGACCGGGCGGCGGAGACCGTGGGCCAGCTGCGGGTCTCGGCGGGCCGCTACCCCGACGACGCTGAGCTGGCCGCGCTGATCACCGAACTGTCCGCGCTCAGCGCCGACTTCCGGCGGATCTGGGCCACCGGCGAGGTCGTGATGTGCGGGGCGGGCCGCAAGCGGCTGCGGCACCCGGAGGCCGGGCCGCTCACCCTGGACTACGAGACGCTGCACGTACCGGCCGCGCCCGGCGAGACGGGCCTGGTCGTGCACGTCTTCGGCGCCGAGGAGGGCACCCGGGAAGCCGACGCACTCGCCCAACTGGCCCCGGCCGTAACAGAGGTGGCCGGGCCGCGCGCCCGGTAACGTAACGGGCCATGACAACGCCGTCTTCGAGGCGGAGGGCTGGACCCCGGCGAGGACCGGCGGCTGCGGCGGCGGGTGCGGGATGTCGTCGTACGGCATATGCGCGGCTGGGCCACGCTTGACCGGCCCGAGGATGACTGAGCGCTCCGACAACAGACACAGGCCGAACAACACGGGGGGACGAAGATGGACGGAAGGATTCCACAGCCGCGTGACGTCACGGACTCCGCGCAGTTCGTGACGGTGATGCGCCAGCTGCGGCAGTGGGCGAACCTGAGTTACCGGGAGCTGGAACGCCGCGCCACGGCGGCCGGAGACGTGCTGCCGCGCGCCACCCTCGCCGGCGCGCTGAACCGACAGGAGCTGCCCCGGGAGGACCTGGTGGCGGCCTTCGTCCGGGCGTGCGGCGGTGACGAGGCCACGGTCAGGGCATGGATCGGGGCCCGCAAGCGACTCGCTGTCGAGCTCGAGTCCCCGGTGCCGGGTGAGGCGCGTGAGGCGGAGGGGGCGGAGCCCGAGAGCGCCGGGCCGGAGGGGGCGGGGGCGGAAGGCGCGGGGGCCTCGGGCACCGGGGCGGAGAGCGCGGGAGCCGCCAGCGCGGGGGCGGAGAGCGCGGGCGCCGGTGCCGCCGGGACCGCCGGTGTGGCGGCCGTCAGCGCGGGGGCGGAGGGCGCGGCGGCCTCGGGCGCCGTGCCAGAGAGCGCGGGAGCCGCCAGCGCGAGGACGGAGAGCGCGGCGGCTTCGGGCGCCGGGGCCGAGAGCGCGGGAGCCGCCAGCGCGGGGGCGGAGGGCGCGGGGGCCTCGGGCACCGGGGCCGAGAGCGCGGGGGCCGGTGCCGCCGGGACCGCCGGCGCGGGAGCCTCCAGCGCCGGCGCCGCCGGGACCGCCGGTGTGGCGGCCGTCAGCGCGGCGGCCTCGGGCGCCAGAGCGGCGGACGAACCCGACCAGCCGGTCGTCCATGCGGGGGTACCGCTTCGGCCCGCCGAGGCCACCGTGCCGAAACCGACGGTGAACGAGACCGAGGCGCTGCCGGTCGCCGACCCCGTGGGCACCGGGAGTGCCACGGGATCCCTCGCGGCGGAGCCGATCCCGGGCCCGACCACCACCCCGGCCGCCGGCTCGACCGCAGAGCCGACCGCCGGGCCGACCACCGGCCCGGCCGCAGAGCCAACCGCCACCACCCCGGCCGCCGACCCAACCGCCGACCCAACCGCCGACCCGGTGCACCCCGAGCCGGAGCCGGGGCCGAAGAAGGCGTGGCGCCGCCTTCGGCGGCCGGGCCTGGTCATCGCGACCACCGTCGCGATCGTGCTGCTGACGGCCGCCGCCACGGCGATGCTGCACCCCGGGGACGATCCGGGTGAGCCGCGCAAGAGCCGGTCCGGCGTCCCCACGGCCTCGCACTCCCCCTCCGGCACGCCGAGCCGCTCCCAGGACGACGACCCCTCCAAGGCCGCCGAGGCCGAACCCGCCAAGGGCGAATCCCCGCGCGCCACCACCCCGGCGGCCACGTCGCCGGCCCCGTCCAGCAGGACGACGGCGCCTGAGAAGCCGACGTCGAAGCCGACGCCCCGGCACAGCTCGCGGACGCCGACCTGGACCCCCTACGACCCGCCGGCGGACCCCTACGACCCCCCGCCGTCGGCAAGCGACTCGCCCACGTCCGACGGCGGCGACCCCTTCCCGGAGGAGACCTGCTGGGACGTCACCAACGACTGCGTCTGAGGCCTGGGCGGACGGGGCCTCGACGGATGGGGCCTCGGCGGACGGGGCCGCCCGTCCGCCCGGTCAGCGCCCGGCCCGGGCGGCGAGCTCGTCGGCGTAGTGGGCCAGCGAGCGGTTGTACATCGGCAGGTGGCGGGAGAGGGCCGACAGCGCGAGGGCCACCGCCTCGCGCTCCCGCCCGGCGTCCACGAGCGCCAGCGCGAGGAACGCGGCGACGGCGTCGTCGAGCTCGTCGGACCCCGCCTCCCGCTCGGCGGTCAGCAGCGCGACGCCCTCCTCGGCCCGGCCCAGGTTGCGCAGCGTGCTGGCCAGCTGGATCCGGGCCTGGCGGCGGCGCGGGCCGGACAGGCCGGCGTCCAGGGCCGCCCGGTAGAGCGGGGCGGCCCGCTCCTCGTGGTCGGTGGCGTCGTAGGCCGAGGCCAGCTCGAAGGAGGCGACCGGGTCGCCGGCGGGGAGCTCGGCGGCCAGCGCCGTCATGGCCGCCAGGAAGTCGGCCGGGTCGTGGTCGTCGAAGGCGGTCCACAGGTCCGCGGCCCGCCGCTCCCAGTCCACGGGTGCCGAGGCCGTGTCCCGCGCGAGGGGCTGTTGTGCCGAAGTGCTCATCGTCACAGCATCCCAGCCCGGGACCGCCCTGGCGGAGTCAGGCGCCGAAGACCGCCGTCACCGGGGCGTGGTCGCTCCACCGCTGGTCGTAGGTCGCCGCCCGCTCCACGTACGCCTTGACGCACCGCTCGGCCAGCCCCTTGGTGGCGACGAGCAGGTCGATGCGCCACCCCGCGTCGTTGTCGAAGGCCTTCCCCCGGTACGACCACCACGAGTACGGGCCCTCGACGTCCGGGTGCAGCTCGCGCACCACGTCCACGTACGCCGCCTCCTCGTACACGCGGCTCAGCCACGCCCGCTCCTCGGGGAGGAACCCGGCCTTCTTCCGGTTCGCCTTCCAGTTCTTGAGGTCGGCCTCCCGGTGCGCGATGTTCCAGTCGCCGCACACCAGGACCTCGCGCCCGCCCGCGGCGGACCGCTCGCGCAGCTCCTTCAGATACGGCAGGAACTCCCCCATGAAGCGTTCCTTCTCCTCCTGCCGCTCCGTGCCGACCTCCCCCGAGGGCAGGTACAGGCTGGCGACCGTGACCCCCGGCAGGTCCACCTCCAGATAGCGGCCGCTGCCGTCGAACTCCGTGGAGCCGAATCCGACCCGTACGCCCTCCGGCTCGCGCCGGGTGTAGACGGCGACCCCGGCCCGGCCCTTGGCGGCGGCCGGGGCGTGCACGGTGTGCCAGCCGTCGGGCTCGCGGACCGGCGCGGTCAGCTCACCGGGCTCGGCGCGCACCTCCTGCAGGCACACCACGTCGGCGGCGGTGCCCGCGAGCCAGGGGAGGAAGCCCTTCTTGGCCGCGGCGCGCAGCCCGTTTACATTCACGGTGGTCACGGTGAGCATTCCGGCACGATACGCCAGAAAAAACGAGCACCCCGCCGTACCGCATGAATGTACGATCCCTCGCATGGATATCCGCCCCATCCGCTACGACCACCCGGACGCCGTCAAGCTCAACGACGAGGTGCAGGCCGAATACGTCGAGCGCTACGGCGAGGGCGACCTGACCGTCATGGACCCCGCCCACTTCGATCCGCCCCACGGGCTCTACCTCCTCGCGTACGACGCCCAGGGCCGCCCGGTGGCCAGCGGCGGCTGGCGCAGCCGGGAGCGCGACGAGGAGGGCTACTCGGACGGGGATGCCGAGATCAAGCGGATGTTCGTGGTCCGCGAGGCACGGGGGCAGGGCCTGGCGCGCCGGATCCTGGCCGCGCTGGAGGACAGCGCCCGCGCGGCGGGGCGGGTCCGGATGGTGCTGGAGACGGGGACCGAGCAGCCGGAGGCGATGGCGCTCTACACCTCCTCCGGCTACGCGCCGACGCCCAAGTTCGGGCTCTACCGCTTCGAGGAGGCCAGCCGCTGCTACGCCAAGCCCCTGCGGGGCGCGTAGCGGCCGGCCCCCGGGACTCGCCTCGCAACCTGCCCTCGCAGCCTGCCCTCGCCGGCTCACCTCGCCGGCTCACCCGGTGGCTCACCCGGTGGCCGCGAACTTCCGGCTGATCGCGTCGAACACCCCCTTGGCCTCGCCACCGAGACGCGGTCCCGCGAGCCAGGTGTGCGCGTTCGAGCTGATGGAGGTGTTGGAGACCAGCACTGTCCTGCCGCCGCGGTTCACCAGCCACCCGCCGCCGGAGGAGCCGCCGGTCATCGTGCAGCCGATGCGGTACATCGTCGGCGCGGTCGGCGAGAACGACAGCCGCCCGGGCCGGTCCAGGCAGCTGAACATCAGCGCCCCGTCGTACGGCGGCGCGGCCGGGTAGCCGTACGCGCCGACCGAGCCGACCCGGGCCGCCGGCGGCGCGTCGAACCACACCGGCACCGAGGCGCCGACCGTCTCCTGCAGCGACTTGCCGCCGCTGTCCTCCGGCTTCACGTGCAGCACCGCGAAGTCGTACGCCGAGCCGACGTTGCCGGTGTGGCCGCCCTCGTCGATCCACTGCGAGGAGGTCTGCGACCAGTCCGCCCACCACACGCCGTACGGGGCGACCTCCTGGCTCGCGGCCGCCTGGGCCCGGTCGGCCGGCAGCCCGTTGTCGTTGTACGAGGGCACGAACACGATGTTCCGCATCCAGCCGCCGCTCTTGCCGGAGTGGACGCAATGGCCCGCCGTCCACACCAGGTTGGACCTGCCCGGGTGGGCCGGGTCGTCGACGACCGTGCCCGAGCACACCATCGGCCCCTCGGGGCTGTCGAAGAAGACCTTCCCCACCGGCGCCATGTTCTGGTGGTACGGCCGCGAGACCTGCACCGCCTGGGTCGCGGGGGGCTCGGGGTCGGTGGCCGGCTGGTCCTCGCCGGCGCTCTGCGCGGTGACGGTGTTCGGTGAGTCCTTGGCCTCGGCCATCCTGGACGGCTGCCAGAAGTCCTTGATGACGGGGTTGGCGAACTCCGTGGCCTTGCGGGCCCAGTGCTCCCAGTCCTTCCAGCCGCCGTCCTTCCACTTCTTCAGCTCGTCCAGGCTGGTCGGCACTCCGTCCGGGAGCTTCAGCCCGTCCTCGGCCTTGTCCTCGGCCTTGTCCTGGGTCTTGTCCTGGGCGGCGGCCGAAGCGCCCGGCGCGGGCCCGGCGTTGTCGTCGCCCGGCCCGCAGGCCGTGGCGGAGACCGCGAGCAGCGCGGCCACCGCCGCGGCGGCCGCGGCGGAGCGGCATATCGATGGCATGGAGCCCTATCCCCCCTGTGTGGTGCCGGCGTGGTGCTGGTGCTGGTGCGGCGCCGCGCCGTGTGCTGTGCGTACGTACGCACGTACCCCTTCCGGGGCAAGCCCCCACTATGCCCGCGCCGTTGGCGGCGGCCCGCGCCCGGCCCGCGGCTCGCACACAACACCAACGGCGTCGGCACGATTCCATGACATCACATTGACGGAGTGAGTACTCACTCCGTACGGTTGACGGCATGGCAGAACCCCCGGCCCGGCGGCGCGCGCCGGGCATGAGCACCGAACAGCGCCGGGCGATGATCGTCGCGGCGGCGCTGCCGCTGGTCGCCGAGTACGGCGCCGCGGTGACGACCGCGCAGATCGCCCGCGCCGCCGGCATCGGCGAGGCGACGATCTTCCGCGCCTTCAAGGACAAGGAGGAAGTGCTGGCCGCCTGTACGGCCGAGGCGATGAATCCTCAGCATGTGCAGCGCGAGTTGGCCTCCATCTCCCTGGACCAGCCGCTCGCCGACCGACTGACCGAGGCGGCCGAGGCGATGCGGGCCCACCTGACGCGCATGGGCGCGGTGGCCGGAGCGCTCCACGCCTCGGGCCACCGCCGCGACCGCACCCCCGGCCAACCCCCCGGCGACCGCCCCCCTGGCCGATCCCCCGGCGACCGCGCCTCCGGCGACCGGCCGGCGGACAGCCGGGAGGCGGCGATGCGGGCGACCCGCGACGCCCTGACCGAACTCGTCGAACCCGACCGGGCGGCCCTGCGCCTGCCCCCCGAAAGAGTCGCCTCGATCTTCCTCGGCATGCTCTTCACCCAGCTCCACTTCGGCGCCGAGGGCGCCGAGGCCGATCCGGCCGAGTTCGTCGACGTCCTTCTGCACGGCACCCTCAGAACACCCGGGAGCGACACATGACCGTCACGCTGAACCACACCATCGTCCCCGCCACCGACCACCGCGAGGCGGCCCGGTTCTTCGCCTCGGTCATGGGCCTGGAGGAGCTGCCACCGGCGGGCCGCAACGGCCACTTCGCCCCCGTGCGGGTCAACGACACGCTCACCCTCGACTTCATGACCACGCCCGACCCCGAAGGCCACCACCTGGCCTTCGACGTGGACCCGGCCACCTTCGACGCGATCCTGTCCCGCATCCGCACGGCGGGCATCCCCTACGGCAGCGACCCCACCGAGCCCGACAACGGCCGGACCGACCACCCCCTGTGCCCGCGCGGCCTGTTCTTCCAGGACACCACGGGCAATCTGTACGAGGTGATGTCCCCGGCGTAAGGCGGGCGCGAGGTCCGGCGTGGCCACGGGGCACGCCTCGTCGGCCTCGCCGAGCCGGTCCTCGCCGAGCCGGTTCTCGTCGAGCCGGTTCTCGTCGAGCCGGTTCTCGTCGAGCCGCAGGGGGCACGGGGCCGGCTTTTCGGCGGCGCTGTCGGTGGCCCGGTGCATCATCGAGCCATGACATCCACGGACCCGGCCGGCGCCTCCCCACCCGCGTGGGCCGTCCAGCACACGCTGTGCCTGCCCAGTGAGGACGCGGCGCGGCAGGCCGCGTCGGAGCTGGCCGCGTTCGGACACCGGCTGGTGGCCGTACGGGCTCATGACCACTTCCGGTCCGATCCTTCGAGCTTCTGGTACGGCAAGCCGTCGCTCGACCCGGAACTGACCGGCTGGTGGCAGGTGTTCTCGCTGGCGGTCCACACCGGCCACGAGCGGCTGGCGCTGGAGCCGTTCCTGAGGGGCGAGCGGATACGGATCGCCGGGGTCGCCCGGTCCCACGGCGGGTTCCACCAAGGCTGCGCCGAGGGACACGCGACCACCCTGCAGCAGGTCTTCAGCCGGGAGGGGCTGGTGCACGAGCACCCCACGGCCGAGGTCCCACCGCCGGCCCCGCTGCCCACCGACCCGGCCCCGCCCGACCGGGGGCCGCGGTGGACGGGCCTGGCGTCGGGCGGGCCGGACGACGGGCCCGAGGACGTCGTCCGGGCAGTGGTGGCCGTGGCGGAGCGGAGGTACGGGAGCGCCGAGGACGCGCCCGACTCCGTCGGGTGGCTGCTCGAGGAGGACTTCGCCTTCGGGGAGCCGTACGAGACCACGGGCGCGTTCCTGGGCGACCTGGCGGACGCCGTGGCCCACCAGGGCACCTGCACGGACGACACCGTCGAGGCCGTCCCCTTCCTGGCCGAACTGGCGGGCGACGGCGGCCTTCCGGCCCGGGTCCGGGTGATCGTGCTCTGCGACCTTCTCCGGCTCGCGGCCACCGGCCCCTCGCTCGCCGCCTCCGCGGCCGACCGCATCGCGGCGCTCGGCGGCGCCTGGCAGGAGCCCGCCGCCGTCCACATGACCCGGCGGGCCATCGGCCGCGCGCTGCCGCGCCTCCTGACCCGCGGGGAGGAGGAGAGCGACGCGGCCCGGTTCGTACTCGCCGCCCTCACCGCGGCGGTGTCGGAGGACATTCCTGCCGACCTGGCCGCATCAGCCTGGGGGGACGCCCTCGCCGACCTCGCCGCCGCAGCCTCGGGGCCACCGGCGGGCGCTACCACCGCCCTCCCCACCACGGCACCGGCAGACGCTGCTGCCACCCTCGCCACCACGGCACCGCCGGAGGCACCCCCCGCTCTCCCCACCACGACCCCCGCGAGCGCGCTCACCACCCTCGCCCCGCACCTCGCGGACCGTCTGAACGACCTGCCCGCCCCCGCCGGTTCGCCCCGCGCCGACGCCCTCGCCCTCATCTCCGCGCTCCTCCACGACGACGAGACCCGCCTCGCCACCGCCCTGAGCCGCCTGACCTCCTGGCGCCCCGCCCTCGCGGAGCGGACCGCCACGCCCCACGCCGCTCCCCGGCAGGTCGCCCTGGCCGTCCTCCCGAATCTGGTCATGGAGGATGTCGGCCCGGCCCTCCACCCCTGAGATCGGACAGACGATGCCCGCGCCGACCGAGATCCCCTGGACGCACGCCGACACGGTCACGATCCGCGACCTGACCGGCCACGGCGAGCGGATCGTCGGCGACCCTGGCGAACTGGCGGAGCTGGCACGCCTCTTGGAGGTCGATCGCGCGGGCGCCGGATTCGTCTGCATGTGCTGGGGCGATGTGGAGTTCCTGGTGCGCGACCCGTCGCGGCGCACCCTGGCCGTGCTGAGACTGCACCTGGGCAGCGGGCTGGACTGGAGCGCGTGGGGCGGGCAGCTCCCGCTGCTGCGCGCCGAGGCCCTCACACGCTGGCTGACCGAGCGGGGGCTGTGCGCCGCCCCACGCCCGTAGCGGGGCCCCGACCAGCGGGGCCCTGACCAGCGGGGCCCTGACAGCAGAGGCCTGACCAGCGGGGGCCTGACCAGCACCAACCCGTAAAAATCTCGGCCTCGTTGAACGGTCCGCCGCGCGAGGCCGTATCTCCGGCTGCGACAGGCACCGCCCGGCATGGCCGATCAGACGAGGAGTTCCGCATGTCCCGGAAGCGCCGCATGAGCCGACCCCAGAAGATCGCCCTGGCCTTCGGGGCGGCAGGACTCGTCGGGGGCGGCCTGGCCGTCGGCGTCGGAGTCAGCCAGGCGTCGGAGACCGCTCAGGCCAAGGCGCCCACGGAGAACTGCGCGGGGCTCGACACCGCGCTGCGGAACAACCTGAACTTCATCGCCGCCCAGCGGGCGGACCCCGACGCCCAGTCGGAGGCCAGAATCGCCAACCGCCAAGAGGTCGTGAAGCAGATCCAGCAGCGCCGTCAGGTGGCGGGATGCACCGGAACCATCACACCCTCCGCCCCCACGACGACCGCGCCCACGACCGCACCGACAGCCACGGAGCAGCCAACCGCGCCCACCACGGGCGCCGGGCAGCCGAGCGGTGGCGCCGGCCAGGCATCCGGCGAGGTGGTCTGCCCCGGCTCCACGGTCACCCTCTCCGGCGAAGAGGGCGCGCCCGCCGCCTCCAGCAACCAGTTCCCGATCGGCACCCGGCTCAAGGTCACCAACCTCGACAACAACAAGTCGACCACGGTGACCGTGACCTCGCCCTCGGGCAGTTGCGCCCTGCTGAACAACGCCGCCTTCGAGCAGGTGCGCGAGCCCGGCAAGTTCCTCATCCGGCGGGCCGTCGTCGAACGCGTGGGCTGACCACCCCGGTCAGATCGCGGGTCGGCCCACGGGGAGGCGGGCGCACTGGCGGCACGCGCGGGCGGAGGCCGCGACCCTCGCGTGCGAGACGACGGTGAGGACCCCGAGGAGCCCGCTGATCAGCCAGTTCCCGGCCAGGGCCGACACGGCGGTGAGGGTCAGCGCGCTGATCCCCAGGGTCGTACCGGCGGTGGTCCCGGTCCAGGCGACCATCAGCGGGAGCCGGTCCGGGACGGGCAGCCGGCGGGCCAGAACACCGGTGGCGGCCAGCGACGCCGCCGCCAGCAGAGCGACGGCGGCCGCTATCCCGCCCAAGGGGGCGGCCAGGACCTGCGCGTGATGCGGCAGCTGCCGGCCCTGGCCGACGGCCGTCGTCCAGTACCAGCAGACCATCAGGAACGGAACGGTGAGCGCGACGGCCCGCGCGGTGTGCCGGGCCTGGGCGATGGTGAGTTCCCGCTGGAAGGCGGGCGCGACCTCCTCCACGCTCCCGAAGTCGTCGATCGCCCGGCGCGCGGCGTCACCGGGGCCCAGGTGAGGGGCGAAGTCCGCCGCGCCGTCGGTCAGGGCGTCGCGCGCCTCGGTCACCATCCGGGCCTTGGCCCGGGCCGGGCCGTGCAGGACCGCCGCCAGGGCGGCGACGTACTCGTCGATCGGATCGGGGCCGGATCCCGGCCCGGAACCGGGCCCGAGGCCGGGGCCGGCGGACCGTTCGAGGGCCGTCATGTGGCCGGCCCCGGCGCCGGAGAGGGGTCGAGTACGGCACCGATCGCGGCGGTGAGCTCGCGCCAAGCCGTGCGTTCTTCGCCCAGGGCGCGCCGCCCGGCGTCGGTCAGCTCGTAGCAGCGGCGACGGCGCTCACCGGCCGACTGCCAGTCGCTGCGCAACAGCCCGAGCCGCTCCAGCCGGTTGAGCGCCGGATACATCGTGCCCGTGCGCAGCTCCAGGACGCCGCCGCTGCGTTTCTGGACGGCCGTGATGATCGCGTAGCCGTGCAGCGGCCCCTGCTCCAGCGCGGCCAGCAGCAGCGCGTCAAGGTGCCCGCGCACCGCGTCTCCCTTCATGTAGGCAGCCTACCCATCGGGAGGTAGATGGCCTATATATTGGCTGCCAACATATAGGTTGCCCAACGACGGAGTCGCAGTGACCAAGCTGCTGTTGTCCGTGCACGTCCTGGCCGCGATCCTGGCGATCGGCCCGATCGCCGTGGCCGCCTCCCTCTTCCCGCGCTTCGCCCGCGACGCGGGCCACGACCACCCACCGACCGACGACCGGACAACCGGCAACGATCAGGAGCCGACCGACGGCCAGGCGCCGACCGACCGGCGAAGCCCCGCGATCGCCGCGTTCCTGCACCGCATATGCCGTGGTTACGCCGTCGTCGGCCTGGCCGTCCCCGTCTTCGGGCTCGCCACCGGAGCCCAGCTCGGCGTCCTGACCGACGCCTGGCTCCTCACCTCGATCGCGCTGACCGCGATCGCCGCCGCCCTCCTGATCCTCGCCGTCCTCCCCGGTCAACAACGCCTGCTGACCTCCCCGGACGGCACGACCGCCGCCACCGAGGACACGGGGGCGGCGGCGAGCCGGCTGGCCATGACGACCGGCATCTTCAATCTGCTGTGGGCGATCGTGGTCGTCCTGATGATCGTCCGCCCCGGCTCCACGACGGGGGCGTGACCGCCGTGCGTACGCTGCGTATCGCGGCCGCCGTCGAGGCGGTGTCCCTGGTGGTCCTGCTGGCCAACCTGGCCACCGTCCACACCCGGGCCGTCACCGCCCTCGGCGGCCCCGTCCACGGCACGGCCTACCTCGCCACCATCGCCGCCTGCGCCTGGCTGACCCCCGGCGCCACCCCCGCCGCCCGCTGGCGCGCCCTCATCCCCGGCATCGGCGGCCTGCTCGCCCTCCGCCGCATCCGGCCCCAAGGGGCCGGCGTTACGGATGCCCCGCGGTGACCTCCTCCGTCAGCGCGCGGTTCAGCCGTTTCACGGCACCGATGCCGACGAAAGGCGCGGCGATGGCATTGCCGAAGAGGGCCAGCCCCACACATATGTGCGCCGCGATGAAGGCGCCGTTGGTGTGCGGGCTGGCCGCGTCACCGCTGAGGCCGTCGTCCATGCCCAGGAACCAGGCGGTGCTCAGGCCGATCGCGCCCGCCCACGCCAGCCAGTAGAGCGCCCCGGCAACCGCCCAGAGCCGTACGCCCCACTCGCGGTACCGCTGCAGCCGGGCGCCCGTGTACTGCAATCCCGCCAGGACGATGAGGAGCAGAACGGGCGCCGGCATGAACCAGTCGTTGTGCTGGGCCCATTCGGAGAGCCCGCCGAAGTCGATGTTGTCGGGGGTCTCGGGGTAGTCGCGGACGATGGTGCGCAGCTTGGGGGCCATCAGCAGCAGGGCGAGCATGGGGACCAGCCCCAACATGCTGGGCCCCGGGTTCCCCAGTCCCCCTCCGCGTACCCACGAGCTGAGGCGCGCCCCGGCCGAGGGCGGGTCGTCGCCGCCTTGCCGACCGACCCCCGGACCGGAACCGGCACCAGCACCCAGGCCAGAGCCGACATCCGGACCGGCACCAGGCCCGACACCCTGGCCGGAACCGACACCCGGGCCGACACCCGGACCGGCGCCAGGACCAGAGCCCAGACCAGCGTCCGGACCAGAACCGGCACCCGGGCCAGGCCCCCCGGCCCGCGAATCCACCCTGGTCGGAGGGAGAACACCCGCCGCCGCCCGGCCGGGCTCCGGCGGGTGCGGAACGTCGGCGCTCTCCAGGTTGAGCAGGTGCTCGGCCCGACGGGCGATCAGCGCGCTGACGGGCCCCGGCAGCCAGTCCCGCCCGTCGGCGTCCCGCTCGGCCGCGAGGGCGTACAACTCCGCCACCGAGGGGCGGTCCTCGGGCCGTTTGCTCAGGCAGTCGCGGACGATGGCGGCCGGCCCCTCGGGCATGCCCTCCAGGTCCGGCTCCCGGTGCACCACCCGGTACAGCAACTCCGGTCCGGAGCCCGTGCCGAACGGCCCGCGGCCGGTGGCCGCGAAGGCCAGCACCGTCCCGAGCGAGAAGACATCCGCCGCCGGTGTCACCTCCCGGCCCTCCGCCTGCTCCGGCGACATGTAGCCGGCGGACCCCACGACCAGGCCGGTGCCGGTGAGCGCGGTTTCGTCGGCCGCGCGAGCGATCCCGAAGTCGATGAGCAGCGGCCCGTCCTGCGACACCAGCACGTTCGACGGCTTCAGGTCGCGGTGTACGAGCCCGCTGCCATGAACGGAGTCGAGCGCCTCGGCCAGCCCCGAAAGCAGCCGCCACAGCGAAGGCTCGGGAAGCGGACCGTGCTCGCCCACGACCTCGGCCAGGGCGGGGCCGGGCACATACGCCGAGGCCAGCCACGGCGCCGGCGCGTCGACGTCGGCGGCCACCACCTTCACCGTCCCCCGCCCGGACACCGCCTGGGACGCGCGCACCTCCCGCGCGAAGCGCTCCCGGAACCCGGGCGCCGAGGCCAGCCAGGGATGCACCATCTTCAGCGCCACATAGCGCCCGCCGGCCGACCGCCCCAGATACACCCGGCCCATGCCGCCCGCGCCCAGGCGGAACAACAGGCGATATCCGCCCACCTGTCGCGGATCCTCGTCCTCCAACCGCAACACGACGCGCGCTCCCCCGATCCCCGGCCCGCACGGGCCCGGCCCCGGCTGAGAATACTCCGCACCGCCAGGATCTCCGGCCGCCGTGATCGCCCCGGATCGCCGAGTGCTAAAGTCCCGCTCTTCGCCAGTCGCGCTGCGCGGAGTCCCCTCGGTAGGCCGTACTGTGTCCGATCCCGCTGCCACTTCGCCCGCCCCCCGCGCCCTGGATCCGTACGCGATGTGGCGGCAGGCGCTCGCCGAAGCCGACCGGGTTTTCGCCGACCCGCCCACCCTCGACCGCCCGGTGCACGGCTGCACTTACTGCACCCCGGAATCGGACCTCCGCCTTCTCGGCGGCGATCCCGCCGCCGTACCGGATGACGTCCTCGAGAATTTCCTGGGCGAGGTCGCCAGCCACTGGGACAAGGACCAATACCCCCTCCTGTGGCGTCGCCTCATGCCCCGCGCGCTGCGCTACTGGGGCCCGGACGGCACCGACATCGATCCGGCCCGCGAGATCGGCCGCCTCGGCCGCGACGGCGCCGACTTCACCACCTGGCCCGCCCCCGAACGCGCCGCGGTCGAGCAGGCCTTCCGAGCGCTGCTGACCCTCGCCCTGATCGACGGCCGGTCTCTGGGACACATCACCGACCTCATCGAGGGAATCGCCCACGCGACGGGTGACCTCCTCCCCTGGCTCGACCACCTCGCCGCCGTCCCCGGCCCCCAGGCAGACGCCGGCCTCGTCCGCCTCGCCTTCGACTGGGCGACCGACCTCCTCTGGGAGGACTTCCGGTTCTGGTCCTGGCACGACGGCGACCCCCAGACCATCGCGACCTGGCTCCCCACCCAGCGCCCCCGCATCGCCGCCTTCGCCACCCGCCACCCGCGCTGCAAGACCGCCGCCGACACACTCATCGCCCTCGACCGCCTCCAAGCCGGCGCCGGCAGCCCATGGCTCTACCCGCACAGCACGTACGAGACCCTCCCGCTGGCCCCACCTACCTTCTAGCGGTTCCGTAGCCGCGCCCCGACACGGGAAAGCCCCCGCCGGCCTTCCCGGCGGGGGCTTTGAGCTGTGCGGCGAAGCATCGGCGCCGCGGTCAGGACAGCAGCAGCACGGCGCCGGCCGCGGCCATGACCACGGTCGTGCCGCCGTGGATGCCGTAGTACGCCTTGGCGGGTCCGCCGCTGAGCTTCGTGATGAGTGCGTCTGCGAGCGTGACGAGTGAACCGGCCAGCATCATCCAGCCGCGCAGGTGCGTGTCTCCACCGATCAGCGCGATCAGCAGGAAGAGGCCGTAGCCGATGTCGCGGCCGCCCAGGACAGCCAGCCAGGCGCGGGTGGCGGGGTCCTCGGTGCGGGTGCCGGGGATGCCGAAGTCCGCCGCGGCCTGCGGGGCCCACATCATGCGGGAGCCGACGAAGATGATCCCGATGGCGATGGCCCAGGTGATGACGGTGGCGGCAGCGGTGGCAGCGGTAGGCATGACGGTGATCTCCTCTTCTCGCGGCACCGACCCCCTGTCGAGCACCGCTCTAACTTCTAGCAATGCTAGACCTAGCGTCGCCTCATTGTCTAGCGGTGCTAGTCGTCCGTCTCGGCTCAGGCTCCTCCTGTCGCTTCCGCTGTATTTCGCTGCTGTACGGCGCCAAAAAAGCCCCCGCCGGGTTTCCCCGGCGGGGGCTTTGAGCTGGGTGGACCTGAGGGGATTTGAACCCCTGACCCCCTCGATGCGAACGAGGTGCGCTACCAGTCTGCGCCACAGGCCCTTGCAGCGAGTGAAACTCTAGCATCCCCGTCGGGGTGCTTGGAAATCCGTTCCCCGTCGGCCCCCGGGCGGTCCCCGCTGGTCAGTGGAGTGGCGGGTGGAGTGGCGGTGGAGTGCCGGTCGGGGAGTGCCGATGCGCGGGGCCGGAGCGGGCGGGGTCACTCGTTGGCGGCGCGGGGGCGGTCGTCGTCCGCGTACTGGTCGAAGAGGGGGGTGCGGCCCCGTTCCCGGGGGGTGCGGGGGGCCGGGGGGTGGTGGGGGGCGGCGTCGGGGGCCTGGGTGGGTTCGGCGGTGCTGGAGCGGGCGGAGCTCCAGGCGTCGGGGGCGCCCAGGTCGACGCTGCCGGTGGCACGGGGGGCGACGGGCGCGGTGACGTAGGTGGGGAGGGGGACGGGCACCGGCTCCCAGCTCTCGCCGGTGGACGGGCCGCGCTCACGCTCCCGCTGCTGGTCGACCCACTCCGCGTGGTCGGTCTGCTCGACCAGGGCGCGGCGGCCCGCCGCGTGCGGGGAGGGCACCGGGGCGGCGCGGTCCGCGTCGAGGCGGGCGGGCGGCTCGGCGGGGTGGTCGTCGTCGGCGGGGCCGTCCGCCGGCGGGCGGGGGTGAGGGCGGCGCTCGCGCAGGCGCTGGGCGGCCAGCTCGGCGCGGCGCTGGTCCATGGTGAAGGTGAAGCGGCGGCGCTCCTGGGTGCGCAGGTAGGCGATGTAGGCGCTCAGCAGGACGGCCGGCATGCCCGGGACCCACAGGAAGGCGAGGCCGCCGACCGCCGCGACGACCGCGCCGAGGGTGAAGGCGAGGAACAGGATGATGGTGGTGCGCCGACGGCGCGCAAGCACCTTCGCGCGCCGGCTGCGGGCCGCGGCGGTGGGGGGCTGGGCGGCCGGGGACGGCTGGGCGGTGGAGCCGGAGGGAGGCGCGGCGGGGCCCTCGGCGGGCGGGGCTGCGTGGGGCGGCACGGGCGCACGCATGGTCACGGGGTCGGCGAAGGCCCGGACGTCGACCGCGTCGGTCACGGCGTCCGGGTCGACCACGCGCCGGTCCGGGTCCGTCCCGCGCCGGTCCGAGTCGACCGCGCGCCGGTCCGAGTCCGTCCCGCGCCGGTCCGGGTCGGCCGGGTCTCCCCCGGCCTCGGGGCGGTCCGCATCCGAGGCGCGCCCCTCCGGTTCCGCCGGACCCCTGAGGGCTTCCAGGTCCGCCCGCTCCTTGGCGTAACGACGCTCCATGCCCGCCCGTCCGGACAGCAGCCGGATGGCGGTACTGAAGCGCTCCGTCGGACGGGCTTCGTTGAGCTCGTCCTGCCTACGGAGCCACATCGGCACCAGATAGGCGGCCCAGGCCCCGACGATGACTGCGTAGATGAGGCCACTGCTGCTCACGGTCACACGGTAGAGGGGTCCGCGCGAGGCCATCTGCCAATTGGCGCGGTGTGTCGCACGATCTGGCTGATATCTCGAACTTTTTTTGTGATTGGTGCGATGACCAGTCCGGTAATGTGCTCAATTGGCCCACTGAATTCGAACACATATTTTATTTCTGCGATGCGCCAGGTCGCATCCGGTGCCACCGGGCCAACAACCCCTCCGGCACTTCCTCCGCCGTGAGCGCGAAGACCAGGTGGTCCCGCCAGGCGCCGTCGATGTGGAGGTAGCGCGGGCGCAGCCCCTCTTCGCGGAATCCCAGCTTTTCCACCACCCGGCGGCTCGGCCCGTTCTCGGGCCGGATGCACACCTCGATGCGGTGCAGTCCGACCGCGCGGAAGCAGTGGTCGGTGGCGAGGGCGACGGCGGTCGGCATGACGCCCCGGCCGGCGACCGCCTCGTCGATCCAGTAGCCGATATGGCCCGAGCACATCGAGCCCCAGGTGATCCCGGCCACCGTCAGCTGTCCGGCCAGCCGCCCCCGGTACTCCACGACGAACGGCAGCATCCGCCCGGCGTGCGCCTCGGCGCGCAGATGGCGGACCATCTGGCGGTAGGTGGGCCGGTGGGTGACGGGGCCGCCGGGCGGAGGCGGCGGGATGGTGGCCTCCCAGGGGCGCAGCCACTCTCGGTTGCGCTGGTTGACCTCACGCCAGGCACGCTGGTCGCGCAGCTTTATGGGGCGGAGGACCGTGTCGCCGTCCGCCAGCACGACCGGCCAGGGCGCGTTCAGCGCGCGCTCCCGGCGGGATCAGGACCGGCGGGACCGGCAGGACCGGCAGTACCGGTGTGGGTGGCCGAGGGGCCGTCGGTATCGGGAGGGTCGGCGGGTCTGGGGTGGTCGCCGCCGTGGATCTGCTCGATGGCATGGAGCAGGATCCGCCCGAGGACCGCGAGCCCGTCCCGTACGCCGCCGGTGGAGCCGGGCAGGTTGACGATCAGGGTGCTCCCGGCGGCTCCGGCCAGCCCGCGGGAGAGCGCCGCAGTGGGCACCTTGGCCAGCCCCTCGGCGCGGATGGCCTCCGCGATGCCCGGGATCTCGCGGTCGAGCACACGGCGGGTCGCCTCGGGGGTGTGGTCGGTGGGCGAGATGCCCGTACCGCCCGTGGTCACGACGACATCGTACGAAGCGGCCACCGCCTCGCGCAGGGCCGCCTCCACCGGGTCCCCGTCGGGGACCACGCGCGGCCCGTCGACGTCGAGGCCCAGCGCCGTAAGCCCCTCCACCAGCAGCGGGCCGCCCTTGTCCGGGTAGACCCCGGCGGCGGCGCGGTTGGAGGCGGTGACGACCAGGGCGCGGTACGCCGGCGAGCCGCTCATGCCCGGCTCCAGTCGCCGGACTTCCCGCCTGTCTTCTCCTCCACCCGTACGTCCGCGATGACCGCGGACTTGTCCACGGCCTTGACCATGTCGATCACGGTCAGCGCGGCCACGGTGACCGCCGTCAGGGCCTCCATCTCGACGCCCGTCCGGTCGGTGGTGCGGACCGTGGCGGTGATCTCCACCGCGTCGTCGGCGACCGCGAGGTCCACGGTCACGCCCGAGAGGGCGAGCGGGTGGCACAGCGGGATCAGGTCCGGGGTGCGCTTGGCGCCCATGATGCCCGCGATCCGCGCGGTGGCGAGGGCGTCGCCCTTGGGCACGCCCTCGCCCCGCAGCAGCTCCACGACGCGCGGGGCGACGAGCACACGGCCGCTGGCGCGGGCGGTGCGCGCGGTGACGTCCTTGTCCGAGACGTCGACCATGCGCGCCGCGCCCGTCTGGTCGAGGTGGGTGAGGTGGTCCTGGGCGCTGCTCATCGTTCTCCCGGTCCGGGCCAGGTGGCTCCTGTGGGACGACACCGTACCCGCAGCGGGCGGGGGCCAGGGGGTGTGCCCCCGATCTCTGTGGATCAGCCCGCGGCGTCTGGTGCGTGCGATCGCGGAGGGTCGC
>NZ_MAXF01000087.1 GCF_001704635.1 Streptomyces sparsogenes | reverse complement strand
GGGGGCGGGCCTACTCGGGCGGGCCCGACAACGCAGCGAGCGTGCGTGCCAGGCGTCGCGGGCCCACAGAGATCGGGGGCACACCCCCTAGGGGATCAGGTGAGCAGGACGACGTCCACGTCGGCGCCGGCGGCGACCTCCGTGGTGTCCTCGTCCACCACGATCAGCGCGTTGGCGTGGGCGAGGGCCTTGATCAGGTGGGATCCGGTGCCACCCACAGGGGTGACGACGCCCAGCTCCGCGTCCACCCCCGGGGGCTCGTACCAGCCGCGCAGGAACTGGCGCCGCCCCCGCGGGGAGGACGCGACGCCCTCGGGGCAGCGTGCCCGGACGAGGGGGCGGTGGACGGGGCCGGTGCCCATCAGCGTGCGGATCGCGGGCCGCACGAACAGCTCGAAGGACACGTACGAGCTGACCGGGTTCCCCGGGAGGGCGATGAAGGGGACGCGGTCCGGGCCGACGCGGCCGAAGCCCTGGGGCTTGCCCGGCTGCATGGCCAGCTTGCGGAACTCGACCTCCCGCATGGCCTCCTTGACCACGTCGTACGCGCCGACGCTGACGCCGCCGCTGGTGACCACGATGTCGGCCCTGCTCAGCTGGTCCTCGACGGCGGCGCGCAGCGCCCCGGCGTCGTCGGCGATCGCGCCCACCCGGTAGGCGATCGCGCCGGCGTCCCGCGCGGCGGCGGTGAGCTGGAAGCTGTTGGAGTCGTGGATCCGGCCGGGGCCCGCCTCCTGCCCGGGCTGGACCAGCTCGCTGCCGGTCGACAGCACCACCACGCGCGGCCGCGGCCGCACCTTGACCGCGGCGCGCCCGAGGGCGGCCAGCAGGCCGATCTGCGGCGCGCCGAGGACCGTGCCGGCGCGCAGCGCCAGCTCGCCCGCCCCGGCGTCGCAGCCGCGGGCGCGCACATGCTGCCCGGCCTTGGCGGGGCGGTACACCCGCACCCTGCCGCTCGCGCCTTCGGGGGCCTCGCTGTGGGCGGGCATGGCGGTGACCGGGCCCTGGCCCAGGCCGCCGTCGGTCCACTCGACGGGCACCACGGCCTGGGCGCCGGGCGGCAGCGGGGCGCCGGTCATGATGCGGGCGGCCTCGCCGGGGCCGACGGCGGGCGCGGTCTCGCTGCCCGCCGCGATGTCCCCGACGACGGTGAGCACCGCGGGATACTCCTCCGTCGCCGCCGCGATGTCGGCGATCCGGACCGCATAGCCGTCCATGGAGCTGTTGTCGAACGGGGGGAGGGCGCCGGGGACGGTGACGTCCTCGACGAGGACACAGCCCTGGGCGTCGAGCAGCTGCAGCTCGATGGGGTCGAGGGGGTGGAGCTGGCCGAGGATGTCGTCCAGGTGCTCGGCCACCGTCCAGAAGCGGTCCTCGCCCCGACCCCCGCCGGGCGCGCCGGCCGCACCGGGCCGCGGGCCCTGGCCGGGGTCTTGGTCCGGGCCCTGGTCGGCGGCCCGTGCTGCGGTGCTGCTCACAGTGCTACATCTCCTCGGTGACGTAACGGCGAAGCCAGTCCCGGAAGTCCGGGCCCAGGTCTTCACGTTCGCACGCGAGTCTGACAATGGCACGCAGATAGTCCCCACGGTCCCCTGTGTCGTACCGGCGCCCCTTGAAGACGACCCCGTGGACCGGCCCGCCGAGGTCCGGGTTCGCGGCGAGCGCCTGCAGTGCGTCGGTGAGCTGGATCTCGCCGCCGCGCCCGGGCTCGGTGGCGCGCAGCACGTCGAAGACGGCCGGGTCGAGGACGTAGCGGCCGATGACGGCGTAGTTGCTGGGGGCGTCGGCCGGGTCCGGCTTCTCGACCAGCCCGGTGACCTTGACGACGTCCTCCTCCAGGGTCGGCTTGACGGCGGCGCAGCCGTAGAGGTGGATCTGGGAGGGGTCCACCTCCATCAGGGCGACGACGCTGCCGCCGTGCTGCTCCTGCACCTCGACCATGTGGGACAGGAGCGGGTCGCGGGCATCGATGAGGTCGTCGCCGAGGAGGACGGCAAAGGGCTGGTCACCGACGTGCGGGGCGGCGCAGAGGACGGCGTGGCCGAGGCCCCTGGGGTCGCCCTGGCGGACGTAGTGCATGGTCGCGAGGTCGCTGGACTCCTGGACGCGGGCGAGCCGGGTTTCGTCGCCCTTGCGGCTCAGGGCCTCTTCCAGCTCGTAGTTGCGGTCGAAGTGATCCTCGAGGGGCCGCTTGTTGCGGCCCGTGACCATGAGTACGTCGGACAGCCCGGCGGTGACGGCTTCCTCGACGACGTACTGGATCGCCGGCTTGTCGACGACCGGCAGCATCTCCTTGGGTGTGGCCTTCGTGGCCGGCAGGAAGCGGGTTCCGAGCCCCGCGGCGGGGATGACAGCCTTGCTGATCCGAGTACGCGCTTGAGTCATGTACCGAACCCTATCGGGTGCCTTTGGGAGGATCATGAGGTTTCGGTGAATATGACATGAGACAGGAAGTTTGTGCACTCAGTGATCAATGCCGAAGCTAGTAAGGCCGAGTTGCGGCGACATCTCATGGCGGTGAGGGCCAGGTTGACGGCGGATGACATCGCGGACGCGCGGGCGTCCCTGGCGTGTCGCGCGCTGGAGCTGCCGGAGCTCGCGGGGGCGGGGACGGTGGCCGCGTATGTCTCGGTGGGCCGCGAGCCCGGCACCCACGACCTGCGGGAGGCGCTGCGCGCCCGGGGCGTACGCGTACTGCTCCCGGTCCTCCTGGAGGACAACGACCTCGACTGGGGGCGGGACGAGGGCCCCGAGCGGCTGGCGCGGGCCGGGCGGGGGCTGCTGGAGCCGGAGGGGCCGCGGCTCGGCCCCGAGGCGGTCACCGGGGCGGACGTGGTGCTGCTGCCCGGGCTCGCCGTGGACCGGCGCGGGGTGCGCCTGGGCCGCGGCGGCGGCTCGTACGACCGGGTGCTGGCCCGGCTGGAGCGGGCGGGGGTCCGCCCGGCGCTGGTGGTGCTGCTGTACGACGGCGAGGTGCTGGACGAGGTCCCGGGCGAGGCCCACGACCGGCCGGTGCACGCCGCGGTCACCCCCTCGGCGGTGCACCGCTTCCGCGCCCCCTAACGGCGACGCCCCCCGCGAGGCCCTGCCCGGGGCGGGCGGGGTCTCGCGGGGGGCGTGCGGCGCGGGGCGGTCGGGAGCGGGCGGGCCGGGCGCGCGGGGCGCGGGCCCGGCCGTACGCGCCAGCCCGTACGCGTCAGGGCGCAGGCCCGGCCGTACGCGCCACGCCGTGTGCCTCAGGCCGTGTGCCTCAGACCGTGCGCCTCAGGGCGTGAGCGCCAGCTCGTCCTCCGTCGACTTCTTCACCGCGCTCTCGCTGAAGGACCAGGGCAGCAGCTCGCCCTTCACCCACTTCTCGGTCTGGTCCGTGTAGTGCGCGTTGTAGGCGTGCCCGGAGGCGCCGGTGAGGTTGATCCACCGGGACTTGTCCAGGTTGTCGAGGTTGACGACCATCCTCATGGACGGCACCCAGGTGACGCCGTAGCCGCCCGCCGCGTTCCACCCCGTGGCGTTGACCGCGGCCTCGCCGCCGGACAGGTTCCACGGGCCGCGGTTGAGGAGCCACTGCACCACGCCCGGACCCTTGATGCCCAGGGTCTGGTTCTTCAGGTCCAGCCGGTGCAGCCGACCCCAGCTCCAGCTGTTGATGTTCTTGCCGAGCTTGGCGGTGAGCTCGGAACGCGCGTCCTTCATGGCGTGCGCCAGGAGCTCGTCCCGGTTGGTCGAGGCGGGCTGGAGACGGGTGCCGGTGGTCTTCCACCACTTGTTCTTCGGGTCCTTGATGATCTTCCGAAGGACCTCGTACCAGCGGTCCCCGCCGTCCGGCTGGGCCGACGCGGGGTCGCGCTGGCCGCACTCGCGCACCAGCCGGGCGCTGCCGTCCAGGTCCTCGGCGGGCCCCGAGTCGTCGGCGGGCCGGACCCGCAGACACTGGCCCTCCACCCGCAGCTCCTTCGGAAGTTTATTTCCGAACGCCAGCATAAGGACGTTGCGATAGACGGCGTTGAAGTACGCGGCGGCCGCCGAGTCGGAGTCCTGGGTGTAGTCCCAGCCCTCCAGGAGCTTCTGGGCCTCCCTGACGAAGCTGTCCTTGATGTCCACCTTCAGCAGGTACGGGGTCAGCAGCTCGGCGATCTCGCTGCTGTTGTCCATCTGCATGGACTGCATGTCCTCGGTGGAGATCTTCCCGCCGTCCTTGATCTTCGACTCGATCAGGTCGGTTATGCGCTGGCTACGTGCGCCGTATCCCCAGTCGTCGGTCAGCGTGTACTTGTAGTCCTTGCCTATGACGGCCTGGTTGGCGGTGACGATGTAGCCCTGCTTGGGGTTGTACGCCCAGGGCAGCTCGGCCTGCGGGATGTAGCCGTTCCACTCGTAGCGCGAGTCCCAGCCGGGCGCCGGGTAGCGGCCGTCGCCCTTGGCGCGCGTGGGGATCTTGCCGGGGGCCTGGTAGCCGATGTTGTTCTTGGTGTCGGCGTAGATCAGGTTCTGGGAGGGCACCGCGAAGTCGCGGGCCGCCTTGCGGAAGTCGGTGAAGTTCTTGGCCGTGTCGAGCTCGAAGACCGCGTCCATGGTGTTGGACGGGTCCAGCGCGGTCCAGCGCAGCGAGACCGCGTAGCCGTCGCCCCGGTCGGGGGCCACGTCGCCGACGTCGGTGCCGACCGGTGCGCTCTTGCCGACGTCCCCGAGTTCGTCGTCGCGGTCGGAGACGATCGGGCCGTGCCTGGTGGAGCGGACGGTGATGGTCCGGGACTTGCCGCCGGCGACCTTGATGGTCTCCTCGCGGGTCTTGAAGGGGACCTGCTTGCCGTCGTAGAGGTAGCCCTGGTCGGTGACCTTCTCCAGGTAGAGGTCGGTCACATCGGCGCCCAGGTTGGTCATGCCCCAGGCGATGTCCTGGTTGTGGCCTATGACGACCCCCGGCAGGCCGGCGAAGGTGAAGCCCGCCACGTCGTACGGGCACGCGCTGCTGACCCGGTTGCAGTGCAGGCCCATCTGGTACCAGACGGAGGGCAGCTGGGGGGCCAGGTGCGGGTCGTTGGCGAGCAGCGGCTTGCCGGTGGTCGTGTACTGGCCTCGGACCACCCAGGAGTTGGAGCCGATGCCGGTGCCGTTCGGGCCGAGCAGCGCCGGGATCTCGTCGAGCGTCTTGGAGAGCGAGGAGAGCTGCGTCTGGAAGCCCTGCGTGGCGCCCCCCACGCCGTTCTGGGCGGCGTTCGCGGGGTCGGTCGCCGTCGCCTTGGGGTCGAACTTGGCCGCGGTCTCGTCCACCGCTCCGCTGCCCACGATCGGCTTGTTGCGGCCGTACGGGTAGGCCGGGTACAGCTCTTCGACCTCCTTGGCGCTCAGGCGGCTGCGGGCGAGCGCGCGGTCGACCTCGTCCTGCATGTTGCCGCGCAGGTCCCACGCCATCGCCTTGAGCCAGGCCACCGAGTCGACCGGGGTCCACTTCTCGGGCGTGTAGTCGTGCTCGAACTCCAGGGCCGCGTACTCGACGGACAGCGACTTGCCCTGGTGGTCCGCGAGGTAGGCGTTGACCCCGTCGGAGTAGGCGCGCAGGTACTTCTTGGTGGTGGGCGACAGCTTGGTGTCGTACTCCCGCTGCGCGACCCGGTGCCAGCCCAGGGTGCGCAGGAACGCGTCGGTCTCCACCTGTCCGGAGCCGAACATCTCGGAGAGCCTACCGGCCGTCATGTGGCGGCGTACGTCCATCTCCCAGAAGCGGTCCTGGGCCTGGACGAACCCCTGGGCGCGGAAGAGGTCCTCGGGGGTGTCCGCGTAGACCTGCGGTATGCCGTAGCCGTCGCGCTTGACCTGGACTGGTCCGGACAGTCCCTTGAGCTGCAGCGATCCGGTGGTCTCCGGGAAAGAGGCGCGGACCGTACTGATGCTCCAGTACGTGCCGTACCCGACGCCCCCCACGAGCAGCAGCACGACTGCGATCACGATCAGGCGGGCACGTCGGCCCTTCTTCTTGCCAGAAGGGCCGTTTTTGTTGGCGGGCATCGCTGTCCTTCGAGGGGCAGGGTGGTCCTGGAGTGCTGGAGCAACCATAGGCGCAGCGCTGACGCCTCCCCTACGCGGAGTCATGACTGGAGCCGCCCACCGGCCATCACCTCGCCCTCACCCCGCCGTCACCCTCGGAAAATCCATGTGAGCCACCCGCGTCAAGAACCCGTAAAATGTTAGGTAAGGCAATGAAGTTCCGGTCGGTCGGGGAGCCTTCCGGCCGCTCCCGTGAGAAAGGTTCGGCCCCTGACTGTTCACCACCTCAACGAACTCCTGCTGATCTGCTCACTCGTCCTGCTCGTGGCGGTGGCGGCCGTCAGGGTCTCGACGCGCAGCGGGCTGCCAACCCTCCTCATCTACCTCGGCCTCGGCGTCGCGATCGGGCAGGACGGCATCGGCATCGTCTTCGGGGACGCCGAGCTCACACAGGTCCTCGGCTATGCCGCGCTTGTGGTCATCCTGGCCGAGGGCGGCCTCGGCACGAAGTGGCGGGAGATCAAACCCTCCCTGCCGCTCGCCGCCGTGCTGTCCACGGTAGGGGTGGCGGTAAGCGTCGGGATCACGGCGACCGCCGCCCACTTCCTGGTCGGACTCGACTGGCGGCAGGCGCTGATCATCGGTGCGGTGGTGTCCTCCACGGACGCGGCGGCGGTCTTCTCGGTGCTGCGCAAGGTGCCGCTGCCGAGGAGTCTCACGGGCACCCTGGAGGCTGAGTCCGGCTTCAACGACGCCCCGGTGGTGATCCTTGTGGTCGCCTTCTCCTCCCCGCGCGCGATAGAGGCGTGGTACATGCTGCTCGGCGAGATCGCCCTTGAGCTGGTCATCGGCGCGGTGGTGGGGCTGGCGATCGGCTGGCTGGGGGCGTACGGCCTGCGGCACGTCGCGCTGCCCGCCTCGGGCCTCTACCCGATCGCGGTGATGGCGATCGCCGTGATCGCCTACGCGGGCGGGGCGCTGGCCCACGGCTCCGGCTTCCTCGCCGTCTACCTGGCCTCGCTGATCCTGGGGAACGCGAAGCTGCCGCACTGGCCGGCCACGCGCGGCTTCGCGGAGGGGCTCGGCTGGATAGCGCAGATCGGGATGTTCGTGCTGCTCGGCCTGCTGGTGACCCCCCACGAGCTGGGCGACGACATCTGGCCGGCCATCGGCGTCGGGATGGCGCTGACCATGGTGGCCCGGCCGGTGTCGGTGCTGATCAGCACGGTGCCCTTCCCGGTCTCCTGGCGGGAGAAGGCGCTGCTGTCGTGGGCGGGGCTGCGCGGCGCGGTGCCGATCGTGCTCGCCACCATCCCGGTGGTCTCGAACGTGCCGGAGAGCCGCCGCATCTTCAACATCGTCTTCGTGCTGGTGATCGTCTACACCCTGGTGCAGGGCCCGACGCTGCCCTGGCTGGCGCGCCGGCTGCGCCTGGGCGAGGAGGAGGCCGCGGCCGACCTCGGCATCGAGTCGGCGCCGCTGGAGCGGCTGCGCGGGCATCTGCTGTCGGTTTCGATCCCCAAGGACTCCAAGATGCACGGCGTGGAGGTCGGCGAGCTGCGGCTGCCGACCGGGGCCGCGGTCACCTTGGTCGTCCGGGACGGGAAGAGCTTTGTGCCGCAGCCGTCAACCGTGCTGCGCCGCGGTGACGAGCTGCTGGTCGTGGCCACGGACCCAGTGCGGGACACGGCCGAGGAGCGGCTGCGCGCGGTGGGCCGGGGCGGCAAGCTGGCCGGCTGGCTGGGCACGAGCGGGCGGTGACGGGACGGGCGCGTGGAACGGGTCACCGTACGGCCGGGTGGAACGGGCCGCCGTACGGACGCGTGGAATGGGTCACCGTATCGCCCCTCGCAGTGGACTGGCGGGCGGGAATACTGCACTATGGAGCGTCGTTAGCACTCATCGAGTGAGAGTGCCAGGAGGAGCAAGTGCCGACCTATCAGTACCAGTGCACCGAGTGCGGCGAGGGCCTCGAGGCGGTGCAGAAGTTCACCGATGACGCGCTCACCGAGTGCCCCAACTGCAAGGGACGCCTGAAGAAGGTGTTCTCGGCGGTCGGCATCGTCTTCAAGGGCTCGGGCTTCTACCGGAACGACAGCCGCGGCTCCTCGTCCAGCAGCACGGGCGGCGGCTCGTCGAAGTCGACGGCCTCGAAGAGCGAGGGGTCCTCCTCCTCGTCCTCGTCGTCGGACGCGTCCTCGTCGTCCTCGTCGTCGTCCTCGGGTTCTTCGTCCTCGGCCGCGTCGACCAGCACCTCGTCGGCCGCCTGACCCGCGGCCACCCTCGGCACGGCCGCCTTCGGCCGCCTCGATCGCACCGGCATCCCGCCGTCCCTCCCCGGAGAGGCGGCGGGATCTCGTATGCGGGGACGCCGCTGGCTAGGGTGACCACATGGCGGACACCAGCAGCACGCATGCGGAGATAGGGATCATCGGCGGGTCGGGGTTCTACTCCTTCCTCGATGACGTGACGGAGATCACTGTCGAGACGCCCTACGGCGCGCCGAGCGACTCGCTGTTCCTCGGCGAGGTCGCGGGCCGGCGGGTCGCGTTCCTGCCGCGCCACGGCCGTAAGCACCACCTGCCCCCGCACCGGATCAACTACCGCGCCAATCTGTGGGCCCTGCGCTCGGTCGGCGTACGGCAGGTGCTCGGCCCCTGCGCGGTGGGCGGGCTGCGGCCGGAGTACGGACCGGGGACGCTGCTGGTGCCCGACCAGCTGGTGGACCGCACCAAGGGGCGCGTGCAGACCTATTTCGACGGCGAACCGCTGCCGGACGGCCGGGTACCCAGCGTGGTGCACACCACCTTCGCCGACCCGTACTGCCCGACGGGGCGGCGGGTCGCGGTGGCGGCGGCGCGCGGACGGGGCTGGGAGCCGGTGGACGGCGGCACGCTGTGCGTGATCGAGGGGCCGCGCTTCTCCACCCGGGCCGAGTCGCGGTGGCACGCGGCGCAGGGCTGGTCGGTGGTCGGCATGACCGGGCACCCGGAAGCGGTGCTGGCCCGTGAGCTGGAGCTCTGCTACACGTCGCTGACGCTGGTCACGGACCTGGACGCGGGCGCGGAGACGGGCGAGGGCGTCTCGCACGCCGAGGTGCTGCGGGTATTCGGGGAGAACCTGGCACGCCTGCGCGACGTGCTCTTCGACGCGGTGGGCGCCCTGCCGGCCACCGACGCCCGGGACTGCCTGTGCGGGCACGGGCACGAGGGCTGGGACCTGGGGATCGAGCTGCCGTAGCGGCCGGGGGCCCACTGAGGCGGGTGGCGGCGGGCTCAAGCGCGCGGAGCGGTGGCCTCGACCGCGCGGGGCCGGTGGGCTCGACCGCACGGGGCCGGTGGGCTCACTCGCGCGGGTGGCGGAGTTGTCCACAGCCTGAGGGTTGTGCACAGGTCCGAGCGGGATCCTGGGAGGGCGGGCATCGTGAAGGGGCCAGAAGCTCCCGGCCTCTCACGACAGGCGGTGATTGCCATGTCCGACCCGTTCCGTCCCGCTCCGCCCACCCCTCCGCGCCCGTCCCTCTTCTCAGCCGGTTCCTCGCCCGCTTTCCCGCCCGCTCCATCGGCCGGCTGCTCGCCCGCTGCCTCAGCCGGCTCCTCGCCCATGTGGCCCGCGGGCCGGGCCCGCTCGGCGCCGTCCTGGTCCGAGCGGTCCCGCCGCACCCCTCCGACGGGCGCGGTTCCCCGGTTCGGGCCGGTGCGGGTGGGCCGCGGCGGACACCGGCTGCGGCGCGCGTTACGGCGGCGCCGGCGCTCGATGGCGGCGGGGCTGGCGATGACCGCGGCCGCGCTGGCGGCCGCCGCGCCCTCCGGCGCCTCAGGCGGGCGTCCGGCGGCGTCCCCGCCGCCGGACGGCGGGCGGCGCGAGCGGCCCCCGGCCGTGGTGTCCGCGCCGGTCCGGATCGCCGACGCGGCGGCCGTGCGGCTGCTGCGCCCCGGCGACCGGGTGGATGTGCTGGCCGCCCCGGCGGCCGGTCGGTCCGGCGGCCCGGCCACCGCGCGCACGGTCGCCCGCGGCGCGCGGGTGACCGCCGTGCCGCCGCCCCGGCGGATGGCGGCGGTGGACGGCGGGCTGGACGGCACGCTGGTGGTGCTCGCGGTGCCCCGTCCGACCGCGGCGGCCCTGGCCGGCGCGGCGGCCACCTCCAGGTTGGCGGTGGCGTTGTGCCGATCTTGACCGTAGGTTGCGGAGCCGACCGCTCCAGAACCGGCGCGGCGAGAGAGAGGCAAAGGGTTGAGCGAGGAGAAGAAGAGCGTCGTGGAGGGCTTCAAGGCCTTCCTGATGCGTGGCAACGTCATCGATCTGGCTGTCGCGGTCGTGGTCGGAGCCGCGTTCACCGGCGTGGTGAACTCCATAGTGAAGGGCTTGATCAATCCGGTCGTCGGTGCCTTCGGCACCAAGGACCTGGAGAAGTACCGCTCCTGCCTGGAGGCCCCCTGCGAGACCAACGCGGCGGGCGAGGTCACGAAGGGCATCCCGATCCTCTGGGGGACCGTGCTGAGCGCCGTGCTCACCTTCCTGATCACGGCGGCGGTGGTGTACTTCCTGATGGTCCTGCCGATGTCCCGCTATCTGGCGCGGAAGGCAGCCAAGGAGCGCAGGGAAGAGGAGAAGCAGGCCGAGGCGGAGAGCGCCGAGATCGTGCTGCTGCGCGAGATACGGGACGAACTGGTCGCGCTGCGCGGCAGCGGCAGCGGCTCGATCACCTGAGCTCCCGGCGCGCCGGCGCCGGCGTCCGCAGCGACATCGCCCTCGACGCCGAGGTCGAGGTCAAGGTCGAGGTCGGCGGTCAGAGGTGGTGGGGCGGCTTCTCGTCGAGGAAGCGGGCCAGATCCGCGGCGCTGTCGGCGGTGTCCCCGCCGGCCGGGCGCTCGCCCCAGCCGCGGTCCGTGTCGTCCGAGGACCGCTGCGCCAGCGGATCGTCGAAGATCAGCGCGGCGGGCGGGTCGCGCGGTCCGGGGTCGGGGGCGGTGCTCATGCGTCAAGAGTACGGCCGACCGGCCGGGTCCCCCGCCGCGCCCAGCTGCTCGTGCCACCACAGGTCCCGGCCCGGGGTCCAGGACACCGGGCGGGCCAGGCGGTGGACGACCAGGACCTTCGGTTGCCGTGCGCGGCCCGCCAGGGCCCGGTCGATCAGCGGCTTGAGCGCCTGCGGCTCCCCGCGCCGCCAGTCGCCGTCGGCGGTGATCAGCACCTTGACGTCCATCCCCGCCAGCCGGTCGCGCAGCTCGGGGGCGCGCAGCCCGACGGGAAGGGTGGAGCGCACGGCGTCGAGCCGGCCGCAGGCGAGCGTGGCGATGACGGACTCGGGTATCAGCGGCAGATGGACCGCCACCCGGTCCCCCGCGCGCACGCCGAGCCGGGTCAGGGCCGCCGCCGCCCGGTCCGCCTGCTCCAGCAGCTCGGCATGCGTCAGTTTCTGCTCGCGGTCCGGCTCACTGATCCAGCGGAGAGCCACCCGGGGACCCTGCCGCGTGGCGGCGGCCAGGGTCGGGAACTCCTCCGTCGCAGAGATACGGGGCACGTTGGTCTTCCTTCGGACGCGGGCGAACGGCATGGCGCACAGCCTGCCGTCGGCCCATCAACGTCTGATGAACGTCCTGTTGATAAGGGATCCGCCTGCCGGCCGAGCCCCCGCCGCCCGAGCCTTCCGGCGGCCGCGCTCCCGCTCGGCGGCTCCCGCCACGGCGGTCCCTCCGCCGGGGCTTCCGTGCTACGCATGGCGTCCATGGATACCGACCGGACGACACCCCGACCCGCCCGCCCCGGCCGGGTCGACGCCCTGACTGATGTACCCGGGCTGCGCGTCGGCCATGCGCGGCGGACCGGCGGAGGCCGGCTCACCGGCACGACCGTGGTGCTGGCCCCGGAAGGAGGGGCGATCGCCGCGGTGGACGTCCGGGGCGGCGGGCCCGGCACCCGCGAGACCGACGCCCTCGACCCGCGCAATCTCGTCCAGCGCGTCGACGCGGTGGTGCTGACCGGCGGCAGCGCGTTCGGCCTGGACGCCGCCTCGGGGGTGGTCGCCTGGCTGGAGGAGCGGAGCCGGGGCTTCCGGGTCGGCCCCGACCCGGCGCAGGTGGTGCCCGTGGTGCCGGCCGCCGCGCTGTTCGACCTCGGGCGCGGCGGTGACTGGCGGGCCCGGCCGGACGCCGCGCTGGGCCGCGCGGCCGTCGAGGCCGCGGCCGGCACGGATGTGGGCGCGCCGGTCGCCCAGGGCAATGTGGGGGCCGGGACGGGCGCGGTGGCGGGGGGCCTCAAGGGCGGCATCGGATCGGCGAGCGTGGTCCTGCCGTCGGGGGTCACCGTGGCCGCCCTGGCGGCGGTCAACGCGGCGGGTTCGGTGGTCGATCCGCTGACGGGCGAGCTGTACGGGGAGTGGGACCGGGGCCGCCGCCCCGGGGAGGCGGAGCACGCCAGGGCGCTGGACCGGCTGGCCGCCGCGCGGGCCGAGTCCGAGCGGCGTTCGGCGGCGTCGGTGCGGCCTCCGCTGAACACCACCCTGGCGGTGGTCGCCACGGACGCAGCGCTCAGCCGCGCCCAGGCCCATAAGCTCGCGGGCACGGCGCATGACGGCTTGGCGCGCGCGGTCCGGCCGGTGCATCTGCTGTCCGACGGCGACACGGTGTTCGCCTTGTCGACCGGCGACCGCCCGCTCCTGCCCGAGGGAGCCGACGGCGGTCAGGATGCGGCGTTCGGGGTCCATCTGGAGGCCGGGGCGCTGAACGAGGTCCTGGCCGCCGGAGCGGATGTCCTGACCCGGGCGGTGGTCAAGGGGGTGCTGGCCGCCGAGGGCGTGGACGGGCCGGGAGGTGTCTTCCCCGCGTACCGCGACCTGTACGGCCCGGACCGGACCGAGGGGTGAGAAGCCGGGACCTCCGAGCAGCGGAACAGCAGAACAACACTCCCGGGAGCGAGACAAGCGAGACAAAGGGGGAGGCACGAGGGATGTGAGGCAGCGATGACAGACACCGCCACAACTGGCGCCACGATGGACGCCGACCTGATCGTCATCGGTGGCGGCCCGGCCGGGTGCGCCGCCGCGGTGATGGCGGCGGGCGTCGGGATGCGGTCCGTGCTCGTCGAGTCGGAGGATGCGCTGTGCCGGGTGCTTGAGCGCATCCCGGTGGTGGGCAATGTGCTCGGTTTCTCGGCCGGCCCCGCTCTGGCGGCGGCGATCAGGGCCGATGTCGCCGACCGCGACCTGTGCCGGGTGGAGCTCGGCCTGCGGGTCGTGCGGATCGATGCCCATGAGGACCGGGTCGAGGTCACCACCGAGCCCGCGAAGAGCACCGGTTCCGGCCCGCTGCCGCCCGGGCCCGCGCCGCTGACCGCTCCGTATGCCGTGGTCGCCACCGGAGTCGGACCGCTGCGGCCCCAGGACGTCGGATGGATCGAGGGTGGCCGGGGCCTGGAGGCGCCCCCGCTGTGGGAGGCGGACCCGGCCGCGCTCGCCGGCCGCACCGTGCTGGTCCTCGGCGCCGACCGGCCGCTCGGCACCTATCTGCGGGCCCATCCCGGCCTGGAGAGCCGATTCGTCGTCGCCTGTCCGCCGGGGGACGCGTACAAGGCCGAGGAGATCGCCGACGATCCGCGGGTCGAGCTGGTGCCGGTGCGTCGCCTGACCCTCGTCCCGCCCTCGTCCGGGGCCACCACCTCACCCGGAACTCCGGTCGCAGCCCAGGCTCCGATCGCAGCCCAGGCTCCGGTCACGGCCAGGGCTCCGGTCACGGCCAGGGCTCCGGTCACGGCCGAGGTGCTGACCGTGGAGGGCGACCGGCGGACCCTGACCGGCGACCGCGTGTTCCGCAACCTCGGCAGCGGCCCGGTGGCGCCCGGCGGGGGCCTCTTCGCCGACGCCTCGGGTTACTGCCCGCCCTCCCGCCAGCACCCGAGGGTCTTCACGGCGGGCGATCTGCGCTCCGCCCGCTTCCAGCGGATCGCGACCGCCATGGGGTCCGGGAGCGAGGCCGCGCTCGGCGCCTATTACGCGTCGCGCGGACTGCCGACGCGGATCGGAGCCGGAGGTGACGACGGATGAGGTACCGCCCGGCGCATGACTCGGCGGTGAGACGGGGTCGGTCCGTCTCACCGCCGAGCGGGGGGCACCGCGGAGCGCCGCGGTGGTGGTGCTGGTTGTGGTGGTGCTCCTGTTGGTTCCGGTGGTGGATGCGGGGGCGGTCAGACGGTGGCGGGCACCTTGGCCTCGCCGCCGGCACCGCCCGGGGCGGTCTCGCCGCCGGCGGCCGGGGCGGCCGTCTCGGGCCGGGCCGCCTTGCGCATCCCCTTGAGGACGATCACCAGACCGGCCGAGACCACCGTGCCCGCCACGATGGCCAGCAGGTAGAGGAACGGCTGGCCGATCAGCGGGACCACGAAGATGCCGCCGTGGGGGGCGCGCAGCGTGCAGTCGAAGGTCATCGACAGCGCGCCGGTGATCGCGCCGCCCACCATGGAGGACGGGATCACGCGCAGCGGGTCCGCCGCCGCGAAGGGAATCGCGCCCTCGCTGATGAAGGAGGCGCCCAGCACCCAGGCCGCCTTGCCGTTCTCCCGCTCGGTCTTGGTGAACAGCCGCCCGCGGACGGTGGTGGCCAGCGCCATCGCCAGCGGCGGGACCATGCCGGCCGCCATCACCGCCGCCATGATCTTGAGGCTGCCGTCGCTGGGGTTCGCCACCGTGATGCCGCCGGTCGCGAAGGCGTACGCGACCTTGTTGACCGGGCCGCCCAGGTCGAAGCACATCATCAGGCCGAGGAGGACGCCGAGCATGATGGCGTTCGTCCCGGAGAGGCCGTTGAGCCAGTCGGTCATGGCCTCCTGGGCGGAGGCGATGGGCTTGCCGATCACCACGAACATCAGGAAGCCGACGATCGCCGAGGAGATCAGCGGGATCACCACGACCGGCATGATGCCGCGCAGCGACGCCGGCACCTTGAACCGCTGGATGCCCATCACGATCGCGCCCGCGATCAGGCCGGCGACCAGACCGCCCAGGAAGCCGGCCTTGATGGTGGTCGCGATGAAGCCGCCGACGAAGCCGGGCACCAGGCCGGGGCGGTCGGCCATGCCGTAGGCGATGAAGCCGGCCAGGACCGGCACCAGGAAGGTGAACGCCGCCCCGCCGATCTGGAAGAGCAGCGCGGCCCAGCTGTCCTGCTCCGTCCATATGAAGTGGTCGGCGACGGACTTGGCGGTCGCGATCTCGTAGCCGCCGAGCGCGAAGGCCAGCGCGATCAGCAGACCGCCCGCGGCCACGAACGGGACCATGTAGCTGACACCGGTCATCAGCCACTTGCGCAGCCGGGTGCCGAAGCGGTCGCCAGGCTCACCGGCCCGGTCCATGGGCGCCGAGCGGTCGGCGTCCGCGGCGGCGGCCGGGGCGCTGATCTCGCCGCGCGCGGCCTTCTGTCGCACCTCCGCGATCAGCTCGGCCGGGCGGTTGATGCCCGCTTTCACGCCGACGTCGACGGTGGGCTTCCCGGCGAACCGCGCCTTCTCCCGCACCTCCACGTCATGGGCGAAGATCACCGCGTCGGCGGCGGCGATGGTGGCGGGTGGCAGCTTGTCGAACCCGGCGGAGCCCTGGGTCTCGACCACCAGCTCGACCCCGGCCTCCCGAGCGGCGTTCTCCAGCGACTCGGCTGCCATATAGGTGTGGGCGATGCCGGTGGGGCAGGAGGTGACGGCCACGATCCGGAAGGGCGCGGACGCGGCGGCCTGGGACCCGGCGCCGGCTGCCTCGCCGGAGACGGCCTCGGCGGCCTCGGCGGGCCTCGGCGACCTTGGCCTCGGCGGCCTTGGCTCCGGCGGTCTGGGCGGCGGCCGGCTTCGGGGCGAGAGGCTCCGTGGCGAGAGGCCGGGCGGCGGGCTCGGCCCGCTCTCCCGCCGTCGGCTCGGCGCCCGCCTCGGTCCCGGCGGCGGCCGCCGACGGCTCCGGCTGATCGCCGCGGATCAGGGCGGCCACCCGGCCCGGGTCGTCGGCCGACCGCAGCGCGCCGGTGAACTCGGTGCTCATCAGCCGGCGCGCCAGGCCGGACAGGATGGTCAGGTGATCGCTGTCCGCGCCGGCCGGGGCGGCGATCAGGAAGATCAGGTCGGCCGGCCCGTCCGGGGCGCCGAAGTCGATGCGCGCGGCGCTGCGCCCGAAGGCCAGCGTCGGCTCGGTGACGTGCTCGCTGCGGCAGTGGGGTATGCCGATGCCGCCGTCGAGCCCGGTCGGCATCTGCGCCTCACGGGCCGCCACGTCGGCGAGGAAGCCGTCGAGGTCCGTGACGCGGCCGGCCGCGACCATGCGTTCGGCGAGCGACCTGGCGGCCGCTTCCTTGGTGTCGGCGGACAGGTCCAGGTCGACCAGGTCCGCGGTGATCAGCTCACTCATCTCGCGGCTCCCTTGCGTGCGGTGCCGCCCTGGGGAAGGCGGGCGGGCGGAGTGGGGACAGGGGGGTGGGAGGGGGTCGGGCTGGTCACGCGGGCTCCGTGAGGGCGCGGTCCAGCGGCACGTCCGCGGTCGTGGTGACGGCGGACGGGTCCAGGTCGGCCGGGGTGGGCATGACGCTCCCCGGCAGTTGTACGGCGGCCGCGCCATGCGCCACGGCCGAGGCGAGCGCGGCCGGCCCGAGGCCGCCCGCCGCGAGGAATCCGGCGAGGGAAGCGTCGCCCGCACCGACATTACTGCGCACGGCGGCGACCGGGGCGGCGCCGAAGTAGGCGCCCGTCTCGTCGACCAGCAGCTGGCCGTCCGCGCCGAGGCTGGCCAGGACGGCGCGGGCGCCCAGCGCCCGCAGCTCCTCGGCCGCCTTGACCGCGTCGCCGACCGTGGCCAGCGGGCGGCCCACGGCCTGGGCCAACTCCTCGGCGTTCGGCTTGACGACGTCGGGGCGCTCGCGCAGGGCCGCCGTGAGGGAGGGGCCGGAGGTGTCCAGGGCGATCCGGGCGCCGGCGCGGTGGGCCCGGGCCACCAGCTCGGCGTACCACTCGGGGGCGAGCCCGCGCGGCAGGCTGCCGCAGCAGGCGATCCAGTCGGCGTCGGCCGACTGTGTCCGTACGGCCTCCAGCAGCGCCTCCGCCTCGGCGGCGGTCAGCTCGGGACCGGCCGCGTTGATCTTGGTGAGGGTGCCGTCGGGTTCGGCCACGGAGATGTTGATCCGGGTCGAGCCCTGGACGGGGACGCCCGCGGCCTCGATCCCCAGGTCGCCGAGCAGCCGCGCCAGCAGCGCGCCCTCGGGTCCGCCCAGCGGCAGCACGGCGACCGTGCGGTGCCCGGCGGCGGCCACGGCCCGCGAGACATTGACGCCCTTGCCCCCGGGGTCGACCCGGTCGGCCGCGGCGCGCAGCACGGCGCCGCGCTCCAGGGCCGGGATCTCGTACGTACGGTCCAGGCTGGGGTTGGGGGTGACGGTGAGGATCATGCGCGTGCTACTTCCGTGCCCTGCCGCTCGATGGCGAGGGCGTCCTGTGGGCTGAGCCCGGTGTCGGTGATGAGGAGATCGACGTGGCCGAGGTCGCCGAACCGGGCGAAGTGCTCCTGGCCGAACTTGGAGGAGTCGGCGAGGAGGACGACCCGGCGGGCGGCGGCGATGATGGCGCGCTTGACGGCGGCCTCCGCGAGGTCGGGGGTGGTCAGGCCGCCGTCGAGCGAGAAGCCGTTGGTGGCGAGGAAGACGACATCGGCCTTGATCTCGCTGTAGCCGCGCAGCGCCCACGCGTCCACGGCGGCGCGGGTGCGGTGGCGGACCCGGCCGCCGACGAGGTGGAGGGCGATGCCGGGGTGGTCGGCGAGCCGGGCGGCGATCGGCAGCGCGTGGGTGACGACGGTGAGGTCGGCCTCCAGCGGGACCGCGGCGGCGAGCCGGGCCGCGGTCGAGCCCGCGTCGATGATCACGCTGCCGTCGGCGGGCAGCTCGGCGACGGCGGCGCGGGCGATGCGGTCCTTCTCGTCGGCCGCGGTGCTCTCGCGCTCGGCGAGGTCGGGTTCGAAGTCGAGTCGGCCGGCCGGGATGGCACCCCCGTGCACGCGGCGGACCAGGCCCGCCCGGTCGAGCGCCCGCAGGTCGCGCCGCACCGTCTCGGCGGTGACCTGGAACTCCTCGGCGAGGGACAGCACGTCCACTCGCCCGCTCTCGCGGGCGAGCCGGAGAATCTCCTGCTGCCGCTCCGGTGCGTACATGTGGGTTTACGCCCCTTCTATGCCCGAACCTGTGATTTCGCGGCCAGATTACGTCCCCGATGCCAGGAAGTAAACAGACTCGGGCAAGAAACAATCCCGTACGGACGCACCCGGGTCACAGTCGGACCCGATCGGGCATCACCGGCGGCCCTGCCCCGAGGGCTCAGCGCGATGTCCGATTGCCGCCGGAATCCGCGCTCCCGTCCCACGAGGATCGAGGCATGTCCTCGAGGACGACACGAAACGTCGCGGATCGCACAGAGGACACGCACGACACACCCGATCACACAGCAAGGGACACCCATGACACTCGACGGCAAGGCGGCACTGGTCACCGGCGGCAGCCGGGGCATCGGTGAGGCGGTGGCGCTCGGACTCGCCGAGGAGGGCGCCGATGTCGCCCTGACCTACCACAGCAACAAGGAGCGGGCGGCGTCCGTCGTCGATCGGATCAAGGCCCTGGGCCGCCGGGCGTGGGCCGTCCAGGCCGACAGCGCGGACCCGGAGGCGGTGCGCGAGGCCGTCGCCGGGGCCGCCGCCGAGTTCGGGCGGCTCGACATCCTGGTCAACAACGCGGGCACGGGCGTCCTCGGCCCGGTCGGCGACCTGACGCTGGAGGACGTGGACCGCGTCCTCGCCGTCAACGTCCGCGCGCCCTTCCTCGCCGCCCAGGCCGCCGCCCACCATCTGGGCGAGGGCGGGCGCATCATCAACATCGGCAGCTGCATGGCCGAGCGCGTCGCCTTCCCCGGCGGCTCGCTGTACTCGATGAGCAAGTCCGCCCTGACCGGTCTGACCAAGGCGCTGGCCCGCGAACTCGGCCCGCGCGGCATCACCGTCAACCTCGTCCACCCCGGCCCCGTCGACACCGACATGAACCCCGCCGACGGGGAGAGCGCCCCCATGCAGAGCGGGCTCACCGCGCTCGGCCGCTACGGGCAGCCGGCGGAGATCGCGGCGACGGTGTCCCACCTCGCCGGGGACCGGGGCCGGTACATCACCGGGGCGTCGATCGCGGTGGACGGCGGCTTCGCCGTCTGAGCCCGACCGGTCGCCTCGGCGCCCTCAGCCGGCCGAGCCCCCCGGCCGGCTGAGCCGGCCGACGAGCAACCGCAAGGGCGAGCCCCGGCGCTGGGGGGGGAAGAGCGCCGGGGCTCGGTCTGTGACGCGGCCATGAAATCAACTGCCGCTCAGAATCAGCTGTGTGTGAGAACAAGGGACAGGTGAGTAGGGGGACGTCAGGTCAGGCGGCCTCGTCGAAGCCGGTCTGGCGCGCCATCTTCTTCAGCTCAAGCAGCGCGTGCTTCTCGATCTGGCGGATCCGCTCGCGCGTGAGGCCGTGCTGCTTGCCGACCTCGGTGAGCGTGCGCTCCCGCCCGTCCTCGATGCCGTACCGGGCCTTGATGATGGAGGCGGTGCGGTCGTCGAGCCGGCCGATCAGGCCCTCCAGCTCCTCGCTGCGCAGCAGCGTCATCACCGACTGCTCGGGCGAGACGGCCGAGGTGTCCTCCAGCAGATCGCCGAACTGGGTCTCGCCCTCGTCGTCCACCGACATGTTCAGGCTGACCGGGTCGCGGGCCCAGTCGAGCACATCCGAGACCCGCTCGGTCGTCGAGCCGAGCTCCTCGGCGATCTCCGAGTGCTCCGGCTCACGGCCGTGCTCACGGTTGAACTCGCGCTGCACCCGACGGATCCGGCCCAGCTCCTCGACCAGGTGGACGGGCAGCCGGATGGTCCGGGACTGGTCGGCGATCGAGCGCGTGATGGCCTGGCGGATCCACCACGTGGCGTACGTCGAGAACTTGAAGCCCTTCGTGTAGTCGAACTTCTCCACCGCGCGGACCAGGCCTGCGTTTCCCTCCTGGATCAGGTCGAGGAGGGGCAGCCCGCTGCGCGGGTACCGGCGCGCGACGGCCACGACCAGGCGCAGGTTGGAGCGGATGAAGACGTCCTTGGCGCGGGCGCCCTCAGCGGCTATCGCCTCCAGCTCCGCACGGCTCGCGCCGGCCGCCGGGGCGTCCTCGATCTCACCGTCCAGGATCTGCTGGGCATAGACACCCGCTTCGATTGCCTGAGACAGCTCGACCTCCTTGGCCGCGTCGAGCAGCGGGGTGCGAGCGATCTCGTCGAGATACATGCCGACCAGGTCGCGATCGGCGATCTCCCCGCCTGTGGCGCGAACACTGTTGGCCCCATCAGCGCCACTGCCGGTGGCCTGATTGCGGGCGACGGCACGGGTTGCCATGCGTGCTCCCTTACAGATGGATCGGGCGCGGACTATGGACGGTCTTCCTGCCGGGTGCCCCGTCCGATGGAAACAACGACTGGAATCCGGACAGAATTCCCATGCCTCGCACACGTTTTCGCGATCATGCAGTACCCTGTCCCGGCACGCGGTGTCGATTTGCCCTCATAACACCCAGAAGCGCAGGTCAGGACGGGTGTCGAGGGCGGCCCACCGGCCCTTGCCGACGACCCATTCGGTCCCCGCTCCGAACCCCGCTTGGGGCCCCGCGGTCCGAGCCACGGCCATCACCCCCGATCCGGACCGTCCCCCGTCGGACGGTGGCGCCCGCGGTTGCTCTCACCCCCGAAGACGTCCCTGGCCGGATTCTGGTTGCGCGGGCGCGCGCCGGGCCCGGTCCGGGCAGGCGCCGGGGGGCTGACCGAGTTGCCGGGGCCGTCGCCCAGGTGTGCGCTGGACAGGGAGAGGTCAGGGCGCCCAGGAAGGAGACTCCGCCATGAACGCCCCCACCGCCCCCACCGCCGCTCCGGCGCGTCACCGCCACCACCCGCACCTACGCCTCCCCCACCCCCACGTCCGGGCCCGGCCGCACCCCTCCGCGTCCTGGGTGGTCCCGGCCACCCTGGGCGTCCTCCACGGCGGGTGGGCGATGTTCATCACCCACAACGAGGGGACCCCCGTGGGCTGGGCCGGGCTGCTCGGCGCGGTGGTCGCCCTGGTGACCGGGACGCTCTGCTACCTCATCGGCAAGTTCGGACCCGCGCTGATGCCGGAGCTGCGGGCGGCCGCGTACGGGGCGCTCTTCGGCTGCGCCTTCGGCTTCCTGTACAGCCTGAGCGAGCACGCCGTGTTCCGCTCCTCGATCATGGGCCTGGCCGGAGGACTGGGCATGTACGCCGCGTCCTTCTACGTCTTCCACACGCACACCGACGACTGAGGACGGCGCGTTCCCACGGCCGGGAGCCGCTCGCGAGCGGCTCCCGGGTCCACGGGCCCGGGCCGCGCGGCGTAGGTCCCCGGGCCCCGCGCCGGTACATCGCCGGACCGTTCCGGCAGGCGGCGACCGTCCCTAGCGTGGCTCGCATGGACGACACGAGCGGCACTCTCGACGAAGCACTGGAACGGCTGCACGCCGCGGGCCCCGAGCGCGGCGGCTGGCTGAGCAATCACGCGCCGATGGCCGTCGAGGCCCTGGTCCGGCACGGGCGGGGCCCCTCGGTGCACCGCTGGCTCGACCTCTACGCCGACAAGCTCGAGGACATGCCGAGCCCCTACGCCACCGTCACCGACCGGAACTGGCCCGAGGCCCTCGGAGACCCGCGCCGGATCGCCGACTGGACCGCGTACTTCACCCGCGAGCTCGCCGACCACCCCTGGCGCGAGGTCCTCGCCCAGTGGTGGCCGCGGCTGCTGCCGGGGATCGCCGGCGGGGCCACGCATCCGGTGATCCGCGTCGGCCACGCGGTACGCACCCTCCTCGACGGCACCCGCCCCGCGACCGGCGCCGGGGACGCCCCGGCCGGGCCGCCCGGCGCCGCCGAACCCGCGCCCGGGCCCCGCACCCACGAGCTGGCACATGCCCTCGGCTACTGGGCCGCCCGCCACGCCCCGCTGCCCCCGCTCGACCGGCTGCCGGGGCCCGCCCCGCACACCGCCGCCGACGCGTTGGCCGCCGTGCCGCGCGTCGCGGACCAGAGCGGCGGCATCCGCGACCGCCTGGCCCAGCTCGCCGCCTTCCCCGTCTGGCCCGCCCCCGCGCCCGGGGCGCTCGGCGCGGACGAGGCGCGCGCGCTGCTGGCCGAGCTGGTACGGGCGGCCGCCCACCGCTACGCCACCCACGGCCACGGCGAGCCGGTCATGCTGGTCCACGCCGTGACCGCGCCCAACGCCGTGCTGCGCACCCTGCCCGCACTGCCCCGCGAGCTGTGGGCGCCGAGCCTGGACGCGGCGTGGGCGGCGAGCGCGGCGGTGCTGGCCGCGTACGCCCCGCCCGCGCCCCTCCCGCCCGACCGGCTGCCTTCCGTGCCGGCCGGGGCGACGCCGGCCGAGCGGGCCGAGGAGGTCTTCGCCCGCGCGGCCGCGCACGGCGACGAGCACGCGATCAAGCTGACCGACACCGTGCTCGACGTCGCGGCGATGCGGGAAGCGGGCGACGACCTCGCCCTGGCCGCGGCCCTTCAGGGGTGCGCGCTCATCGAGCCGATTGCCTGACCGGGGCCCGGCGCACCCCCGCGCGCCCCGCGCACCCGTCAGCCGAACTGCACGGACCGCTTGGCCAGCCCCATCCAGAAGCCGTCGATGACGCTCCGCTGGCTGCCGAGGTCGGACTCGGCCGCGCCCAGGGTGACGAACAGCGGCGCGAAGTGCTCGGTGCGGGGGTGGGCCAGGCGGCCCGCCGGGGACTTGTGCTCGAAGTCCAGCAGCGCGTCGACGTCCCGCGCGTCCAGCGCCCGCCGCCCCCAGTCGTCGAACTCGGTCGACCAGCCGGGCGGGGTCGGCCCCGCGTTCCGCAGCGCGGCCAGGTTGTGGGTGAAGAAGCCGCTGCCGACGATCAGCACGCCCTCGTCCCGCAGCGGGGCGAGCTTGCGGCCGATGGCCATCAGCTCGCTGGGATCGAGGGTCGGCATGGACACCTGGAGGACGGGGATGTCGGCGTCCGGGTACATCTCGACGAGCGGGACGTACGCGCCGTGGTCCAGGCCGCGGTCCGGTATGTCCTGGACGGGCGTGCCCGCCGTGCGCAGCGTCTTGCGGACCCGTTCGGCGAGCCCGGGCGCGCCGGGGGCGTCGTACCGCACCCGGTAGTAGTGCTCGGGGAAGCCCCAGAAGTCGTACACCAGCGGCGCGGTCCGGGTGGCCCCGAGGGCCAGCGGCGCCTCCTCCCAGTGGGCGGAGACCATCAGGATCGCGGTCGGCCGGGGCAGCCCGGCCGACCAGGCGGCGAGCTGACCGGGCCAGACGGGGTCGTCGGCGAGCGGCGGGGCGCCGTGGCTGAGGTAGAGGGCGGGCATGCGCCCACCGGACGCGGGCGAGGTGGCGGCGGACATGGCGGCTCCCGGAACAGAGCTTGAAGTCTCAATAATATGGACGTGACCACTCTAGCGGCTTACTAGTTTAAAGTTCAAGAAATGGCTCCTACAATGGACTTGTGGAAGCGATGAAGACACCCGCAGACGTCGAAGAACCCCGTTGGCTGACCGATGACGAGCAGCACGCCTGGCAGGCCTACATCCAGGCGAGCATGCTGCTCGAAGACCACCTCGACCGTCAGCTGCAGCGCGACGCGGGCATGCCGCACGTGTACTACGGCCTGCTGGTGAAGCTCTCCTGGGCGCCCCGCCACCGGCTGCGGATGACCGAGCTGGCCGAGGCCGCGAAGATCACCCGCTCCCGCCTCTCGCACGCCATCACCCGTCTGGAGAAGAACGGCTGGGTGCGCCGCGAGGACTGCCCCTCCGACAAGCGCGGCCAGAACGCCGTTCTGACGGACGAGGGGTTCGAGGTGCTGAAGAAGGCCGCGCCCGGCCATGTCGAGGCGGTGCGCTCGGCGATATTCGACCGCCTGACCCCGGAGCAGGTCGGCCAGTTCGGGGACATCTGCCGCATCATCGCGGACGGTCTGCAGCCGGAGGGCGCCGACCTACCCTGGCTCCGCTGAACCGCACAACGGCGAGGCCACCGGCGAACACCGGCGACCGCGGCGCCGAAGGTCCACGGCGGACACAGCAGGGCCACTCGCGCACAACGACGGAAGGCCCCGCTCCTCGCGGATCTCGAAATCCATGCCACCCCTTGAGCTGGGGTGTTGCAACAACCACGAGAACCCAAGCCCGGAGCGGGGCCTTCCGTCCGTTACCGCCGGCGAACCCCCGCGGCGGCCCGTCTCAGTGCGCCATGACCGGGATCGCGTCCTCGGCCGCGCCCTCGCCGGAGCCCGTGGCCGCCGGGCCGCCGTCCTGCCGTCCGGCGTTGACGAAGGCCATGGCGAGGGCCGCGGCGACCACCAGGATGCCGACCGCCCACCAGATGGCGGCGGTGTAGCCGTGCACCTGCGACTGCACCAGCAGCAGCTCGGGCGACTTCGCCGTGGCCGCGTGGGTCTTGCCGTACTCCTGCCCGGCGCTGGTGGCGATGGTGTTCAGCAGCGCGGTGCCGATCGCGCCGCCGACCTGCTGCGAGGTGTTGACCATCGCGGAGGCGACACCCGCGTCACGCGGCTGCACGCCGTACGTGGCCAGGCTCATCGCCGGCATGAACGCCGTACCCATGCCGAGGCCCAGCAGCAGGAACGCCGGCAGGATCAGGAGCGGGTACGAGGTGTCCAGGTCGATCTGGGTCAGCAGCAGCATGCCGACCGCGGCGACCAGGAAGCCCGGGCCCATCAGCATCCGGGCCGGGATCCGGGTCATCAGCCGGGTGCCGATCTGCGTCGAGCCGGTGATCATGCCGACGATCATCGGCAGGAAGGCCAGGCCGGTCTTGACCGGGCTGTAGCCCTTCACCATCTGCATGTAGTAGGTGAGGAACAGGAACAGACCGAACATGCCGATGACGGCCAGACCCAGCGCCAGGTAGACCCCGCCGCGGTTGCGGTTGGTGACCACGCGCAGCGGCAGCAGCGGCGCCTTGACCCGGGACTCGACGGCCGCGAAGGCGGCCAGCAGCACGACGGCCGCGACGAACAGGCCGACGGTCAGACCCGCGGTCCACCCGTCGCTCTCGGCGCGGGTGAAGCCGTAGACCAGCGAGACCAGGCCCAGCGTGGCCAGCAGGACGCCGGGGATGTCGAGCTTGGACGGGTTGCGGCTCTCGGCGGGCTCGCGGATCACGGCGATCGCGCCGACCGCGGCGACGATGGCGAAGGGGATGTTGACGAAGAACGTCCAGCGCCAGTTCATGTACTCGGTCAGCACACCGCCGAGGATCAGACCGACGGCGCCACCACCACCGGCGATGGCACCGAAGATGCCGAACGCCTTGGCGCGCTCCTTGGCGTCGGTGAACGTCACGGCCAGCAGCGAGAGCGCCGACGGGGCGAGCAGCGCGCCGAAGATGCCCTGCAGCGCGCGGGCGCCCATCAGCATGGGCGAGTTCAGCGCGGCGCCGCCGAGCGCCGAGGCGGCCGCGAAGCCGACCAGGCCGACCACGAAGGTCTGCTTGCGGCCCCACAGGTCGGCGAGGCGTCCGCCGAAGAGCAGCAGCCCACCGAAGGCCAGCGCGTAGGCCGTGATGACCCACTGCTTGTTGCCGTCGGAGATGTCCAGCGCCTTCTGGGCGGAGGGCAGCGCGATGTTCACGATGGTCGCGTCGAGCACGACCATCAGCTGGGCGAGGGCGATGAATATCAGCGCTTTCCAGCGCCGGGGATCGACGTTCTGTGCCGTTTCAGGCATGGAGGGGCCTACCTACTGGTGCGGAGAGTGAAAAACGGAACGGTGGGCTACGGGACGGTGAAATGAGCTAACGGGACGGTGAAATACGGGACGTTTGAAACCTGCGTCACAACAAACGACGGAGCGGCGCACCGGAATGTGACGCGCACGGTATGTGACGTGGGCGACCACGCCACGAGCCGTTGCTGACGACGAGAAGACTGGCGAGCGAGCGAGAAGTAATCGATCCAGGTGACCGGACGCCGTGAGATGTGCGTCACGGACGACGCTTCAGATCCTCCAAAGTGGCCGCGGAGCCGGGCAGGGCGGAGCGCGCCGGGGCAGCCAGTCCGTCGAGGAACAACTGCAGGTGCCGGTGCACGAAGAGGTGGAAGTTCACGCAGGCGCCGCCGGGCAGCGGCCTGGTGAGCTGGGTCAGGGCGACCATCAGATCGCCGACGTCTATGTCGGCGCGCAGCTGGCCCGAGTCGCGCCCCGCTGCCATCAGGGCGCCTATGGCGTCCTCCAGGCGGGTGCGCGCGGCGATGTGGTCAGAGTGCTCCTTGTCGATCCAACCGTCGGAAAGCAGTGGGCACAGCGCGCCGACCCGCTCGTCGGCCGCCGCGTGGACGAAGCGCCGCAGCGCCGAGAAGGCGTCGGGCTCTTCCGCCAGGGCGGCCTCGGCCTGGTCGGCGATGCGCTCCATCACCGAGACGGTGACGTGGTGCACCAACTCCCGGCGGTCCGCGAAGTGCCGGTAAAGGGTGGCATTGCCGACCCCCGCGCGTCGAGCGATTTCATCGAGCGAGACCTCCGCGCCGTGCTCGACGAGCACCTCGCGGGCGGCCGCGACGATCCGCTCCCTGTTGCGCAGGGCATCGGCGCGCAGCCTGGGGCGCGCGGGCTGCTGGGCAGCGGACTGCTGCTGGGCGGTGGTCGTTCCCACGGCGGCGCTCCTTTCGGCACTGCGGCTACTGCGGCGTTGCGGCGTTTCCGCCGGCGATGATTCGGTCTTCAACGTTTCCGGGGAGTCGGTCCCCGTTTCGTACGTACGGTTAAACGGGGAGGCGGTCCCCGGAAATTTCACGAGCAGCCGTGACCTGTCTCACACCTGTTCGGCCGCCGCACAGCCCGGACGGAGCAGCTCCTTCCCCCGTCCGGCCGCACCCCACGGGCGCCCGGACGGGCGCCGCCAGACGGTGGACTCGCCATGAAGCACTCCAGCGAGACCACTCGCCACCGCCCGCGACACGGGACGCGACACCGCGCGCGCCCCCGAATACGCAGGCCCCGCCGAGGCAGCGCGTTCGCCGCGGCCGCCGTGCTCACGGTGGCCATGGCGGCCGCCCCGGCGGCGGCCCCCGGCCCGCCCCCCGCGCCCGACCATCCGGCGCGCGCCCCCGCCCTGGCGGCCAACCCCGCGTACGGCGCCCTGGCGCCCTGCGCCCTGACCCCGGGCCAGGACCTCCAGATGTCCGAGGGGCTGCCGACGGGACACGGCTACGTCCGGAGCACCGGGAAGGTCAGGGCCCTCACCCTCATGATCGACTTCCCGGACGCCAAGGGCCGGGGCACCGCCCGCAAGCGCTACGCGGAGTTCTTCCCGCAGACCTCGCGGTGGTTCAAGCGCGGCTCGTACGGGCGGCTGAACTACAGACCCGTGGCCCCGATCAAACGCTGGCTGCGGATGCCCCACCCCTTCCGCAGCTACGGCCTCAAGCGCGGCAGTTCCTTCGAGCCCGGCTACCGCAGGCTGGTCGCGGACATCGTCAAGGCCGCCGATCCACGTGTCGACTTCAGCCGCTACGACCTGGTAAACATCCTGGTCACCCCGAACGCCGGCCCGCCCGCCGCGCGCGCCGTGCTGTCCGTCACCTACGCCGACAACCAGCACGCCCCGATCGCCGACGGCGTGCCCCTGGCCAACGTCTCCTTCGTCTACAGCCGCCAGGACGACGGCTCCGGCACCCTCCGGGAGACCGGCTACCGCGTGCTCCCGCACGAGAACGGGCATGTCTTCGGGCTCCCCGACCTCTACACCCCGCGCGGCGGGGACAGCGCGGGCCACTGGGACGTGATGTCCGAGGACTGGGGCGCCGGGAACGACCTGCTGGCCTGGCACAAGTGGAAGCTCGGCTGGCTCGGCGCCCGGCAGGTCGAGTGCGTCGCGCGCCCCGGCATCACCCGGCGGGCCCTGAGCCCGCTCGGCCGCCGGGGCGGCATGAAGCTGATCTTCATACCGGTCTCGCCGTACGCCGGCTACGCCGTGGAGGCGCGGACCAACGAGGGCAACGACGACGCCGTGTGCCAGCCGGGCGTCCTGGTCTCCTGGGTGGACACCCGGGTCGACTCCGGCCGGGGACCGATCACCGTCGTGGACAGCACCCCGGGCGGCAACGGCTGCACCGACGAGCGCAATGTGCACCCCGGGCTGAGCGACGCGACCTTCACCCCCGGCAAGACCTTCACCGGCGGCGCGCTGGGCACCGGAGTCCGGGTCCGGGTCACCGAGCGCGACTCGCGCGGCGACTACCGCGTCGAGATCACCCGGTACGCCAGTGGCGGCGGCCGAGGCTGATCAGCAGCAGCTGCCTGCGGGCGGTGGCCGCCACCTCCCGGACCGCCTCCGGGTCCGCGGACCCGTCGCCGGGCCGGGCCTCCAGGAACGCGGTCGCCGTCATCACCATGTGGTCCACATACAGCTGGGCGAGCATCCGCACGTCCCCGGCGGACCAGCCGTCCGCCGTCAGCGGGGGCGCGAAAGCCTCGGCCACCTCGTCGGCGAAGCGGCCCAGCTCGGCGGCTATCGCCTCGCGTACGGCCCGTACGCCGCCGTGGCGCTCGCGCGCGATGAAGCGGATGTGCGCCGGATAGCGGCTCACATGCTCGGCGACCGCCTCGACGGTGGCCTCGATCCGCTCCTCGTCCCCGTCCCGCTCGGCCAGGATCACCCGGACCATCGCGTGCAGACTGCCCAGGGACTCCTCCACGAGCGCCACGCCGAGGTCGCTCATGTCGCGGAAGTGCCGGTAGAAGGCGGCTGGAGCCACGCCCACCAGGCGCGTCACCTCGCGCAGCCCCAGGCTGCTCAGGCTCTGGTCCTCCAGCAGCCGCAGCGCCGCGTCCAGCAGCGCGCGCCGGGTCTTGAGCTTCTGGGCCTGCCGGACCCCGAGGGTGTGACTCACGTCATTCAGTAAACAACCGTTCGCCGACTTTTACCAGGGGCGTGCGGGGGTACTCTTGAAGTCAGTGAACAACTGTCATTCCAAGTGTTCACCCAACGGTGCCCACGCGCACCCGACGGCGTTCACCCCGGTTCGACCGGCTGTTCACGAAGCTGCACCCGCAAGCCATCCGCAACCCAGGTCCAGCTATCCGAGAGAGGCACACATGCTCTTCATCGTCGCGGCTCTCGCCCTGGCGGGGATCCTTCTGGGCGCGGCGGCTCACACCCCGCTCCCGGTCTTCCTCGCCGCCTCGGCCGCCATCGGCACCTGGCTGCTGATCTTCTTCATCCGCGAACGCACCGGGCACAAGGAGAGCTGACCCATGGCACTGACCGCCCCCACCCGCACCACGCCGGCCGCACGGCGCCGGGACGCCGACGGGATGGCCGTGGCCTCGTTCGTCCTCGGTCTGATCGGACTGCTGCTGTTCAACGCCGTGTTCGGACCGTGCGCGATCGTCCTGGGCACCCTGGCGATCGCCCGGCAGACCGAGCGCCGCGGCCGGGCCCTGCTCGGCCTCACCCTCGGATTCATCGACGTGATCCTGCTGGTCGTCCTGGTGACGCTGGACAACACGGTCTTCTGGCAGTTCGGCTGACCCTTCCTCAGCACCGCGTCCCCCAGCGGCCCCTCCACCCGACCCGGTGGAGGGGCCGCTGCCGTACGCGGAGCGGAAGGGATGGCGGCCCGCCCCCTGGACATCGAAGTTGGTTAGGCTAACCTAACTACGTCCTCGGGCGATGCCCGTGGCCGCCCCCGTACGCATCGAGAGAAGGCGTCCCATGCCCCACCCCAGAGCCCTCCCCCTCTCCCGCCGCGGGCTGCTCGCCGCCGGTGGCCTCGCCGGACTCGGCGCCCTGGTCACCGCCTGCGGGAGCAAAGACGGCTCTGACTCCTCCGGCGGCACGGGCGGAAGCGGCGGCGGCTCCTGGTCCTTCACCGACGACCGCAAGAAGAAGATCAGCCTCGGCGGCCGCCCCCAGCGCGTCGTCGCGTACATCGGCTCGGCGGCCGCGCTGTACGACTTCGGCGTCGACGACCAGATCGTCGGCGTCTTCGGCCCCACCAAGCTGAAGAACGGCAAGCCGGACGTGCAGGCCGGCGACCTCGACGTCGACAAGGTCACCTCGCTCGGCAACACCTGGGGCCAGTTCAACGTCGAGAAGTACGCCTCGCTCGACCCCCAGTTGCTGATAACGAACATGTACGACCCCGGCGCCCTCTTCTACATCCCCGACGAGGCCAAGGAGAAGATCCTCGCCCTGGCCCCCAGCGCCGCCCTCACCACCGGCCGGGTCTCCATGCTGGAGCCCATCAAGCGCTACGCCGAACTCGCCGCCGCCCTCGGCGCCGACCTCAAGGCCAAGAAGGTCACCGACGCCAAGGCCCGCTTCGAGGCCGCCGTCGAGACGCTGCGCAAGACCGTCAAGTCGAAGAAGATCAAGGTCATGGCCTGCTCCGCCAGCGCCGACCTCTTCTACGTCTCCAACCCGGCCGTCAACGCCGACCTGATCTACTTCCGCGACCTCGGCGTCGACTTCGTCGTCCCGCAGAAGACCGACAAGGGCGGCTACTTCGAGAGCCTGAGCTGGGAGAACGCCGACAAGTACGACGCCGACCTGCTCTTCCTCGACAACCGCACCGCCACCCTCCAGCCCAAGGACCTGACCGCCAAGCCGACCTGGTCCAAGCTCCCCGCGGTCAAGGCCGGCCAGATCGCCCCTTGGAGCAGCGAGCCTCGCTTCTCGTACGCGGGCGCCGCGCCGCTCGTCGAGTCCCTCACCAAGGCCATCCAGGACGCGAAGAAGGTCAGCTGACCCCCGTATCGCCGGCCCCCGGCAAGCGAAGGGAAGAGACCCCTCTCCATGACCACCGCAGCCACCGCCCCCCACACCTCCCTCGACCCGGCCCCGGCCGAACTCCCGGCCCCCGCCTCCGTCCCCTTCCGCTTCTTCGACGTACGGGTTGTCCGCACCCGGGCCCTCGGGCCGTCCATGGTGCGCATCACCTTCGGCGGCGACGGCCTGAAGGACTTCGTCTCCGGCGGCCGTGACCAGCGCTTCAAGCTGTTCCTGCCGCACCCCCACCAGGAGGCCCCGCTCGTGCCGGTCGAGGCCGGCCAGGAGTGGTTCCCGGTGTGGCGGGCCATGGACCCCGCCAGGCGCGCCGTCATGCGCTCGTACACCGTGCGCGAGCAGCGGCGCGAACCCGAGGAGTTCGACGTCGACTTCGCCCTGCACGGCGCCGACGCCTCCGCTACCTCTGGCTCCGCCGCCTCGGACTCCACCATCTCCGGCTCCACCACCTCGGGCTCCGCCACCTCGGGCTCCGCCGTCTCGGGCTCCACCACCTCGGGCTCCGCCGTCTCCGCCTCCGGCTGCGCCACGGCGGGTGGCCCGGCCTCCCGGTGGGCCGCGAGCGCCCGGCCCGGCGACCGCGCCCTCGTCCTCGGCCCCACCGCCCCCGACAACGGCGGCGTCGACTTCCGCCCGCCGCCCGGCACCGACTGGATGCTCATCGCCGCCGACGAGACCGCGCTGCCCGCCGTCGCCGGCATCCTCGCCTGGCTGCCGGCCGGCACCCGGGCCAAGGTCTGGATCGAGGTGCAGCACGCGGAGGACCTGCAGCAGCTGCCCACCGACGCGGACGCCGAGATCGTCTGGCTGCTCCGCGACGGCGCCGACCCCGGCCAGCCGCGCTCGGCCCTCCTCCTGGACGCCGTACGCACCGCGACACTGCCCGAGGGCACGCCGTACGCCTGGATCGCGGGCGAGGCCGGGACGGTCCGCGCGCTGCGCCGCCACCTCGTCCGCGAGCGCGCCTTCGACCGCAAGGCGGTTACGTTCACCGGCTATTGGCGGCTGGGGGCCACCGACGAGCAGCTCGTCGAGGAGGCCGTGACCGGCACGGGCCCCGCGCCCGAGGACGACTGACCGGCGCCGCACGCCGATACGCCCCCGGCCCGGCCGGCACCAGCCCGGCCGGCGCACACCCGGCTCACGCCGCACGCCCCCGCACCCCGCACCCCTTACAGCCCCACGCCCACACCTCGCACGCCCACACCCCGCACGCCCACACCCCGCACGCCCACACCCCGCACGCCCGCACAACCGCACGCCCACACCCCACACCCCCGTCCAAGGGCACGCACGCACCCCCATGCCGCGTCCAGGGCATCCGTGTGCCCGCGTCCAGGGCAGCTTCCCCATGCCCGCACCCCCAGAAGGGACAGACCGTGAGTTTCCTCGCGCACCCCGCTGAGGACCCGTCGTCGTCAGGGCCGATACCCGGGGCGGCGGATGGCAGGGCCCACCTCTTCAACGACCGTACGGCCGAGCGCTATCGCCGCTCGCTGGCCGACGGCGTCGGTCTGGTGGCCTCCACCGTCGCCCGCACCACCCGCCCGTTCACCGGCGTCACCCCCGCCGAACTGGCCCCCGAGATCTCCGGAGTCGACCTGGACCGGCCGCTGGGCGATCCGGCCGCCGCCCTCGACGAGCTCGAACGCGTCTATCTCAAGGACGCCGTCTACTTCCACCACCCCCGCTACCTCGCCCATCTCAACTGCCCGGTGGTCATTCCGGCGCTGCTCGGCGAGGCGGTCCTGTCGGCCGTCAACTCCTCGCTGGACACCTGGGACCAGAGCGCCGGCGGCACGCTGATCGAGCGGCGTCTGATCGACTGGACGGCGGCGCGCCTCGGGCTCGGCGACGCGGCGGACGGCGTCTTCACCAGCGGCGGCACGCAGTCCAATCTGCACGCGATGCTGCTCGCCCGCGACGAGGCCTGCAAGCTGGTGGAGAAGGAGACCGCGGCGGCCGGCGCCCCGGTCACCAAGCCCCGGATCCTGCCCCGGCTGCGCATCCTCGCCTCCCAGGCGAGCCACTTCTCCATCGCCAAGGCGGCCGCCGTCCTCGGGCTCGGGTACGAGGCCGTCATCGCCGTCCCGTGCGACCAGGACCGGCGGATGCGCACCGTCGCGCTCGCCCGCGAGCTCGACCGCTGCCGCCGCGAGGGCCTGGTCGTCATGGCGGTCGTGGCCACGGCCGGGACCACCGACTTCGGCTCCATCGACCCGCTGCCCGAGATCGCCGACCTGTGCGAGCGGGCCGGGGTCTGGCTGCACGTCGACGCGGCGTACGGCTGCGGGCTGCTGGTCTCCCCGCGCCGCCGGCACCTCCTGGACGGCATCGAGCGCGCCGATTCGGTCACCGTCGACTACCACAAGTCCTTCTTCCAGCCGGTCAGCTCCAGCGCCGTGCTGGTGCGCGACCGTACGACGCTCGGCCACGCCACGTACCACGCCGACTACCTCAACCCGGCCCGCAGCGCGGAGCGGCTCATCCCCAACCAGGTCGACAAGTCCCTGCAGACCACCCGGCGCTTCGACGCGCTCAAGCTGTGGCTGACGCTGCGCGTCATGGGCGCGGACGCCATCGGGGAACTGTTCGACGAGGTGGTGGACCGGGCGGCCGAGGCCTGGCGGCTGCTGGACGCCGATCCACGGTACGAGGTGGTCACCCGGCCGCAGCTGAGCACGCTGGTCTTCCGCTACACCGGCGGCCCGTCCGCCGCGCGGCCCGCCCCCGGCCAGCCCGCCCCCGGCCGGCTCGACCCCGGCCTGCTGGACCGGGCGAATCTGCACGCGCGCGAGGCGCTGGCCGCCTCCGGCGAGGCCGTGGTGGCCGGGACGGTCGTGGACGGGGCGCACCACCTGAAGTTCACGCTGCTCAACCCGGAGACCTCGCTCCACGACATCGCCCACGTCCTGGACCTCCTCGCGGGCCACGCCGAGCGGTACCTGTCCTCCTCGGAGGCCGCCGTTCCGGAGTTCCCCCGCGCCCGAGCCAGCTGACCGCCTTCCACCCCGCCGGAGACCCCCGTGTCCACCGTGTCCACCGTGCCCCCCGTGTCTTCCCCCGACTCATACGACTTCATCGCCATCGGCCTGGGCCCCTTCAACCTCGGCCTCGCCGCGCTGACCGATCCGATCGACGAGCTGAACGGGCTGTTCCTGGAGCGCAAGCCGGACTTCGACTGGCACTCGGGGATGTTCCTGGAGGGCAGCACGCTCCAGACGCCGTTCATGTCCGACCTGGTCACCCTCGCCGACCCGACGTCCCCGTACTCCTTCCTCAACTACCTGAAGGAGACGGGCCGCCTGTACTCCTTCTACATCCGCGAGAGCTTCTATCCCCTGCGGGAGGAGTTCAACGACTACTGCCGCTGGGTGGCCGCCCGCCTCGGCTCCGTCCGCTTCGGCCAGGAGGTCACCTCGGTCGAGCACGACGAGGCGGAGGGCCGTTACGTCGTCCACACCACCGAGACGGCCACCGGCGAGCGGCGCTCCTGGCGCGCCGGGCGGCTGGTGCTGGGCACCGGGACGCCGCCGTACGTCCCCGAGGCCTGCCGTGGGCTGGGCGGCGACCTGATCCACAACTCCCGGTACCTGGAGCACAAGGAGGCGCTCCAGGCGAAGCAGAGCATCACGGTCGTGGGCAGTGGCCAGAGCGCCGCCGAGATCTACCACGACCTGCTGCAGGACATCGACGCGCACGGCTACCGGCTCGACTGGATCACCCGCTCGCCCCGCTTCTTCCCCCTCGAATACACCAAGCTCACGCTGGAGATGACCTCCCCGGAGTACGTGGACTACTTCTACGGGCTGCCCGCGCACACCCGCGACCGGCTGAATGCCTCGCAGAAGAACCTCTACAAGGGGATCAACTCCGATCTCATCAACGCCATCTTCGATCTCCTCTACATCAAGAACCGCCGGGGCCCCTGCCCGACCCGGCTGATGACGAACACCGCCCTGCGCGAGGCCTCGTACGACGCGGCCGCCGGCTCGTACACGCTCGGGCTGCGCCAGGAGGAGCAGGGCCGGGACTTCACCCTCACCACCCAGGGGCTGATCCTGGCCACCGGCTACCGCTACCAGGTGCCGGAGTTCCTGGCGCCCATCCGGGACCGGATCGCCTGGGACGACGCGGGGCGGTTCGCGGTCGCCCGCGACTACAGCGTCGACACGGCCGGGCGGGAGATCTACGTCCAGAACGCCGAGCTGCACACCCACGGCTTCGTGGCCCCCGACCTCGGAATGGCCGCCTACCGCAACTCGTGCATCATCCGCGAGCTGCTGGGCCGCGAGCACTACCCGATCGAGAAGTCCATCGCCTTCCAGGAGTTCGCGGCCCCGGAGGGGGCGCTGCGATGACCACCGCTCTCTTCACGCGCCAGGACCCCCGGCTCGGCCGCTTCTCCCTGCGCCCCCTCGACCCGGCGGCCGACGCGGAGCTGCTCCACCGCTGGGTCACCCACCCCAAGGCGTCCTTCTGGCTGATGCAGGACGCCGACGTGGAGCGGGTCGCCTCCGAATACCGGCAGATCGCGGCACACCCGCACCACGACGCCTTCATCGGCCTGCACGAGGACCGGCCCGCCTTCCTGGTGGAGCGCTACGACCCGGCCCGCGTGGAGCTGGCGGGCCTCTACCCGGCCCAGGAGGGCGACGTCGGCATGCACTTCCTGTGCGCGCCGGCGGACACCCCGCTGCACGGGTTCACCCTGGCGGTGATCACCACCGTGATGGAGTTCCTCTTCGCCGACCCGGCGACGCGGCGCGTGGTGGTGGAACCCGACGTGCGCAACACGGCGGTGCACAGGCTCAACGCGGCGGTCGGCTTCGAGATCGCGGGGCGGGTGAAAAAACCGGAGAAGGAGGCGTATCTGAGCTTCTGCGGGCGGGATCGGTTCAGTGCGGTGAGAACGACGGGAGCCGAGCACCCGGAACAGCCGGAGCCCCCAGAGCAGCCGAACGAGCCGACCAAGCGGAACGAGCCGACCAAAGCCACCAAACCCAACGAGCCGAACGAGCCGCACGAGCCAGCGCAAGGAGTGCACGGATGAGCCCCCGCGACGCCGTAGCCCACCTCACCCCCGCGCTGTGGGAGCGGGCGGGCCGCCTCCTCGTACGCAAGGCGCTCGCCGAGTTCACCCACGAGCGCCTGCTCACCCCCGAGCCCCAGCCCGACGGCCGCTACGCCGTCACCAGCGACGACGGCTCGGTCACCTACCGCTTCGCGGCCCGCCTGCTGGCCCTGGACCACTGGATGGTCGACGCGGACAGCATCAGCCGCCACCGCACCCAGGACGGCGACGAACTCCCCCTCGACGCCCTGGACTTCTTCCTGGACCTGCGCGGACGGCTGGGGCTGGGCGACGCGATCCTGCCCGTCTATCTGGAAGAGATCAGTTCCACCCTCTCCGGCACCGCCTACAAGCTCAGCGGCGAGCCGGTCGCCGCCGCCGAGCTGGCCAAGTCGGACTTCCAGACGGTGGAGACCGGGATGACCGAGGGCCACCCGTGCTTCGTCGCCAACAACGGCCGCCTGGGCTTCGGGGTGCACGAATACCTGTCGTACGCCCCCGAGACCGCGAGCCCGATCCAGCTGATCTGGCTGGCCGCGCACCGCGACCACACCACCTTCACCTCCACCCCGGACCTCGACTACGACGGGCTGATCGGCGAGGAGCTGGGCGAGGCCACCCTGGCCCGCTTCGCCGCCACCATGGCCGGGCTCGGCCTCGACCTCGCCGACTACCTCCTCATCCCCGTCCACCCCTGGCAGTGGTGGAACAAGCTGTCGGTCACCTTCGCCGCCGAGGTCGCCCAGCGGCGCCTGGTCTGCCTGGGCACCGGCGACGACGCGTATCTCGCGCAGCAGTCGATCCGCACCTTCTTCAACACCGACGCCCCGTCCAAGCACTATGTGAAGACGGCCCTGTCCGTCCTCAACATGGGCTTCATGCGGGGCCTGTCCGCCGCCTATATGGAGGCCACCCCCGCCATCAACGACTGGCTGGCCGGCCTGATCGCTGACGACGAGCTGCTGCGGTCCGCCCGCTTCTCGATCATCCGCGAGCGCGCCGCCGTCGGCTACCACCACCGGCAGTACGAGGCCGCCACCGACAAGGGCTCCCCGTACCGCAAGATGCTGGCCGCCCTGTGGCGCGAGAGCCCGGTCCCGACGCTCGACCCCGGCCAGCGCCTGGCCACCATGGCCTCCCTGCTCCACACCGACCCCGAGGGCGGCTCGTTCGTCAGCGCGCTCATCGAGGAATCCGGCCTCCCGCCTGCCCGATGGCTGCGCCGCTACCTGGACGCGTACCTGAAGCCGGTGCTGCACTGCTTCTACGCCTACGACCTGGTCTTCATGCCCCACGGCGAAAACGTGATCCTGGTGATCGAGGACGGCGCGGTGCATCGAGCGATCTTCAAGGACATTGCCGAGGAGATCGCCGTCATGGACCCGGACGCAGTCCTTCCGCCGGCGGTCGGGCGGATCCGGGTGGAGGTCCCCGAGGACAAGAAGCTGCTGTCGATCTTCACCGATGTCTTCGACTGCTTCCTGCGCTTCCTGAGCGGCATCCTCGTCACCGACGGGCTCCTGGAGGAGGAGACGTTCTGGCGGACGGTGGCGGAGTGCGTCTCCGACTACCAGGCGTCGGCGCCGGAGCTGGCGGAGAAGTTCGAGCGGTACGACATGTTCGCGCCCGAATTCGCGCTGTCCTGCCTGAACCGGCTGCAGCTGCGGAACAACCAGCAGATGGTGGACCTGCAGGACCCGGCGGGGGCGCTGCAGCTGGTAGGAACGCTGAAGAACCCCATAGCGCCTTTCAGGGCCTGAGGGACTTCGGAGGCGCATCACCCCTGAAAACGGGCGGAACCAAGCACACCCCGAACCTCCTCCAGAGTGACGGCGGAGGGCCGGTTGAGACAGACGGAGGCGGTGATCAGCTCGTGCGGCCGGGAATCCCCGGCCGCACGCCAGCCCACCAGCTCGCGGGTACCGCCGGCGAGGCGGCACGACTCACCCGGCCGGGTGTCCATCAGCCGCGCCCGCTGGCCGGTCGCCCCCAGGGGGTTCGTCCGCCCCAGCCGCAGGACGAGCAGCCCCTCCCCGCGCCCCAGCCCGTCCGGCGCCAGGCAGTAGCGCCGGATGTCCGTACACCGGTCCTTCTCCACGGCCGCCGGCCGACTCCCGGCCAGCCCCACCGCATCCCCACCGCCTCCGCCCCCACTCCCGAGGTCACGGCCGCTCCAGCCGCTGGGCAGCCGGACGGTCAGACCGTCCAGCCCGGGATAGCGGAAGGCGGGGCCGGTGGCGGCGGGACCAGTGGCGGCGGGACCGGTAGCGGCGGGACCAGTGCCGGTGGGACCAGTGGCGGTGGGACCGGTAGCGGCGGGCGACGACACGGCGGACGCCTGATACGTCGCCGTCGCCCCGGAACCCCCCGGCCCCCTGCCCGGCACATGCCCCAGCACGGCCAGCGTGACGACCGCCGCCACGCCCCCGGCCACCCCGGCGGCCCCGACCACCCCGACCACCCGCCTCCTCCGCCGCCGTACCACCATCTGCCGGACCCGCCGCATCCGCTGCGCGGGAGCGGCCAGCCGGGGCACCCCCCGCTCCAGCAGCGCCCGCACCTCCCCCTCCCGCAATGCCTCCGCCCCCTCCCCGGACGGACTGCCGCCCCCGTCCCCCTGACCGGACGACTCACCCACGACGCTCACCACCGTCCGCCACCATCTCGGCGGCGGGCAGCAGCCCCTGCAAGGTGCGCAGCGCCTTGGACGCCTGGCTCTTCACCGTGCCCGTGCTGCACCCCAGCACCTCGGCGGTGTCCTCCACGCTCAGGTCCTCGAAATACCGCAGCACCACCACCGCCCGCTGCCGCACCGGCAGCCCACGCACCACCGCCGCCAGGGACTGCTCCAGATCCACCCCCTCGAACGGATCCGGCACGACCCGCGTATCCGGCACCTCGTCGTGCGGCACCTCCCCCCGCCAGCGCCGCCGCCACCACGACGCATGCGTATTGACCAGCGCCTTGCGGACATACGCCTCCGGATTCTCCGCCGCGATCCGCCGCCACTTCGGCCACACCTTCGCCAGCACCGTCTGCAGCAGATCCTCGGCCAGATGAGCATCCCCGGTCAGCAGCCAAGCGACCCGCAACAGCCGAGGCCCACGCGCGGCGACGAACTCCTCGAAGCCGGGCGCCACGCCCGTCACTGTCGTGTCCTCGCCATCGTGCCCCTGTCCGAGCTACCTCTTTCACACATGGTGAACGCCATCCCGCCGGTTCCGGGTTGCCTCATCCCCGATATCCCCCAACCGGCGGCCAACCCCCACCCCCACCCCCAGCGCCCTGCACCCCCGACGGCCCAACCGCTACACTGACGCCGGTGCGCCCTGCGAGTGCAGAGCGTCGCGCCTCCGTTCCGGGTCCCGGTTGGCCGCCACCGTCGGTGCGAACACAGTCTCTCCGGGCTGAATCCGCACCCCGCACAACTGCACCTCCGCGGTGGCGACTCTGGAGCGGAAGCCGCCCGACCCCAGTGGGATGAACCGCAGCAGTTCTTCCACTGCGCACGCCATCATCTGAGGGTCCGCGCGTAACCGACCCGTCTCCTGTGGGTGGTGGAGCAGAACGTAGACGCAGTTGGCGATCTGGCTCGCCGTGGTTTCGTGACCAGCGATGAGCAGATCACGGGTGAGGCAGACCACCTCCTCCTCGCTGAGCTGCCCCTCCTTCCGGCCGCAGATCTTGACCAGTGCCCCCAGCAAGTCGTCGGTCGGCTTGTGCCGACGCTGTTCGACCAGGGCGGCGAAGTAGTCGGCCATAGCCTGTGCGGCCGCCGCCGTCTCGGCAGGAGTGCATGCCGTAGTCGACAGCAAGGCGTCGGACCACTCTCGTAGCCGGTCCCGACCGTCCTCGGGCACGCCCAGCAGATCGCAGATCACGGTGATGGGCAGGGGCAGCGCGTATGACGCGACCAGATCGGCCGGTGGACCCGAGACTTCCATCGCATCCAGCAGTCCCTGCGCGATTCGCTCCACGGAAGGCCGCAGGTCCTTCACCCGGCGCTTGGTGAAGACTCCGGCGACTGTCCTGCGCAAGCGCGTATGGTCGGGTGGGTCCAGCGACATCAGCACCCCTTCACCGGCCGGAGCCGGCTGCATCCGGGGCGTCTCGGCGTGCTGAGTGGCAGCCCGGCTGAAGCAGGGGCCACCGAGTACCTCTTTGATGTCCTCATAGCGGGTGACCAACCACGCCTCCCCGCCGTACGGGAGGCGGACACGGCTGATCGGTTCTCTTTCGCGTAAGACCGCGAAGAGTGGTTCCAGGTGGAGCTGAGGGGGAGGCGCGAAGGGAAAGTCCCGCGGCTGCTGTGCGTTGATGGTCACCGAGCTCCTCCTGTCCGTCATGCGATGCGGTTGGCTGTGCTGCCTCATCCCGCGAGGCAGCGGCTCGCGTCCCGCGGGCCGAAAGCTGATCAGTGAGCGCCGGTCGCCGACGGCTATGGGGCTTCGAGCGGAGTGGGATCGCTGAACAAGCGGGCGAGGTGGTAATGCATCACCTCCAAGGCCTGTGTCGCGGATCGCTGTCCGACCAGCACGCTGGTCCCGACGCCGTGGCTGAGGCTCAGCAAGCGCGTGGCCTCGATGGAGACATCCAGATGTGCCGCGATCCTTCCTGCCTTCTGAGCCCTGGCCAGGACTTCGGTGAGCTGGCGTTCGAGCCGGTTCGGGCCCTCGATGAAAGGCTGCTCGGCGAGTTCCGGATCGGTCATCGCGAGCACGGCGTAGGAAGTCCACACCAGGCGGAAGGCACGGCTCGCTTCGTCGGTCGGCACTGCTTCGGCGACGAACGCCTCAAGGCAGGCTCGCGCGGTTTCCGGATCGTTCAGGCTCTCCAGCCGCGCTGCCCACCGCTCATGACTCTGGTGTTCGAGGTGGAGCAGTGCGGAATGCACCAACTGGGCCTTGGTATCGAAGTAGTACTGGACCAGGTTGAGGGACATGCCTGCCTCGGCGGCGACGGCACGCATGGTCACCGCGTGCAGTCCGTCGCGCGCGGCCACCCGCACCAGGGCGTCAGCGATGTGGGCTCGACGTTGGGCATGGTCAACGCGTTTCGGCACGGTTGCCCCCTTCCCGTTCGACCAGTTTTTATAGTACCGCTGTACGGTAAAGGCTGACCTCGACGATGGGGAAGAGACATGGGACACCGCGAAGCCAGGGCCGCCGACACTTCAGAGGCCCCCGAGGAGCAGTCGACAGCGCCGGCGCGCCGTCAGTCGGCTCTCCTGTGGCTGGCGTGCGCGGCTCAGTTCATGGTGGTCCTCGACGTGTCGGTGGTGAATGTCGCACTGCCGTCCATCCAGGACGCGCTCGGCTTCGATGCCGCGGGGCTGCAGTGGGTCGTCGGCAGCTATGCCCTGGTCTTCGCGGGCTTCCTGCTCCTCGGCGGCCGTCTCGCGGACCTGTACGGGCGTCGGCGGGTGTTCCTGTGGGGACTGCTGCTGTTCTCCTCCTCCAGCCTGGTGGGCGGGCTCGCCACCGGCCCCGGCCTGCTGATCGCCATGCGCGCTGTGCAGGGCCTGGGAGCCGCGGTCCTGGCCCCGGCCACGCTGACGATCCTGACGATCACGTTCGCCGAAGGGCACGGCCGCACCCGGGCGCTCGCGATCTGGACCGCGGTCAGTTCGGCCGGCGGCGCGGCGGGCAACCTGATCGGCGGCGTGCTCACCGACGCTCTGTCCTGGCGGTGGATTCTTCTGATCAATGTGCCGATCGGCGTCGCGGCCGTACTCTCGGCCGTACGGCTGCTCCCCGCCGATCCTCCCCGCACGGCATCCGGACGACTGGACGCCCCCGGCGCGGTGCTGGCGACGCTGGGCGTCACCGCACTGGTCTACGGCGTCAACCAGGCCGGGCCACACGGCTGGAGCGGACCGACCACTCTGACGGGCCTGGCCGTCGGCATCGTGACGCTGACCGCGTTCGCGGTCACGGAGGCGCGGTATGCGGCGGCCCCGCTGATGCCACCCTCTCTGGTGAGGCTGCGGGCGATCTGGGCCGGCAACGCGACGATGCTGCTGGCCGGAGCGTGCTTCATCCCCATGTGGTACTTCCTGTCGCTGTACATGCAGGACGTCCTCCACTACGGGGCGCTCGCCACCGGCATCGGCTTCCTCCCGCACACCCTCATCGGCATCGCGGCCGCCCGCCTCGCCCCCGCCGTCATGCGGCACACCGGCGCCCGCTCCCTGATCGTGTTCAGCGCCCTGCTCGGTGCGGTCGGCTTCCTCTGGCAGAGCCGCATCAGCGTTGACAGCGGCTACGTGGACGGCCTGCTCGGTCCCGCGATCGTCATGTCCGCCGCCATGGGCCTGCTCATCACCCCGATCACCACCACCGTCACCTCGGGCGTCAGCGAACAGGAGGCCGGAGCGGCCTCCGGACTGATGAACACCACCCGCCAGTTAGGCGGAGCCTTCGGACTCGCCGCACTCGTCACCCTTGCCACCGCTCACGACACCCCGACATCGTCGTACCGATCAGTGTTCACGGCGACCGCAGTCGTGTGCACGGCCGTAGCCATCATGGCCTGCGCGCTGCCCGCTCCACGCAAAGCCGATCCAGCAGCAGCCGCATCGGAAGGCCAGGCAAGGCACTGACCATCCCCACAGACAGCAACCACCACCTCGTCACGACTCTGCCCCACCAGCGCGCCCGAGGACACGGTCGTCGGATGGGGATGCGGTTGAGTCGGCCCCGCTGCAAACGATCTTTCCGACCGGACCGTGAGGCACTCGGCGGTCAGCGCGCTCGCGACTACGCCAGCCATTGGACGAAAGCCGCCCTTACCCCCGGAACGGATAATTCACCCCTCCCCGGAGTCGAGGCTCCTGCTCCTGCTCGTTGGCTCGACGGTCTCACGCCTCGCAAAGCTGCACGTCAAGCGGCCGCCCCAGGGAATCGTAACCACGAGAGCGAACCGCAGTGGGCACATCCGCTACCCTGTGTGGAGGTCAGCCGGGATCTCCCCGCGCTCCGTCGCTCGGCACTGCCAGCGATCAGAGCACGGCCGTCTGGCCAAGCGGGTTTGTTCAGCCAAGCCGAAGATCGGGTTTCGGGTTTTCGACAAGGTTTTCTACAAGCCCCCGCCTCCGTAGCTCAGGGGATAGAGCACCGCTCTCCTAAAGCGGGTGTCGCAGGTTCGAATCCTGCCGGGGGCACAAAGAAAAGGGCCAGCTCAGGAGGGGTCTCCTCCCAGGCTGGCCCTTCGCCGTCTCAGACGACTAGGGACTGTCTCCTGGATTCGTCCATGGGATCGTCGTGCTCATGGCTGAACGCTGGGTGATCGATGACGGCAGCGCCGACCCTGTGCCGTCCGAGGCGGTACTGGGGGCGCTTCGAGCGAGGGTCCGTACGGGTCTGCCTGAGACGTGGCTGACCGGTACGTCCGGTCGATCGGTGGCCTTCGTCACGAACACCGAGCGAGCGATGGTGATGCTGCTCGACGCAGAGGGCGATCCCGGCGAACATGCCGTGGACCCAGGAGGCGAGGGATCAAGCAAGGGGTTCGTTCTGTCCAGCGGGCAGCACGACGAGTACCTGGACCACGACACCGTGCCCATCGGTGAGGCGTTCAGACTCGTGGAGCACATTGTCCGCGCGGGATCCTGGCCCGAGGACGCGCACTGGGCCGTCGATCGCTGAGACATCGGCCATCGTTGCAGCGGCCAGGAGTACGGCAGCTTCCGCCTGGCCGTAGTGGTCTCCGCTCAGGTGGTCCCGGTAAAGGTCACGGACGACGGCGGGGCGGGGGACGGCCCCGAAGGTCGAGCAGCAGGACCAAGACGCCGAGCGCGGCCGAGGCCTGGGCATGGTCAGCGTCATCGCTTACCGAGTCATCGTCCACGACAGCGACCAAGGCCACACGGTCACCGCCGAAGCTTTACGCGGACGCCCGATTGGGAGGCCACACATGCTCATGAAGCCCACGCAGCAGGACTTAGTGGTGCGAGTGCTGGACCGAGGAGACGTTCCAAGCGGACGGAGGAGCGACTCGCGGGTCAGCCGGTACACCCGTTCCAGGAACTGGCGCTGCATCCCCGACGGCGCTTGCGAAACCGCCGGTTCTGCGGTCGGCGTACCACGACCGCCTCATCACGGCCTTTCGAACGAGCGAAAATCGCCATGTAGATTGAAGGAGGGTCGCATATCGGATCATCCTTGGCGTCATGAGTCTCGTCTCTCCCTTCTTGGACGTTCCCGCCATGGGCGATTACGCCTACGATTGGGCCCTGGTCGATGTGGAGACCTCGGGACTCGTAGCCCGGCGGGACCGGGTGCTGTCCGTTGCAGTGATCACGATCGGTCCGGACGGTGAGCAGACCGGGGAGTTCTCGACGCTGCTCAATCCGGGGTGTGATCCGGGGCCTGTGGAGGTGCATGGGCTCACCGTCGAGCGGCTGCAGGGTGCACCCACCTTCGGCCAAGTGGCCGGGCGGCTCGGGGCGATGCTCCAGGACCGCGTCCTGGTAGCCCACAATGCCCAATTCGACTACGACTTCCTCGCCTACGAGTTCGCTCGTGCGCGGATGTGGCTGCCGGTGTCGCAGCGGCTGTGCACCCTGGCTTTGAACCGCCAGGTGGATCCGCCCACCGACGACATGAAGCTCGGCACCCTCGCCGCCCACTACGGCGTCTCCCAACAGCGCGCTCACGATGCACTGGACGACACCCGGGTACTTGCCGGGGTCCTGCGTGCGTCCCTGCGTGAGGCAGCTCGGCTCGATCTGCCCTTGCCGCTGGTGGCCTGCCCACCGCGGGCAGAATCCCAATTCACGCCGAAGCCACCGAAGACTCCCTGTGCCTACCGCAATCCGGGACGTCTGACTCCCGGCGGGCCGCTCCAGCAAGGGATGAAGGTCGCGATCACCGGTGAGACCGCCTACGCCCGTGCGGAGCTGGTCGGGCGGGCGGTTGCCGCCGGGCTGAACATGATGACTTCCGTCAGCCGGCACACCAGCGTGCTGGTCACCAACGAACCGGCGGCCGACTCGACAAAGGCCCGACGCGCACTTGCTGAAGGCGTGCCGGTCGTCGACGAGCAGACCTTCCTGCGGCTGCTGGCCGACGTACGGCCGGGGACAGCACATGAGGCGACAGCCGTCAGGGTCGCCCCGGTGACTGAGCCAGAAGCAGAACAGATCAGGCCCGTGGAGCCGGTGTCCACTACGACTTCTGTCGTACCCGCCCCGGAAGCATCTGCCCTCCCCACGGCCTCCCCCTGCGTGCCAGTCCCCGCTCCGCGCCAATCGGAGCACTTGGTCGACACCTTGGACAAGCCCCTCGCGGGACGTCGGGTACTGGTGCTCGGTGGCGTCCATGCCGATGCCGCGGCAGCCCGTATCCGCGTCGTCCAGCTGGGCGGGTCCGCGGCGATCAACCTTTCCGCCAGCGTCACTGACGTCGTGCTCCTGCCAGGAGCAGAAGGCGACCGGCGCATGAGGCGCATCACCGCCCTTCAACTCCCTGTGCACGACCTGCACTGGCTCGCCTCTCCGGCCCCAATGGGGGACCAGAACGCGGTGGTTCTCCGGCCTCAGGAGCCGCACGTGATGCCGAGAGGCGGCGTCATCGACCTGCCCATGCCGAACGGTGGACCGGCACCCGAGTGGTACGTCACCGCTGGCTGGGCCCCGCAGGCCGACTGCGAGATCGATGTGGTCGCCTTCCTCCTCGACGAGGACGAACAGGTCGCCCACGACGAGGACTTCATCTTCTACGGAGCCCCGGAGAGCCCCGCTGGAACGGCGCGCCTGTTGATCGGTGGCCCTGCCGAACAGACCATCGCCCTCGACCTGGCATCCCTGCCACCCGCGACGCGGAAGATCGTCGTCGCTGCGGCCATCGACGGCGCCACCACCTTCGGGACTGTCGGCGCGATCCAGATCGGTGCGGCCCCCGGCAGCAGCGGGGCACCTCTCGCCCGGGCCACCCTGGACGCCGCCACCACCGAACGCACGATGCTGCTCGTGGAGATCTATCGCAGGGGTCCGCTCTGGCGTCTACGTGCCGTCGGCCAGGGCTACGACCACGGCCTCGACGCCCTCGCACGCGGATATGGGGTCGACATCGCCGGCTGAACGACGGTGCCGAATGCGGAGGTCCTTCCGTCCCTGGATCAGGCCCGGCGGCGCGGTGCGGGTGTCGCAGGTTCGAATTCTGCCGGGGACGACAAGCGCAAGGCCCCGGACCGGTCTTGGGTTCTAGTGGTTGTTGCAACACCCCAGCTCAAGGGGTGGCATGGACTTCGAGATCCGCGAGGACCGGCAACCGCAGGGACCCAGGAAGCTCGTGCGTGAGCGGGAGGCATACTTCCGGCTCATGCAGCAGGGCGTGAGCAACACGGAAGCGTGCCGGATCGTCGGGATCAACCGGCGGACCGGAAAGCGCTGGCGATACGGACGCAACGCGTCCGGCAGCAACAAGGCGGCTCCACCGATCAACGCGGTGG
>NZ_MAXF01000086.1 GCF_001704635.1 Streptomyces sparsogenes | reverse complement strand
AGATCTTCATGAGCCTTCTAGGCGTAGCCGCTGGGTCTTGGCGGCCAGGGCGCTCAGCAGCGTCCAGCCCTCCAAGATCTGCCCATTCTTCGGGCCGGCGATCGGCATGAGGTGGTCCCACAGCCAGGCGTCCGCGATCTCGGGCAGGTCGTCGGCTTCCTGCCATACGCGGAGGATGTCTTCGTAGGGGGCCCGCATGGGGGTGGTCTTGATTCCGAATCTGAGGGATGAAATGTGCTGGTCCGGCATGGGTGCCACGCGCCCTTCTCGTCGACGCACGCCGCCGTGACGGCGATGCCACCGTCACTGTAATCGATCGTCAGCACTGCTGACTATCAGCCCCGGATATGGTGTCGTCATGACTCGTGACGCGCCGCCCGAGGTCCTCTCCTCCCGCCTCGGCTATCTGCTCAAACACGCCTATCTGCGGCTGAGCGAGGAGTCGGCGCGGGCCTTGGCGCCGTATGGGATCGACGGCCGTGAGCTGGCGGTTCTCGCCGTCCTCGACGCACATGACGAGCTGTCCCAGCTGGAGGCGGCGGGCAAGCTGGGCGTCGACCGCACGACGATGGTGGGTCTCGTCGACGCCCTGGAGGGCAAGGAGCTGGTCGAGCGGCGCCGCAGCCCCCAGGACCGGCGCAAGAACATCGTGCGGCTGACGCCGGCCGGACGGGAGCGGCTCCGCGAGGCCGAAGTCGCCCGTCAGGAGATGGAGCGCCGGTTCCTCGCTCCGCTCTCCGGCTCGGACGCCGCCCTCCTGGTCCGCGCCCTGCGGTCCGTGGTCAGCAGTCCCTCGTCGGCGCCCCCACCATCCCTAAATCCCCGTGATCAGTAGGCCTTGCCCTGCTTCCGCTGTCGGCGCCTCAGCGCTCTCCGGATCAGCAAGAAGGCCGCGATGGCGATCAGGGTGAACCCCGCGAGGATCACGACTGCCCCGACGACAAACAGGATCGCGCCGACCAGGAGCAAGATCATCCCGAGGGCGAGAAGAAACATCGCGAGGACAGCCATAGTCGCCTCCTGCCCCCGACTCTGACTCCGTCCCGCCCCTAATGCAAACATTCCCGGATAAATCGACCAGATACGTCGCAGCCCCCTCGCCTACGGATTTCCGTAGGCGAGGGGGCTGGGTCAGCTACCGTCGCTGCGCGCGGGCGGTCAGCGCAGGGTGGCTCCGAAGAGCGCCTTCGTGGCGGGGGCGGACAGGTCGTCGGGGCCGAAGGCCAGGGCGGAGGTGGTGGTCAGGCCGGTGGGGGTGCCGCGGAGGAGCCAGACCGCGCCGTTGTCGCCGTTCTCGGCGGTGGAGGCGACGGCGAGGTCGCGGTGGCCGTCTCCGTTGACGTCCAGGAGGGCGGTGGTGGCGCCGAACCTGTCGCCCGACTCGGCCACTCCGGGGACCCCGTCGGAGTTCTGGTGGAAGACCTGGCTGCCGGTGCCGGTGAAGCCGGAGGCGCTGCCGGGTACCAGGGCGAACGAGCCGGCGTCGGTGAGGCCGCTGAAGTCCTCGCCGGGGATGCCGAGGGCGATGTCGGCGTAGCCGTCGCCGTTCACGTCGTCCACGGAGACCGCCGTGCCGAGGCCGTCGCCCTCCTCCTCCGCGCCGTAGAGGCCGGGCAGGTCCTGGTCGAACGACTTCGTGTTCGCGTCGGAGAGGCCGGAGGCCGAGCCGTAGGCGACGCGGACCTTGTTGCTCCAGTCGTCGACGCCGACCACCACGTCGTCGAAGCCGTCACCGTTCACGTCGCCCACGCCGGTGCCCGCGACGCCGTTCGTCGTGTCGCCGGGGGCGCGGCCCTCGGTGAAGCCCGAGGCGCCTCCGTACAGGAGCCGGTTGCCCCAGGTTCCGTCGCCGGTGTAGATCCACTGGACGATGTCGTCCTTGCCATCGCCGTTGATGTCGCCGACGTGGCCGTTGAGGATGGGCCCGGTGATCGAGTCGGGGCCGTCCTCGCAGCCGCCGCCGGTGGCGCAGGAGGCGTCGCTCTCGTCGTAGCCCCACCACTCGGACTCGTCGAGAATGTTCAGCACGGCGGCGGGCGTGCCGGTCCGGGAGATCGGGCCCTTCCACAGGGCGGCCTTGGCGCTCGGCGGGTCGTCGCCGGAGACGGTGTTGTGGGCGAACAGCGCGAGGTCGGTCTTGCCGTCCCCGTCGAAGTCACCGGCCTGCGGGGCCTGACCGTACCCGGCGAGGTTGGTGCCGCCGGTGAGCCCGGAGGCGGAGCCCCACAGGACGACGGAGCCCTGGGCGCCGCCCGCGATCACGAGGTCGCCGTAGCCGTCGCCGTCGAGGTCGCCCTTGGTGACATTCACTCCGAAGCGCTCGCCCGCGGTCGCGGAGCCGGGTATCCCGCTGGTCGACCGGCTCACGATCTTCTTGTTGGCGGTGGACAGTCCGTTCGCCGACCCGTACGTGATGGCCACATAGCCGGCCTTCGCCTTGTCCGACACCGTGGCGTTCGGCGCCCCGATGACGAGGTCGGCGTAGCCGTCGCCGTTGAAGTCGTCCTGGACGTCCACCGACGCCGAGGCGGCCTGGGCCGGGGCGGCCTGGGCCGGGGCTCCGGTGAGGGCCCAGGCGCTGAGCCCTGCGGCGAGCAGCACCGCGGCGGCCAGGGGCGAGCCCAGCCGTGCGGTACGGGTCCTGCGTCCTGCTCGGGACATACAACTGCCTCTCAGAGTGGTCGAGTTCCACGCGGCGCGCGCCGCGTCCCCCACACACTCCGACTCGGAAGGCAGATCTCCGGTTGTACGCCCGGATGTCATTGTTGTGTAACCAGCCGTACAGACCTGTCAGTTGTCAGCCGGCCGCCTTGGCGATGATGCGCCCCATCTCCTCCCGGTCGAAGGCCCGCAGCGTCGTGGAACGGACGTTGCCCACCCCGCCCAGCTGGACGAGTGCCGCCGTGGCCGTTTCGTCGTCGGGCGCCTCGAGGACGGTCACGAGGTCGTACGGGCCGATGGTCCAGTAGATGCTCACGATCTCGGCCCCGAGCTTGTTCACCGCCGAGCCGAAGCTCTCGGCGCGCTTCGCGGTGTCCTTGTAGTTACGGACCCCCTGATCGGTCCAGCTCAGCAGGGCGACGTACGTCGGCATGTTCTTCCACCTTCGTGAGGAGACGAGGAGACACATCCCGAGGTCAAGCCTGGACAGCCGGGGCGGAACCCGCACTCGGTGCGCGCCCGAACGGGCAGCGGGTGCAACGAGCAGCGGGGGGTGCGGCGCGGGGGTGTTCGGGCGGGGCGGGGTCGTTTACGCTGCTCGCTCGGAGCGCCGCGGGTGGCAGACCAGCGAGGGGTGACAGTCGGCATGTCCCAACCGGGCTATGGTCCGCCCGCGGTTCCACCCGCGATTCCGCCCGCCGTTCCCCCCGCGATTCCGCCCGTGGGAGGGGGCCAGTCGCAGTGGCCGACGACCCCTCCGCCGCATCGCCCCCTCGGGGCCGGTGATCCAGGGGAGGCGGGCCCGTACCGGCTGGAGGCGGTGCTGGGCGCGGGCGGGATGGGCCGCGTCTATCTGGGGCGTACTCCGGCCGGCAGCGCGGTGGCGGTCAAGGTGGTGCACCGGGAGTACGCGAGCGACAGAGCGTTTCGCAAGCGTTTCGAGCAGGAGGTGGCCGCGGCCCGGCGGGTTCAGGGCCTCTATACGGTGCCGGTGGTGGACGCGGACCTGCGGGCCGACGAGCCCTGGCTGGCCACGGCTTACGTTCCCGGGCCGTCTCTGCACGACGCGGTGGCCGAAGGCGGGCCGTTGCCGGTCGACGCGGCGGTGGGGCTGATCGCCCGGGTGGCCGAGGCGCTGCAGTCCATCCACGCCGCCGACGTGATCCACCGCGACCTCAAGCCCTCCAACATCATCCTCACCGCGGAAGGGCCCAAGGTCATCGACTTCGGCATCGCCCGGGCCGCGGACGTCACGTCGGTGACCGGCACCGGGATGCTCACCGGGACCCCCGCGTACATGGCGCCCGAATACATCAGGGGGCAGGCCGTCACCGAAGCCGTCGATGTCTTCGCCCTCGGAGTGGTCGCCTGCTTCGCCGCCACCGGACGGCCCGCCTTCGGCGGTGGCAGCCACCACGCCGTGACGTACCGGATCCTGGAACAGGCTCCCGACCTCGACGACTGCCCCGAGCCCGTCCGGACCATCGCCGCCTACTGCCTGGAGAAGGATCCTCGGCGGCGGCCCACCCCCGCCGAGGTCATCCGGCACTGCCACCCGGCCGCCCCGGCCGCCCCTGCGGGAGCCACGGGCGGCGAGGGCCACACCGCTCCGGGCCACACCGCTCCGTCCCTGCCGAGGGCCCGGACCGTCGTCGGCTCCGCGCCGGGCCTGCACGACGCCCTTACCGCCCCGGCAGCCCCCGGCGGTCCCGCGGTGGCGCCGGGCAGGCCGGACGGCCCGGCCGGCCCGGCCAGCCCGGCCAGTCCGCACAGGCCCGACAGCCCGGACCCCTTGAGCAGCCCGGCCCCGGACAGCCCGGACCCCTTGAACACCCCGGACTCCCATGCGGCACCCGCGCCACGGCTGTCCGTCCTGCTGGGCGGCCTCGGGCTGCTCGCCCTCGCCGTCGTCCTCATCGCCGTCCTTCTTCCCGGGCAGTCGGCCGACCGTGACACGCCGTCCTCGCTCGAGCCCGTGGCCACTCTCGCCCGCTTCGCCCACCCGGGTACCGACGTGGCGGTGGCCTTCAGCCCGGACGGCAAGACCCTCGCCTCAGGCGGGGACGGCAAGGTGGAGCTGTGGGATGTGGCGGGCCGCAAGCGACGCGCCACCCTCACCCAGCGCGTCACGTCCGGCACCACCGTGTTCGGCATCCCCTGTCTCGCTTTCAGCCCCGATGGCAAGCTGCTCGCCGTCTGCACGGACCGCGGCGAGCTGAGGCTGTGGGACGTGGCCGAGCGCCGGCAGGTGGCCAGGATCCCGGGCGACCCCATCCGGGCCGTCAAGAGTGTCGCGTTCAGTCCGGACGGCAAGGTACTCGCCACCGGAGGCGGCGACGGGGCGCGGCTGTGGGAGGTCAACGGCGACGGAGGCCGGCTCGAACAACTCGCCGTTCTCGTCGACGAGACGTCGATCAAGCGGGTGGCGTTCAGCCCGAACGGGAAGACGCTGGCCACCGCCGGTGTCTCTTACGAGCTTTCCCCGGACGGGGATCACTCAGTGCAGTTGTGGGACGTGTCCAGCCGCAAGGCACGCAAGACCCTCAACCAGTCCAAGGAACTCTGGGGCATGGCGTTCAGCCCGGACGGGAAGACGCTGGTCACCACCGGCAAGGACAACATGATGAGGCTGTGGGATGTGGCCGGCGGCCTTCAGAAGGACTCCCTGGTCGACGAGAACGTCGTCGAGCTTCGCGACGTGGCGTTCAGCCCGGACGGCACGACACTCGCCGTCGCCAGTGGTGCGCGGGTCGGGCTGTGGGACGTGGCCGACCGCCACGAACGCACCCGCCTGATCAGCGGCCACGAGAACGTAGCAGGCCTGGCCTTCAGCTCGGACGGCCGATACCTGGCAACGACCGGCTACGACGGCAAGACCCGGCTGTGGAAGGTCCCGTAAGTCGGCGGGGGCGAGCGCGCCACCAGGGAAGAAGCTGAACGAGACCGAACGACACCTCGACAGCGAAGAAGAACCACAGCAGCCGGGTGGCGCCGTGGGCCAGCGCGTAGGCCTGCCAGGCGGAGAAGAGGGTGCGCGCGACACCGTCGAACAGTCCGTGCGCAGGCTGCGGCTTGACGATCCGCAGGAGCGCCCAGACGACCACGACCGACCCCATCAGATTCGCGTACAGGGTCTGCATCGGGTCGAGGGCGGGCATGGCCCCCAACCCCGACGCGTCCCCCAGCGAGGACAGCGCGTCGTGCACCAGCGCGTACGTCCACGGCGTCGCGAATCCGGCGGTGACGACGAGGTCGTACCAGGCACTCAGGCGTACGACGCGAAGGTAGGCAGAGCGGTCGGGGGCGAGAAGACGGATCACGACGAGGACTCCTGTTGGTCTCACGGCAAGGGCGCGATTACGGCAACGACGCAACGACCGCCTCACGCTAAACAGTGGAGTACTGTCCAAGGTCAAGCCCACAGTCCCGGTCCGGCGGAGGGTCATGCGTATCGGAGAGCTGGCCGCGCGAGCGGGGATGTCCAAGGACACCATTCGCTTCTACGAGAAGATCGGCCTCGTCACGGGTGAGCGGCTGGCCAACGGCTATCGCGACTTCCCGCCGGAGACGGTGGCCTGGCTCCAGTACGTCCGCACCGCGCAGACGCTCGGCTTCTCGCTGGCCGAGATCGCACAGCACGGCGAGGAGCTGCGCGACGCGGAGGACACCGCCGAGGCGTTGTCCGCGCTGTTCGAGGAGAAGATCCGGATCGTGGACGCGCGCATGGCCCAGCTTGCCGCCCTGCGGGCCGAGCTCGAGGCGCGCGTCGGTACGGGGTGTCCGTTGCGGGCGGCCGAACTGGCCGGCTGAGCGTGTCGCCCGACCGCTTACGGCTCTTGTGGCCGTTGACCTTGCCCAAGGGTGAGGGCCGACAGTGTCCGGGTGATCAGTCCGCTCCGATGAGAGGGACCCCCATGACCCACATGACCCCCATGACGCACATGACGCACATGGATGACGACGCTCTCCTGGCAGAGCAAGTGGCTTACTACAGGGCGGGCGCGGCCGAATACGACCGGCCGTACGCGGAGCGCGAGGAGCTGCGGGAGTTGCTGACCGTCGTCGACGAACTCCCGGTTCGCGGGGATGTGTTGGAGCTGGCCTGCGGTACGGGCCAGTGGACACCGAGGCTCGCGGCGCGGGCGCGTTCGGTGACGGCGGTGGACGTGGCGGGCGAGGTGCTGGCGCTCGCCCGGGCGCGTACCGCGTCCCACACGGGGGCGTCCCCCACGGTCGAGTTCGTTCAGGCCGACCTGTTCGAGTGGCAGCCGCCACGGCGCTACGACACCGTGTTCTTCGCCTTCTGGCTCTCCCACGTGCCGCCGAGGCGCTTGCCCGGCTTCTGGAACACGGTCGCCGCCGCGCTGGCGCCGGGCGGCAAGGCGATCTTCATTGACGACGGCCCCGCCGTCGCGGAGGAGGAGGAAGTCCTCACGGGCCTGCCCGCCCCGGCGGCGCTGCGCCAGCTCGGCGACGGCAGTCAGTACCGCATCGTGAAGGTGTTCCACGATGCCCGGGCCCTCACGGACGACCTCGCGGCGCGGGGGTGGTCGGTCCGCGTCCGGCGCGTGGCCGGGAACTTCGTCGGGGTCGCGGAACCGCCGCCGCCCGACGGCGGGGCTCCGACGGCGGGACGGGGCGCGGCGCCCTCGCGCCGGCGCGATCCTGACACTTCCCCGCCGGCCTGACACTTCCCCGCCGGCCTGACACTTCCGCGCCGGCGGGGCTACCGGGGCCGCAGGGCGTGGAGATCCGGCAGATGGCGTTCACCGACGTAGGGCAGGGTGGTCTTCCGTCCTTGGCTATCGCACAGACGTACGCGCTGCCTCGGTGGGGACGAGTCCGTCTCCACGACGATGTCCCGGATGTCGGGCCAGGCCCACTTCCGCACCCGCACCACCCCGACCACGGCGATCCCGCTCGCCCGCACCACCGTGCGGGCGCGCCACAGGGACATGGCCCACACGCCGTCGACGACGGTCAGAACTCCTATCAGGATCGCCGCGACCCAGCCCGGCAGGTCGTTGATGACCACCTCGAGCACCCCGCACGCCAGCGTCAGCGCGATGAGCGCGAGCCCCTTCAGCCTCGCGCGTCTGTCGGCGCAGTACTCCCGCAAGATCACACCCGTCACTCCCGTCACGCCCGTCACACCCATGCCCCGCCCCCCGGGTGGCCTACTTGGCGGCCCAGTAGTTCAAGTTGTTCCGGTTCCCCTCCGCCGCCCGGCGCGGCGCGTCCGGCGATCCCAGTAGACCGTACGGCAGATACCCGGACCGGACGCCGAGTTCCCACCCATGGACCTGGACGGCGAGGCAGGCCAGGGCGAGGGTGCCGAGGGGGAGAAGGGACCGGGGCGCGGGATCACCGGCATCGGCCTCGACGCTCTCCCGGTACGCGACCAGCCGGGCGACGAGGGCGTCCTCGAAGGCGTGCTGGTCGTCGTCGAGGAGTACGCGGAGCAGCCGCTGGTCCGCGCTCAGCGCGCCGCCGGCCTCGTCGAGCCGCCGGGCGGCCTCCGCGCGCTCCCCGGCGTCGGGCTTGCGCAGCGGAACCGTCGGCCAGTCGCGGGGCAGATGCCCGGCCGCCTCGGTGAGATAGGGGCACAGGGCGTCCATGGCGGCGAGGTCGGCGGGGTCGGAGACGGAGGTGTACCGGTTGTAGGGCACGCCGTCACGGATGGCGGGCGCGTAGTCGCCGCGCAGCAGCAGCCCGGTGACCCGCTCCCAGTCCCACACATGCCCGCTGACGACACACATCTCGAACATGTCGAGCCAGGTCCGCGCGGTTGGCGCCTCCTTGACGACGTCCCGGAAGGTGATGGGCCCGTCCCCGAACTCGTCGTCGTCCGGGTCCGTGCTGATCCGCTCCCCGACGAGGGGGAACCGGAGTTCCTGGTCCCCGTTCGGGAAGCACATGATGCTCAGCACTCCGTGCACACACTCCGCGGCGGTGACGGCGACCAAGCCGGCCGCGGCGTCGAGCCCCGGCTCCGTCACCGTTCGCGCGGCGACATGGTCGAGCAGTTCGTCCGCCATGGCTCGGATCAGCGTGGGCGAGATGCTGCCGTACCGCAGCGAGTGCCACCGCGTGTAGGCCCGCCCGTCGATGTCGTCGAGCGCCTCGGCCAACCGCTGCTCGCTGACCTGGTGGCATGCCACATCCCGCACGTACCCCGTCCTTCCATGAACTCCACGACTGGACGAAGCACGCTATCAACGGGCGCTGACAGCACTGGCGTCTGTTGCGAAAGTGCTGGTCACAGCCATTCGTTGATGGCCGCGACCAGCACGGTCGCCTCATAGCGGACGGCGAGCTTGTCGTACCTCAAGCGCCACCGCGCGGTGGCGCTTGAGGCGATTGATTCCGCCCTCCACCGCGTGGCGCTCTTTGTAGTCGGCAGCGTCGAACTGCGGTGGCCGGCCACCGCAGGAACCGCGCTGTGGGCGCGGGCGATGGTGGAGTCCACCGAGACGTCCCAGGTGATCAGTCCCTCGGCATCGGCCCGGGCCTGCAGTTGCTCGAAGATGCGGTGCCAGGTGCCGTCCCGCTGCCAACGGCGGAAAAGTCCGTACACCGTCCCCCATGGGCCGTACCGCTCGGGCACGTCCCGCAGCACCGGCG
>NZ_MAXF01000085.1 GCF_001704635.1 Streptomyces sparsogenes | reverse complement strand
TGATCAGTCCCTCGGCATCGGCCCGGGCCTGCAGTTGCTCGAAGATGCGGTGCCAGGTGCCGTCCCGCTGCCAACGGCGGAAAAGTCCGTACACCGTCCCCCATGGGCCGTACCGCTCGGGCACGTCCCGCCACGGAGCACCGGCGCGGGTGCGCCGGCGTATGCCGTCTATCAGCTGCCGCTTGGGGTGTACCGGCGGTCGTCCGGACTTCTTCCCAGCAGGGAGCAGGGGCTCCAGCTTCGCCCACTGCGCATTCGTCAGATCGTGCCTCCAGAGCTAAAGGGCTCTATGTCTTCTGAGGAGTCAGTTGTCGCACCTCAGTGATGAGTCAATGACCGTCGCGGTCTCTCCTCTTCCGACGGGCAGATGGCTGCCTTCGAAGCTGTACTTGGCCTCACGCAGGCGTCAGCACCACTACCAAGCGGGGGGTTACCCCCATTACCTGCCGTGCCTCCACTGCGTAGCGTGATCGTCGTTCCCAGTTCTGTTCGATTCGATGGAGGAATAGCGACAGTGAGGTACAGGCTTCGTCGGCGGGGTGGTCAGCAAGGGAAGCGCCTCGTGGCCCTGGCGACGGTCACCGCGGCGCTTGTTTCGGGGATGATGGTGTCGGGAAGTGGGCCAGCCGTCGCGCACGCAGTGGCGGAGCCATCCGGTCGCAGTGCCACCGCGTCACTGCGAAGTGACCTCGAGAAATATCTGGACGCTCAGGGCACTAAGGATCATTTCTCAGCGGTCTCCCTTCGGGTGACCTATGCCGATCAGCGACCTGATATCTCGGTCGATGCGGGGACGTCCCGCTACGGCGGTGGTCGACCGGTGAACAGCAAGGCGCTGTGGCAGATAGGCAGCAACACCAAGGCGTTCACGTCCGTGCTGCTGCTTCAACTGGAGGCCGAAGGAAAGCTGTCCATACGGGACAAGCTGGGAAAGTGGCTTCCCCAGTATCCGGCGTGGCGCGATGTCACCATCAAGCAACTGCTGTCGATGACCAGCGGCATCCCCAGCTACACCGAGCAGGATGCGTTCCTGAAGGATTTCGACGCCAATCCCTCCACGCGCTTCACGCTGGAGCGCCTGATGTCCTATGTGGAGGGCCTGCCACTGGGTCCCGCGAAGTACGAGTACTCGAATACGAACTACCTGCTCGCGCAGATGATTGTCGAACGAGCGTCGCACGATACTTACCATGAGCGGCTCGCCGAGCGCATCATCGAACCTCTCGGAATGAACGACACCTGCCTCCCCCCGGACTGCCCTCCGGACACGGCCTCGCGCATGCCGACGCCGTACTCCACCCATTCCGACCTGCCGAAGCATCTCAACAAGTCACTTCCTCGGCTCCACCTGTCCTGGGCGCAGGGGGCGGGTGGCCTGGTGAGTTCGCTGAGGGACATGACGGCTTGGGACAGGGCGCTGTACAGCGGTCGACTGCTGCCCTCAGCGCAGCAGCGCGAGCTGGAGTCCCTGGTCTCGGTGAAGACGAGTGAGCCCATCGAGAGCGTCACGGCCGACGATCCCATGGGTTTCGGGCTCGGTGTCGTGAAGCTCGCCCATCCTGTGGCCGGGACGGTCTGGGCCTATGAGGGGGCCACTTATGGAAACCGGGTGCTGCACATGTACTTCCCGAAGACTGGCATGATCATCGCCATTGCCGTCAACAGCGCCGTCGGCGAGGGGGACACGCTGCCCGACCTCGCCGGTACCGTCTACAAGACTCTTTCGGCGCAGAAGGCACAGGACCTCCCACGGCACCAGTAGCCCCGGAGCCGGCTGCGTGACTTCCAGGTAGCTGCACTGCGAGGTCTGAGCTCCCTTCTTCCTGAGCTTGGCCTTTAACGTCGCAGGTCACTCGGCCTGCTGAGGCCCCGGGAATCGGCAGGCCGTGATGCGGCCATTCTTCGCGGTGGCGACGAGGTGATCGGCAGGGCCTACCGCACCGGCTCCCCCATCGCTTCCCGCATCGCCCTTCCCGTCGCCGTCGCGTCGTAGTCCTCCGGGACGCCTCCGACCAGGACGATGTCGCCCTCGATGTGCCGCGAGCGCAGCGGGGCGATCTCCTGGTACGCGGGCGAGTCCCACCAGGCCTGCGCCTCGGCCAACCCGGGAAAGGCGATCACCACGACGAAGCCGGGCCAGCGGCCCTCCTTCACCTCGTGCCGCGTGGCGTGTACGAGGAAGCGACCGCCGTACGGCTCGAAGGTGCCGGGGATGCGCTCGATGTACTCGGCGATGTCCGGGTGCGGAGCGGACTCCTGAAGGTGGGCGATGACGTACGCGGGCATGGCGTCCTCCCGGTGGCGGCGATCGGTCTCGGTACGTCCACGATCATTGCCCGCCGCCGCGCCGGGGTCGATGACCTGGCAGGTAATCGACCCCGGGCGACGGCGCCGAAGAGGGGCGGGGCGGGGCCCCGGCGGCGAGCCCTGGCCCTGAGTAAGCTGCCGGTCATGGTGAACGCGACGGTGCGTGAGTGGCATGACGAAGAGGGCTGGGGCGTGCTCGACTGCCCGGAGACGCCGGGTGGCTGCTGGGGTCATTTCAGCGCTGTCGACGCGGACGGGTTCCGTTCCCTGGAGGCGGGGCAGCGGGTCGGTCTCGAATGGGAGGCGCCCGGTTTCCAGCAGGACGGGTACGACTACCGGGCGGTACGGATCGTTCCCTGACACCGTCCGCCCGGTGCCGCACGGGGGTGTGGCCCGCCCTTGTTCTTCCGGGGGTGTGGCCCGCCCTTGTTCTTCCGGTTGGCGGCCTGGTCCTTCTTCTCCGGGATGACCGCCTTGATGTTGCGTTTGCGCAGGTAGGCGCGGTTGCCGCGAGATGAGTAGGCCTTGTCCGCGGCGACCGCGCCGGGCCTGGTGCGGGGACGGCCGAGGGGCAGCCGGACGCGGACCCTCTTCAGGACCGGCATGAACTGCGGGCTGTCTGCGGCCTGCCCGGCGGTCAGGACGAACGCGAGCGGACGGCACCTGCGGTCCGCAGCGAGGTGGATTTGCTGGCTGACCAGTGACAAGTCCGTTCTCCCCACGCGGGCCGCCTCAGCGGTCATGCCTTCCGCCGCGGGGCCCACCCCAGGTCAATCCTCCAGCATCGCCGCTCCGTACCCCACCGGCGCCGACAGGAACAGGAAGAGCCAGTCGCGGTCCTGGGCCTCCGTTTTGAACAGGCGCGCCGCCTCGCTCGTGTCGCTGGTGAAGACGTGCCAGGCGTCGCTGAAGTCACCTCCGTACCGAGCGACAGCGATCATGCAGAGACCGAGGAGCGTGCCCAGGTAGGTGCCGAGCGGGGTGGCCAAGGCGCAGGTAACGGCGACCGACTGGCTGTGGTTGCTGTAGTTTCCGGCGATGAGGCCGGTGACTCCGGCCATCACCAACGCGCCCCAAGTCATCAGCTGTGCCTGATCCTTGATGACATAAGCCCAGACCAAGGACAGGCCGGCCGTCATGCCAAGCGCGATCAGGATGCCTGTGCCCTCGTCGTCGTTGCTCGACTCGCTCATCCCGTCCCCCTTTGAGATGCGGCGGCCTCTGCGACCAGGGGCGCGCCTGTGGCCACGCATTACCATAGACAAGGACCCGGGCTTGAGCAGTTCCCTGAAAGAACAAGGGCTTCAGCGGCGGCTGGCCCGTCAGCCACGATGCCGGTCTCTACAAGGAGCAAAACACCGTCGAGCGGCTGATCAACAAGCTGAAGGCCTGGCGAGGGATCGCCACCCACTACGACAAGTCACCCGAAAGCCACCTCGCCGGCCTCCACCTTCGAGCCGCAATGATCTGGATCGACGACCTCCTGAAGACCACAGACTGATCACGGCATCACCACAGGCCCTAGAGCGGGCCCAGCTCTTCGTACGGCGATTCCATCTCGGACTCCCCCAGAAGATCCAGGAAAAGCTGGAACTGCACGAAGTTGAGCGGGCCCACGACCCCATCGAGCGGCCAGATCGCGTCGCATTCGGGGCACTTGACGATCTTGATCGCGAAGCGCGTGACCTGGACCTTCTCAAGCGCTGCCTGATGACATCGCGGGCACTCCACGGGGTCTCCTCCGGGCTCTCTCACTCGACCGGGTAGGCGCTGATGACTTCAGTCGTCCCCGGCTTGACGATGACGCGAATGCTTTTCTGACCACCGCTGCCGACCGTTCTTCCCATCGGCACGACATACGCGCCCGGGTCATTCGGCTCCGGCGCCCCTCGCTTCCGCCACGCCTCGTCGACGAGTTCCAGCGGGCTCGACCGGCCGGTGAAGATGCTGTGTTCTTTCTTGCCCTTCTTCACGCTTTCCCCGGCATGCGCGCCGACATGGAAGATACGGTGCCCTTCCCCGCCCTTCATCGGTCCGTAGACCAGACCGGCGGGGGTTTTCAGCTTCCCGCCACCGATTTCGGTCAGCTCGAAGCATGATGCCTTGGGGGCGGGCGCCTTCTTGCCGGCCAGCACATGGTACGCGTGGGTGCTCTGCCCGCCAGTGAGCCGAGCCGCGGACGGGCGGACGCCGGCGTTCGCGCCGACCGCGCAGGTCCCGTCGCGGCGTTCCCGCCGCACCTGGTCGATGATGCGGTCCACCTCGCCCACGGCGAGCGCCCGGGCGTCGATGAGGGTGTCGGCCCGCGAGTAGAAGCGGACGGTGGCCCGCCCGCCGGACGCCCTGGCCTGCTGTTCCGCTTGCGCCTTGGCCTTCGCGTCGGCCGCCGCGAAGACGGGGCCGGCCTCCGGGGCGGAGCAGGACAGGGCGCCGGAGACGCTGCCGTTGCCGGTGATGGGGAAGGCGCGGCTGGGGACCGTGCAGCCGCCGGCGGGCTGGCCGTCGATGCTGATGGTCGCGCTCAAGGTGGCGAAAACGGTGCCGCCGGTGATGCGGGTCTTGGCCTCGGTGGACAGCTTCCCGGTGAACTTCTGCCGGACGGAGCATCCCGAGCGTCCGCAGTCCAGTTTGCCGGAGCCGTCCAGAGTGAAGTCGACGCCGTCGTCCACCGCGTCTTTCAGCTGCTCGGCGTATTTCTCCAGCCCGGCGTACATGGTGTCCGCCTGGTCTTCGGGGATCGGCGCCAGTTCCATCCCCTCGGAGTCGCCGTCCTTCAGGGGCCCGGTGGTGAGCCGCGGCGCCACCGTGGGCGTCGGCTCGCCCTCCTCGCGCGGCTTGAGCTGGTCCTTGATCTGCTGGCGCAGGTCGTACGGCTCCAGGCGGAGCACGCGGTAGGGCTTGTTCTTCGAGACGACGATGCGGCCCGCCGACGTATCGGCCCGCAGCGCGGGCACGCCGCCCACGGTCAGGGCCGGCAGGTCGGGGTCGCTCGGGTCGGGCAGTTGCTCCGGCCCCAACTGGTCGAGAGCGTCGAAGAGTTTGAGGGCCAGCTCGGTCGGGCGCAGGTACTGCGCCATCACCGGATCGAGGGTGTAGGACTCGCCCGGGGACCCTATGGTCCACCTGCCCGGTGAGTCCGGGTCCTTGCGCTCCCCGTCCGCCCACTCGTAGTCCCGGCCCTTCTTCCACCGGGTGTACGTCTTGCCGCCGATGCGGAGAACGTCCTTGTCCAGCTTCTCCACGCCGTCGCCTATGGATCCGAAGACCGCGCCGGACTGGGTGACGGTGAAGTCCCGTTCGGTGATGCCCACGGCCGCGGTGTCCTTGTAGTGCAGGCCGCGGGCCGCCGCGAGGTCGACCAGCGCCTCGACGAACGGTTTCCGATCGCGCTGGAACGCCGCCGAGTCGCGTCCGTCGCCGCCGCCGTCGCCGTCCTGCGAGGTCAGCCACACGAGCAGGCCGGCCAGCAGGGCCAGCACCACGGCGGCGGCCCCGGCCAGCACCATCCTCCGGCGGCGCACCGGCCCTGGCGGCACGCCGGGGGCCTGCCCGTCGGCGATCGGCGCGCCAACAGGTGGGACACCGGGAGGGGCGCCGGGCGGGGCGCCAGGTGGGACACCAGGTGGGACGCCTGGCGGGGCGCCTGGTGGGACGCCTGGTGGGACACCAGGTGGGACGCCCGGCGGCGCGCCTGGGGCCTGCCAGTCAGCGCTCGGCGCATTGTCATTCGGCGCAGGCTGTTCCCCCGTCACGCCTTTCCCCTCTCCACCGCGTCACGAGACGCGTACGAACGTCATTTCGGCTGAGGCGGCCGTGTCTTGCCAACCATCGCCGCAGGCGATGCAATGCGGATGAAATTTCGATGATGTGGGGAAGCGGAGGCTTCGATTGGACGGGGGATCTCCGGAGCAGCCGCCACGGCAGCAGCAGCGACAGGAGGGGCCCCAGGAGGGGCGACAACGGCAGCATCGGCTTCGGATCGCGGTGCTCGGACCCGTACGGGCCTGGCGCGACGGAACGCCGGTCGATCTGGGGCCCGTTCGGCGGCAGGCCGTGCTGGTCGCGATGGTGCTGCGGCCGGGCCTTCTGGTCAGCCATGAGCAGTTGTTGGACGGGGTGTGGGGTGCGAAGCCGCCGAAGTCCGGTCGCCGGGTGCTCCCCAGCTACGTCTATGCGCTGCGGAAGGCGCTCGACGCGGAAGGCACCGGGCAGGCGGAGTCGGTGATCCGCGGTGGCCGGGGCGGGTACCGCTTCGTCAGGGACGGCGTCCGGCTCGATGTGGGCGAGCTGGGCGAGCGGGCCGAGGAGGCACAGCGCGCGAAGCGGGCCGGCGATGCGGCCACCGCGGCGGACCGGTTCTCCCGGGCGCTCGATCTGTTCGGGGGCGAACCGCTGGCCGGGTTGCCGGGGCCGTTCGCGCGGGTGGAGCGGCAGCGGCTGGTGGAGCGGCGGCGTTCGCTGCGGCGGGAGCGGCTCGACTGCCTGGTGGTGCTCGGCCGGTACGCCGACGCCCTGGACGAACTCGCCGCCCTGTCCGCGGCCGACCCCTACGACGAGTCGCTGCTGGCGTTGCGCATGCGTGCGCTGTACGGCAGTGAGCGGCAGGCGGAGGCGCTCAACGCCTTCCAGGACATGCGCGAGCGGCTGCGCGACGAGCTGGGTGTCGATCCCGGGGAGGAGCTTCGCCGGGTGTACGAAGCGGTGCTGCGGCGCGACGACGCGTACCTCCTCGGGCGGGAGCCCGCAGCGCGCCCCGCCCCGACTACCCCGGCCGCCGCCACGCCGGCCACCCACGCCCCAACAGCCCCCGCCCCAGCCACCCCAGCCCCCACCCCAGCAGCCCCGGCCCCCGCAGCCCCCGCCACCGCGCGCCGCCATCGCCCGGTCAACGACCTGCCGGGCGACGCCGGCCACCTCACCGGCCGCGAGCCCGAGCTGGCCGCCCTGACCACGCCCCCGCCGCCCGCATCCGTGTCGATCGTGACCGTGGACGGCCCGGCCGGCGTCGGCAAGTCCGCCCTCGTCGTCCGCGCGGCCCACGAACTACGCGCCCACTTCCCGGACGGCTGCCTGTACGTGGATCTGCGCGCGCACAGCACCGGACGCCGCAGGCTCGCCCCGCAGCGCGTGCTGCGCCGGCTGCTGCGCTCGCTCGGCGCGGCCGACAACGAGGTGCCCGGCGACCTGGACGAACTGACCGCCGCCTGGCGCGCGGCAACCAGCTCGCTGCGGCTGCTCCTCGTCCTGGACGACGCCCTGGGGACGCAGCAGATACGGCCGCTGCTGCCCGCGGGGCCCGGCAGCATGGCGATCGCGGCGGGCCGGCGGCGGCTGGCCGGGCTCGACGCGGATCGGCGGATCAGCCTGGAGCCCCTGGGGCCGAGCCACGCGGTGTCCCTACTGCGGCGCATCGTCGGGGAGGAGCGCGCGGACCGGGAGCCGGAGGCGACGCGTGAGCTGGTCCGGTTGTGCGACGGGCTACCGCTGGCCCTGCGCATCGCCGGGACGCGGCTTCAGACCCGCCCCTCCTGGACGCTGGCGTATCTGGTGGACCGGATGGCGGGCGACGAGCGCCGCCTCGGCGAGCTGACGGCCGGCGACCGCAGCGTGGAGGCGGCCTTCCGGCTGTCGTACGACCAGCTCACCCCCGAGCAGCAGCGCGGCTTCCGCACCCTGGGTCTGGCCCCGACGGTCGAGTTCGACCCGCTGACCTCGGCGGCCATGCTGGGCCGGCCGTCCCGCGACGCGGAGCGGATCCTGGAGGGCCTGGTCGACACGAGCCTCGTGCAGCAGCCTCGCCCGGGCCGCTACCGGCTGCACGACCTGGTACGGGTGCACGCGCGGCGCATCGCGGAAGCCGCCCCCGCCGAGGCCGCCGAGGCGCGCACCGCCGCCCTGCGCCTGTATCTCGACGCGGGCCGGATCACCAGCGACTGGGGCCCCGCCGGCTTCCCCAGCGGACCGGAGCAGTCCGCCGAAGTAGAACAACCGGAACAGCCCGCCCTCGCGCCGTTCACCGGCTGGAGGGACGCCGAGGCGTGGCTGGCCGCCGCCGGTGCGGAGCTGGCCGATGTCGTCGGGCACGCGGCGGCGCTCGGCGAGGCCGACTACGCCTGCTGGATCGCCGAGGCGCTCACCGACCACCTCCTGGGCCGGGGCCGCTACCACGAATGCCGAACGGCCCTCAAGGCCGCGCTCGCGCACGCCGACGAGGCCACCGACCAGCGGATGCCCCTCGCGCTGCGGAGCTGCATGGGCATGGTCGACATCTACCAGGGCCGCTACCCGCAGGCGCGCGCCTGGTTCACCGAGGCCCTCGACCTCAGCCGCCGCCGCGACGACCGGCGCGAGGAGGCCCGCGCGCTGAGCGGGCTGGGCACCGCCGAGCTGAACCTGGGCCAGGTGAACCAGGCGATTCCCCATATCACCGAGGCCGTGGAGCTGTCCCGGCGGTACGACGACCATTGGCTCGCCGCCATGGGGCTCTCCTTGCTCGGTGCCCTCCACCATCTCCAGGGACAGAACAGGGAGGCGCTGGCCTGCTTCGACAGCGCCCACGCGCACGCCGAGACGAACGGCAGGCCCCGCATGCTCAGCAGGGTCCTCACCCTCGCCGCCGACGTCCACGTCGGCCTCGGCGACTACGGCCAGGCCACGACCCTGCTCCGCCGGGCGGCCGACCTCGTCCAGCAGGCCGGGGACACCTTCCTCGCCGCCCTCACCCTGGCCCGCCTGGGCTCGGCGGAACAGGGCGCGGGAAACCTGAGCGCCGCCATCACCCTCCACCACCAGGCCCTCTCCCAGCACCGGCTGCTGTCCCCCCTCACCGAGCCCCACTACGACCGCATCGAGATGGACATCCGCTGCCGCCTGGGGCGCGCCTACGCGGCGGAGGGCCGCGTCCGGGAGGCACAGGAGCAGTTCCGGCTGGCGCTCGCCGTGCCCCGGGCCAGCGCGCACCCCGATGAGCGCGCGCAGGCGCTGGCGGGGCTGGAGGAGTGCGAGGCCGTTGAGGGGCGGGTCGGCGAGGTGGGCTACTGAGGTTTTCCGTTCCGGCCGTGTCACCCGCCTACTCGGCCGACGGCCGTGTCCGGGAGGCGCGGGCGGCGGGTCGAGTCAGCGCTTCGGTGAGGTGGGCGCGGACGACTCCCAGCGCGGCGATCTTCTCCTCCACGTCCATGAGCCTGCGGGCGATGAGCCGCGCGCTCGCGGGGCAGAGGGGACCATCGGCGATGGCCTGATCGAGACAGGGGAGGAAGGCGCGGACGTCCTGGGAGGTGAGGCCGAGCGAGAGCAGCAGCTTGATGTTGGCCACCCGGCCGACCGCCGTCTCGTCGTACTCCCGGTAGCCGTTCGGCGCTCGCTGGGGGTGGAGGAGGCCCTGCTGTTCGTAATACCGCAGCGCCCGGATGGTGGTGCCCGTCGCGTTCGCCAGTTCTCCGATCAGCATCGCTTCGCCTTCATCCAGCCGCGCTCAGCCCGCCGTCGACCCGAATGATCGTACCGGTGAGATAACCGGCTTCGGGGCGCGTCGCGTTCACGATCCACCAGGCGATTTCCCCGGGCTGAGCGATACGCCCCAGCGGGATGCGGGCCCGAAGCTCCTTGCCCATCGCGACGATCCGCTCCTCCGGGACACCGGCATGGCTCAGCACCGGGGTCGCCGTGATCCCGGGGGCCACGGACAGCACGCGAATGCCGCGCTGGGCCAGCTCGACGGCCCATGTGTGGGTCAGGAAGTCGAGAGCCACCTTCGTCGATCCGTAGACCGAGTTGTCCCGCCAGCCGTAGTGGGGCGGGTTGGACGTGACGTTGACGATGGCAGCACCCGTTTCCAGGTGAGGCAGAGCGTGCTGGGTGAGGAACACCGGGGCCAGAAGGTTCGTGGCGAGCTGTTCCTCGGCGACCTTCCGGTCGATCGCCCCGAGCGGAGCCGGACGGGTGATCGCGGCATTGTTGACCAGGACGTCGATACGCCCGAACGCCTCCACCGCTGCGGCGACGACATCGTCGGGGGCGTCCGGCTCGGCGACGTCGGCCACGAACGTCCGGATGCGCGGGCGCCCTTCGGCCGTCTCCGCCAATCGTTCGGCGGTCCGGCCGACGATGAGAACCTCGGCGCCCGCGTCGGCGAACCGCTGGGCCGTCGCACGACCGATCCCGGTGCCTCCTCCGGTGATGAGCACTGTCCGTCCGCGATGGGTGTTCGTCTCTTCCATGCGCCGGACGCTAAGCCCTGACCCCGGCGTCAGGGTCAAGTCGGGAGGGAAGCCACACGCTCATCGGCCCGGGAGACCGGCCGCCACCTCCGCCCACACCGTCTTGCCGACGGGGACGCGGGGAGTCACCCCCCAGCGCGTGGCCAGCAGTTCGACGAGCAGCAGGCCACGCCCCGTCTCGTCGTCGTCCGACGGAGCCTGCGGCCTGACCGGAAGCCGGTCCTCGCGGGCGTCCGACACCTCGATACGGACCGTACGCGCCGTCGCCACGAACGCCAGCCGCAGCCGGAAGTCCCGCCCGGGCACGCGGCCGTGCCGCACGGCGTTGGAGGCCAGCTCCGCCACCAGCAGGGCCACGGTGGACGTCGTGTCCGAGGCGGGCGGATACCCCCACTCCCCCATGCGCCGCACGGCGAGCTTCCGGGCGAGTCGCGCCCCGCGCGGGGTCGAGGGGAGCTGCACGCCTTCGTCCGGCAGGGTGTTCGCCTTCAGCACGGTTGTGTCCATTTCTGCCCGTCGAGCTTTCGTACGATTCGCAGCGTGTGCGCATCGTGACTTTCCGCACTCAAGGGTCGCCCGGCGGGTCTACGCTCAAAAGGCCGTAACGCATTACCTCTCACCCCGTAAGGAACGGAAGTGATGTTTTGGCCAAAGGTATTGATCCCCAGTCGTCCATGGCGGCGCTCTTCGGGTCGCGGGTGCGCAGACTCCGGATGGCCGCCGGGCTGACCCAGGCCGAGCTGGGCGCGAAGACGCATGTGGTCAGCACCCGGATCACGCAGATCGAGCGGGCGTCGGGAGCGAGGCCGACGTTCGAGCTGGCGCAGGCGCTCGACGCCGTCCTCGGGGCGGACAACCTGCTGGTGGACATGTGGCCGTATGTGTACCGGGAGGCGTTCCCGGACTGGTCGCGGGCGTTCATGGCGTACGCGGAACGGGCGGTGTCCATCCGGCAGTACGCGGCGCATGTGGTGCCCGGCTTGTTGCAGACCGAGGACTACGCGCGAGCCGTGCTGAGCCTCGACATTCTGCTCAGTAGCGAGGAGCAGTTGGAGGAGCGTGTCACCGCCCGACTCAGTCGCCAGAAGCGGCTCGGCTCCCCCGACCGCCCGGAGTTGTGGGTCGTCCTGGACGAGGCGGTGTTGAGGCGGCCGGTCGGTGGTGAGGCCATTATGCGCACCCAGTTGGCGCAACTACTGAAGGCAGCCCGGCAGCGCCACATCACTGTGCAGGTGCTGCCGTTCGACCACGGCGAGCACGAGCAGATGGGCGGCTCCCTGACTGTGCTGACACTGCCGGATGGCACAGAAGTGGCCTACAAGGAGGGCGCGGACTTTGGTCAACTCTTCGAAGAGCCAAGCGATGTCGAGCGGCTCGCGGTGACCTACGATCGGCTGCGGGCAGTGTCCCTGCCCCCATTCATGTCACTCGACATGATCCGATCCGTGATGGAGGGCAACCACCGTGGAGCGAGTGTCCCATCCCGATCTGAACAGCGCCGCCTGGCGCAAAAGCAGCTACAGCAATCAGGCCGGGGGCGACTGCGTGGAGGTGGCCGACGGGATACCCGGCGTCGTACCGATCCGTGACAGCAAGAACCCCGACGGCCCCGCCCTCACCTTCCCGGCGGGTTCCTGGACGGCCTTCATAGCCAGCCTGAAGACCGGCCCCCGCCTCTGATTCCCGCCCCGCCGGACCCCCGCACGCGGGGGTCCGGCGGGTCACTTCGACTCGGATATGCAAGGGGGGCTCTGGTGAGTGAACTTCAGCCGACTGATCCACGGCAGGTAGGGCGGTACCGGATCACCGGGCTGCTGGGCGCGGGCGGAATGGGCAGGGTCTACCTGGGGCATTCGCCCGGCGGGCGGCTGGTGGCGGTGAAGGTGGTGCGGCCGGATCTGGCCGAGGATCCCGGCTTCCGCCGCCGGTTCGCCCGGGAGGTGGCGGCGGCGCGGAAGGTCAACGGCTTCTTCACGGCCGCCGTGGTCGACGCCGATCCCGACGGTTCGCCCCCGTGGCTGGCCACCGCCTACGTGCCCGGCCTGCCCCTGGACAAGGCCGTGGCGGCGCACGGCCCCTGGCCGGCGGAATCGGTGCGGGCGCTGGGCGCGGGGCTGGCCGAGGCGCTGGAGGCCATCCACGCGGCCGGTCTGGTCCACCGGGACCTCAAGCCCTCCAACGTACTGATCGCGCCTGACGGGCCCAGAGTCGTCGACTTCGGGATCTCCATGGCGGCCGAGGCCACCGCGCTCACCAGTACTGGAATGGTCGTGGGCACCCCCGGCTTCATGGCTCCCGAACAGCTCACCGGCAAGCCCGTCACCCCGGCCACCGACGTGTTCGCCCTGGGCGCGGTCCTGGCGTACGCGGCCACCGGCGTGGGCCCCTTCGGCACCGGCTCGGCGCACGCGCTCAACTTCCGCATCGTGTACGAGGAACCGGACCTCGCCGAACTGCCGTCGCCGGGCCTGGAGATCGTCTCCCGCTGCCTGGCGAAGGACCCCACCCGACGCCCGGCGGTGGCCGAACTCGTCGAGGAGCTGGCCCTGGTGCCGCCCGCCGACGGATACACACCCACCGAGATCGTCCCCCGGACCGCAACCTGGCTGCCCGACCCGGTCGCCCATGCGCTGCCCGCCACCGGCACGGCGCCCACCCCGCCCACCCCGCCCGTTCCGCCGCAGCCCGTGGCCGCGCCACCCGTCCCCGCCCCAGCCCCCGTCCCCGTCCCCGTCCCGGCCCAGCCTGTGGCGGCTCCCATTGTCATGCCCGCCAACGCGTTCGCCCCACCCCCGGCGCACCACCGCGCCGTCCTCCCCTTGTGGACCGCCTTGGTGGCGCTGGCAGTCGCCATGTTCCTGCCCTTCTACGAAGGGCTGAATATCGTCACCTACCTGGAGCGGGGCTACTGGCCGTTCGCCGTGGTCGCTGTGTTGAGCGCAGGCACCTGTGCCGCAGCACTGACCGCGCTGCGCCGTGCCCCCGTCGCTCCCGTCCCGCGCTGGATCCGGTGGCTGCACATGCTCACCACCGCACTCAGCACCGCCCTGTTCGCGGTCATCGTCATCGCCACGTACCACTCTGTAGGGGACCTCGCCTCCCTCGGTCCGGGTGCGTGGATCTTCGCCTTCGGGTGCGCGGTGCTGATCTACAGCCTCTTCCGGTTTCCGACCTCCAGACGCCCGCCCGCGCCCTGACGCCATCCCCGCCGGTTCCCCGTACACGGGGGTTCGGTGGGCCACCAACTCCCCTAAAGAACCTGAGGAAAAGAACCTCCCACCCACCCTCCCCTCCCACATCACCCGTACGAGTGACCGGCTTGCGGGTGCGGGAGGCGGGCGGTTACGTTCGCCGCAACAACCCCAAACAGACGACGGCCCCCGGCCGGGACTGGCATCCCGAACGAGGGCCTGACCGATCAGGAAGAAGCACCTTCCCGATGGCTGAGCCGCAGTCTAACGCGCATGCGCGCGTCGACGCCGGACTACCGACCTCCGGCGTGATCCACATCCGTACCCGTCTCACCGCCGACTTCACCGTGATCTCCAACGCCCTCGCGCAGCGGCGCGGCAGCGCGGTCACGATCGGTGTCGCGGCCTACATCCTCTCGCTGCCCGATGGCGCGCCGGTGAGCATCGCCGCGCTGTGCGAGCACTTCACCGAGGGCGAGATCCTGATCTCGCGGGCGCTCAGGGAGCTGGAGGCCGCCGGTTATCTGGAGCGGCGGCGCGAGCGCGGGCCCGGCGGGCTGGTCCGTACGCGTACGTACTTCCGCGACGTACCGAAGGACGTACCGAAGGACGCACCGCAGCGAGGCCTGCCGAAGCGGCAGCTGATCGCCCCGCCACCGCGCCCCCGGAAGCCCGCCCCACCAGCACCGGAGCCGGAACACGGGGCGACGGAGCCCACCGAGGCGGCCGAGGCCGTGGACGGCGACGAGCAGGCCGTCGCCCTCCTCGCCTCGCTGCGCATCGCCGACCCTCGGCTGATCCTGTCCCGGCGGGAGGTGGCCCAGCTGGCCCCGGCCGTCGCGCGGTGGTTCGCGGTCGGCGTGGGGCCCAGGCAGCTCACCAGCCTCCTCACCACCGGGCTGCCGGACCGCTTCCTGGCCCGCCCGTCCCGGATCCTGACCTTCCGCCTCAGCGAACCCCCACCCGCCGTAGCGCCCGCCCCCGCGCCCCATACGCCGCCCCCTACGCCGCCCCGCACGCCACCGCCCGTCCTCCCCTGGCAGACCTGCGACGGCTGCGAGCGCGCCTTCCGCGCCGCCGAGCCCGCCCTCTGCCGCGACTGCGGGCTGAAGGAGGGGGCCGTGGCCGTCGCCGCGTAGGGCGGGGTGTGACGGCACTAGGCATCGCGGACGCGGCGTGACACGATCGCGCGGGTGAGCAGCAAAACCACCCCGGAGCAGCACCTGAGCGACCTGGCGCGGCTGCGGCGCGTGCGGGACCGGATCGACCGGGAGTACGCGCAGCCGCTGGACGTCGAGGCGCTGGCCCGTGGGGCGAACATGTCGGCGGGGCACCTGAGCCGCCAGTTCAAGCTCGCCTACGGAGAGTCGCCGTACGGCTACCTGATGACGCGGCGGATCGAGCGCGCGATGGCGTTGCTGCGGCGGGGTGACCTCAGCGTCACCGAGGTCTGCTTCGCGGTCGGCTGCCAGTCGCTGGGCACCTTCAGCACGCGCTTCACCGAACTGGTCGGTGTGCCGCCGAGCGTCTACCGGCGCGAGGCGGCGCGGGCGACGGCGGGGATGCCGCCGTGTGTGGCGAAGCAGGTGACCCGACCGGTCAGGAATCGAGAAGCACGCCCTTCGGGGCCGGAGCTAGCGTGAGAGCCATGGACATCACCATTGACACCACGGTTCTCCCGCACACCGACCCCGAGGCCTCCCTGGCCTTCTACCGCGACGTCCTCGGCTTCGAGGTCCGCAGCGACGTCGGCCAGGGCGCGATGCGCTGGATCACGGTCGGGCCCGCCGGCCAGCCCGACACCTCCATCCTCCTGGCCCCGCCGGCCGCCGACCCCGGGGTCACCGAGGACGAGCGCCGCACCATCAGCGAGATGATGGCCAAGGGGACCTACGGCTGGATCCTCCTGGCCACCAAGGACCTCGACGGCACCTTCGACAGGATCCAGGCCACCGACGCCGAGGTGATCCAGGAGCCGACCGAGCAGCCGTACGGGGTGCGCGACTGCTCCTTCCGCGACCCCGCCGGCAACCAGATCCGTATCAAGGAGGTGCGCTGAGGCACCTGGGGCGAGATCGGTCAGTTCGCCAGGTCGGCGAACATGCCGGGCTGGTACGAACCGCCCGGGTTGCGCACGATCACGCCGAGCCGGTTGGCGGCGTTGATCACGGCCACCAGGTAGACGAGCGCGGCGGTCTGGTCGTCGTCGTAGTGCTCGCGGATCTGGGCCCAGGTCTGGTCGGACACGCCGAGGTGGGCGTCGGCGAGCCGGGTGCCCTCCTCGGCGAAGGCGAGGGCGGCCCGCTCGGCCTCGGTGAACACGGTGGACTCACGCCAGGCGGCCACCAGGTTGAGCCGCACCGCGCTCTCCCCGGCGGCCGCCGCGTCCTTGCTGTGGAAGTCGACGCAGAAGCCGCAGCCGTTGATCTGGCTGGCGCGCAGCATCACCAGGTCCTGGATGGTCTGGGGCAGCGACGACTGCTGGATGGCCAGGCTCACATTGGCGAACCGCTTGCCGATCTTGGCGCCCAGCTCGTTGGCCATCAGGTTGAAACGGGGTTCCATCGCTTGGTCCTCACTTGTTGTGGCGTACCGCGCGGTCGTCCGCGCGGTGTTCCGACACACAAGAGATGCCGGCGACCCGGTCGTTTGTGACGCCTCGGCGATGTGCCAAGTGCCATGGGGCGGGGGTGTCACAAAGCGGTGGGCATCGGTGTCCCCCGACGGCTCCGGGTCACCAGTCGACGTGGTCGCTGATCCATTCGGTCAGGCCCTCTTCGTCGTCCGCCGGCGGCAGCTCGGGGCCGCAGCTCAGCGGGGTGTAGGAGAGCTGGAGGTGGGTGAGGTAGCCGTACGGGAGGTTGTCGGGGGCCGGGCCGAGGACCAGGGCGTGGGTGTCGGTGCGCCACACGCGGTGGGTCAGCGCGGGGCCCATGGCCAGGGACTCGGCGGAGAGGACCGTCCGCTCGGGGGCCCTGCCGAGGTGGCCGGTCACCACCTGCGCCGCCTGCGCGAGAACGGCCTCGCAGTCCTGGTCGGTGGCCGGGCGGCGGCCGGTCCAGCCGGGGAGCTGCTGCCAGCTGTCCATGAAGTCGTACAGCCACTGTCCGTTGGCCGTGCTGATTTCGTCTTCGCCTTCGTCTTCGTCCGGATCGACGGGGTACAGCTCACCGAACACCAGGAAGTGGCGGGCGTCCGGGTCGCCGAACGGGCTCTCGCCCTCGGTGCACAGCAGGTGTCCGTGTCCGGTGCGGTACGAGTCGGTCACCAACTCGTGCTGCCAGCTCCATCCGCGCTGCCGCATCTCCGCCTCGACGGCGTCGAAGGTGTCCACGTCGTCGGGGGTCCGCGGTGCCGTCGGCAGGGCGATCAGCTCCGCGACGGCCTCGGCGGTCAACGGTCGATGGGCGAGGGCGTGCACAGGTATGGGCATGCGGATCACTCTAGGGGCGGCCCGCAGGGACGGTTCGAGGCTCCCCGCCGCGCTCCACCTCCTCGAACAGAGCCGCCGCTCCCGTGGCGGTGCGCTGGGCCCACCGCCCCGTACTGAGCAGGCCCAAGCCCACGATGGACAGGCCCAGACCGAGCACCAGCCACCACACGCCGCGCTCCGCGGCCACGAACGCCGTCCCCCCGCGGGGCAGGGCCGCCCCCACGATCGTTCCGGACACCGCGACGCCCAGGGTGGTTCCGGTCTGCCGGCCCGCTGAGGCCAGCGAGGTGGCCACCCCGGTCATCGAACGGGGCATTCCGGAGACCGCCGTGTTGGTGATCGGCGGGTTGACGGTGCCCAGGAAGACGCCGAACAGCAGGTAGATCGAGAGCACGAACGGCAGCGGGGTGGCCGGTCCGAGCCAGAGCGAGGCGCCACCGCCCAGCGCCAGCGCGCCCCCCGCGACGACCAGGGGAAGCCTGGGGCCGCGCGCGCCGACCAGGCGGCCGGTGAACGGGGAGAGCACCACGACCAGTGCCCCGACCGGAAGCAGGCACAGCCCGGCCGCCAGCGCCGACATGCCGCGCACCTCCTGTAGATACTGGGTGGTCACGAACAGGAAGGCGCCGAATCCGCACAGCGCGAAGAGCGCCATGAGGATCGCCGAGGCGAACGGCAGGCTGCGGAACAGGCGCAGTTCCAGCAGTGGGTCGACGCGGCGTGGCTCGTAGGCGAGGATCCCCAGTACGGCGAGCGCGGCCACGGCGAGCAGGGCGAGGATGACCGGCGAGGTCCAGCCCAACTGCCTGGACTCGGTGATCGAGAAGACGACGCCGCCCAGTACGAGGATCATCAGGACCTGGCCCACCGGGTCGACCCGGCGCGCCCGGGCGGCGCGGGACTCGGGCACGAACAGCGCGGTGCACACCAGCGCGGCGGCCACGATCGGCACGTTGATCCAGAAGATGGAGTGCCAGCCGAAGCCGTCGACCAAGGCGCCGCCGAGGATCGGACCCAGCGCCAGCGACAGGCCGGTGCTCGAGGCGAACACGCCGATGGCCCTGGCCCGCTCGGCGGGGTGGGGGAAGGTGGTGGCGACGATCGCCATCGCCACCGGGTTGAGCATCGTGCCGCCGACGGCCTGGAGCGCCCGCGCCGCGATCAGCCACCCGAGGCTCGGTGCCAGGCCGCACAGCAGCGAGCCGAGTCCGAAGGCGGCGAGGCCGACCTGGAACACGCGCCGGCGACCGAGCCGGTCGGCGGCCGACCCGGCCAGCACCAGGAAGGTGGCCAGCACCAGGGTGTACGCGTCGACCGTCCATTGCAGGCCGGACACCGAGGCGTGCAGATCGCGGCGGATGGACGGCAGGGCGACGTTGACGATGGAGATGTCCATCACCACGACGATCGCGCTGGCGCAGCAGATCGCGAGCACCAGGAGTCGGCGGCGATGGCTGAGTTCGGGCATGGGTTGGGGCATGTCCGGGACGCTAGGATTTCGAGCGTGGTCGAAGTCAAACGACAGCCGCCGGAGGCCGTTCCCGAGGCCGGACTGAGCATCGGTGAGGCCGCCCGCCGCACCGGGGTGAGCGTGCACACGCTGCGCTATTACGAACGCGTGGGACTGGTCGTCACCCCCGTCGACCGCACCAACAGCGGCCGGCGCCGCTACCACCGGCTCGACCTGGAATGGATCAAGATCTGCACCCATCTGCGGGCGACCGGCATGCCCATCAAGGGCATCCGCCGCTACGCCGAGCTGGTCGCGGCAGGGCGGGGGAACGAGGACCAGCGGTTGGACCTGCTGGAGTCGCATCGCGAGGAAGTGCTCGCCGGGATCGCCGAGCTGCAGGAGAACCTGAGACTCATCGAGCGCAAGATCGATATCTACCGAGGCCGGCTCGCGGCCGGCGACGCGGACCAGCTGTGGGCGCCCCACCGCGCGGACACGGTGGACCGGTGACGAAAGAACCCGGCAGAGGCTTAGCCTCCTGCGTGCTGATCGTGGTCCAACTGGCCGTGGTGGCGGTGCTGTTCGTCGGGGCCTGGGCCGAGGAGTACTTCTCCTGGGATCCGCAGTCCATCCCCGGCCCCGTCGGCCCGTACATCGTGAAGATGGGCGTGGTGGCCGGGATCGCCGCCGTGGCGGGGATCGTCGCCGGGGCGCGGGGCTCGGGGGCGGTGGCTTACGGCCAGGCGCTGGTCGTGGTCGTCACCCTCGTCGCCATGGCGGTGACGGACGCGATGGGCGACAGCGCGCATGAGGAATACCGACGGCAGAAGTGCTACGACGCCCCGGCCGACCCGGGCTGCGCGGACGTACGGTAGGGCCCACGTCGGGGCGGCGTACGCCGACGGGGTGTCGGGGTACGCCGCCCTGGGGGTGTTCCGCGTGGTGGCGGGGGTTACTTGGGGTCGCGCTTGAAGGTGGAGGTGGACCAGAAGTAGCCGAGGACCGCGAGGCCGACGCACCAGGCGATGGCGAGCCATCCGTTGTGGCCGATCTCGGTGCCCAGGAGGAGGCCGCGGAGGGTTTCGATGGCGGGGGTGAAGGGCTGGTATTCGGCGATGGGCTGGAACCAGCCGGGCATGGCGTGGATGGGCACGAAGGTGCTGGAGATCAGCGGGAGGAAGATCAGCGGCATGGCGTTGTTGCTGGCGGCCTCGGCGTTCGGGCTGACCAGGCCCATGCCGACCGCGATCCAGGTCAGCGCGAGGGCGAAGAGGGTGAGCAGACCGAAGGCGGCGAGCCATTCCAGGACGGTGGCGTCGGTGGAGCGGAAGCCGATGGCCACGCCGACGGCGCCGACGAGGACGACGCTGATGATGGATTGCAGCACGCTGCCGATGACGTGGCCGACGAGGACGGAGCCGCGGTGGATGGCTATGGTGCGGAAGCGGGCGATGATGCCCTCGGTCATGTCGGTGGACACGGAGACGGCGGTGCCGATGGTGGTGCTGCCGATGGTCATCAGCAGCAGGCCGGGGACGAGGTACTTGATGTAGTCGGAGCGGTCCGCCGCGCCGCCGTCGATGCCGGCGCTCATGGTGTCGCCGAAGATGTAGACGAACAGCAGGAGCAGCATGATCGGGGTGAGGAGGAGGTTGAGGGTCAGGGAGGGGTAGCGGCGGGCGTGGAGGAGGTTGCGGCGCAGCATGGTGGAGGCGTCGCGGGCGGCGAGGGTCAGAGAGCTCATCGGACGGTCTCCTTGCGCTGGTTGGTGTGGGTGGTGTCGGTGCTGGTGAGGGCGAAGAACACGTCGTCGAGGTCGGGGGTGTGGACGGTCAGCTCGTCCGCCTCGATGCCGGCGGTGTCGAGCCAGTCGAGGATGGAGCGCAGTTCGCGCTGGCTGCCGTCGCTGGGGATCTGGAGGGTGAGGGCGTCGTCGTCGCGGGTGGCTTCGCCAAGGGTGGTGGCGGCGGTCTGGTAGGCGACCGGGTCGGTGAAGCGGAGGCGGATGTGTCCGCCGGGGATGAGCCGCTTGAGTTCTTCGGCGGTGCCCTCGGCCGCGATCTTGCCGTGGTTCAGGACGGCGATGCGGTCGGCGAGTTCGTCCGCCTCCTCCAGGTACTGGGTGGTGAGGAAGACGGTCACGCCGCCGGTGACCAGCTCGCGGATGATCTGCCACATGTTGTGGCGGGAGCGTGGGTCGAGGCCCGTCGTGGGTTCGTCGAGGAAGATGATGCGCGGGTTGCCGACCAGGGTCATGGCGATGTCCAGGCGGCGTTTCATGCCGCCGGAGTAGGTGGAGGCCGGTTTTTTCGCGGCCTCGGTGAGGTCGAAGCGCTCCAGCAGCTCGGCGGCGACCCGTCGCCCCTCGCGCTTGGGCAGGTGGTGGAGGTCGGCCATCAGGAGCATGTTCTCCTCGCCGGTGATCAGCCCGTCGACGGCAGAGAACTGTCCGGTGACGCCGATGGCGGCCCGTACGGCCTGGGGGTCGGTGGCCAGGCCGTGGCCCGCGACCTGGGCCTGGCCGCCGTCGGCGGAGATCAGGGTGGAGAGGATCTTCACGATGGTGGTCTTGCCGGCGCCGTTCGGGCCGAGGAGTGCGAACACGGACCCGGCCGGGATGTGCAGGTCGATGCCGTCGAGGACGGTCTTGTCGCCGTAGGACTTGCGCAGACCGGCGGTCGAGATGGCGGCGGGCGGCTGCGGACCATCCGCGCGGCTGGACGTGGGCATGACAGAAGAAGGCATGGAGCCCTCCCATTCGAAGGCTTCGGAGGTGAATGTGGCGGGGCGGGAGAAGTGCGGGGCGGGAGAAGTGACCGGAGAGGGGGTGGGCGAGCGCGCGGGACCGGTGCTCAGACCCGGGCGCGGCGGACGTCGATGTTGCCCCAGCGGGTCCGGGCGCGGATCTTGACGGTGTCCTCGGTCTCCGCCGGGGGCGCGGAGTCGGCGAGGGTGTTGTGCACCTGCCCGCGCTCGGAGCCGGCGTCGAGCCAGGCGGCGGTGCCCTCGCGGACGCCGATCTCGATGGCGCCGAAGGAAGTCTCCAACTGGACCTCCCCCCGCGCGACTTCGCCGACCCGCAGACCGCCGTGGGCGGTGGTGGCCGTGACCGAGCCCTCGGCGCGTTCGATGTCGATGTCGCCGTGGGCGCCGCTCACCCGCAGGTCACCGGTCACGGTGCCGACGGTCGTGGCGCCGTGCGAGTTCTTCAGTACGGCGGAGCCGTGGATGGCCCCGACGCGCAGACTGCCGGTGCTGGTGGTGATCTCGGCCAGGCCCTCGACCCGGTCGACCCTGATCGAACTGTGGGAGACGGTCATCCGGAGCGGCCCGGTCGTGTCGAGGCGGACATCGCCGCCCGAGGTCTTCACCCGGACCTCACCGAGCCGGCCTTCGCCGAGCACCTGGGTCCAGGCTCCGGTCACCTCGGCGTGCGAGCCGGCGGGCAGGTCGACCGTCACATCGACGGCACCGCTGGGCCCGACGAAACGGCGCTCCTTCGTCCTGACGGTCAGGACGCCGTTCGCGTACGTGACCTCGGTCTGCTCGGCGGCCCGCACGTCCTTGTCCCGCTTCGGGCTGCTCGGCCGCACCTCCACGACGGTGTCTGGGCGGTCGCTCGCGGTGAACCGGAGGGAACCGGCGCCCACATGGGCGATGACCGAAATCGGTTCCGGAGTGTCGAAAGAAGGCATGGCTGTACCGTCCTCATGAGTCCTTGGGCCGTCCCCGCTGGTGGGACGTGGTGTGGGCGAAGTGCCGTACTTTCGGGCGCGGGCGCGGCTAGCGCACCCAGCCCGTGAAACTCTGTCCGACCGTGCGGGCCTTCTCCGTCGTACGGGGGCGTGCGCCGCCCTCGACCGCGGCCGACACGGCGCGGACCAGCCAGGCGTTGACCGACAGGCCCTCGCGGCTCGCGGCCTCCTCGGCGCGCGCCTTGAGGTGGGCCGGCAGGCGCAGGTTGACGCGGGCGGTGCCGCCCTCGTCACCCTCGGCGGGTGTCTGCGCCATGGGCTCGACGGGTGCGGCGACCGCCTCCACGGCGCCGCTGTCGGCGGGCGGCGGCGTCACCACGAAGTCGGGGTCGAGCCCGCGCAGCCGCAGGTCGACCGAGCCGGGGGCGAGTTCACGGGTGATCTCGTCCATCGCGGCGGAGAGCACATTGAGCATGGTCAGTCGGGTCGCCGACTCCAGAGGAGCGGTGAGCCGCTCGGCCAGCTCTCGGGCTTCTTCCCCGCCGGCCTCGGCGGCCACCGCGAGTTCGCGGCGGAGGGTGTCGACATACGGCGTGAGGTCCATGACGCCATCATGGCATCACGGTGGCGCCATACGCAAGCCCGGATGGTGTCGCGCTGCGGGTGGACTCTGCGTTGACGGCTCTGAGCTGGGGAAATACGGAGAAGACGATCTGTGTCGCCGTGGCATCACGCGCGCCGACGCGCCTATAGGAGGAGGAAATGGCGCCGGGTGGCATCGAATGGCGCCAAGCGGTGCCACGCGATGCCACCCGGCGCCATTACAGGGTCTGCCGCTCACCCGCTCACGGGCAGGCGACGACCTGGCCCGCCCACGACAGACCGCCGCCGAAGGCGAGCAGCAGCACCGGGGCACCCGAGGGGATGTCGCCGCGTTCCGTCAGCTTCGACAGGGCGAGCGGGACGGACGCGGCGGAGGTGTTGCCGGACTCGACGACGTCCTGGGCGATCACCACATCGTCACGGAGGTCGAGTTGGCGCAGGACGGCCTCGATGATGCGGAGGTTGGCCTGGTGGGTGATGACGCCCGCGAGGTCGGCGGGGGTCAGGCCGGCGCGGCGGCAGGCTTCCCGCGCGATGGCGGGGAGTTCGCCGGTGGCCCAGCGGAAGACGCTCTGGCCCTCCTGGGCGAAGTGCGGGTGCCAGTCGCCGACCAGGCGTACGGCGTCGGCGCGGGTGGGGTCGGAGCCCCAGACGACGGGGCCGATCCCGGCGCGTCCCGCGCCCTCGGCCCCGTCGGCTTCCTCGACGGCGCTGACCACGGCGGCTCCGGCGCCGTCGCCGAGCAGGACGCACGTACCGCGGTCGGTCCAGTCGGTCACGTCGGACATCTTCTCGGCGCCGATGACCAGGGCATGGCGGGCGGCGCCCGCGCGTACGGCGTGGTCGGCGCCGGCGAGGGCGGTGGTGAAGCCCGCGCAGCCGTTGTTCAGGTCGTACGCCACCGCGGACGGGATGCCGAGGCGGGCCGCGACCTGGGCGGCGGTCGAGGGGCAGCGGTCGATCGCGGTACACGTGGCCACGGTGATCAGGTCGATGCCGGAAGGCCGCAGTCCGGCCGAGGCCAGCGCCTTGCCCGCGGCGGCGGCCGCCATGTCGGTGACGGACTCGTCGGGGGCGGCGATACGGCGGGTGGCGATGCCGGTGCGGCGGCGGATCCATTCATCACTGGTGTCGACCATCGTCGACAGCTCGTCGTTGGTCAGCACGCGCGAGGGCTGATAGTGCCCCAGGGCGGCGATGCGGCTTCCCGACACGGCTGTTCTCCTCACGGCTGTTCTCCCCACGGCTTGTTCTTCCGAACTGGACGGCGCAGACACTGTCTACGCCTCACCGCCCGGAATATAGCAACCGATCGGTCGGACGCTAAATGGTCGGCGGCCGGGTACCCTGACGCCATGAGTCCACGCAAGTCGGCCGCCGAAGCCCGGAGAACGCGGGAGCGCATCGTGGAGCACGGTGTCGCCCTCGCCTCGGTCGAAGGGCTCGAAGGGCTGACCCTCGGGCGACTCGCCACCGACCTGGGGATGAGCAAGGCCGGGGTGCTGGGCCACTTCGGCACCAAGGAGGCACTGCAACTCGCCACGCTGGAAACGGGTGCGGCGGCCTTCCGGCGGCTGGTGTGGGAGCCCGCGCGGGACGCGGAGCCGGGACTGCCCCGGCTGCGCGCCATCTGCGAGGCGTGGATCACGTACATGGAGACCGCGCGCGACACCTTCCCCGGCGGCTGCCTGTTCACCACCGCCTCCGTCGAGTTCGACGCGCGCGACGGTGCCCTACGGGACGCGGTGGCCCGGCTGTCCGGGCTCTGGCGGCGCCGGCTCGCCCTCGAGGCGCGCGCCGCCGTCGCCGCGGGCGACCTGCCGGACGACACCGACCCGGAGCAGATCGCGTACGAGCTGGTCGGCCTCTATATGGCCCTGAACCAGGAGATCCAGCTCTTCGGCGCCCCGGACGCCGGCGACCGCACCCGCCGCGCCCTGGACCGGCTCCTCGGCCCGCGCCCGTCGGACTGACACCGGACACCGTTCAGGTGATGGATCAGGTGATGGACGTGTCGCCGTGGGCCTCCAGGATCTTGCGCAGGACCGCGGCGGTCCGCTCGCACTCGTCGCGGTCGATGCCGTCGAGGATCTTGGCGTAGTTGCGCAGATGCGCGGTCATCACCGTGTCGGTGAGTTCCCGGCCGCGCTCGGTCAGGTGGATCAGGACGGTGCGCCGGTCGCTGCCCTCGCGCACCCGCTCGACCAGGCCCTTGGCCTCCATGCGGTCGATGCGGTTGGTGATGGCGCCCGAGGTCACCATGGCGGCCTTGAGGAAGGCACCCGCGGTCAGGGCGTAGGGCGGGCCCGAGCGGCGAAGCGTGGTGAGGACGTCGAACTCGCCCGGCTCCAGGCCGTGTTCGGCGCAGAACGCCTTGAGCGCCTTGTCGATGACGCGCTGCATGCGCTGCACGCGGGCGAGCACCTGGATCGGCCAGAGGTCGTCCGCCAGCTCCGGGCGTTCCTTCACCCACTGCTCGGCGATGACATCGACGATGTCGCTCAACGGCACTCCCCTCGGGTTCCTTCAGCGTAGACCTTCTCAAGGTTAAGACACTTGACGCGACAAGAGCCGGGCTGTTTTTATCTCAACATTGAGAGAGTCAACCTTGAGGTAAACAGGGGGAACCGTTGTCCGCCACCTCGATCACCCATGCCGCCGGCACCGGCACCGGCCCCGCCACCGGCCCCGGCCCCGGCGTCGGCGTCGGCGCAAGCCGGCAGCGGGCCCGCCGGGTCCCCGTCCTCTGGCTGACGCTGCTGGCCACGCCGGTCGCCGCCGGGGCCAACGCCCCGGTGCTGATCCTCGACGACATGGGCCGCTCGCTGGGCGTCCGCACCGCGACCGCCGCCTGGCTGGTCACCGCCTTCGCCTGGGCGCTGAGCGTGGGGACGCCGCTGCTGGCGACCCTGCTGCGGCGACGCGGGGCGCGGACGGCGCTGCGGGTCGGGGCGGCCCTCGTGCTCGGCGGCACCGTCGCGCTGGTCGCGTCGCCGTGGCTGCCGCTGACCCTCGTCGGGCGCGCGGCGCAGGCCGCGGGCGGCGCGGGGCTGATCGCGGTGGCGATGAGCCTGGTGGGCGACGCCCGGCGGATGGGGGTGATCAGCGCCGGGTTCGGCATGCTGGGCGCGTCCGGTCCGCTGCTCGGCGAGCGGCTCAGCGACGCGGTGTCCTGGCGGGCGGCGCTGGCGGTGTCCGTGGTGGCGCTGCTCGCCGTACCGGCCGTCGAGCGCCACATTCCCACCGCCCCGCCCGCCGAGGGCCGCTTCGACACCCGGGGCTCGCTGCTGCTCGCGACCCTGGTCACCGGCGTCATCCTGCTGCCCTCCTGTCCGCTGCCGGCCGCCGGCGCGGCGGTGGCCGCGACCGTGCTGCTCGCCCTGCACATACGCCGCCGCCCGGACGGGTTCGTGCCGTCGGCGGTGCTGCGCACGCCTGTCTTCCGTACGGCGACGCTGATGGCGCTCACGCTCTCCACCTCGTACTTCCTGCTGCTGTTCGCGGTGCCGCGGCTGATGGCCGGGCGGACCGGCTGGTCCACGGGGGCGGTGGCCACGGGCCAGCTGGTGGCGCTGCTCACCGGCTCGGCCCTGGCCCTCGGCTTCGCGGCGGTGTCGGCGCGGCTCGGCCGGGCGCGGGTGCGGGCGGTGCTGCTCACGGTCGGGGCGCTGGCCGCGGCGACGGCGGCGTGGGCCCACAGCGCGCCCGCGCTCCTCGCGGCGGCGGGCGCGGCGGTGTTCTGCGCCACGGGCGCCAACGCCACCCAGTCCATGGACGCGGCCTCCGCCGTCCCGGCGGCCCACCGCCCCACCGCCATCGGCCTGTTCATCCTCGGCTACCAGCTCGGCGGGGCGGTCGGCCCGGCGGTGGCCACGCTGCTGGTGCTGAGCTGACCACCCGGACCGCCCGGACCGCCCGCCCCTGCCGCCCTCGCCCACCGCCCGGGCCGCCCGGCCCTACCGCCCTCGCCTACCGCCCGCCCCTACCGCACGGCCTATCGGTGGCGCATCAGGGCCGTGGCGATGGCCACCTGGGCCGGTTCCAGCGCGGGCTTGCCGTCCTCGATGTCCCACAGCGCGTTCTGAAGCACGCGGCCGAGCGTCCAGCCGACCGCCCGCCGCCGGTCCAGCCCGAGGACCTCGGTCAGCAGGTCGAAGCGGCGCAGCACCGCCCGCGCCACATCGCCGGTGGCCACGACCTCGTCCCACCGGTTGTCCAGCGCGGGCAGCAGCTCGAAGCCCGGGTCGCCCGCCAGCGGCTCGGGGTCGATGGCCAGCCACGGCTCCCGCTCCCCGGCCAGGACGTTGTCGTAGTGCAGGTCCCAGTGGAGCAGCCGGTCGCCCGGCTCGCCGAGCAGCTCGGCCACGGCGGACGCGCAGTCGCGCACCAGCCGCCGCTCGGCGGGGTCGCGCAGCGCGCGTACGGCGCGCGGGGTCGTATCGAGCATGGCGGCCGCGATGTCGCCCAGCCCCCGCAGGCCCTCGGGCGCGGGCACCGAGGTCAGGCGGGCCAGCAGCTCGGCCAGGATCCCCATCGCCGCGTGGTCGTCGGCCAGCGACGACAGCGGCCGGCCCGCGTCCAGCCGCTCCAGCAGCTGGGTGCCGCTCTCCTCGTCGTGGTCCAGCAGCCGTACGATGCCGTCGCCCCGCCAGGCCCGCAGCCCGGCCGCGACGCCCGCGGTCTCCTCGCGCGGCTCCTGAAGCTTGAGGACGGCGGGGGTGCCGTCGGCCCGCCGTACGGGCAGCACGAGCGACGCCATGCCGTGGGCGGCAGGACCGTCGGGCCGCAGCTCCCAGCGGTCCAGGAAGTCACCGCCGAGCCGGGGCAGCCGGGCGAGCCAGGCGCGCGCGGAGGCGCCCTGCGTGCCGTACGACGCGGCGAAGGCGTCGGGGACGTCAATGGGTGTCGACGTCTTGGGTGTCGACGTGTTCATGGGAAGGTCTCCTTCGGGGTCCACAGGGTCGGGATGGGCCGTGCGAAGGAGGTGTCGGGGGTGCCCGGGCCGCGGGCAGGCGTCAAAGCATGTCTTCACCCTAGGGGATGTGGCCGCTGTTCGACGGCGCTCAGGAGACGGCGTGCTCGGGCCATGGCCAGGATGTCGTGGCAGGCCGGGTCGGACGCGGCGGCCAGGGCCGCGGTGGCGGCGTCGCGGGCGGTGTCGGGCTCGTCGGTGTCGAGGGCGAGTTCGGCCTTCTCCAGGAGGAGGGCGAGGTGGTAGAGGCCGAATCCGCACTGCTCGGCCGTGCGCAGGCCCTCGCCGAGCGCGCTGGCGGCGAGGGCGTGGTGGCGCTGCGCGCGGGCGAGGCGGGCCCGGCCGAGGTGGAGGAGGCAGAGGTGTTCCTGGGAACCGGAGGTGACGATCCACTGGGTGGCCGCCTCCAGCAGGCTCTGGGCCATGACCAGGTCGCCGCGGTCGCATTCGAGGGCGGCCTCGATCAGGTCGTAGCGGGCCAGCTCGTCGTTCCAGACGGCGTCCCGCCCCTGGGCGGCCAGGGCCTCCCGGGCGCGGGAGACATACGCCCGGGCCGGTTCGGTCAGGCCGGCCTCCAGGAGGCACTCGGCCGGTGAGAGGGGGAGGCCGAACCAGACGGGGGCACCGGCCAGCCGATCGACGGGCATGCCGCCGGTGAGGGCGCGGGCGACGGCCAGGATGGGGTCGTGGCGGTTGCCGCGCAGCAGGCCGGCCACCTCGCGGTGGCGGCCCCGGAGGGTGCCGATCATGGCGAGCCACCAGGTGTCGTCCGGGTCGATGCGGGACAGGGCGGCGGGGAGGTCGCCGATCGCCCGGTAGCACCACAGCAGGCCGCCCGGGTCGGGACAGACGGGGAACTCCTCCAGGACGCGGACGCAGCGGCTGTACTGGCCGGTCTGCCAGGCGAGGTGTTCGTAGCCGCCCATGCGCAGCCGGTAGACCTCCTCGGCCTCCGCGACATGGCCGGCCGCGAGGGAGTGGTGGACCAGCTCCTCGAGGAGGTCCAGCGTCTCGGGGTGGTCGGGGGGCAGCACGCCGGGGCCGGCGACCAGCGCGCTGTAGTGGCGGCGTACGGCCTGGTGGACGGAGCGCGGGTCGGTGAAGGAGCGGTAGAAGTGGTCGCGGACCGCCGGGTGGACGGTGAACAGCTCGGCCGACTCGCGCATGACCAGGTGGAGTTGGAGCAGGTGGCGCAGGGTGGCGAGGATGTCCCGCCGGTCCAGGCCGCGCAGCGGGCCCGCGATCTTGGCGCTGGCGCTGCACGCGAAGACGGAGTGGAGCTGCTCGGCGGAGGCGCCGAAGCGGAAGATGCACAGCCGGGCGAGCAGGGCGCTCTCCCGCTCGCTCAGCACGGTCTCGTACGCGTCGAGGACCCGCGCCAGGCGCCGCTCCTGCGGCTCTCCCGAGTCGGCCCGCGGCTCGGGCAGCGAGGCGGCCCGGGCCGGGTCGCCGGCGGCGTATTCGACGAGGTAGCCGCTGAGGTGGTCGAGGGTGAGGGCGTGGGCGCCGAACTCGTCGACGAGGGCGTGCAGCGCGTCGTCGTCGCCGCGCACGCCGCGCCCCCGGACCAGCGCCACCGCGTCCTCGTGGCTGAGCTGGTCGATGTCCAGCCAGGCGTAGCCCCGGCCCTGCCAGGGCGTCAGCCGGGGCAGCGGGAGCCGGCTGGTGATCAGGCACTTGGTGCCGCCCAGGCCGTCCGCGAGCCGGTCGATGACCTGGGCGAGCAGCCGGTCGCTCAGGTCGCCGAAGGCGCCCTGGCGGTCGGTGCAGGGGCGCTGCACCCGCTCCAGGCCGTCCAGCACGAGCAGTCTGCGCCCCGGCCCGGCGAGCAGCTCCGCGAGCAGGTAGAAGGTGCCCGTGGGGCTGCCGCGCACGACCGCGCCGCCGCTGAAGTACGTGTACGCGACCTCCAGGAACTCCTTGACGTCCTGGTTGAGGTAGAAGCTCCAGATGAACAGCTCGTCGGGCGGCGGGTCGGCCTCGCCCGCCCGCAGCCGGGCCAGGAACTCGCCGGCCAGCGCGGTCTTCCCGGCGCCGCCGAGGCCGAGCAGCGCCAGCACGCCCGCCCCGTCGTCCCGCCAGAAGCGGTCGAGGGCGGCCAGCTCGTCCGCGCGCCCCACGAAGCTGGGGGCGGGCGGCAGGGCGTGGATGACGCCGGCCGTCAGGGAGCGGGCGGCCGGCACGGGCCGGGGGCCCGGGTCCCGCGGGGCGGAGGCGAGCGCGTCGGCGTGGGCGGCGACTGCCTCCGCGTTCAGCTCGGCGACGCGGGCGACGAGCGCGCCGAGCTGCTGCCGGGCGTGGCACCAGGCGACCAGCCTGCGGATGCACTCGCGGCGGCTCATGGCCGCCGCCAGCTCCCGGTAGACCTCCGGGTAGTGGTCGAAGCACAGGTCCCGGATCTCGTCCTCGGACAGGGCCCGGTCGACCAGGGCCCGCACCGCGCCCGCGTTGGACACGGTGTCGTACGGGGGCGGGCCCGTCATGGCGTCACCGGGGGCGCGGGGTCCTCGCCGGCGGGCGCGAGGTCCTTGCGGCACAGCCGGAACCCGATGTTCGGGGTCATGTGGGCGCCCCATCCGCCCGACCGCCAGCTGCCCGCGTCACGGGACATCCGGAACGACACGGTGACCGCCTCCGCGCAGTCCGCCCACGAGCCGCCGCGCAGCACCCGCTCCTGGCCCCGGGCGGGCCCGGTGGGGTTGGCGGCCGGGCTGTCGCGGTAGTACTCCGCGTCGTACCAGTCGGCGGTCCACTCCCACACCCCGCCGCTCATCGCGTACAGGCCGTAGCCGTTGGGGGGCAGGCGCCTCATGGGCAGGATGGAGAACTCGTCGAAGCGGCCGGAGTCACAGCGGTCCGGGGTCGGGGGCTCGTCGCCCCAGGGGTAGCGGTGGCCGGGCAGGCCGCCGCGCGCCGCCCGCTCCCACTCCGCCTCGGTGGGCAGGCGGTAGCGGACCCTCGGGGTGGACAGCAGCGCGCACAGCTCCTCGGCGTCCTGCCAGGACACGCCCACCATGGGCTTGCGGTCATACGCCCAGGGCCGCCGGGGGTCGTCGCGGCGCGGGGAGCCGAACAGGGTCCGGGAGTCGATCCGCTCGCCCTGCCCGTCGACCCACTCGTGGCGCGGCGCGTGAGCGTGCCAGTCGGTGGCGCGGACGGTCGCGTCCTCGCAGTACTGGAGGCGGATCTTGTTCGCCTCGTACAGGAACCAGCCGGGGTCGACCGAGCCGCCGCGGGGCTCCTGGTCCCGGGGCATCCCGGTCGGTGGCGGCTCCCAGTCCATCAGGTCGCAGTAGGCCGCCCAGCTCACCGGGGTCTCGGACAGCCAGTAGTCGTCGAGCCGCACCGGGTGCGCCGGGCGCTCGTCCGGGTCGCCGCCGTGGCTGCCCATGACGAAGGAGCCGGCCGGGACGTAGCGGAAGACGATGCCGTGTTCCTCCACCGCCATCCGGTCCAGCAGGGCGCGCCGCGCCTCGGCGATCTCGGGGTCGGCGGGGGCGACCATGCGGGCGCGGTCGTAGGCGGTCGCGGCCGTGCGCGGGTCGCCCCGGTCCTCCAGCTCGCGGGCGAGCCGCAGCAGGTCCCGGGGGCTGCCGGTGGCGGTGTGGTCGGTGCGCAGCCAGTCGTACGCGGATCCCATCTGCGCCGCCCTTACCCGCACGACCCGTGGGAGCCGCAGGACCCGAGGGCGCCGCACGACCCGTGGGCGCCGCAGGACCCGTGGGAGCCGTGGGAGCCGGTGGGCTGGGCGCCTTGGCAGGGGGCCGTACGCGGCCGCCGCGCCGAGACGTCGAACACGACGAGCGGGTTGCGGACCGCCGAGCCCGAGCGCCGCTCCGCCGCGACCTGTTCGCTGATCCAGGGGTCGGGCGCGTTGACCGAGCCGGCCAGGACGAGCGAGCGGGCGCGGCAGCCGCCGGCGAAAGTGGCGTTCTGGCCGTGGCCGCTGGCCGGGTCGGTGTGCGGGAGGTCCCGTATCGCCCGGAAGCCGGCGCTGTGGTGCCAGATCTCGGCGAGGGAGGTGTCGCGCACATTGGCGGCGACGAATTCCGGCCCGAGGAAGCTGCACGGATTGACGTCGCCGGACACGGAGACGGAACACACGAGATTCCCGGCGCCGCAGCCGTAGTTCTGGTGGATGACCGACTGCGTCTCCTGCCGGGAATACGGGCTGAACGGGTCGATGTGGCGCAGGTCCAAGGGGTCGTCGAGATTGTCCCGGCCCAGGCGGGCCAGGCCGTTCAGCGCTTCGGTGTATTCGGCGAAACTCGGCATCAATTCCTGGTTCCGCTCGGCGACGCCCACGGGGTAGAGCGGGCGGAACACGGCGGTGTCCGCGCCCACGCGATGGGCGAGTTCCGCGCAGGCGTCGATCTCCTCGAGGTTGGTCCGCATGATGGTGAAGGCCAGGGTGAAACGCGCGTGTTCGCGGAGCACGGCGAGACGGTCCAGCACCTTGGCGAAGGTGCCGGGCCCGCGCACCCGGTCATTCGTCTCCGCCGTCGCGCCCTCCAGGCTGACATTGAGCCAGACCAGTTCCCGCTTGCCGAATTCCTTGGCGATTTCCTCGGTGATGAGCAGGCCGTTCGTGGTGATGCACGGGGCCAGGCCATGGTCCAGGGCCATGTCGATGATGCGGAAAATGTCCTTCCGCAGCAGGGGTTCGCCGCCCGTGAGCCCGAGCCGGAAACTGCCCAGGTGCGCCATCTCGGCGAACAGCCGGTCGATTTCCTCCAGGCTCAGCCGCTTCTCACGGCGCGGGAGGTCACCGGCGAAACAGTGGGTGCAGCCCAGGTTGCACGAGGCGATGACCTCCAGATGGACGGCCAGCGGGCCGGTCAGATGGTCCGGCGGGACGTCCAGGTCCTCTTTGACGACCCCGGCGAACCGGCCGTCCACGGTGAAGAATCCCAGGTCGTAGAAGTGCTCGAAGAGCCGCTCGATCAGGACGCGGCGGTCCGCGTCGGCCGTCTCCCCGAGGACGTGGTCGATGGGGCGCGCGCTCAGCCGCCTCAGGACGTCCGTGGCCTCGGCGTCGAACGGCAGATATCGCGACGTACGGCGGTCGAAGACCAGGCTGCCGAAGAATTGCGGGATGAGCACCAGCGGGGCCCGTTCCGGCATCGTTAACCTCCGTGTGTTGTCAGGCGGCTGATGGCGGGCCGCTGATGGTGGCCGCTGCCGTGGGGCCGTTCGGTCAGGCCGCGTGCGGATCGGAGATCGTGAAGACCTTGCGGATCCACACCCGGCCGCCCCGCCCGGGAACCCCCAGCCCCACCGCGCCGAATTCCCTCAGCCTTCTCACCCGATACGGCTCGGAATCCCGCTCCGGATCCTCCGCCGGCCGCCGGTCCGGCCGTAGCTCCATGGGCCGCCAGCCGTCGTCGTCGAAATCGGGGCGCATCCAGGCGTCGTCCTCCGGCTCGTCGAGGGAATACGTCCAACTGCCGTCGGCGGCCGAAAGCACGGAAGTCTCCGTGCCCCCTCGCGGGTCCATGGTCCGCACATGGGTCTCGTCATCCGGCTTGTACACCCCGGCGAACATCAGCGTGGTGTAGGCCGGGTGGTACGAGGCGATCTCGAACGCGAGCACATGCGTGCCGAAAGGGACCAAGGGGCGGGCGGAGGTCGGCGTCGTGCCGTCGAGGTACATCTCGCACGGGCCGTCGGTCTCCAGCCACATCGTGAAGGGAACTCCGGCCCGCGGATTGCGCCAACGCAGCACCACACCGCCGCATCCGGCGGGCACCTCGCAATGCCCGTGTTCCTCGAGGACGAACAACTCCGACGCCTTGACATACCGCGCCAGGGAATTGAGTTTCAGTTCACGCTCGTCCATGCTCGCTCACCTTTCGTCTCGGCTTTCCAGGCGGTCGGTGAACTCGCGGTGCCTGACGGGGTTGACCTCGCCCACCCGTCGTACGAGGTCCGGTAGCCGATCACGCCGCGCACAGTACTCGATCAGCCGGATGGTCTTTTGCGACTTGCTCATGCCCTGGGCGAACTGGCCGTACACCGCGGGGAAATGGTCGAGGCAGAGGGCGGTGAGTTCGTCGTCGTCGAGCGCCTCCGCGACCAGCCGGCGCACGTCGCCCGCGCGGTACGGGACGGGGGCGGGCGCGGCGGATACGTCAGGCGCGGCGGGCGCGGCGGCCGGTGACGGGAAGGCGTCAGGTTCGGCCTGGGGCGCGGGGGCCGCGGCCAGCCGGCCGATGATCGCGTACGCCGCGCTGTTCGGGTCCTGGGCGATCACCCCGACCAGCCGCCGCAGCCGCCCCTGATCCGCCGCCCGGCGCAGGACCTGCGGCCACACCTCCGCCATGGGCGCCGACCAGGAGAACTCGGCCGCGCGCAGGCCCGCCGCCAGGACGAAACCCCGCACCTCGGCCGCCTGGTCGTACGCGGCCAGGAGGGCGTCGAGCAGCTCCCGCGCCTCGGGGTCCCCGGCGGCGAAGGGGACCCGGTCGAGAAAGCCCCCTTCATCCCTCGCAACACCCCCGCCGTCAGTCACAGCACCCCCGCCGCGGCCAGCCCCTCCGCCACCCGGGAGATCCGCCGCCCCTGGTTACGGAATTCCCGCTTCCCTGAATCCTCCACCGCCAGCCACCGGTGGTGCAGGGCGATCAATTGCCAGCGCTCGTCGAAGACGGGCGAGCCGGATGAACCGGCCTCGGTGTCCGTCCAATACTGGATCACATCGTCATCGACATGGCGGACGACGTTGTGGTGCATTCCTATCTTCTTCACCCCGCCGTGCGGATGCTGAATGATATAGACCCGCTCGCCGACCGAAACCTGCTCGCCGGCGGCCAATTCGATGACGGGAATCCCGTCCGGCAGCGGCTCCGCCGTCCGGATCACGGCCCAGTCGTGCGCCCGGTCCCCGGTGATCGTCTCGGGCCGGCAGCGCACCACCGTGGGGACGCGGTGCCGGGCGGCGGTGTCGAGTTCGTAGTGCAGCCAGGCCTCGACGTCCCGGGCGGGCCGAAAGCCCGAGGGGCCGGGGTCGTACAGGACGTGGTGGTTGGTCAGCAGCAGATCGCCGCCGATCCGGAAGGCCGTGCCGTACGCCCGCCCGCCCTCCAGCGTCACCAGCAACCGCGCGACGGCCGGGGCCAGTTCCACACCACGGCGCATGAACGCCACGTCGAGCAGGGTCGGCTCGTCGAAGATCTGCCGCTCCCACGCGCCCCGCGCGTCGAACCCCTTCCACACGACCCCCGTGTCCGCCCCGGCCGGCGCCTCCACCACCGGATCCGCCGCCGTCAACTCCCCCAGCCGCAGCGCCACCGCCTCGTCGTTCTCCGCCACTTGTTCGAGCAGCGTGCGCAGTCGATTCTGGTTACGGGCCTTGGTGATCAGGTCGTGCCAGACGGAATACATCGGCCGGTCCCAGGCGATCGTCGCCGGTTTCACCCCCGCCCGCACGGCGAACTCGACAACCGGCCCTTCCCGGAAATGGATACCGGCCAGGAAGTCGAGCAGTTCGCGGGACTCGGGCCTGCTCCAGTCGAAGGGCAGCGCGTCGAGGAAATGCGGCACGGTCCCAGCATAGGGGAGATGCGGGTCCTGTTCCGGGTGAGGTCCCGAATGTAACCTCACGCATATTCTTCGCGGAAGGCACGACCGGAAGGGAGCAGGCACATGGCGGACCAGGACAAGCTACCCGTGCGACTCGGCCCCGTCCCCGAGACCCTGTTGTGGAACCTCTACCACCGGGCGTACGAGGCCCGGCAGCCCAGGACGGTGCTCCACGACCCCAAGGCCATCGAGCTGGTCGACCGCCTCGACTACCCCTTCGAGGAGACCTTCGACCCACCCCATCCGCTGCTCGCCCAGGGCCAGGCGCTGCGGGTGCGGACCTTCGACGACGCCGTACGGAACTTCCTCGCCGAACACCCCGACGGGACCGTCGTCAACCTCGCCGAGGGCCTGGAGACCCAGTACTGGCGGATCGACAACGGCCGCGCGCACTGGCTGTGCGTCGAACTCCCCGAGACCGCCGAACTGCGCCGCGCCCTGCTGCCGGACACCGAGCGGCGCCGCACCCTCGCCCGGTCGGTGCTCGACCTGTCCTGGCAGGACGAGGTCGATCCCGCGCGCGGGGTGCTGATCACCGCCCAGGGGCTGCTGATGTATCTGCGGCCGGGCGAGGTGCGGGAGCTGATCGCGGCGTGCGCCGAGCGGTTCCGGGGCGGGGCGCTGGTCTTCGACGCGGTCCCCCGCTGGCTCGGCGCCGCCACCCTGCGCGGCGAGAAGGGCCCCGCGCGCAACTACCGCATGCCCGGCATGCCGTGGTCGCTGAACGCCGGCGAGCTGCCCAAGGTGCGCACGGCCCACCCCGGCGTCGTCGACGTCCGCGAACTCCACCTGCCACGCGGCCGGGGCCCGTACTTCGGGGCCCTGACGCCGCTGCTCTACCGGCTGCCGGGCGTACGCAACCTCCGGCCGACCATGACCGCGATCGCGCGCTTCGCCTGACGGCCCGCGTCGCCGTCGGGTGCGCGCAGGCCGTGGCGCGGTGTCCTGGCCAGAGTCGAGGACCCGGCGGGCCCTCAGGGATCCAGTCACTCCGGCGGGACGCTGTACCGCTCCAAAGCAACCTTGGACGTCGAGGTGTCCATGAGCCTCAGCTCCCAAGGCCCGGTGTTCACGTCGAAGTCCTTCCCGAACCCGACCCACTTGCCCGCCATGCGGCGGCCCGTCGGCTCCACGAGCAGCTGAACCGCGCCGTGGTAGCACGCGCCCTGGTAATAGCCGTCAGCAGCCGTCTGCTCGGTCCACGTGCCCGTGACCACGTTCCGGTCAACCGTGAGGTCGAGCGAGAGCGGCGAGTCCGGGTTCGACGAAGCTCCCTTCAGCGAACGCGCCGTCAGCCGGTTGCCGTGCTGCACGAGGACGACGTAGTGCCTGCCTTCGAACGAGTCGTCGCGGCCCGAGGAGTAGAACTCGTACCGGGACAGCCATACGCCGCTGTAGTTGACCTCGGCCGTCTGCGGGACCGGCTTGGCCTCCGCCGAGGCGGAGGCGACGCCCTCAGGGCTCGGAGCCATGTCGTGTCCCCCTCGTCCGTCGCCGTGGACCCTGGCCAAGGGCACCTGCGGGGCGAACCCCAACGACTCGGGCGACATCCCCGTGACCCTTTCCAGAGCGCGGACGTACACGGGCCTCGGCGACCTGCTGATACCGGCTTCCCAGCGCTGGACAAGCCTCTTACTGGCGTCGTTCGGCTCGCCCAGTTCGGCCCCTGCCCGCCGGAGCGCTTTGGCCAGGTCGTCCTGGCTCATCCGCAGGCCGATGCGCACGGCCCGCAGTGCGTCGTTCGGTACGTGCACCTCGGTCGTCATGACACCTGACGCTAGCCCCAACCGGCGTCTAATGACACCTAAATGACGCCTATTGAGGGACGCCCGAGCAACGCCCTTTCTGCCGTCGCAGTGTCCCGGGCACCGGCGGCACGATCGCGACCGGACGCGACAGAGAGGGCGGACCATGACGGACAGAGCGCCCCGCGCCCTCGCGGCCGGTCGGCGGCGAGGCCGGGTAGACCGGCCCCACCAGGCAGAATGGAGAGATGAGCCCGGCCCTCGACCCCGTTCTCGCCCTCGCGCCCCGGCTGCCGTCCCCGGTGTGGCGGGTGGACGACGAGCGCCTGGCCGGGCGGGGGGTGGAGTTGCGGTTGAAGCGGGACGATCTCGTGCATCCGGCGGTGCCGGGCAACAAGTGGCGCAAGCTGGCACCCAATCTGCGGGCCGCGCTCGACGAGGGGCACGCGCGGCTGCTCACGTTCGGCGGGGCGTACTCGAACCACATACGCGCCGTGGCCGCCGCCGGGGCGGCGGTGGGGCTGGGGACGGTGGGGGTGATACGGGGTGACGAGCTGGCCCGGGCGCCGCGCAACTGGTCGTTGGCGCGGGCCGAGGCGTACGGCATGGAGCTGGCGTTCTGGGACCGGGCGCGCTTCCGGGAGACGCTGAGCGGGCTGGCGGAGCCGGGGACGGTCCGGCGGCTCGAGGAGCGGTGGGGGCGGAGTTATGTGCTGCCGGAGGGCGGTACGAACGTGGCGGCTGCGCGCGGGGCGGCGGAGATCGTCGCGGAGCTGCCCGACCTGGGTCCTGGCGATGTGGTGTGCTGCGCGGTGGGCACCGGGGGCACGCTCGCCGGGATCGCCACCGCGCTGCCCGAGGGCGCCCGGGCGCTGGGCGTCGCGGTGGTCAAGGGCGCCCGGTACCTCGACGGCGAGGTGGCGCGGCTGCACGAGCTGGGGTGGGGGCGCGCCTTCGCCAACTGGCGGATCGACCACGACCACCACGGCGGCGGCTACGGCCGGGTCCCGGCCGGGCTGGCCGCCTTCGCCGAGGACTTCGAGGAGCGGCACGGGCTGGCCGTCGAGCGCCGGTACGTCGCCAAGATGCTGCGGTGCGTGTACGACCTGGCGGGCGGCCCCGCGCTGCCGCCGGGGAGCCGGGTCACCGCCGTGATCACGGGGCCGCCGGACCCGGTCTGACGTTTGTGGTGAGTATGGGACGGCGACACGCCGTCGCGTCGGCGTGTCGCCGTCCCATACTCACCGCAAACCCGCGCGGCTACTCCGGGCCGCGCAACCGCATCACCGTGGTCGCCGCGTGGCGGGCGGTGCTGTCCTGCCGTACCTCCACGGTCAGCTCGGGGGTCACCGGCCGGTAGGAGATCTCGGTGCCCACCATGTCCTTGGCCGTGGGGGCGGGGCCGGCCGCCACGGGCTCGGGGGCGGCGGGCAGGCCGCGCAGCGCGGCCGAGATCTGGGCGCGGACGGCCGGGGAGAGCGGGGTGGAGACCACCGGGTCGTCGTCGCCCGGCAGCACCAGCGCGAGGGAGCGCGGATGGTGGCGGGGGCCGACCACGCCGACCACCACGGCCTCCCGCGTCTCGGAGTGCCGCAGTTTCCACCAGTGGCGGCCCGCGCGGTAGGGCTGGCCCAGGCTCTTGATCACCAGGCCCTCGACGCCGATGCCCGGGAGCGAGTCGTACCAGGTGGCGGCCAGCTCCGGGTCGGTGGTCATGGGGACGGGCTGCAACGGCGGCCCGTACGGCTCCAGCAGCGCGACGAGCCGGGCGCGGCGCCGCTCGTAGGCCAGCGGGCGGAGGTCCTGGTCCCCGGCGGCCAGCAGGTCGAAGGCGGCGTAGGAGGCGGGGAGTTCCCGGGCGAGCCGGGCGGCGCGGGCGCGGGTGGCGGCGGCGCGCTTCTGGACGGCGGCGAAGTCCGTACGGCCGCCAGTCCACACGACGACCTCCCCGTCCAGGACCGTGCCGGCCGGGAGGCGTTCCGCGGCGTCCCGCAGGTCGGGGAACGCGGTGGTGACGATGCGGCCGGAGCGGGCCTGGAGCAGGACGTCGTCCTCCGTACGGAAGATCAGTACGCGGTGGCCGTCGAACTTCGGCTCGTACGCCAGCCGCCGCCCGGCCGGGTCGGGAAACGCCTGGACGGGGCGGGCCAGCGCCACCTCCACGGGCGGCAGCAGCGGCAGCCGAGAGGGTGGGTCCCAGTGGGGGATCATCCCGCAGTCCCAGGCGGTCGTGGTGGCTGCTGGGGGGCTCCAGGCAGCGGGGTTTTCATGGCGCTACTCCTGGGGGGACCGGGCGGGCCAGGGCCGGGTCGAGGAGGGGTTCCAGCAGGTCACCGTGGCGGTCCAGCCGGGGCGCGATGTCGTCGATCCGGAAGACGAGCTGCATGGCGTCCTCGCACCGCTCGACCTCGCCCCAGGTGACGGGCGCGGAGACGGTCGGCTCGCTGCGCGCGCGGGCGGTGTAGGGGGCGGCCGTGGTCTTCGCGGCCGCGTTCTGGCTGAAGTCGACGAACACCTTCCCCGGCCGCAGCGAGCGGGTCATCTTGGAGGTCACCAGGCCGGGCACGGCGGCCGCGGCCTCCATGGCGAGCTTCTTGGCGTAGCCGGTGGTCTGCCGGGAGGGGGTCGGCTCCACCGGGACCAGCAGGTGCAGCCCCTTGGAGCCGCTGGTCTTGGCGTACGCGGAGAGCCCGTCGTCGCGCAGCCGCTCGCGCAGCCACTCGGCCACGGCGCAGCAGTGCACGATCGTGGCCGGCGGGCCGGGGTCGAGGTCGAAGACGAGGCGGTCGGCGAGGCCCGGGTCGCGGTCGGCGCGCCACATGGGGGCGTGGAACTCGACCACCAGGTTGGCGACCCACATCAGCGAGGCCAGGTCCTGGATCAGGACCTGGCGGGCGGTCTCCCCCTCGTGGCGGGGCACCTCGGCGGTCCGCACCCAGTCGGGCATGCCCGGGGGCGGGTTCTTGGTGAAGAACTTCTCGCCGTCGGGGCCGTCCGGGAAGCGCAGGAACGCCAGCGGCCGGCCGCGCAGATGACGGAGGAGCGGGCCGGCGGTGGCCGCCAGGTAGTGCAGCAGCTCGCCCTTCGTGGTGCCCGTGGCCGGATAGAGCACCTTGTCGAGGTTGCTGAGCGCGATGCGCCGCCCCTCCACCTCCGCGATCGGGGACATACGATAAGAATCTCACGAAAGGGATCAAGCATGCGATCCATCTGGAATGGGAACATTTCGTTCGGTCTGGTCAGTATTCCGATCAAGATGTATCCGGCGACCGAGGACCACGCGGTCTCCTTCCGGCAGGTGCACACCAAGGACGGCGGCCGGATCCGCTACCGCAAGGTCTGCGAGCTGGAGGACAAGCAGGTGGACGCGGGGGACATCGGCAAGGCGTACGAGGACGCCGACGGCACGCTGATCCCGATCACCGACGACGACCTGGCGCACCTCCCGCTGCCCACGACCCACGCCCTGGAGATCCAGGCGTTCGTCTCGGCGGCGGACATCGACCCCCTCCAGATGGGCGACGCCTACTACCTCGGCGCGAACGGCACCGCGGCCGCCAAGCCGTACGCCCTGCTGCGCGAGGCGCTCAAACGCAGCGAGAAGGTCGCCATCGCCAAATACGCCCACCGCGGCCGGGAGCGCCTGGGCATGCTGCGGGTCGTGGGCGACGCGATCGCGCTGCACCGGCTGCTGTGGCCGGATGAGGTGCGCGATCCGGTGGGGGTGGCCCCCAAGGAGCGGGTGACGGTGCGGGAGGCGGAGCTCGACCTGGCCGACACCCTGATGGAGACGCTCGGCGAGGTGGACCTGCACGAGCTGCGCGACGAGTACCACGAGGCGCTGGAAGAGCTGGTGGCGGCGAAGATGGCCGGCGCCACGCCCACGGCCGAGCCCGGCGAGGCCCCGGCCGGGGCCCAGGTCGTGGATCTGATGGCGGCGCTGCGGGACAGCGTGCGCAGCGCGCGCCAGGCCCGGGGCGAGGGGACGGGCGAGGCCGCGGAGGAGGGGGAGGCGGCGGAGGCGGCCGGCGAGGAGGCGCGGGAGGCGACGGTCCACCCGCTGCGGGCGCGCGGGAAGGCCGCCGCGCCCGCCAAGAAGGCCCCCGTTGGAAGGAAGACCGCGGCGCCCGCGAAGAAGAGCGCCTCGAAGGGCGCCGAGAAGGCCGGCGCCAAGACGGCTGCGGGAAAGACGGCCTCGGGAAAGACGGCGGGGAGGTCGGCGGCGGAGTCGGCGGGGAAGTCGACCGCGAAGAAGGCCGCGGCCAAGAAGGCCCCCGCCAAGAAGCAGGCCGCCGCCAAGCGGGCGGGCGGCCGGTCGGCCTCCTGAGGGTCGACCCGCCAAGCGACCGGGCAGCCGGACGGCCGCCCCGGCGCCTCCCCCGCCTCCCCGGCGCCGGCCCCGGCCGTAAGCCCCGGGGGGTCGCATCCCGTGGGAGCCGCGTCCCGGCGGGCCCCCGCGGCGGCGTCAGCTGAACGCGGCGGCGTGGTCGCTCGCCCACTGGGCGAACGTACGCCCCGGGCGCCCGGTGATCCGCTCCGTCTCCGGGGAGATCTCGGCCGGGCGGCCGACGGACTCCGCGAACATCCGCAGCAGCGAGTCCGCGATGTCCGCCGGCACGCCGCCGCCGGTCATCCCCTCGCGTGCCGCCTCCGCCGGGATCTCCTCATACCGCAGCGGCGGCCGACCGAGGGCCTCGCCGAGGATGGTCACCTGCTCCGCGAAGGTCAGGGACTGCGGCCCGGACAGCACCGGCGCCTGGCCAGCGAGGTCGTCGCCGATCAGGGCGCGGGCCGCGACGGCCGCGATGTCGGCCTCGTGGATGGGCGCGGTGTGGGCCTCGGCGTACGGGCCGCGCACCACATCACCCTCGCGGATCTGCCCCGCCCACTGGAGCGCGTTCGAGGCGAACGCGCCCGGCCGCACATGCGTCCAGGTCAGCCCGGACGCCTCGATCTCGGCCTCCAGCGCGCGGTGGTGGTCGCCGATGGGGTTGCCGGGGCCCTCGAACAGCACGGCCGAGGAGGAGAGGGTGACGACGCGCCGCACCCCCGCCCGCGTGGCCTCGCTCAGCAGCTCGCCGGCGCCCTTGCCCCACAGCACCGCCGGGTTGACGAAGACCGCCTCGGCGCCCTCCAGGGGAAGGTCCTCGGTCCGCGCCACCCGCACCCCCTCGGGCAGCCGCGCCGCGTCGGGGTCGCGGGTCAGCGCGCGGACCTCCGCACCCGCCGCGACCAGCTCGTCCACCACATACCTGCCGACCTTCCCGGTGGCCCCGGTCACCACGATCATGACGAATCTCCTTGCTGTGCCGTGTTCATTGCCCTGCTGTGCCACTGCATTGATAGCCTCCACATTCATCCAAACAGATGAACTTGTCAAACAGATAGATGGATGGAGGCGGCGGCCTGAGGCTAGCCTGAGCGGGTGCAGGAGAAAGAGCCACCGGAACCGCCGAAGAAGCCCCGCCGCGCCCCCGCGCCCGCGGAGCGCAAGCTCGACCCCGAGCGCTCCCGGCGGCTGCTGCTGGACGCCGCCATGGACGAGTTCGCCGAGAAGGGGTACGCGGGCGCCCGCGTCCAGGACATCGCGGACCGGGCCGGGCTCAACAAGCAGCTCATCAGCTACTACTTCGGCGGCAAGGAGGGGCTGTACCAGGAGCTGCACCGCCAGTGGCTGCGCCGCGAGGAGGAGGACATCGTCGACCCGGCCCTCCCCCTCGACGAGCTGATCGTCCGCTATCTGCGGGAAACCTTCGCCGACCCCCGGGCCACCCGCCTCAACCTCTGGAAGGGCCTCACCGGCGGCGCGCTGGAGGAGCCCCGCGAGGACCTCTCCGCACTGCGGCGCCGCCAGGAGGACGGCGAGCTGGCCGAGGACCTCGACCCCGCCGCCGCGATGCTGCTGTTCATCAGCCTGGTCTCGGCGCCGGTCGCGCTGCCCCACGCCGTACGGCAGCTCTTCGGCCTCGACCCGGACTCCCCCGAGTTCCGCGAACACTACGCCGAGCAGCTCCGCCGGATCGTCCGCCACCTCGCGCAGCAGCGGGACCCGCGCTGACGTGGGAAAGGGAACGAGCTCACCGGGCGAGAGGCTCGGGGAGACCTGTGAGCCGAATGCCGGCGTGGGTCTTGTAACGCCTGTTGACCCCGATCAGCAGCGCGGTGATCCGCTCGCTGACACCGCTCATGTCCAGCAGGCCGCAGTCGACGGTACGCAGCCCCGGGATACGGTCGATGAGATCAGCGGCCAGGACCTTGTCGGCCGTGTGATCGCCGCAGAGCAGTACGTCCTCGTCCAGCCGGCGCTCGATGTCCTGCAAGGTGGCGGCGCTGACCGTCTGCAGAGCCGAGACCACGCCTGTGCCGTCCGGCAGCAGGGCCTGGGCCTGTTCGGCGGCAGAACCGGCCCAGGGGACGACGGGGCGCAGGCCGCGGGGGCCGACGGGCAGAAGGGGCGCGGTCGTGTCGATGACCAGTTGTCCGGGCTGGATGACTTTCGCAATGGCGCGCATCGTCTCGACGTGTGCGCTGAAGGGCACAGCGACGACCACCGCCGCCGCGCCTTCGATCATGGTGGCGTTGTCCCCGCCGACCGCTCCGGGGAGTGTGTCGGCGCAGCTCCGCGCCGCTTCTGCACGCCGGGATCCGATGCGGACGTTGACGCCGCTGTGGGCCCACCGGGTGGCGAGCCCAAGACCGAGGGCGCCGGTGCCGCCGACGATGGCGACGGTGTTCTCGTGGTGCGTTGTGGTGGCGGGGAGCGAGTCCGGCTGAGTGACTGTCATGGGTGATCGCCTTCGGTCGGCTGGTTCGGGAGAGAGGACGCTGGTCATTCGCCGAGGGGGTGGCTCGGTGCGTTGTGCGCGGGGCCGATCCACACGCTCTTGACGTTGGTGAACTGACGGAGTCCGAAGACACCCAGCTCGCGCCCGTAGCCGCTGCGCTTGATGCCGCCGAACGGCAGCCGCGGATCGGAGGCGACGATCCCGTTGACGAACACCGCGCCGGCCTCGATGCCGGGAATCAGGCGATCGGCGCGCTCCAGGTCGGTTGTCCACAGCGCGGCGCCGAGACCGAATTCGGTGGCGTTGGCGATCTCGACGGCCTGGGCCGGGTCCTTCGCGGAGACAACGGCGGCCACCGGCCCGAACGTCTCCTCCGCCGCGACAGCCATCGTCGGGGTGACCTGGTCGAGGACGGCAGGCACATAGAAATACCCGGGGCCGTCGAGGACCGTGCCGCCGGTGACGACTCGGGCGCCCGCTGCGGTGCTGCGCTCGACCTGGTCGACGAGGTCGGAGCGAAGACCGGACCGGGCGAGCGGGCCGATGCGTACGTCTCGGCGGAACGGGTCGCCCACGGCCAGGGCAGCGACACCGGCGGCAAACGCGTCGGTGAATTCCTCGACGACCGTTTCCTCGACGATGAACCGCTTGGCGGAGATGCAGCTCTGCCCGGTGTTGTGCATGCGTGCGCTGACCGCCGCCGCGGCGGCGGCCGGGACGTCCGCGTCGGCGAGGACGATGAAGGGGTCCGAGCCGCCGAGTTCGAGGACCTGTGGCTTGAGGTGGTGCGCGGCCATAGCGGCGACGGCAGAGCCCACTTCGGTCGATCCGGTGAGGGTCACGGCGTGGATGCGGGGATCGGCGATGAGGTCAGGTACCGCGTCGGGGCCGACGAGCAGCGTGGTGAACAGACCGGGCGGGCAGCCGGCCCGGTTCCAGATGTCGGCGATGGCCAGGGCGCAACGCGGCACGTTCGAGGCGTGTTTGAGCACGGCACCGTTGCCGGCCAGCAGCGCGGGCGGCGCGAAGCGGAACACCTGCCAGAGCGGATAGTTCCAGGGCATGACCGCCAGGACGAGGCCCAGCGGGTCGAAGGCGACGTGGCTGCGGGCGGCCCCGGTTGCCACGGGCTGGTGCATCAGTAGTTCCGGTCCCTGCGTCGCGTAGTACTCGCAGCACCAGGCGGACTTGTCGACCTCGGCTTCCGCCTCGGCGATGGGCTTGCCCATCTCCTCGGTGATGAGTGCGGCGAGTTGGTCGCGTTCGGCGCGCAGTAGCGCGGCGGCCCGCTTGAGGTGCTCGGCCCGTTCCGGTACGGGTATCGTCCGCCACCTCCTGGCGGCGAGGGATGCCCGCTCGACCGCCGCGTCGACAGCTGTCGGCGAGTGGGGGGTGAACTGGGCGATGACTTCCTCGGTGGCCGGGTTGACGGAGTTGATCTGGTGAACGGCCATGGCGGCCTCACTCCTTGGGGGTTGACGTGATGGTCCGCGAAGGGCGGGCATGTCCGCCGGTCGGTGTCCCGGGGCGCTCCTCGCGTGGCCGGATCAGGCGACGGAAGTGCGGCCGACCAGCTCCGGATCGGGGCCGCTCCACAGCACGTCATCGGCGGCGACCCGCTCGTGCGCGGCGGGCGAGGCAAGCGCTTCGAGGACTTCGCCGGCGACCTGCTCGTACCATCGCGCCACTTCGGCGGGATAGTCGGCGTAGCTGCCGTTCTCCCGCAGGACGGGCCCCTCGACGGTCGGGATGTCCGTGACGCCGTCGTAGGTGACGGTGTAGGGCTTGCCCAGACGGGTCGCGGTGGGCGCGTCGATGGTTGCGTCCAGCTTGATCCACCGGCCGTTGAGGAAGGCTTCGCCGAGCGAGTGCCAGGGCAGTGGCCGTCCGACCGGCCCTCCCCACAGGGTGCGGACCTCCGGTGAGAGGAATTCCATCTTCGGGGCGTGGAGCGCCTGGAACGCGATGCGGGCAGGGATGCCGGCGGCCCTGGAGAGGGCGACGAACGAACTCGCCTTGCCCATGCAGAAGGCGACGCCGTGGGCGAGGACGTCGCTGGCCGCCGACTCGCCCTCGGCGAGATAGCGGAACGAGGCGAGGATGTCGTAGGGCAGGTCGCGGACGTAGTGGTAGATGCGGCCCAGTCGTTCGCTGTCGGTGGTGGTACCGTCCGTCAGCTCTCGTGCAGTGGCTACCACGAGCGGGTGGTCGGAATCGATGTAGGCGGTCGGCCTCAGGTACGCCTCGTCGATGGTGGTGGGCTCGTTGTGTGCGGTCGTCTCGGAGGTCACGGGGCAGCCCTTCGTTGCGTCGTTGGCGTCGTGGTCGCGCGGCTGGGTCAGGTGAGTTGCGTGTGCCGTGCGGGCTTGATGTGGGGCAGGATCTGCTCCCCGACGACGTCGAGACAGGTCGAGTCCGCGACGTCGGGGATGGTGAACAGGAAGTGGTCGATGCCGGCGTCCTGGTAGGCGCGGATGCGCTCGACACAGGCTTCCGGCGTCCCGGTGATCAGTCCGGTGTCGGGAATCGACTGGAAGCGGGTACGCAGCTCGTCCTGCTGTGCCGAGGAGTCGGTCGGTGCGAGCAGGGTGGTGACCGACAGGCGCAGGGTCGCCGGGTCGCGGCCGATCGCCTCGCACTCACGGTCCAGGAACGCGCGGCGCTCCGCGCACTTCTCGGCGGGCCACCATCGGACGTTGATGCCGTTGGCATGCCGGGCGGCGATGCGGTGGACCCGCAGCCCCTCGCCGCCCACCCACAGGGGCGGATGCGGCTGCTGGAGCGGGGGCGGATCGCAGACCGCCCCGTCGATGCGGTAGAAGTCACCGTGGAAGGTCGGGTGCGGTTCGGTCCACACCTGGCGCATCACCTGGAGCGACTCGCCGAGCGCGGTGACCCGGTCCCCGGTCGGGGGGAATGGGATGCCGTATGCCTCGTACTCCTGCTGGAACCAGCCCGCTCCCATGCCCAGGTCCAGTCGGCCGCCGGAGATGACATCGAGGGTGGCGGCCATCTTGGCGAGCACGGCGGGGTAGCGGTAGGAGTTGCACAGCACACTGGTGCCCAGGCGCACGGTGGTGGTGTCGCGGGACAGGGCCGACAGCGCGGTCCAGCATTCGAGCAGCGGGACCGACGACGAGCGGCTCTGCTGGGCGTCGCCGTCGCTCTCGGGTCCTGCGGTGATGCCCGCGTCCCGGACGTAGTCGTCGGGGCTGAGGGTCAGGAAGTGGTCGCACAGCCACACGGAGTCGAATCCGTAGGACTCGGCCGCCTGCGCGGCGCGGACCATGTCGGGATAGTTGCCCACGGCGAGGCCGCGGATGGTCAGGGCCAGGATCAGCCCGATGTGCGGCTCGGGCTCGTGGGCGGTGCCCGAGCCGGAGGGATCGTCGTCGTTCATGGATGTCGCCTTTCTGTCATGTCGGTCATGCCGACCGGGGCACCGGAGACGGTGCGGGGGAGCGTTACGGTGAATCCGTAGCGTTCCGGGCGGTAGTGGAAGATCACGACTTCCAGTGGGCGGTCGTCGTGGCCGAGGCTGACCCGCTCCAGGACGAGCACGGGTGCGGACTCGTCGATCTCCAGCGCCGCGGCGACGTCCGGAGAGGCTGCGGCCGCGTGGATCTGGTGCCGGGCCTGCGCGATCCGCACCCCAAGGCGCTGCTCCCACATCGTGTACGTGGTCTCGGTGGCGGGTTCGCCGGAGCGCAGCGGCCCGGCCGCCTCCAGCACCCGCGTCGGGAGGTGGATCGTGACGAGCGCGACCGGCTTCTCCCCGTCCCCGTACCGGCGCCGGATCGTCAGCACCTCGGACTCCCCGAGGACCTGCGCGACGTGGGGCGTAGCGGATTCGACCCCGAAGCCCAGGACGTCGATGTGCGGTGTGACGCCCTGTTCGAGCAGGACCTCGGTGATGGTGCGCACGCCGGAGGACAGCTCCTGGTCCACCGGTTCGGAGACGAAGGTGCCCAGTCCCTGCTTGCGTACCACCCAGCCCTGCGACTCCAGCGCACCCACGGCGGCACGGACCGTGATGCGGCTCAGACCGGTCTCAGCGATCAGCTCCCGTTCCGTGGGCAGCCGCGTTCCCGGCGGCAGCTGCTGCTTGAGGATCAGTGCCTTGATCTGCTCCGCCAGCTGCGTCGTCGCCGGTGTCCGGCCCCGTTCGATCCGGAATCCGGCGGCCGACAGGTCGAAGCGGGGCTCGTTGCCCATGTCAGATGTCATAAGTCGTATTGAACCCGGCAGCAGGCCTGGACGCGTAACACCCCCTTCGGGTGTCACGGTCGGCGGGGCCACCGAACCCTTGACGCATGTCATAAGACGTTTTATAACGTCTTACATCTGGTGGGCGCAAGTAGCCCCGCCGGGAATCAAAGGAGTCCTCGTGTCAGACCAGAACCACGTGACCGTGATCGCCCGCTTCACCCCGGCCTCAGACCGCGCTCCGCAGCTGCGGGCCCTGCTCGAAGGGATGATCGCCCCGACCCGCTCCGAGCCGGGATGCCGCTCCTACGACCTCTACACCACCGAGACGGAAGCCTCGGACTTCGTCCTCCTGGAGCGCTACGAGGACTCCGCGGCCCTGGAGGCACACCGCACGACGGCCCACTACAAGGCGTACCGGGCCCAGCTCTCCGACCTCCTCGCCAAACCGGTCGAGGTTTCCGTCCTCAGGCCGGTCGACGTCATCGGCTGACGACGGGCACGTCGCGCGACCGCTCAAAGGAGAGCACCATGTCCGACCTGCAAAACGACGTGTCGCCCCCCAGACCTCTCGGCCCGTCCCCAGCCGTGCGCCACATCGACAAAAGCAGCCGCCGTGCGCTGTTCGCGTCCTGGCTGGGATGGACCTTCGACGGATTCGAGACCTACGCCCTCGTCCTCGTCGCCCCCACAGCCGTCATGGCGGTGGGCACCGAAGCACAGCTGGCAGACCTTCCCACCTACGTCAGCGGCCTGCTCGCGGCCACCCTCGCCGGCTGGGCGCTCGGCGGGATCCTCGCCGGCTTCGCGGCCGACCGACTAGGCCGACGCCGCACCCTCATCCTCTCCATCCTCTGGTACGCCCTCTTCACCGGTCTGACCGCACTCGCACCCGACTACTGGTGGCTGCTCACCCTGCGCTTCATCACCGGCATGGGACTGGGAGCGGAGTGGGGCAGCGCCACCGCCCTGATCGGCGAACTCTGGCCGGACCGTTCACGAGGACGAGCCGCCGCAGTACTTCAGTCGGGCTTCGGTGTCGGCGCGGTCATCGCCGCGCTGGCCTGGTACCTGCTGGAGCCCGTGGGCGACAACGCCTGGCGCTACCTCTTCCTGATCGGCACGCTCCCGGCACTCATCGTCCTCTACGTACGGCGGGCCGTCCGCGACCCGGAGATGTGGACCTCGGTCCGCGACCGGCGGCGCAAGGCCAAAGCCGCCCAGGAAGCCGGCACCACCGTCGCAGCCGCAGACAGGGAACTCCTGCGCTCCCCCTTCACCGCCGTCTTCAGCCACGCCCACCTGCGCCGTCGCGGACTGCGGCTGCTCGTGCTGACTGTCGTGTCGGTCATCGGCCTGTACGCCGTGTCGGCCTGGATCCCCGCATACACCGCCCAACTCGGCGAGGACACCGGCGAGACGGGCACCCGATGGGGTGCCAACGCCGGCCTGGTGTTCAACAGCGCCTCCGTACCCGGCTACCTCCTGCTCGGTTACCTGGCCGACCGCTGGGGCCGAAAACCCACCATGCTCCTCTACTACTCCGTATCCGCGGCCGTCGTCCCGGTCCTCTTCTTCGCCGTCCACACCCCGCAGGCGGCACTGGCCGTGGCAGCGGTGGCCGGGTTCTTCGTCCTGGGCCAGTTCGCCTGGATGCCCATCTACATGCCCGAGCTGTTCCCCACCTCGGGTCGCGCCACAGCGATCTCCGCGGTGTTCAACTCCGCGCGCATCGCAGGCGCGCTGGTCACCCTCGGCACCGGAATGCTCATCAACCTGCTCGGCGGGATCACTGCCGCTGCCACGGTCGTCGGAGTGGCGATGTACGTCATCGCCATCGCCACCGTCTGGTTCGTCGGGCCGGAGACCAAGGGACAACCCCTCCCCCAGTAAGCCGCTTCCAGGGCCCCACCGGCCACGACCGCACAACGGCAGCCGGTGGGACCACCACACCACCTGACCGGTCAGGCAGGCATAGGACTCCGCCCGGAAGCATGACACGTCGGCAAGATCCTCCGCCGTGCGATATTCGGTTGACACCGCCGCTCACGCTGACAGGATGGCCCGCGTCCGTCCGACCAGCGACAGGAGCATGCGATGCGCCGATTCCTCGGAACGACCCAGCGCCCCCACCGGACGACCGTTCTCGAGGACTTCTCCACGCATGCCCACGTCACACACCCCGCGCGCCCCGCGCATCACCCGGACCGTCAACATCGGCATCCTGGCGCACGTCGACGCCGGTAAGACCAGCCTCACCGAGCGCCTGCTCTTCGACACCGGAGCCATCGACCGCCTCGGCAGCGTCGACAGCGGCACCACCCAGACCGACAGCGGCGACATCGAGCGCGAACGCGGCATCACCGTGCGCTCCGCGGTCGCCTCCTTCGCCGTCGGGCCGGCCCAGGTCAACCTGATCGACACGCCCGGCCACTCGGACTTCATCGCCGAGGTCGAGCGCGCCCTCGGCGTGCTCGACGGCGCGGTCCTGGTGCTGTCCGCGGTCGAGGGCGTCCAGGCGCAGACCCGGGTGCTCATGAAGACCCTGCGGCGGCTGCGGCTGCCGACCCTGCTCTTCGTCAACAAGATCGACCGCGCGGGCGCCCGCCAGGACGGGCTGCTGGCCGACATCCGGCACAAGCTGGCCCCGCACCCGGTCGCCATGACGGCCGTACGGGACCTGGGCACGCGGGACGCCCGCGCCCTGCCCCGGTCGCTCGACGACGCCGACTTCCGCGCCCACGCGGCCGAGGCGCTGGCCGAGACCGACGACGCGCTGCTGGCCCGGGTCCTGGACGGGCCCCCGCCCACGGCCGCCGAGCTGCGGGCCGCGCTGGCCGCCGGCACGGCGGAGGGCCGCGTCCACCCGGTGTTCTTCGGCTCGGCGCTGAGCGGCGAGGGCGTCGGCGCGCTCGTCCGCGCGATGGTGCGCCTGCTGCCGCCCGCGCCCGGCGGCCCGGACGGGGCGAACAGCCAGGAGGGGACGGGCGGGGCCGCGCCGCGGGGGACGGTGTTCGCCGTGGAGCGGCGGGCCGGCGCCCCGGGAAAGACCGCCTATCTGCGGCTGTTCGCGGGCGAGCTGGCCGTGCGGCAGCGGGTGACGCTCCACCGCCACGGGCCGGGCGGCACGCCCGTCGAGTACACCGGCCAGATCACCTCGCTCGACGTCGTCGGCCGGGCCGGCGCGGAGGCCGGGGCGGGGCGGCTGACGGCGGGGAACATCGCGAAGGTGCGGGGCCTGGCGGAGGTACGGGTCGGCGACCGGCTCGGCCCGGCCGCCGCCGGGACCAACACCAAGAGCACCGCCGAGACCCACGCCGACACCGCGACCAACGCCGACACCACGGCCGGCACCGGCACCGCCACCCACTTCGCCGCGCCCAGCCTGAGCACCGTCGTGCGCGCCCGGCAGCCCGGCCCCGGCCCCGCCGCGCGGCTGCACGCCGCCCTGCTCACCCTGGCCGACCAGGACCCGCTGATCCACACCCGCGCGCTGCCGGGCGGCGCCACCTCCGTACTGCTGTACGGCGAGGTGCAGAAGGAGATCATCGCGGCGACCCTCGCCCGCGACTTCGGCATCGAGGCCGACTTCGAGCCCAGCCGGCCGGCCCACATCGAGCGGCCCGTGGGCGTCGGCGAGGCGTGCGAGGAGATCGCCCGGCGCGGGCACACCGGCCTCTGGGCCACCATCGGGCTGCGCGTCGAGCCCGCCCCGGCCGGCTCCGGGGCGGCCTTCCGGTACGAGACCGAACTGGGCGCGCTCCCCCGCGCCTTCCACCACGCCATCGAGGAGACCGTGTACGAGACGCTCGCCCAGGGCCACGAGGGGCGGCCGGTGACCGACTGCGTGGTCACCCTCGTCCGCTCGGGCTTCTGCAGCCCGGTCAGCACCGCGGGCGACTTCCGCGACCTGACCCCGGTGGTGCTGGAGCGCGCGCTGCGCGACGCCGGGACACGGGTGTACGAGCCCTGCCACGCCTTCGAGCTGGAGATCCCGCACGACGCGCTGGCCCCGGTCTCCGCGCAGCTCACCGCGGCGGAGGCCGACATCGCCGACGCCCGGGAGACCGCGGGCGGGGAACCGGCCTGGCTGCTCGAAGGGCGGATCCCGGCCCGGGAGGTGCACGGCGTGAAGCGGTGGCTGCCGGGCCTGACCCGCGGTGAGGCCGTGTGGTGGTCCCGGCCGTCCGGATACCGCCCCCTGGGGCGCGACCGGCGCAAGCCGGACGTACGCCCCCTCACCCCTCCCGCTCACCCTTTCCCGTGACTCATCGGCCCGATGGGGTCACTTCCGTACGTCCCGGGCGTATGCTCTGGCCACATGGGGGCGGAAATCGGCAATCCCGCCAACGCGCCCGCCCACGACGGGACTTGGCGGGTACGGATCCGTAGTACGGCCGGCGAGGTCCTGGGCGCCGGAATCCTTCTGGGCAGCGAGACGGTGCTGACGTGCGCCCATGTGATCCCCGAGGACGGGCGGCCGGTGCCGGCCACGGAAGTCCTGGTCGACCTGGTCGGCGTGCCCGACGCCGAGCCCGTCGGCGCGCGCGTCGCCGTCGGCTGCTGGGTCCCGCCGCGCGCCGACGACTGCGGCGATGTGGCGCTGCTGACCCTCAGCCGCCCGCAGCCCGCCGAGCACGCCGCGCCGCTGTTCCGGCTGCCCCCGGTGGCCGGGCGGCCGGTGCGGATGTGCGGCTTCCCCTACGGCAACGACCACGGTATGTGGTCCTCGGCCCGGATCGCGGGCACCGCCGGCCCCCGCGCGGAGTGGGTCCAGCTGGACCCGGAGTCGCGCGGACACGTGGTGCGGCACGGCTTCAGCGGTGCCGGGGTCGAGGACACGGAGACCCGGCATGTCATCGGCATGGTGGTCAGCCGCTACGACGACTCCGACAGCGTGCCCAGCGCCGAGCGGCGGCACTTCTCGTACATGATCCCCGTCGAGACGATCGCCCGGCATCTGCCCCGGGTCCGCCCGGGCGGCCACCGCGGCGTCGACCCGCCTCTGGTCTCCCCGCTCACCGACGGGGTGCAGGACATCGGCTTCGCCCAGCGGCTGGCCCTGTGGCTGCGGCGGGAGAGCCTGGCCGGGCGGGAGGGGATCGCCGACGTGGAGACGGTCGTGATCGCCGACGACGACAGCGACCGGTACGAGGCGCTCAGCCGGGCCGTGACGCTCGCCGACCGCGAGCTGTCCGGGGGCCGCGCCGAGGAGGCGCTGTCCGCCGCGCCGCGCGACACGGTCCCGCCGATCGGCAGCCTGGACCTGGCCCTCGACGTCACCGGCCGCACCGACACCGACGTGGCCAAGCGGGTCGCCGACCGGATGGACCTCAAGTCGCTCGGGGACACCTCGCCGCTCAGCCGGATCCGGGCCAACGCGGTGCCGCTGACCATCGTGGCGGTGAGCGTCGACCGGGCCCACGACCCGGAGGCCATGGTCCGCTTCATGAAGCTGCTCGCCGACCAGGGCAGCCGGCTGATGCTGGTCTTCCGCGACCCCGGGGCGCCGGGGCTGCGCCTGGCCGAGCGGCTGTTCCGCCCGGACCGGGCGCGGATCGACGCGTGGCTGGAGGAGCTGGCCGGGCAGGTGACCCGCGCCGAGGCCCGCGAGCGCGAGGCCGCCGAGCGGCGCGCGCTGCTCTCCCCCGCGCCCGGCCCGCCGTACACCCGCAGCGCCGCCGTGCTGCGCATCAACCTGCTCCGGCTGCGCGCCGACCCCGGGCTGCACACCCATCACATCATCGCCAAGCTGGCCATGTTCGAGCACTCCGTGGCCACGGCCCTGCGGCGCGCCGAAGCGGCGCTCCGCGCGGCCGAGGAGCAGCTCAGGCGCGTTCCCGAGCTGGAGGGGCTGCTGCGCGCCTCCGCCGCGGGCGCGGGGGCCCGGGCCATCTCCGAGCACCCCGAGCTGATCCCGCTCCAGCGCGCGGCGGTCGAGCTGCTGGAGGCCGCGCCGTACGACGTGGCGGCCGCGCAGGAGGCGGTGGACCGGTTCGTGCGCGCCGTCAACGAGATCGGGCCGTAGGCGGCCTCCCAGGGCCGATGCGCGGAAAACGGGGAGGAACGGGGACGATGACGGACGGGACGGCGGACGGTGCGGCAGGCGGGGCGACGGGTGGGGCGGGAAACGGCGGGGCGCGCGGCGGGGCGGCGGTCTGCGTCCGCCCCGACTGCCCGGCCGCGGGCCGCGCCCCGATCAACGCCCGGGGGTTCTGCCCGGAGTGCGGCCGCAGGCCGCTGGGCCACACCCCGGGCGGCCCCTCCGGAACCGGCCCCCTGCCCGGCCCCCGCCCCGTCCCCGACGCGCCCGCCTCCGCCGCCGGCCTCCTGGAGTCCGAGTCGACCGCCACCGCCGTGCGCGCCCAGCGCCGCGCCGTCGCCCGGAAGTTCACCGTCCGGCCCGCGGGCGAGGGACTGATGGACCTGCCGCGGGTCGAACTCCCCTCCCTCCGCCATCTGATCGACGACGACCCCCAGCCGCCCCCGCAGGGACAGCCCTGCGCCGGGCCGGACTGCGAGGAGATCGTGGGCGCGCCCTACGCCGGGCAGCCCGCGCTGTGGGCCGGGGTCTGCCACCGCTGCCGCCACCCCTTCGACTTCACCCCGCAACTGCGCCCCGGGGACCTGCTGGGCGGCCAGTACGAGGTGGTGGGCTGTGTCACGTACGGCGGGCAAGGCTGGGTCTACCTCGCCGAGGACACCCAGCTCGACCACCAGCCCGTCGCCGTCAAGGGGCTGCTCAACGACGACGACGAGGCCGCGCAGCACGCTGCCATCGAGGAACGCCGCTATCTGACCCTGCTCGACCACCCGGGCATTCTGCGCATCATCAACTACGTGTCCCACCCGGACCACGACAGCGGACGCCTGCGGGGCTACATCGTGATGGAGTTCGTGGCCGGGGTGACCCTCGCGCAGATCAGGGACTACATCGCGCGGTCCGTCCCGCCGTTCGACGGGCCCCGCGTCCACCAGCACATCCTTACCTACGGCGCGCACATCCTGGACGCGCTGGAGTATCTGCACGGCGAGAAGCTCGTCTACTGCGACCTCAAGCCGAGCAACGTCATGCACTACGAGGGCCGGGTCAAGGTGATCGACCTCGGCGCGGTCCGCCGGCTGGGGCAGCGGCACGGCCGGCCCGTCATCACCGAGAAGCTCGCCGCCCCCGAGGTGGTCTACCGCGGCGCCGCCGCCCTCACCGAGCTGCACGACATCTACGGGGTCGGCAAGACCCTCGGGAGCCTGTCCCAGCAGGCCAAGCGGGCCGCGCAGCGGCCGCCGGGCCTCGGCGCCGCGTCGTACGGGCGGCTCCTGGCCCGCGCCACGGCCCACGACCCGCGGCGGCGGTTCGGCTCCGCGCGCGAGATGGCCGAGCAGCTGCGTGGCGTGCTGCGGGAGATCCACTCGCTGCGGCTGGAGCGGGAGCAGCCCGAGCCGTCCACGCTCTTCGCCCCGACCGCGGCCCTGCTGGACTCCGGTCTCGGCCGGATCCCGGGCCTGGAGCGCTGGCTGACCGGGGAGGCCCGCCCGGTGCTCGCGGACGGCCGGCCCGGCCCCGCCGAGGTGCCGCCCGGGCTGCCGGTGCCGTTCCCCGACCCCGGGGACCCGGGCGCGGCACTGCTCAACACCCCGACCAGCAGCGGTCCGCGGCGGCTGATCGAGCAGTTGGGCGCCTTCCCGCACGAGTCCGCCGAAATACGATTCCGCACCTGCCGCGCCCATCTCGAACTCGACGAGCCGGCCGAGGCGGACGCCCAGGTGAGGGCCGCCGAGCGGATCGTCGGCACGGACGCCGCCCCGTACGACTGGCGGCTGAACTGGCACCGCGCGCTGGTGCGGCTCGCCGAGGGCGCCGTGGAGGCGGCCCGGAAGGAGTTCGACGCGGTGTACGGGGCGCTGCCCGGGGAGTACGCGCCCAAGCTCGCCCTCGGGTACTGCGCCGAGAAGCTGGGCGAGCACGCCGACGCCGAGCTGTTCTACCAGGCGGTCTGGCAGCGCAACCGCTCGCAGGGCAGCGCGGCCTTCGGCCTGGCCCGGCTGCGGCTGGCCGCGGGCGACCGCACCGGGGCGGTCGACGTCCTCAGCGGGGTGCCCAAGGTCTCCCGCCACCACGACGCCGCCCAGATCGCCACGGTCCGGGTGCTGGCCGGCCGGCTGGGCCACCCGGACGGGCTGCCGACCGAGGCGGACTTCGCGGAGGCGCTGACCCGGCTGCCGCGGCTGTACCTGGACGACGGGCGGGCCAAGGGCCACGCCCGGGAGCGGCTCAGGGCCGAGGTGCTGGAGACCGCCTTGGACTGGGTGCTCCGGTACGGCGGCGGCCAGGGCGGCGTGCGGCAGCCGGGGGCGCTGTTCGGGGAGCCGGACGAGAAAACCGTGGTGCGGGCCAGGCTCGAGGAGGCCCTGCGGGCCCTGGCCCGGCAGGCGGACAGCCCGGAGGCCCTGGAGGTGCTGGTCGACCGGGCCAACGCCGTCAGGCCCATGACCCGCGTCTGACAGGGGGATCGGTTGAGCCAGGACACAGCGACAGCGGAGCACGACACGACGGACGGCGAGGCGGAGGAGGACGGCGGCCCGGCCTTCCTGCTGAGCGTGGAGCAGAACGAGTACCTTCCGGCCGCCGCGGGCCGCGCCGAGATGCACGCGATCGTCCGGGTCGAGGCCCGGGGGCTGGGCCGGGCGGCGGCGCGCGCCGCGGCCTGCGAGGTCATCGTCATCGACTGCTCCTCGTCGATGAGCTGGCCCGCGCCGAAGATGCGGGCGGCCCGCAAGGCCACCGTCGCGGCCGTGGAAGCGCTGCGCGAGGGCACGCGGTTCGCGGTGGTCCGGGGCACCGAGCGGGCGGAGGTGGTCTATCCGCCCACCGGCGGGGTCGCGGTCGCCGGGCCCGACACCAAGGCGGCCGCCGCGCGCGCCGCGACGCGGCTGACCCCGGTGGGCGGCACCGCGATCGGCGCCTGGCTCGACCTCGCCCGCCGCCTCCACACCGGGCAGCCCGCGCCGCTCCGGCATACCCTGCTGCTCACCGACGGCAAGAACGAGCACGACGAGCCCGGCCATCTGGATCGGGTGCTCGACGAGTGCGCGCCGTGCTTCAGCTGCGACGCGCGCGGCATCGGCGACGACTGGGACGCCGTCGAGCTGAAGGAGATCGTGCGGCGGCTGCGCGGCCGGGCGGACGCGGTGCTCGACGTCTCCGATCTGCCGGCCGAGTTCGAGGCGATGGCGCGCGGCTCGATGGCCAGGGCGCTGACCGGGGTGCGGATCCGGGTGCGGACGCGCGCGGGCGGCGCGGTCGGCATGGTCAAGCAGGTGTACCCGACCCGGGTGGACCTCACCGCCGAGGGCGTCCGGCCCGACGAGCGCACCTGGGAGTGGACCACCGGGCCGTGGGGCGACGAGGTGCGCGAGTACCACCTGTGCGTGCTGGCCGACCCGGAAGGGGACGCGCAGGACGAGGAGATCGAGCTCGCCGAGGTGGCGCTGTCGCCGGCGGAGGACACCGGGGCATGCGCGGAGGGCGCGGGAGAAGGCAGGGACGGCGGAGAAGGTGGGGACGGCGGACAAGGCGGGGGCGGCGGACAAGGCGGGGGCGGCGCGGGCTCCGGAGAAGGCGCGGGAGGCGGGGGCGGCGCGGGTGGCGCGGGCGGCGTGCGGATGCCGGCCGCGCGGTCCGTCCTGGTCCGCTGGACGGACGACCCGCTGCTGTCCTCCCGTATCCACCCCCGGCTCGCGCACTACGGCACGGACGACGCCCTGGGCCTGGCCGTCACCGCCGCCTACGACGCGTATGTGGCGGGCGAGCCCCGGCAGGCCCTGGCGCACTGGGGCCGGGCCGTGCGGCTGGCCCACGAGCTCGGCAACGGCAAGATGCTGGACCGGCTGCGCGGGCTGGTCGACATCGTGGACGCGGCGGCGGGCGAGGTGCGGCTGCGCGAGCGGATCCGGCCCCTGGACCTGAACTCCGCCATGGTGCTGTCGGAGGAGAGCAGCCGCTACCGGGGCGCGGGCCAGGCAGCCGCCGCGCCCGCCGCGTCCCCGGCACCCCTCGCCCCCGCCCCCGCCCCCGCCGACATCGAGTGCCCCGACTGCGCGCGCCTGGCCCCCGCCGGCGCGGCCTTCTGCCAGCAGTGCGGCACCCCCTTCGGCCCCGACACCCCGGCCGGTGCGGTGTGACCGGCACCCGCGGCTTCCTGGTCCGCCGCCTGATGACGCTGCTGCTGCTCTCGGCGGCCGTCACGGCCGCGCTGTTCACCGCGTACTACGGCGTCAGCCGCAACACCCACGCCGTACGCGACGAGTCGGCCCCCGCGATCCTCCAGGTGGCCGCCGCCGAGGTGGCCCTGGACGACTCGTACGACGGCGCGGAGCGCAGCCTCACCGGTGGCACCGGGGACATCGAGGGTCTCGGCGAGGACTACCGCACCACGCTGTCCACGGCCAACCAGGCCCTGGCCCAGGCCCTCAAGAGCACCACCGCGGGCACCTCGGCCCGCCAGTCGCTGCTGACCGTCACCGGCCTGGTCTCCTCCTACGGCGACCTCATCCAGCAGGCGTACGTCAACCGCGACAACGCCGCCCTCCGCGACGCCTACCTGGGCTATGCGGAAACGATGCTGCGCGGCGGCGACGGCTCGGCCGCGCGGGTGCGGCCCGGCGACAGCGACATCCTCGCCCGGCTGGCGAAGGTGCAGGGCAAGCAGCTCCGCCTGCTCGACCAGCAGACCTCCTTCGGCCGGCTGCTGACCCTCGCGTGGTGGGTGCTGGTCCCGGCGGCGTACCTCGCGGCGGCCGTGCTGCTGGTGCGCACCCAGCGCTTCCTGCGCCACCGCTTCCGTCGCCGCTTCAACCCCGCCCTGCTCGTGGCCACCGGGCTGCTGCTCCTCGCGGTGCCCACCCTGGCCGTCCTCAGCTACCAGACGCAGGACCGGCTGTCCCAGGCCCGCACCAGCCTGCGCCAGCCGAACATCGGCAACGCCCCCGACACCACCAACAAGAGGGTGAGCACGAAGATGGCGGAGACCCACTGGCGCACCGGCGCCGTGGCGTGGATACCGATGGGCGGGGTGCTCCTCGCCGCGCTCGTCCTGGTCGGGCTCCAGCCGCGCATCGACGAGTACAGGTTCCGGGCCCGATGAGCGCCGCCACCCGCCCGAACGTGACCGCCGCCGTGCTCGCCCTGTGGCTGGTGCTCCTGTGCGCCCTCGGCACGGGCGACGCGGGCGCCCAGCGGTCCGGCGGCACGATCCGCGTGCTGGCCTCCTGGACCGGCTCCGAGGAGGACGCCTTCCGCCAGGTGCTGGACGCCTTCACCGCCGAGCACCACATCAGGGTCGAGTACCAGGGCACGACCGCGCTGCGCGAGGTGCTGCTCTCCGAGGTGCGCTCCGGCACCCCGCCCGACATCGCCGTGCTGCCCAGCTCGGGGGAGCTGACCGCGTACGCGGCGAACGGCTATCTGGCCGAGCTGGGCCCGGTGGTCCCCGAGGGGGAGTACACCCCGCTGTGGACGCCCCGGCTGACGGAGAACGGGCCGGTCTACGGGATCGCGGTCAAGGCCGACCTCAAGGGCATCGTCTGGTACGACGGCACCCGCCACCGCCCCCGGGACCTCCCGGCCCTGGCCGCCGACGGCCGCCAGTGGTGCGTGGGCATGGGCGACGGCGCCACCTCCGGCTGGCCCGGCACGGACTGGATCGAGGACATCCTGCTGCGGCAGCAGGGCAAGCAGGTCTACGAGCGCTGGGCCACGGGCGAGCTGGCGTGGGACGACCCGCGGGTCGCCCGGGCCTGGCGGACCTGGGGCGAGCTGTTCTCGGGGGCGGCCGCGAAGGCCGCGCTGGGCACCGACTTCCGGGCGGCGGGGAAGCAGCTGTTCGCCAAGCGCCCGCCGTGCGCCCTGGAACACCAGGGCTCCTTCATCCGCGGCAGCTACCCCGGCCCCCACCGGGCCCGCTTCGGCTTCTCCTCCGACGTGCTCGGGCCGCCCCGGCCGCCCGGCGGGCCGGGCGGCGCCCACGAGGTGTCCGGGGACTTCGCCGCGCTGTTCAAGAACACCGGCCACACCGAGCAGGCGCGGGAGCTGCTGCGCTATCTCGCCGGGGTCGAGGGGCAGCGGACCTGGGCCGAGCACACCCCTCCGGGCTCCGCCAGGCCGTTCTCCGCGAACAGCGAGGTGCCCGTGTCCGTCCAGCGCGACGACAGGATCGCCCAGTCGATCGCGCGGACGCTCCAGTCCTCCTCGCTGTGCCTGGACGCGTCCGACGCCATGCCGCCGCGCATGCGGCTCGCCTTCCAGCGCGCGGTCCTGACCTTCCTCAGCTATCCGGACGCGGACAAGGAGAACCGCCTGGGCCCGCTGCTGGGCAGCCTGGAGAAGGTCCACCGGAGCACCGAGCAGGGCGGGGACGAGCACCAGCCCTGGCCGTCGACGGTGTGCCGCTAGTGGCCCGCGGCCCGGCCCGGGTGCTTCCCGGGCCGGGCCGGCCCCGCCGGGGCCGGCTTACGGGGCCATCTCCTCCGGGCAGGGCGTGCCGCGCGGCAGGTCGTACTTGCCCGCTATCCGGTAGGTGCCCGGGTGCGGGGCGTGCAGCACGGTCCACTCGTCCTCCGGCTCCCCCTCCTTGCTCGGCTCGAAGACCTGCTTGGTCAGGCAGCCGTGCCGGTTGACCGGCAGCAGGCCGTCCCCCTCCGCCTCCGGCGCCTTGATCCGGTGGCCCTTGGCGTCCACCAGGCCCAGCCACGGCGAGTACGGGATGCGGATGAGTACCGGACCCTTGGCGCGCACCTTCAGCACCAGCTTGTCCGCGCCGGCCCGTTCCACCGTCGCCGGCGGGTCGGCGATCGGGGTGGGGTCCTTGACCTCGTACAGCTTCCAGTTGTCGTCGCCCCACACCTCGCGCAGATACGGCAGGCCCTTGGAGATCAGCTCGGCCTCCAGCCGCGCGGCGTGGTCCGGCTCGTCGGCCGGCAGCACCACGAAGTGCACGGCCATGCGCTTGAGCCAGGCATGGTAGTCGTCCGCGCTGAGCGTTTCCTGGTAGAAGAGCGGGTTGCGCTCCATGTCCGCCTGCCGGGTCCAGCCCCGGGCCAGGTTGACGTAGCGGGGGAGCGCCGAGGACTCGCGGTGGCTGCGCACCGGCACCACCTCGACCCGGCCCCGGTCGGCCTCCACCCGCTGCAGGTGGTGGACCAGCGGCGCCAGCTCGCGCGCCCAGGACGCCGAGGGGGTGGTGTGGATGACGTCGTCGCCCGTCTTCACGCCCTGCCACACCGTGACCGTCACCAGGGACAGCACCAGCGCCGTCCACGCCCGCCCCCGGCCCGTGGTGAGCCACTTGGCGCGCGGCGGCACCCGGCGGGAGGTCAGCACCGCGAGCAGCGCCACCCCGCCGAAGATCATGCCGAGGCGCTGGATGTTGGTGCCGATCTGGGACGGGATCAGCCACGTCAGCACCACGCCGATCACATACAGCGCCGCGCCCACCCGGACGGTGCGCCAGCCCTTCGGCGCGAACAGGAAGACGGCGAGACCGCTGATGCCCGGCAGGATCGTCGAAGGCCAGCTCATCGGCTGCTCGCCGGAGAACGGGAACAGCCAGGCCGACAGCCCGACCACGACCACCGGCGTGATGCCCAGCGCGTACGAGGCGGGGTGGCGGCGGGTCAGCCACAGCGCGGCGGCCACGATCCCGACGAACAGCCCGGCGACCGGGCTGGACATGGTCGCGAGGGCGGCCAGCAGCGCGGCCAGCAGCGCCCGGGCGATCCTGTGGTGCCAGCGCCGGGAACGCCACTTGGTGGGCCAGGCGAAGATGACCGCCACGGCGCCGAGGCCGAACATCGCGCCGAGCCCGAAGGTCACCCGGCCCGAGATCGCGTTGCAGACCAGCGCGAACGCGCCGTACATCGCGGGCCACAGCGGCCGCCGTACCACACGGCTGCGGCACAGCAGCAGCGCGAGCAGCCCGGCCGACAGCGTGCCCGCGATCATCATCGTCGTCCGCACACCGAGGACCGCCATCAAATATGGCGAGATAACGCTGTACGAGACCGGGTGCATCCCGCCGTACCAGGCGAGGTTGTACGCCGAGTCGGGATGCTGCAGGGCGAACTCCGCCCACGCGTCCTGCGCGGCCAGATCGCCGCCGCTGTTGGCCAGCAGCGCCACCCACACCACATGCAGCAGCGCGGCGACGGTCAGGGCGGCGGGCACGGGATGGCGCATGAAGCGCCACAGCCGCCGGACCCGCCCCTCCGCCGGCCGGGGCTCGTCGGCTCCGGGCTCCGCCGGCGCCCGACCGGCGTCCTCGGCGGGGCTCGCGCCCGGTGTGCCCTCCGCGGCGTCCGCGCCCTCGGCGGGCCAGCGCTGCGAGGGCAGTCGTATTCGCGCCGCGGTGTTCTCCTCGGAACTCCCGCTGTTGTCGGCCCGTGTCGGATCCACGGTGGTCACTGCGGCTCTCCCCGTCTTCCCCCGGAGGTCTGCCCCCATGCTCCATCAATCCTGTACCGATTCCCCCCGGTTCGCTCCAGGGGACCGGGACCGGGGGCGCAGGCGACGCTAGCACGCGAAGGCCCCCAAAAGGCCTTCAGGGACAGGCGGTGGGGTGTGGTGTGGACAACTTGCTACAGACGGCCGAGCGGTCCCCCGGCGCGCGAGGCGCCGGGGGCCGCCGGACCGGTCACGGTGTCTCCCGGCCGGATCAGGCGATCCGGGTCAGCTTGGCGCCGAACGACGGCTCGGACAGATCGTTCTGCAACGCCACCGGCACCTTCACCTCACCCGGGCCGCTGCCCACGGTCAGCTCGCCGACGACCGTGCCCGCCTTCGCCGAGTGCGGCACCGTCTTGCCGCCGTCGGTCAGCTTCAGCTCGACCTCCAGGCCGCCCCAGCCGATCGCCGTCAGGTTCTTGGTCGCCACGACCGGCGTGGTACCGCCGAGCCCGTCGTCCACATGGCCGACGACCTCGCCCTTCTTCACCACCGTGGCGGAGGTGAGGCCGTCCTGCACGGCGGTGATCAGCTTGTAGCTGTTCTCCTGCACCAGGTCCAGGCTGTTCTGCAGGATGCCGGGGGCCCGCTGCTCCAGGACGACGCCGAGGATCCGCTGCTTCTTGCCGTCGACGGTCTTCTCCGCGCCCCACATCAGCGCACCGCCGGCCGGGGTGCTCGAACCGGTCTTGATGCCGATCACGCCGGGCTTCACCAGCAGATTGTTGTTGTTGTAGATCGTGTTCTTGAGACCGGGGATCTTGACGTTGGGCGTCGCCACGACCGCCCGGAACGCCTCGCTCTGCATCACCGCCCTGGCCAGCTTGAGCTGGTCGGACGCGGTGCTCTTGGTGGTCGCCACGAAGCCGCTGGGGTCGGTGTAGACCGTGTTCTTCATCCCCAGGTCCTTGGCGGCGTCGTTCATCTTCTTCACGAACGCCTTCTCCGACCCCGCCTCCCAGCGGGCGAGCAGCCGGGCGATGTTGTTGCCGGACGGGATGAGGAGCATCTCCAGCATCTGACGCTCGGTGTAGGTCTGCCCCTCCTTCACCGCGACCCGCGACTCGTCCTCGGACCCGGCCTCCTTGTCCGCCTGGGCGTCGATCCGGATGGACGGGCCCTTCTGGGACACCTTGAGCGGGTGGCTCTTGAGGACGACGTACGCCGTCATCACCTTCGTGACGCTGGCGATCGGCACGGGCTTCTGCGCCCCGGAGGTGCCCAGGCTGCCCACGCCCTCCACCTCGACCGCCGACTGCCCCTGATCCGGCCAGGGCAGCGACAGCTTGGCGCCGTCGAAGCGGTAGACGCTCTCGGCGGCGAGCGTCAGCGACGGCTCCGGCAGCGGCCGCACCGCCTGCACCACGCCCAGCACGATGAGGAGGAGCACCGCGATCGGCGTCCAGATCTTGATCCGCCGCACGGCCGTCCGCAGCGGCGTCTCCGGCGGCGGCGGGGTGTTGGTGAGCTGCGCCAGCAGGTCGAGCGGCGCCGGCTGGCCGGCGGGCGGCAGCGGCTGCTGTTTCGTACGCTCCGACTCGGGCAGCGGCTGCTGCGCGGTCCGCTCCGGGTCCGGCAGCGCGGGCGGCGCGGCCGGGCGGGCCGGCGGGCGCGCGGGCGGGGCGTCGTCCGAGCGCAGCGGTACGAAGCGGCTGGTGCGCTCGGAGGGGCGCTCGGCGTCGGCGGTCTTCCCGCCGGCCGACGGCGCGCCGGGCTTCTCCACCGGCTCGGCCGCCGCGCTCCCGGCGGCCTTGGCGGCGGTCTCGGCGGCGGCCTTGGCCGCCGCCGTGTCGGCCGCCTTGTCCGCTGCCTTGTCGGCCGTCTTGGCGGCCGTCTTGGCGGCCGTCGCGTCGGCGGGCTTGGCTGCCGCCTTGTCCGCTGTCTTGGCGACCGACTTGTCGGCGGGCTCGTCGTCGGCCTGCTTGTCATCGGCAGGCTTGCCGTCGGTGGGCTTGCCGTCGATGGGCTTGGCTTGGCTTGGCTTGCCGTCGGCGGCCGTCGGCGGGCTTGCCGTCGGTGGGGAGCGGGAGCGCCTTGATGACCCGCGTCGGCTGGTCGACACCCGTGCCGACGGCAGACCCGTCGCGCCCTTCGCCCTTTTCGCCAGCCTTGACCGAATCGCCGGATTCGCGAGACTCACCGGGCTCTTCGGATTCGTCCGCCTTTTGGGCCCACCGCGGAGTGTCCTTCTGCCGCAGCACCCCGAACGCGGCCGTGGCCCGGTCCACGGGCCCGTCCGAATCCTCGCCGTCCGCCCCGGGCTCGCGAGCGGGCTCGCGCTTCAGGGTGCGGAAGACCGCCGTACGCCGGTCCACGGGCTCGGCCGACTCCTCGTCCTCCGAACCGTCACCCTTCGACCCTTCGCCCGACTTGTCAGTCTTGCCGGATTCGGCACCCTCGACCGCGTCATCGGATTCGGATTCGCTTTCGCTAACCCCCGACTCCGCCACTGCCTTCGCCTCAGAGCCGTCATCCGCCACGGCGACCGCCGACCCGCCGCTCGCGGTCTCACCTTCCCGCAAGACCGCGAGCCGTGGATCGCGCTCGCCGCGAGTCGTCTCCCCCGACGACTTCCGCTGCTCCGACTTGTCGGGGGACTCGCCCGCCACCGATGCCTCCTCGTAATACGTTGCACGGGACGCGTGCCGCCTGCCGGCCTCACGTCCCGCCGCCCCAACCATCTACCAGTGTCCTGTGTGCCCGGAGTGCCGCCGCGCCACGGCGCCTCGACAGAGTGCCTTCAGGGGGCCGCCCACCCGCTAGACGAGAAAGACATACCTATCGGTTCCCTCTCAAACCCCCCACGCACTCTCGACAGACCAATGTGAGAGGGGTCACCCTGTCATTCATCCACGCGGGGAGGCATGGATGGGCAGGAGCCGCAGAACAATTCCGGAGGAGCTTCTGCTGCTCGCCTTGGACCCGACCACGGGCACCACGGCGCAGCCGCAGTCGCTCGACCTCGGTCTTGCCGGAGCGCAGCTAGTGGAGCTGGCTCTGGCCGGACGGATAGCCCCTGACGGGGATCGTATCGCCGTGGTGCTGCCACGGCCGACCGGAGATCCGACACTGGACTCCGCGCTGGAGCTGCTGCGCCGCCGCGGCAGCCCGGTCCGCGCGGTCCACTGGATCGGCGGGCCCCGACTGGGGCTGCGCCAGACGTACCTCACCCATCTGGAGCGCTGCGGCATGGTGCATGCCGTGGAGGGCCAGATGTGCGGGGTACTGCCGACCACTCGCTACCAGGCGACGGACACGGCGATCAGCCGGGAGATCAGGGCCCGGCTGGACAGCGCGATCCGCACCGGCGTGCCGCCGGACCCGCGGACCGCGGCGCTCGCCGCCCTGGCCCACGCGGTCGGGCTCGGCAAGCACCTGTATCCCGGGAACGAGGGGCGTTCCTCGCGCTCCAGGCTCCGGGATCTGATCAGGCACGACCCCATGGGCGGACTCGTGGCGCACGCCGTCATGGACGTGCAGAACGGTGTCGCGGCGCAGCCACGGCGCGCACCGGCCACCGGACGCCAGCCGGGGGCACGGGCCGCGGTTCCCGCGTCCGGCGTTCCCGCACAGCCGTCCCGCCGCGGCAGCATGGCCCGCGTCGGAGCGCGCTGAGCACACCCGCACCCGCTCCACCCGACCGACCGCACCACACAGTCCCCACCGACCCGGTTCGGGAGCCGCCCGACGCGGGGCGGTGGACCGGCCCGTCTCCTTCGAGGACCGGCCGGCCCACCGCCCCGCGCGCTCGTTCTCCCGCGCCCCGGGCGGCCGTTCGGGACTCCCCGGCCGCCCCTGCGGTCCCGGCCCTTCGGTCCGCGGTCCGCCCGCATGCGTCGGGTGTGCCCCGAGAGGCACCCTGTGCGGCCATTTCCCAGCGCGGCGCCGACCGGTAGTGGCAGGCTGCTGAACAGCATGAATCAGCAGTACGAAGCCGGAGGTGCACGTCCCGTGACATCGAACGTCGGCCCCACGGTCAGGCGACGCCGATTGGGCCAGGAACTCCGCAGGCTCCGCCAGGAGAAGGGCATGACGGCGGAGGAGGTGGCGGAGGAGCTGATGGTCTCCCAGTCGAAGATCAGCAGGCTGGAGAACGGCCGCCGCAGCATCAGCCAGCGCGACGTACGCGACCTGTGCCGCACCTACAAGGTCGAGGACAAGGCGCTGGTCGATTCCCTCATGCAAATGGCCAAGGAGTCGCGCCAGCAGGGCTGGTGGAACGCCTTCGGCGACGTCCCGTACAGCGTCTACATCGGCTTCGAGACGGACGCGGCCTCGCTGCGCGTCTATGAACCGCAGGTGCTGCCGGGCCTGTTGCAGACCCCGGAGTACGCCGAGGCGGTGATCAGCGGGGCGCTGCCGGAGGCCCCGCAGGAGCAGATCGCCCAGCGGGTCCAGGTCCGGCTCAGGCGGCAGGAGCGGATCACCGACCCGGCCGCGCCGCTGCGGCTGTGGGCCGTGGTGGACGAGGCGGCGATGCGCCGGGTGGTCGGCAGCCCGAAGATCATGAGCGAGCAGCTGGAGTACCTGGTCCGGATGAGCCATGAGCCGCATGTGACCGTGCAGGCGCTGCCGTTCGAGATGGGCTCCCACCCGGGGATGAGCGGGCAGTTCACCATCCTGGAGTTCTCGGATGAGTCCGACACCAGCGTCGTCTATCTGGAGGGGGTGACCAGCGACCTCTATCTCGAGAAGCACACCGATGTGCAGAGCTACAGCATGATGTACGAACACCTGCGGGCCCAGGCGCTGAACGTGGACCAGAGCCGTCAGTTCATCACCGAGGTGGCCCGGGAGCACGCGCGCCGGCACGAGCAGGGTTGACCCCAGCGCTGAATGGACACAAAAAGCCCGGACCCTACACCTCCGCACCCCGGCACGGAAGGGGCCAGTGGAATATGCCATCCGGTCGAGTGAACGACCGGCTTTCCCGACGATGTTGACGAGTAACGTCGGTCTCGCCTCCAAACGGGGTGCATCTCATCAACAAAACGTATCGGAGCAGAAGTGTCCATTCAGCAAGGAAAGACGAGTATGTGGATGAAATCCTCGTACTCCGCGGGAAATGGCGCCTGTGTCGAGGTCGCCTCCCCCGTCGTCGACGAGGTGGCCGTGCGTGACTCCAAGGACCCCCACGGCCCGATCCTCAGCTTCGCCCCGGGTTCGTGGTCGGCCTTCGTCTCCGATGTCCGCGGCGGGGCCCTCGACCGCGGCTGAACTCCACCGCCCGCCCTTCGCATCGAGCCCTCTCGTCCGGCCGCCGTCCCAGCCGAGAGGGCTCGTCGCCGTCTTACGGGGCGCGGGGCACGGGGGCCGGGCGCGGGGCTCGCGGCCTCATCGCAGCTCGTCGACGTAACGGTCGGTGCCGGGAATCGTCGGGATGAACGGCGCGACCAGCTCGACCCGGCCCAGGCCCGAGCGGGCCACGTCCTCGTCGAGCCCGGTGAAGCGCTCCTCCCAGCAGTCACGCGGATCCCGCTGGAGGAACCACAGCAGCGTGAGCCGGGTGTCGACCCCCTCCACCTGCTTGACGTAGGACATCCGGTCCAGGGGCAGCGGCGTCGGCCGGAAGACGGTGACCATCGCGGCGGGCGAGCCCGCCAGGCGCTTCGGCAGATGTCGGGCCCGGAGCCATTCCAGCAGCTCGGCGCGGCGCTCGGGGCTCTCGGCGGCCACGACCTCCAGGACCAGACCGGCGTAGGGGTGGTCGAGCGCGTGGAAGTCGCGCGGCCCCGCCGCGCCGTCCCGGTAGACGGTCGCCTCGTGGTCCTGGAAGGCCGTGAAGACGTGCGTACGGTCCTGATAGACGCGGCCGTCCCGGTTGAGGCGCTTGTTGATGCCCACCGTCCACCGCATGTGCTCGGCGTAGCGCCCTCGGTGAGCCAGTAGACGGTGAGGTAGCAGCCCGCGGTGACCGGCTGGGCGACGGCGGATCGCTCCGGGTAGCGCAGCCGCCGCAGCTCGCGGGTGGCCACCCAGCGGCGGCCCGCGAAGATCCAGGGCATGGCCATGGCGCCCGCGATGAAGTGGTCGTCCTCGTACCAGCGGTTGTAGGCGTGTTCATGGCCCGGATGCGGTTCGACCATGGTGATCAGGGCGTGGCCCGGGCGCACCCCGTACGGGCCGACGGAGGCCAGCTCCGCGTACGCCGCCGCCCGCGTGTCCTCGCTCGCGTCGCTGCTCATGTCCTCCATGTGTAGCTGACGTAGCGTCAGATGGGGAGGGTCGCGACCGCATCGCGGACAAACCGGTTGCCGTCTGCACTGATCTCTCTAGGCTGCGGAGGACAGCGGAACACGCCCGTACCTGCGAAGGAGTCCCATGCGCGCCGCCCTCCCCGACCTCGCCGCCCGCGCCGCCTCGGTCGCCGGCTCCCCGGTGCGCGACATCCTCGCGCTCACCGCCCGCCCCGAGGTGATCTCCTTCGCCGGCGGGCTGCCGGCGGCCGAGCTCTTCGACGCGGAGGCGATACGGGCGGCCTTCGACCGGGTCCTCGCCGAGTCCCCGCGCGAGGCCCTGCAGTACTCGACGACCGAGGGCGACCCCGGACTGCGCGCCGCGACCGCGGCCCGCCTCACCGCCCGCGGCCTGCCGACCGGCCCCGACGAGCTGCTCGTCACCGGCGGCTCGCAGCAGGCCCTGACCCTGCTGGCGACGGCGCTGCTCGAGCCCGGCGACGTGGTGCTGGTCGAGAACCCCACCTATCTGGCCGCGCTGCAGTGCTTCTCCTTCGCCGGCGCGCGCATCGTGTCCGTGCCCAGCGACGAGGACGGGCTCGACCCGACCGCGCTCGACGCGCTCGTCGAGCGGGAGCGGCCGAAGCTCCTCTACACCATCCCGACCTTCCAGAACCCCACCGGGCGCACCCTGCCCGCCGAGCGGCGCCGCGCGGTCGCCGAGATCGCGGAGCGGCGCGGGCTGTGGATCGTCGAGGACGACCCGTACGGCGAGCTGCGCTTCGCGGGCGAGCCGGTGCCCTGGATCGCGAGCCACCCGGAGGCCGCGGACCGCACCGTGCTGCTGGGCAGCTACTCCAAGATCATGGCGCCCGGCCTCCGGCTCGGCTGGCTCCGCGCCCCGGGGGCGCTCCGCCGCGCCTGCGTCATCGCCAAGCAGGCGGCCGACCTCCACACCCCGACGGTCACCCAGATGGCCGCCGCGCGCTATCTGGCGGACACCGACCTCGACGCCCACCTCGCCCGCGTCCGCGACGCCTACGGCGAGCGCCGCGACGCCCTGCTCGCGGGCCTCGGCGACGCCCTCCCCGAGGGCTCCCGGTGGAACCGCCCCGAGGGCGGCATGTTCGTGTGGGCCGCCCTGCCCGACGGCTACGACGCGACCGAGCGGCTGCGGGTGGCCGTCGAGCACGACGTGGCCTACGTCCCGGGCGCGCCGTTCTTCGCCGCCGCCCCGGACCCGGCCGCGATGCGGCTGTCGTTCGTGACCCACACGCCGGACGAGATCGAGGAGGGGCTGCGCCGCCTGGCGAAGGCCCTCCGCTAGGGGTGTCTCGTGCTGCGCGGGTATGGCCTTCTCGGGGTGCGCGGCCTAGCCTGACGGCCCCGATCTGACGTGACGTCAGATCAGGGCCGTCGGCCGTCGTGATCACCAGGGGAGGCGCCCCATGCTGCTGCGCGGCAAGACCGTCATCGTCTCGGGGGTCGGCCCCGGCCTCGGCCTGCGGGTCGCGGCGGCGTGTGTGCGGGACGGCGGGAACGCCGTGCTGGGGGCCCGTACGGAGGAGCAGCTGGCGAAGGCCGCCGCCGAGGCCGACCCCGGGGGCGGGCACACCGCATGGCGGGCGACCGACATCGCCGACGAGGGGCAGTGCGAGGCGCTCGCCGCGCTCGCGGTCGAGCGCTTCGGCGGGATCGACGCGGTCATCCACGTGGCCGCGCTGGACAGCTACATGGGCGGCCTGGAGGACGCCGACTTCGCCTCCTGGAGCCGGGTCGTCGACACCAATCTGTTCGGGACGCTCCGCATGACCCGGGCCTGCCTGCCCGCGCTCAAGCGCCACGGGGGCTCGGTGGTGATGATCGGCACGCAGTCGTCGGTCGCCGCCCCCACCCAGGTGCGGCAGGCCGCGTACGCCGCGTCCAAGGGCGCGCTGGTCTCCGCGATGTACTCGCTCGCGCGCGAGCTGGGCCCGCACCGGATCCGGGTGAACACCGTGCAGCCCGGCTGGATGTGGGGTCCGCCGGTGCAGGCGTACGTCGCGTTCGCCGCGGACTCGGAGGGCGTACCGGAGGCCGAGGTGCTGGCCCGGCTCGCCGACCGGATGGCGCTGCCCGAGCTGGCGACGGACGGGGATGTGGCGGAGGCCGCGGTGTTCCTGGCCTCCGACCGGGCGCGGGCGATTACCGGCCAGTCGTTGCTGGTCAACGCCGGTGAGCTGATGCGGTGACGCGGTGGCACTGTGACGCTGTGACGCGGTGGCACTGTGACGCGGTGACGCTGTGACGCGAGGGTTCACACAGGGGTCTTGCAGAGGGATTGCACGGGGGTTGCGCCCTCCTTCTCCGGCCTGACGGGATCCCGCTCCCGTACGGCCCGTCCGTTGGTGCGGTCGAGCGTGGGCGTGCGTCTGGCGAAGTGCCCGCTCATGGTGGGTTCGCGGACGCGTGCACGACAACCGCCGGGAAGGTCAAGAACAAGCAAAATCGTTCTGCGCTCTGATTTTCGTTCACATTCATGACTGGAAGTCTCTTGACCGTCCACCCGAACAAGCGGTTCAATCCCGGAAGTACCCCGCTCCCGCTCGGGGGAATCCGCCCATGACGAACGTCGCGGCGAAGTGCGGTCCCGTTCATAAGACGGACCCCTGGAGGGGGCATGAACAGTCTCGACTGGGCCGTACTCATCGGCTACTTCGGCGTGATGGTCGCCATCGGCGTCTGGTCCCACAAGCGGGTGGACAACGTCAGCGACTTCTTCACCGCCGGCGGCAAGATGCCCTGGTGGCTCTCCGGCATCTCCCACCACATGTCCGGCTACAGCGCGGTCATGTTCACCGGCTACGCGGCCATCGCCTATCAATGGGGCATCACGTCCTACGTGACCTGGTCGTTCCCGATCGCCATCGGCATCGCCATCGGCGCCAACCTCTTCGCGCCCCGGCTCAACCGGGTGCGCAGCAAGCTGCGCGTGGCCTCCCCGCTCGAATACCTCAAGAACCGCTACAACCTGCCCACCCAGCAGGCGCTGGCCTGGTCCGGGGTGCTGCTGAAGATCGTCGACGTGGGCGCCAAGTGGGCCGCCATCGCCACGCTGCTGTCCGTCTTCACCGGCGTCTCCCTCAACCAGGGCATCCTGATCACCGGCGCGGTCACCGCCGTGTACTGCACGGTCGGCGGGCTGTGGGCCGACGCGCTCACCGAACTCGGCCAGTTCATCATCCAGTTCGTGGCCGGCATCGCCATGCTGATCGCCGTGCTCAACGAGCTGGACGGCGTCAGCACGCTGTGGAGCGCCTGGGACGACCTGCCGGACACCCACACGGAGCCGACCGTCGGCCCGTACACGATGACCTTCCTGCTCGCTTATCTGTTCATCAAGACCTTTGAATACAACGGTGGCATGTGGAACCAGGCCCAGCGCTACATGGCCACCGACAGCGCCCGCTCCGCCAAGCGCTCCGCCCGGCTGTCCGCCGCCCTGTGGCTGGTGTGGCCGCTGGTGCTGTTCTTCCCCATGTGGGTGGCGCCGCTGGTGGTCGAGACGGACAAGCCCGCCGACTCGTACGCGCTGATGGCCGAGCAACTGCTGCCGCACGGCCTTCTCGGCCTGGTCATCGTCGGCTTCTTCTCCCACACCATGGCCATGTGCTCCTCGGACGCCAACGCCATCGCGGCCGTCGTCACCCGCGACATCATGCCCGCGATCTTCAAGCAGGTCCGGCAGTGGAGCTCCCGCACCGGGCTGATCGCGGCCCGCTGGGCCACGCTGCTCTTCCTCGGCCTGTCCATGGCCATCGCCACCCAGGTCAACTCGGACTTCTTCGGGGACATCATCACCGTGGTGATCAAGTGGGTCGCCGGGCTCATGGGCCCGATCGCGATCCCGCTGATGCTCGGGCTGCTGCGCCCGTTCCGCACGTCGGGCCCGACGGCGGCGCTGGTCAGCTGGGCGCTGGGGCTGCTCGCCTTCTACCTGGTCAACTACCCCATCAACGAGGCGATCGACGGGGGCGTGAACCTGGAGTACCAGGTCTCCATCCCGCTCGCGGTCTCGCTCGTGCTCTTCGTCGTGATCGGTTACCTCAAGCCGGAGGACACCCCGGAGCGCGACGCCATCCTCGACTCGCTCAACTCGGACGACGACGGCCCGGGTCCGGCCGGCGCCGCGCTGCCGGTGCCGGAGCAGGGCGCGGCCGACAGTCGTCCGGTCGCCGGGGCGACGGACTGACGCTCCGTGGACCGACGCTTCGTGGATTGACGCTTCATGGACCGGCGCACGGCCGGGGGGCGCCGCGGGCCGGGATCGCTCATCCCACCCCGCGGTGCCCCCGCGCGCTCACCACCAGGGCCCCGACCAGCAGGCCGAACGCCGCCGTGGAGGTGACCGCCCGGACCGCGTTCCAGCGCACCCACCGGTCCTCGAACCGCTCGCGCACCGCCGACAGATCGGTGATCCGGTCCGGGTGACCGGCGGCCGCCAGCGCGTCGTTCAGCGGCACATTGACCCGGAAGGTGATGACCAGCATCACCACATACAGCGCGGCCGCCGCCACGATCCACGGCAGCGCGGGCCGCCCCTCGCCACGCAGATGCAGCACGGCGGCCCCCACGGACAGCAGCAGCGCGCCGACGAAGACCAGGGCGAACCAGCCGTTGAGGATCGCCACGTTGATCCGCTGCATCGCGTCGACGAAGGTACGGTCGTCGGCCCGCCCCAGGCCGGGCATCACGGAGCAGGCGTATCCGTAGAACAGGCCCGCGCTCAGGCCGGTGGCCACGGTGGCGGCGATCAGTACGGGGGTCTGCAGGGCGTGGTTGTTCGTCATGCCCTCCAGCCAACCGCCGGACGGCGAGACGGGCCATGGTCGAAAGGATCGCTCGCATAAGCGAGCGTCCAACCCGCCGCCCGGGCGCTGTCGGTGCCGGGCCCTAAGAACGAGGCGCGCAGGCCGCGGCGAACATCCGGCTGTCCTCGTAGACGCGGTAGCGGGTGATCAGCCCGTCCTCGACGGTCACCCGCACCGCGAACGGCGACCAGTAGCGCCTGCCCGTGGCGCGTACGGTGCCGGCCAGGGTGCCCGTCACCACGGCCTCGGCCCCCTCCACCACGATCGCGTCGACCGTGTTCCCGTCCGGGTCCGGGATCAGGGACTCGCCCAGCTCGCGGAAGTGGGCGACGGCGTCGGCGCGGGTGGCGCGGGGGCGGATCCAGGGGACGTCCGGGTTCTCGGCGATCAGCCAGTCGACCCGCTCGGCGAACAGCTCGCGGAGGCCCTCCACATCACCGGTCGCCATCCGGGTCAGGAACTCCTGGATGGTGGCGCGGGTGCGCTCGGTGGTCGTGGCGGCGGCGGTGGCGGTCTCGGCCATGTCGGTCCCCTTCGGTGCTCGTCCCGCGCTGTGCGGTGCTGCGCTGTGCACGATGCTCGCGCGGCGCGGGAGGGACGTCGATTACCGGCGAGGTAATGCCCTCACCGGCCGGCGGGGCACGGTGAGGAGGTGAGGGGGTGCGGGACCCACGCCCCTCTTCCGTACGGATCTTGTGTACGTACTATCGTCGGCCGTCCGTATCGTCCCCGTCGACCGCCGCCGCACCGTGGACCTGGAGCTTCTCCCCGTGACCGCGAAACCGACGATCACCGACTCCCGTGCGCGCGGGGCCTGCGCCGCGCTTCTCCGCCACCCCACCCGCTACGCGGCCGTGTTCTGCCTGCTCTCCTTCACGGGCTTCTGGATCGCCCAGCGCGCGGCCCATGTGTCCATGGTCGATCTGCTGGTGTACCGCGCGGAGGGCTGGACCGTGCGCAACGCCATGGACCTGTACGAAATGCGGGCCACCGTGCACAACCTGCCCAACACCTATCCCCCCTTCGCCTCGCTCCTCTTCACCCCGCTGACCTTCCTGGACACCGGGGTCATGCGGACCTTCGCCACCGCGCTCAACCTCGCCCTGCTGGTCGCGCTGGTCCACCTGGCGCTGCGCCTGATCGGCCGCCCGCGCGTGGTGCCCCGGGCGGCCGCCGTGCTGTCCCTGGCCGGGCTCGGCGTGTGGTGCGAGCCGGTGTGGACGACGCTGCGCTACGGGCAGATCAACCTGCTGGTCACCGCCCTGGTGCTGTGGGACCTGACCCGGCGGCCCGGCCGCCGCGGCCACCACTGGGCCGGCGCCGGCACCGGCGTCGCGGCAGGCATCAAGATCACCCCGGCGCTCTTCCTCGCCTTCCTCGCGCTGGCCGGGCTGGTCGAGGCCCTGCGGCGGCCGCGGTCCGCGGGGCGCTTCCGCAACGAGCACCTGCGCCGCGCGGCGGTGGGCACCGGGGCGTTCCTCGCCACCGCCGTCCTGGCCGGCCTGGCGCTGCCGCACGACTCGCACCGCTACTGGACCGAGATCCTGTTCGCGACCGACCGGCCCGGCGATGTCGAGGGCGCGGGCAACCAGAACCTGCGCGGCGTCCTCGCCCGGCTCCTGCACACCCCCGACCCGGGCGGGTGGTGGCTCGCCGCGGCCGCCCTGGTCGCCTGCGCCGGCCTGGCCACCGCGGTCGCCGCCCAGCTCGCGGAGGGCCGGCTGCCCGGAAACCGGGCGTGGGCGGCCGTCGCCTGCGGCGTCACCGCGCTCATGGTCAGCCCCGTCTCCTGGTCCCACCACTGGGTGTGGGCCGTGCCCATGGTGCTGCTGCTGGGCGCCGAGGCGCTGCGCCGCCGCACCGCGCCATGGCGGTGCCTCACGGCGGTGACCGCCCTGCTGTTCTGCTCGTACATGATGTGGTACGTGCCCCACGACCGGCCGAGCCGGGTGGAGCTGCACCAGAACGCCGGTCAGATGCTGCTCACCGCCGTCTACCCGATCATCGGCGCCGTCTTCCTGGCCGTCGCCGGGCGGCTGACCGTACGCGCCCTGCGCACCCCGCCGCCGCACCCTCCCGCCGACGCCCCGCGGCGCACGGAGCCGAGCTACGCGCGGGGGTAGCGGCGGCGGTGCGCGTGGGGGTGGCGACGCGGCGGCGGGCTACGCGCGGGGGTAGCGGGCCAGCCAGGCGGGGGCGGAGGCCGCCGGGCCGTGCAGGGCCGGGCCCTGCGTCATCTCCATCGCGAAGTCGTCGGCCAGCTCCAGGATCGTGCCGCGCCCCTCCAGCTCCGCCAGCCAGGCCGGCGGCAGCGCGGTCTCGCCGTGCAGCGCGCCCAGGATGTTGCCGCACACCGCCCCGGTGGAGTCGCTGTCCCCGCCGTGGTTGACGGCGAGCAGCAGGCCGTGGCGTACGTCCTCGGCGACCAGCGCGCAGTACAGCCCGATGGCCAGGGCCTCTTCGCCGGTCCAGCCCTCCCCCAGGGACGCCACCCGCTCGGGCGTGGGCAGCCCCTGCCGTACGGCTCCCAGCGCGTGCCGCAGCGCGTCGGTGGTCTCCTCGTGGCCGGGCCGGGTGGCCAGATGGGCCAGCGCCCGCTGCACCGCGCCGTCCAGCGCCTCGCCGCGCGCGAGCCCGTGCACGATCAGGGCGAAGGCCCCGGCCGACAGATAGCCGGTGGGGTGCCCGTGGGTCTGGGCGGCGCACTCGATGGCCAGCTGGAACACCAGCTGCGGCTCCCAGCCCACCAGCAGCCCGAAGGGCGCCGAGCGCATGACCGCGCCGCACCCCTTGGAGTCGGGGTTCTTGGGGCTCTCCAGGGTGCCCATGGTCTCGTCGGCCAGCCCGGTCAGACAGGCCCGGCCGGGCGCGCGCTGGGCGTACAGCCACTCCTCGCGGGCCAGCCAGCCCGCGTCCTGCCGGCGCTCGTCGGGCCCCCAGTCGCGCTGGGTGGCGTACCAGCGGCGGTGGGCGGCGTGGATGTCAGTGGGCGGGTGCCAGGCCCCGGTGTCGCGCCGCACCTGGGCGCGTATCAGCCCGTCCACGGTGAACAGCGTCATCTGGGTGTCGTCCGTGACGCGGCCGCGCCGCCCGTACGCCGGGACGAAGTCCGTCACTCCCTCGGGGCCGTGCTCCGCCCGGATGTCGGCGAGCGAGGAGAACTCGACCGCCGCGCCCAGGGCGTCGCCGATGGCGCCGCCGAGCAGGCAGCCGCGCACCCGGCTGCGGAAGTCCTGCTGCTCGGCGCGGCCCCACACGCCGGTCGCCGCACTCGCGGTTGCCGTCACGACCTTGCCCCTTTCCTTCGATGCACGCACCGCCATTGGACTGGCTTTGCACTGTAATGGACACCGAAAGATCGCCTTCTGCCCGGCGATGATTGTGAAGGCGTCGACACGGGGGGCTCCCCGGAGCGCCTCATTCCGGGGCGTCTCGTTCCGGGGGCCTCCCGTTCTCGGGGCGTCTCGTTCTCGGGCCCTCTCGCTAGCCGATCGCCCTCCTGATGACCTCGGTGACGGCCGCGAAGCCGTCCCCGCCCCGGCCGTCCGCGATCGCGCGCCCCATCAGGGCTCGGACGGCCGCGATCGGGCCGGTGTCGAGGTTCCGGCTCTCGCTCGCCTCCACGATGTGGTCGACCCCCACCGCCTCCATCGTCAGATTGCCCAGATCCCCGGGATAGCTGCCGGTGTCGATTCCGTGCGCGACCTGATCCGCCATTCCGGGCAGCAGCGCGAAGAATTGCTTGATGTACGGCAGGAATTCCTCCGCCGTGACACCGTCCGCGCCCACCATCGTGAGGGAATGGACCATGGCCGCCATGCTGGAATAGAAGACGTTGAGCAGGGCCAGGTCGTAGAGCGGCGCGATCCCGTGATCCGCGCCGAGATACCGGCCGTTGCCGCCCAGCGCCTTCAGCGTCGCCTCGTGCGCCTCGTACGCGGTCCGCGACCCGCTGTAGAGGAGCAGGGCCTGCGGCGAGCCGATGACCGGGGTCGGCACCATGATCGCCCCGTCGAGGTAGTCGATGCCGTGCTCCGCCGCCCACACGGCGGCCTCGCGGGCCCGCTCGGGGGTGTCCGAGGTGAGGTTGACCAGCGTCCGCCCCGCCAACTCCGCGGCCGGCGGGTCGAGGATCGCCTGGCTCACCTGGTAGTCCACGACGCACACGATCACGAGATCGCCCGCCTTCACCGCCTCGGCGGGCGTCCCCGCCCGTACCGCGCCGCGTGCGACGAGGGCGTCGGCCTTCCGCGCGGTCCGGTTCCACACGGTCGTGGGATGGCCTGCCGCCAGAAAAGCCCCGGCCAGTGCCTGACCCATCGCGCCCAGCCCGATCACCGTCACCGGCGCCCGGTTTTCGCCTGCCATGACAGCACCACCTGTTTCCTGCTCGGAATCCATGACAAAACGCCCTGCGCGCCGGGCTCTCCTCGATCCTGTGGCCCGCCGGCCCCCGGCTCAAGTACGCACAAATAAGTGCGTACTTACCCCCGGGTCGGCGAGCGTCAACCTCGGGTTGACGCCCTCAGGGGCGTCAACCTAGGGTTGCCTCATGACGAATCCAGTCGGCATGACGGTCCCCGTCCGCCTCGACGAACTGATCGATGCCATCAAGAAGGTCCACTCCCAACCCCTCGACCAGCTCTCCGACGCGGTCATCGCCGCAGACCACCTCGGCGAGGTGGCCGACCACCTGATCGGCCACTTCGTCGACCAGGCGCGCCGCTCGGGCGCCTCCTGGAGCGAAATCGGCAAGAGCATGGGCGTCACCCGGCAGGCGGCCCAGAAGCGCTTCGTCCCCAAGGACCCCGGCGAGCCCTCCGCGCTCGACCCGAGCCAGGGCTTCGGCCGCTACACCCCCCGCGCCAAGAACGTCGTCATGGCCGCCATGAACGAGGCCCAGGCCGCCCGCAACCCCGAGATCCGCCCCGAGCACCTGCTGCTCGGCCTGCTCGTCGAGCCCGAGGGCCTCGCCGCGAAGGCCATCACCGCGCAGGACGTCCTGCTGGACACCGTCCGCCAGGCCGCCACCGCGGCCCTTCCGCCCGCGGCTGACCAGGTCCCCGACCTCATCCCGTACGACGCGGCCGCCCGCAAGGTGCTGGAACTCACCTTCCGCGAGGCCCTGCGGCTCGGTCACAACTACATCGGGACGGAGCACGTCCTGCTCGCCCTCCTGGAGTTCGAGGACGGCTCGGGCGTCCTGGCCGGGCTCGGCATCGACAAGGCGGCCACCGAGGCGAAGCTCGCCGAAACCCTGGCCGCCGCAGTGGGGCCCCTCACCCGCGAGTGAAGTATTGAACTGACCGATCCGAAACTGCTACGGTCACACCATGGCCCGACCGAGGATGTTCGACGAGGAGCGGGCCCTGGACGCGGCGATGCGCACGTTCTGGGAGAAGGGATACGAGTCCACCTCCACCCAGGACCTGTGCGAGGCCACCGGGCTGGGGCGCAGCAGCATCTACAACACGTTCAAGAGCAAGCACGACCTGTTCGAGCGCGCCCTGGCCCGGTACATCGACACCATGACCACGGCTCAACTGGCCATCCTGGAGGACCCGGAGCGGTCGGGCGCCGACCGTGTCCGGGCCCTGCTCGCCACGATCGTCGACAACGAGACCGAGTACCGCTCCGGCGGCCGCAGCCTGGGCTGTCTGACCGTGAACACCACGGTGGAGCTGGCCGGGCGCGACGCCAGGGCGGCGGGGCTGCTGGAGCGTGACACGTCCCGCCGGCTGGCGGCCCTCCGCGCGGTGATCGAGCAGGGCAGGCGCGACGGGAGCATCACCTCCACACGGGACGCGGGCGCGCTGGCCCGCTTCATCAACGCGACGATCGGCGGCATGCGCGTGTCCAGCCAGGGCGGCGCGGACCGGGCCACCCTGGAGGCGATCGCCGAGGTCGTCATGGACGCCCTGACCCACTGATCCCCCGCCGCCGCGGCCCCATTGCCGCACCCCCGCACCGCCTCACCGCCTCACGGCGGCGCCTTTTCACGCCCGCGTTTTGAACTGATCAATACATAACTCTCGAAGGAGTTCGACCGTGCCTCGTGCCGTGTACGTCCTGGCGCTCGGCATCTTCGCGATGGTGACCAGCGAGTTCGTGGTCGCCGGGCTGATGCCGCAGATGGCCGACGGGCTGGACGCCACCATCCCCCAGATCGGGTACCTGATCACCGCGTTCGCGGTGGCCATGGCGGCCGGCGGGCCGTTCCTGACCGTGGCGGTGATGAAACTGCCGCCCCGGACCGCGCTGATGGTGCTGTTCGCCGTCTTCCTGGCCGGCAACGTGCTGGCCGCCACCGCGACCGGCTACCCCGTCATGATGGCCGCCCGGATCGTCACCGGCATCGCCTCCCAGGCCTTCTTCGGCGTCGGGATCTCACTGTGCGCCCAGCTCACCCGCCCCGAGGTGCGCGGCCGGGCGATCGCCGTCGCCATGAACGGCCTCATGCTCGGCACCCTGCTCGGCCTGCCCCTGTCCACCCTGGTCGGCGAGCGGTTCGGCTGGCGCGCGGCCTTCTGGACCATCTCCGCGCTCACCCTGGTCGCCGCCGTGGCCACCCTGGCCGGCGTGGAGCGTCTGGAGCGCGCCCGGGCCGGGGGCGGCTTCCGCGAGGAGCTCGGCGTCTTCAAGAACCCCCGGCTGTGGCTGGCGCTGTCCACCAGCACCCTCATCATCGGCGCCACCTTCGCCGCGTTCAGCTACTTCAACCCGATCCTCACCCAACTCACCGGCTTCTCCACCGGCACCGTCCCCGTCCTGCTGATCGCCTACGGCGCCGCCACCGTCGTCGGCAACACCGTCGTCGGCCGCTTCGCCGACCGCCACACCGTCCCCGTGCTCACCCTCGGCCTCGTGCTCAACCTGCTCTTCCTCACCGGCTTCGCCCTCTTCGCCGACCTGCCCGCCCCCGCGGTCGTCTGCATGATGGGCATCGGCCTGGTCGGCGTCACCATGAACCCGGCCATGGCCACCCGCGTCCAGCGCACCGGCAACGCGGGCCCGCTGGTCAACACGGTCCACTCCTCCTTCATCACCCTCGGCATCATCCTCGCCTCCTCCCTGGGCGCCGTCGTCATCGACGCCTGGGGCCTGCGCGCCCCGCTCTGGCTCGGCGCCGCCATGGCCGTCCTCGGCCTGGCCACCGTCCTCCCCGACCTCACCCGCCGCCCCGCCCCCGCGTCGGACGCCTCCCGCCCGGCGGAGGTTTCGGCGCCGGAGCCGGACTCGGCCCCAATACGCTCCTGACGGGCGGCGGGCAGGCGTATCGTTCCGGCCATGCGCTGCGGGATATGCGGGTCCGGCCGACTGAGTCCGGTCGGCGAGCTCACCTCGTCCGACTCGATGCAGAAGCGGCTGCGGCTGCGGTTCCCCCGCCTGGGGGCGTTCAAGTCACGGCCGACGTTCCACGCCGGTTTCGCGCGGGCCTGCCGGGACTGCGGGGCCCTGCTGCCGTTCCTCGGCGAGGAGGAGCGGCGGCGGCTGGACGCGGAGGCCGACGGTCTGGCCCCGGCCGAGGGCGCGCCGATCGACGCGGATTCCGAGGGCGGGGACGCGCGATGAACTCGCCCCGGGTGCTGATGGTCCGCAACTCCGAAGGCAGCGGGCCGGGCCGGCTGCTGCCGTGGCTGCGCGAGGAGGGGCTGGCCGTGGCGGAGCTGGCGGGCTCCGAGGCGCCCGACCGGCCGGCCGGGTACGACGCGGTCGTGCTGCTCGGGGGCGGGTTCCTGCCGGACGACGACGCGCATGCACCCTGGCTGCCCGCTCAGCGCGCCCTCACCCGCCGGGCCGTGGCGGAAGGGGTGCCGCTGCTCGGGATCTGTCTGGGGGCCCAGGTGCTGGCGCTGGCGGAGGGCGGCGCGGTGGAAGGTTCGTACGGGCGGCCGGAGCGCGGGTCGTGCGCCGTCGAGCTGCGCGGGGAGGCGGCGGGGGATCGGCTGCTGGCGGGGGTGGAGCGGCGGTTCCGCGCCATTCAGAACCACCGCGACCAGATCACCCGGCTTCCACCCGGCTCGGCCCACCTGGCGCGGAGCGAGGCGTGTCCGGTGCAGGCGTTCCGGGTCCGGGAGTGTGCCTGGGGCGTGCAGTTCCACCCCGAGGCCGGCGCGGACCGGCTCGACGGCTGGGACGAGGCGGCGCTGGCCGAGAAGGGTCTCGACCTGGCCGCCCTGCGCGCCGAGGCCCGGGCCGCGGAGCCGGCCGCGACGCACACCGCGCGCCAGCTGGCGGGCAACTTCGCCGCCGTCGTCCGCGACTGCTCCACCGACTAGCCGTACCACCGACCAGCCGTACCACTGGGTTGGTCGCGAGCGTGCCGCCCACGCGGGGGTAGAGATCGGCAGAGAGGACACATACCCGCACCTACCCCCATGAAAGGCGTGTCATGAAGTTCGCAGTCATCGGCGGCACCGGGCTGATCGGCTCGCAGGTCGTCAGGGATCTGAACGCCGCCGGCCACCAGGCCGTACCGCACGCGCTGTCCACCGGAGTCGACGTGATCAGCGGCCGGGGACTGGACGAGGCGGTGGCCGGAGCCGACGTCGTCGTCAACCTGACGAACTCCCCGACCTTCGACGAGGCCTCACCGGCGTTCTTCCGGACCTCGATGGACAACCTTCTGGCCGCGGCGCGGAAGGGCGGCGTCCGACACGTCGTCATCCTCTCCATCGTCGGCGCGGACCAGGTGCCGGAGCTGGACTACTACCGGGCCAAGGTGCTCCAGGAGGACATCCTCGCGGCCGGGCCGATCCCCTACTCGATCGTCCGCGCGACGCAGTTCATGGAGTTCATGGACGCCGTCCTGACCTGGACCGCCGACGACGGCACCGTCCGGCTGCCCGCCACGCCGATCCAGCCGATCGCCGCCAAGGACGTGGCGGCCGCGGTGGCGGAAGTCGCCGCCGGTCCCCCGCTGAACGGCATCCGCAACATCGGCGGGCCCGAGGTCTTCGCCCTGGACGAGCTGGGCCGGATCACCCTGGCGCACAAGGGTGACCCCCGCACCGTCGTCACCGACCCCACCGCCGGCATGTTCGCCGCCGTCAAGGGCGATGTCCTCACCGACCAGAACGCCCGGCTCGCCCCCACCCGCTACGCCGACTGGCTCTCCTGACCCGCGCGCGCCCGCTCAGTCGCCCAGCACCGGCAGCAGCTCCGGCAGGTGGCCGTCCGAGGCCAGGGCCGCCGCCTGGCGGTCGGCGGGGACCGGACCGTAGGTGGTGGTGCGGGGGCGGGCCGGGCGGCCCGCGGACTCGGCGATGGCGACGAGGTCCCGGACGGAGCGGTACGAGCCGTAGGAGGAGCCCGCCATGCGGGAGATGGTCTCCTCCATCAGGGTGCCGCCCAGGTCGTTGGCGCCGGAGCGGAGCATCTCGGCCGCGCCCTCCGCGCCCAGCTTCACCCAGCTGGTCTGGATGTTGGGGATGTGCGGGTGGAGCAGCAGGCGGGCCATGGCGGTGACGGCCCGGTTGTCGCGGGCGGTGGGGCCGGGGCGGGCGATGCCGGCGAGGTAGACCGGGGCGTTGGTGTGGATGAAGGGCAGGGTGACGAACTCGGTGAAGCCGCCGGTCTCCTGCTGGATGCGGGCGAGCAGCCGCAGATGGCCCAGCCAGTGGCGGGGCTGGTCCACATGGCCGTACATCATCGTGGAGGAGGACCGGATGCCCAGCTCGTGGGCGGTCTTGATGACCTCCACCCAGGTGGCGGTGGGCAGCTTGCCCTTGGTGAGGATCCAGCGCACCTCGTCGTCGAGGATCTCCGCCGCGGTGCCGGGGATCGTGTCGAGACCGGCCTCGCGGGCGGCGGTCAGCCACTCGCGGATGGACAGGCCGGTGCGGGTCGCGCCGTTGACCACCTCCATCGGGGAGAAGGCGTGGACGTGCATCCCCGGCACGCGCTCCTTCACGGCGCGCGCGATGTCGAAGTAGGCGGTGCCGGGCAGATCCGGGTGGATGCCGCCCTGCATGCACACCTCGACCGCGCCCACGTCCCAGGCCTGCTGGGCGCGGTCGGCCACCTGGGACAGCGACAGGCTGTAGGCGTCGGCGTCGGTGCGGCGCTGCGCGAAGGCGCAGAAGCGGCAGCCGGTGTAGCAGACGTTGGTGAAGTTGATGTTGCGGGTGACGATGTACGTCACGTCGTCGCCGACGGTGGCGCGGCGCAGGTCGTCGGCGATCCGGCAGAGCGCGTCGAGCGCCGGGCCCTCGGCGTGGAGGAGGGCCAGCGCCTCGGGGTCGGTCAGCCGGGTGGGGTCGTCGGCGGCGACGGACAGGGCGGCGCGGACGTCCGCGTCGATCCGGGACGGGGCCATGCCGGGCGCCGCCGCCTCGCGCAGCGCCTCCCAGTCGCCGTACACCTCGTCGAAGTCGTCGCGGCGGTCGCCCGTACGGCCCTCGGTGTCGATGGTGCGGTGCAGGTCGGTGCGGCCGGAGGCGGCGAAGCCCTCGTCGGGCTCCTGCCAGGGCAGGCCGGCGGGGGTGGCGTCCTCCCGGGCCAGGCCGGTGGCCGGGTCGGCGAGGGCGCTGACGTGGGGCAGCAGCCGGGGGTCGAGCCAGGGCTCGCCGCGCTGGACGAACTCGGGGTACACCGCGAGCCGCTCGCGCAGCCGGAAGCCGGCGGCGGCCGACTGCTCGGCGAGCTCGTCCACCTGCGGCCAGGGGCGCTCGGGGTTGACATGGTCGATGGTGAGCGGGGAGACGCCGCCCCAGTCGTCGATGCCCGCGCCGATGAGCCGCGCGTACTCCCCGTCTACCAGGTTCGGCGGCGCCTGGATGCAGGCGCCGGGGCCCAGGATGTGGCGGGCGACGGCGACGGTGGCGACCAGGTCGTCGAGCTGGGCGTCGGGCATGCCGCGCATCGCCGTGTCGGGCTTGGCGCGGAAGTTCTGGATGATGACTTCCTGGATGCCGTGGTAGGCGCGCGCCACGCGGCGCAGCGCGAACAGCGACTCCGCACGCTCCTCGTAGGTCTCCCCGATCCCGATCAGCAGCCCGCTGGTGAAGGGGACGGAGCTGCGCCCGGCGTCCTCCAGGACGCGCAGCCGCACGGCGGGCTCCTTGTCCGGGGAGCCGTAGTGCGGGCCGCCGGGCTCGCTCCACAGCCGCTCGGCGGTGGTCTCCAGCATCATGCCCATCGAGGGGGCGACGGGCTTGAGCCGCTGGAAGTCCGTCCAGGTCAAGGCGCCCGGGTTGAGGTGGGGCAGCAGCCCGGTCTCCTCCAGGATCCGGATGGAGATGGCCCGGACGTACGCGATGGTGTCGTCGTAACCCTCGGCCTCCAGCCACTCGCGCGCCTCGGGCCAGCGGTCCTCGGGCCGGTCCCCCAGGGTGATCAGCGCTTCCTTGCAGCCCAGTTCGGCCCCGCGCCGGGCGATGGCGAGGACCTCGTCCGGAGACATGAACATCCCGTGGCCGGCCCGGCGGAGCTTGCCGGGCACGGTGGCGAAGGTGCAGTAGTGGCACTTGTCCCGGCACAGGCGGGTCAGCGGGATGAAGACGCTGCGGGAGTACGTGATGACCCCCGGGCGGCCCGCGGCCTCGAGGCCGGCGTCGCGGACCCGGGCGGCGGAGGCCGTCAGGTCCGCGAGGTCCGCTCCGCGCGCCTGGAGCAGCACCGCCGCCTCGGTGGTGTCCAGCGCCACGCCGTCCCGGGCCCGTTTGAGCGCGCGGCGCATCGCCGTGGGGGTGGGGGCAGTCTGGGCGGACGGCTCGGATCCCTGCGCGCTGGTGGTCATCCTCCGAGCATACGAGGGGGGTCCGACACCGCCAGACCGGCTGGGCCAGCGGTTTTGTGGGTCTCCTCACGGCGGTTCAGCGCCCGGGCGGGAATACCGGGCGGGAATGCCGGGCGCGGGGCTGCGGGAGCGGGCGTTCAGGAGACGGCCTGCCCGGTGGCGGCCTCGGGCCCGGCTCCCGTGCGGGCGATGAGCGCTTCGACGCCATCCAGGATCCGTTCGAGGCCGAATTCGAGCGGGTCGGTGCCGTCGGGGGCGAAGAGGCCGTGGGCGATGGCCCGGGTCAGCGCGGGGAAGCGGTCGGCGTGCCGTTCGAGCAGTTCGCCGGTCAGCCGGCGCCACTCCTCACTGTGGGACTCGTCCGCGTCGGAGAGCTGCTGGGCGAGGTTGCGGACGAGCCCGATGGCGAGCAGGAAGACCTGGTGCTGCTGAGCGGCCGTCAGGCCGGTGGGCGCCAGGGCGGCGAGCGCGGCGTCGAGCCAGCCGAGCTGGTGCGGGCCCATGACCTGGCGGCGCATCGCGGTGGCGGCGAGCAGCCAGGGGTGGGCCCGGTAGACGGCCCAGCACTGGCGGACCCACTCCTCCAGCCGCGGCCGCCAGCCGGGGCCCGCGGCCGACAGGTCGGGCCCGCCCGCGAGGACGGCTTCGACCATCAGCTCGACGAGTTCGGCCTTGCCGGGCACATAGCGGTAGAGGGCCATCGCCGAGACGCCGAACTCGGCGGCGACCTTCTGCATGGAGATCGCCTCCAGCCCCTCGGCGTCGGCGAGGGCCACGGCGGCCTGGGCGATGCGGCGGGGTTCGAGGCTGGGCTTGGGACCCCGGGTGGGCTGGTCCTGTTCGCCCCACAGCAGCGCGACGCCCGCTCGCAGATCGCGCTTCTTCTCCCTGCTCCTGGCCATCACGGTGCTCCCTCTCTCGTGGCGTTCTCTCTCGCGGCGGTCGCTCGCATGGCGTTCTCTCTCGTGGCGTTGACAGGCACCACCAACTGTATATAGCTTAAACAGCATCGCTTATGGCATAAACAGTTTAAGGGAGTAACCCATGCTGGGTACCGTCATCGCCGCCTCCGCCGCCACCGTGCTCGCCGCCCCCGCGGCCGGTCTGCTCGGCTACCGGCAGCTCAAGCGCGCGGCCAACGCCAAGCTGCTGCGCATCGCCACCCCCGGCGGCATCGACGAGTCCGGGTTCATCCGCGTGGGCGGCATCGACCAGTGGGTCTCGATCCGGGGCGAGGACCGCCGCAACCCGGTGATCCTCGAGATCCACGGCGGCCCCGGCGCCGCCAACTCCATCTACCTCCCCCGCACCCGCGCCTGGGAGCGGCACTTCACCATCGCGCGGTGGGACATGCGGGGCGGCGGCCGGACCTTCGGCCACGGCGGCCCGGAGGGGCAGGGCGAGATGACCTTCGAGCGGATCCTCCAGGACGCGCTCGAGGTCACCGAGCACGTGCGCGCCAGGATGGGCGTCGAGAAGGTCCTGCTGGTCGCCAACTCCTTCGGCACCGTCTTCGGACTGCGGCTCGCCCGCAGCCACCCCGAGCTGTACTCCGCCTACGTCGGCACCGACCAGAACATCATCGCGGGCGGCCGCGACCGCTCGGCGTACCACGCCCTGGTGCACCGCCTGCGCGCCGCCGGCAAGCGCAAGGAACTCGACGCCGTCACCGCCATGGGCCCCGACGCGGCGCGCTGGACCGCGCGGCAGTGGACCGAGTACCACAAGCTCGTCGTGGTGTCCGACCCGCTGACCTACGACACCATGAAGACCGTGGTGATCCGGTCGCTGTGGTTCTCACCGCTCCACCGGCTCGGCGAGCTGCGCCGCTACCTCAAGGGCATGGACTTCTCGGAGCGGCTCGCACCCCAGACCGTGGCCTTCGACGAATGGGCCGACGGCACCGACTTCCGGCTCCCGTTCTTCGTCTTCCAGGGCGAACACGACGTCATGACCCCGCCCGAGCCGGCCAAGCGGTTCTTCGACGACGTCTCGGCGCCGGTGAAGGACTTCGCGGTCATCCGCGACGCGAGCCACTTCGCGTCCTTCCGCCACCCCGACCGGTTCCTCGACCTCATGCTCACCAAGGTCCGCCCGGTCGTCACCGGCGAGCCCGCGCTCGTCCGGTGACCGCGCCGCCGTGCGCATGTCCCCTCGCGGCCATCGAGTTATCCACAGGCCTTTCCGCGCGCGTCACTCACGCGTACAACGGTGTGAGCGCCGGCGGCACCGACAGCGACAATGACGGTGACGGCGGCGATGACGGTGACGGTGACGGACGCGACACGACGGCCTCAGGGGGCACTGCATGCAGCGACGCGAGGTACTCAGACTCTCCGCCCTTGCGGGCGCGGCGGGCGTGCTCACACTCGACCCGGTGACCTTCGCCCACGCCCAGGAGCGCGACGGCGGGGGCAGCGCGGACAGCTCGGACAGCTCGGACCGCGAGCAGGCCAGGACGGTCACGGGGCATCTGCCCACCGGCTCCCCCGACTTCGTGTACCTCCCGGTGGAGGTCCCGCGGGGCGTCCGCGAGATCGCCGTCTCGTATTCCTACGACAAGCCGACCGTTCCGGCCGGCACCCAGGGAAACGCCTGCGACATCGGCATCTTCGACGAGCGCGGCACGGACCTGGGCGGGCGCGGCTTCCGCGGCTGGTCCGGAGGCGCCCGCACCGAGTTCGCGATCAGCGCCGAGCAGGCGACGCCCGGGTATCTGGCGGGGCCGGTGAAGGCGGGCACCTGGCATGTCGTGCTCGGCCCGTACACGGTCGCCCCGCAGGGGCTCGACTACAAGGTCACCGTCACGCTCCGGTTCGGCGAGCCGGGCGAGACGCCGAAGCCCGCATACCCGCCGCAGCGGGCCAAGGGGCGCGGCCGGGCCTGGTACCGGGGCGACTCCCATCTGCACACGGTCCACTCCGACGGCAAGCGCACCCCGGCCGAGGTGGCCGCCGCCGCCCGGGCGGCCGGGCTCGACTTCATCACCACCACCGAGCACAACACCACCTCCTCGCATCCGGCGTGGGAGGGCCTCTGGGGCGATGACCTGCTGATCCTCACCGGCGAGGAGATCACCACGCGCAACGGCCACGTGGTGGCCCTCGGCACCGACCCCGGCGTCTTCATCGACTGGCGCTACCGCGCCCGGGACAACGCGTTCGGGCGCTACGCCCGCAAGATCAGGCAGGCCGGCGGCCTGGTCATCCCCGCCCACCCGCACGGCACCTGCGTCGGCTGCAACTGGAAGTTCGGGTTCAACGAGGCCGACGCGGTCGAGGTGTGGAACGCGGACTTCACCCCGGACGACGAGGTCACGGTCCAGGAGTGGGACAACACCCTGGTGGCCGCCGCCCGCGGCGACGGCCGCTGGCTGCCCGCCGTGGGCCACAGCGACGCCCACCGCGAGCCCCAGGTCGTCGGGCTGCCGCAGACGGTGGTGCTCGCCGACGACCTGTCCCGCACGGCCATCCAGGAGGGCATACGGGCCGGGCGCTGCTGGATCGCGGAGTCCTCCGCGATCGACCTCTCCTTCTCGGCGGTCGGCGGCCGCGGGCAGCACGCCGGCATCGGCGAGCGGCTGCACGTCGCCCGCCGCGACGAGGTGACGGTCCGCCTCAAGGTCTCCGGCGCCGGCCCCGGCTGCTCGGTCCGGCTCATCACCGACCAGGGCCAGCTCTACGCCACGGCACTCCCCGACTCCGGCTCGGCCGACGTGGAGTGGCGCACCACGGCCTCGTACGCGGCCTACGTACGCGCCGAGGTCCGCCGCGCCCCGAAGGACGGCGGAGCGTCGGGGGTGCCGGGACCGATGGCGGCGATGACCAACCCGATATGGCTGGGCGAGGCGTAACCCGGCTGAACGCGGCGTAGCGGGGCCCGTCGGCACGCGGGGCCGGCCTCGGCCCCGCCCGGGCGCGGGCCGGCACCCGCGCGCCACTCAGGACCGGCGTCGGCACCACCGGGACACGGGACCGGCCTCGCCCCGCCCGGGGACCGGCACCCCGCGCCCCGCCGGGGACCGGCACCCGCGCCCTGCCGGGGTGCCGGGCCAGCCTCGGCCCGGGCCGGCCCGGGTGCGGGCCGGCACCTCCGCCCCGCCGGGGACCGGCACCCGCGCCCCGCCGGGGACCGGCCGCGCGCGGGCGGGTTCATCCCTTCGTGCTGACCGTCCTCGTGTCGCGTCCGGACCGCAGCAGGCGGCCCGGGACCGCGCCGGTGACGTGGTCGTCCCGGATGGTCTCGACCCCGCCGACCCGCACGCTGACGACGCCCAGCGCGCGGGAGTCCAGCCGGGGGCTGTCCCCCGGCAGGTCGTGGACCAGCTTCGCCCGGCCCGCGTCGATCCGCTCGGGGTCGAAGAGCACCAGGTCCGCGTGGTAGCCCTCGGCGACGCGGCCGCGCTCCCGCAGGCCGAAGAGGCGGGCCGGATCGTCGGTGAGCATCCGCACCGCCTGCTCCAGGCCGACCAGCCGCCGGCCGCGCAGGCAGTCGCCCAGGAAGCGGGTGGTGTACGGGGCCCCGCACATCCGGTCCAGGTGGGCCCCGGCGTCCGAGCCTCCCAGGAGCACGTCCGGGTGCTCCCAGGTCCGCCGCCGCAGCTCCCAGCTCGCCGGGTCGTTGTCGGTCGGCATCGGCCACAGCACCGTACGGAGCTCGTCGGCGGCGCAGATCTCCACCAGGCAGGTGAAGGCGTCCGTGCCGCGCTCGGCGGCGATGTCCCGCACGACCCGCCCGGTCAGCCCGGCGTTGGCCGGGGAGTAGGTGTCGCCGATGACGTACCGCTCGAAGGTGGCCAGCCGCCGGAAGACCCCGGCCTCGGGGCTGTGCGCCCGCCGCAGCATCTCCTCGCGGACGACGGGGTCGCGCAGCTTTGCGATCCGCTCCGGGACCGGCAGACCGAGGATCTCACCCCACCCGGGGATGAGGTTCAGGGCGCAGAAGGTGCCCAGCGACATGTTCATGGGGGTGAGGATCGGCATGGTGAGCGCGACGATCCGGCCGCCCGCCTCACGGGCCCGCTCGCTCGCCTGCAGCTGGCGCGGCACCCGCTCCGGCACGGCCGCGTCGATCGTGAGGACGTTCCAGTTCAGCGGCCGTCCGGCGGCGGTGGTCATCGCCACGAAGAGGTCGATCTCCTCGTCCGAGAACCGGTCCAGGCAGCCCGCGACGATCGCCTCGATCTGTGTCCCCTCGTGCTCGCCGACCGCCCGCGACAGCGCGATCAGCTCCTCCGGCCCGGCGTGGCGGGAGGCGACCGGCTTGCCGTCCCCGTCCGAGTGGGTGGAGGACTGGGTGGTGGAGAGGCCCCAGGCCCCGGCGTCCATGGCCTCGTGGAAGAGCCGCAGCATCTCGTCCATCTGCGCGGCCGTGGGCCGTCCGCCGATCGCGTCGGGCCCCATGACATGACGGCGCAGCGCGCAGTGCCCCACCATGAAGCCCGCGTTGACCGCGATCCGCCCGTCCAGCGCGTCCAGGTACTCGCCGAAGGAGTGCCAGTTCCACGGCGCGCCCTCCTCCAGCGCCACCAGCGACATGCCCTCCACCTTGCTCATCATCCGGCGGGTGTAGTCGGCGTCCTCGGGCCGCTTCGGGTTGAGCGGCGCGAGCGTGAAGCCGCAGTTGCCACCCACGACGGTGGTGACGCCGTGGTTCAGGGAGGGGGTGGCGTACGGGTCCCAGAACAGCTGCGCGTCGTAGTGGGTGTGCGGGTCGACGAACCCGGGCGCGAGCACGAGCCCCGTCGCGTCCTCGACGCTCCGGGCCCGTTCGGTCGCGGTGCCGGGCTCGGCGATGGCCGCGATCCGCCCGTCGCGCAGGCCGACGTCGGCGACGTACGAGGGGGCGCCGGTGCCGTCCACGACGGTCGCCGCCCGAATGAGGTGGTCGAGCACGGTGGTTCTCCCTTCATGCCCAGTCGCGGGACATGCTCAGCCGCGGATCAGGTTCAGCCGCGGATCCCGTCCAGCCGCGGATCGGGTTCAACCGCGGGCCGCCTGGCGGAAGCGGGTCGTGCGGTGCACCGGGTCGGTGTCGATCTTCGGGATCACGTGCTCGCCGATCAGCTTGATCGTGTTCAGCGTGTCCTCGCGGCCGATCCCGATCGGCAGCCCGAAGGACAGCTGGTCCGCGCCCGCCTGCTCCCACCGCTTGCACTGCCGGAAGACCTCGTCCGGGTCGCCGCAGATCATCAGCTCCTCCGCGATGAGCAGCTCGATGATCTCCTCGGTGTACTCGGGCAGCAGCTCGGGCCACTCGGGGATGCCCTCCGGGCGCGGGAAGGTGTCGTGGTAGCGGAACAGCAGCGACTGGAGGTAGTTGAGCCCGCCGCCGACCGCGATCTCGACCGCCTTGGCGTGGGTCTCCGCGCAGATCGCCGTGGACGTCACCATCACGTTGTCGTTGACGAATCCGCCGACCGGTTCGGCCTCCTTGACGGCGTTCTTGTACGAGTCGAGGACCCACTCCATGTCGGAGACCTTCTGGACGGAGAAGCCGAGCACCCCGAGCCCCTTGCCGCCCGCCATCGCGTAGGAGGACGGCGACCCGGCGGCGTACCACATGGCCGGGTGCGCGGCCCCGTACGGCTTGGGCAGGACCTTGCGCGGCGGCAGAGACCAATGCTTGCCCGTGAAGCCCTGGTACTCGTCCTGGAGCCACATCTTGGGGAACTCGGCGATCGTCTCCTCCCAGATCTCCTTGGTGTGGTTCATGTCGGTCACACCCGGCAGGAACCCGAGGATCTCGTGGCTGCCCGCCCCGCGCCCCGAGCCGAACTCGAAGCGCCCGCTGGAGAGGTGGTCGAGCATGGCGACCTTCTCGGCGACCTTGACGGGGTGGTTGACCTGCGGCAGCGGGTTGAAGATTCCCGAGCCGAGGTGGATCCGCTCGGTCGCGTGGGCGAGATAGCCGAGGAAGACGTCGTTGGCCGACAGGTGGGAGTACTCCTCCAGGAAGTGGTGCTCGGAGGCCCACGCGTACTTGAATCCCGACCGGTCCGCCTGGATGACGTACTCGGTCTCCTCGATCAGCGCGTGGTGCTCGGCCTCCGGGTCGGCCTCCTGCCGACTCCTGGGCACGTATCCCTGCACAAAGAGCCCGAATTCCATGGAGGGTCACCGCCTTGGATCGCATCTGACGCTCCGTCAGATTTTGATTGACTCTGGCACCGCGAGGTGTGACCGTCAAGGCCAGGAGCGGCCGCATAAGGCGTTCGGGCGCCCCGCCCCTCAGAAGAACCCCTCAGAAGACGGAGACCCCCGCGAGCCATCCGCCGTCCACGACGAACGGCTGGCCGGTGACGTACGAGGAGTCGTCCGAGGACAGGAACAGCGCCAGCCGGGCGACCTCCTCCGGCCGCCCGATCCGCCCCAGCGGCACCAGCTTCTTGTACAGCTCGTCCACCGCCTCCGACGCCTCGGCGAGGTCGGCGCCGGGGTCGAGCTGGGCGGGGTTGGTCATCGGGGTGTCGATCGCCCCGGGGCACATCGCGTTGACCCGGATCCCCTTGGGCGCCAGCTCCATCGCGGCCACCCGCGTCATCCCGAGGACGGCGGCCTTGGTCGCCGCGTACGAGGTCAGGAACGTCATGCCGGACAGCGCCACGTACGAGGCGGTGTTCACGATCGTCCCGCCACCGGCCGCCTCCAGCTCCGGCACCACCGCCCGCATTCCGAGGAACGCGCCGACCTGGTTGACCCGGACGACCGCCAGATACTCCTCCAGCGGGGTGCCGGCCAGCTCGTTGAAGCGCAGGATCCCCGCGTTGTTGACCAGCCCGTCGACCTTGCCGAAGGCGTCCTTGGCGGCCGGGACGGCGGCGGCCCAGTCCTCCTCCCGCCCCACGTCCAGGTGGACGTACCGGGCCGCGTCCCCCAGCTCCTTGGCGAGCGCCTCGCCCTGCTCGTCCAGCACATCGCCGAGCAGCACCCGCGCACCCTCGGCGACGAACAGCCGCGCCTCCTGCTCCCCCTGCCCGCGCGCCGCCCCGGTGACGATGACGACCCGCCCGTCCAGCTTGCCCACTGTTGCCTCCTCGTCCGTGAAATCCCGGTCAGTCGTCGAGGTGCGGAGCGACCTCGGCGGCGAAGGCCGCCATCTGGTCGATCAGTTCGGCCCGGTCGCGGCAGCGGAACCGCACCTGGATCTGGTCCACCCCCATCGCCGCGTACGCGCGCAGCGACTCGGCGAGCCGGTCCGGCGTCCCGGTCAGCGTCCGCCGGCCGACCTCCCAGCCGGGGGCGCCCACGTACAGGGGCTCCGCGATGGCCCCGATCTCGGCGGGCTCGGCGCAGCCGGGGTCGCGCCGGGCGGCCCGCTCGCGCAGCTCGCGCAGCCTGGCGATCTGCCCCGGCAGCCGGTCCCGCGGATCGCCCTGGGGCAGCCAGCCGTCCCCCCGCTCCGCCGCCCGGCGCACCGCCGCGGCCGAGGACCCGCCCACCCACAGCGGCGGCCGGGGCAGCTGCGCGGGGCGCGGAGCCTGCCCCAGCCCCGCGAACGCGAACCGCTCGCCGCGGAAGGCGGGGAACTCCTCGGGGCCCAGCGCGGCCTTCAGCGCGTCGACGGTCTCGTCCAGCAGGGCGCCGCGCGCGGCGAAGTCCACCCCGAGCGCCTCGAACTCCTCCCGCACGTGCCCGGCCCCGACCCCCAGGATCAGCCGCCCGCCGCTCAGGCGGTCGAGCGTCGCGTACTGCTTGGCGGTCAGCAGCGGGTGCCGCAGCGCGGCCACCGCGACATGGCTGAGCAGCCGCACCCGCTCGGTGGCGGCGGCCAGATAGGCAAGGGTGGCCACCGGGTCGTACCAGACGGTGCCCATGGCGGCGGCCAGCCGCCTGGGGATCGCGACGTGGTCGCACACCGCGATGTACGCGAAGCCGAGCCGGTCGGCGGCGCGGGCGATCTCCACGAGGTCGGCCGGGCCGGCCCGCGCCTCCCACGGCTCGGCGAACATGGTGCTCTGCGACTGGACCGGAAGCTGGATCCCGTAGCTCAGCCGCCCTTCGGGCAGAACCCGCACGCCGCCGCCTCCTCCTCCTCCGCGCTCACGCCCCGGGACCGGCCCACAGGCCGTCCTCCGTGAGCCCCAGCAGCTCGATCGCGTTGCCGCGCACGATCCGCTCCACGACGTCCTGCGGCAGATGGCCCATCTGGGCCTCGCCGACCTCCCGCGACTTGGGCCAGGTCGAGTCGGAGTGCGGGTAGTCCGTCTCGTACAGGACGTTGCCCACCCCGATGGCGTCCAGGTTGCGCAGCCCGAAGGCGTCGTCGAAGAAGCACCCGTAGACGTGCTCGGCGAACAGCTCGGACGGCGGCCGCAGCACCTTGTCGGCCACTCCGCCCCAGCCCCGGTTCTCCTCCCACACCACGTCGGCGCGCTCCAGGACGTACGGGATCCAGCCGATCTGGCCCTCCGCGTACATGATCTTCAGGTCGGGGAAGCGGTCCAGCTTGCCGCTCATCAGCCAGTCGACCATCGAGAAGCAGCAGTTGGCGAAGGTGATCGTGGAACCGACCGCCGGGGGCGCGTCCGCCGAGGTCGAGGGCATGCGGGAGGACGACCCGATGTGCATGGCGAGCACCGTCCCGGTCTCGTCGCACGCCGCGAAGAAGGGGTCCCACGCGTCGGTGTGCACCGACGGCAGCCCCAGGTTCGGCGGAATCTCCGAGAAGCACACGGCCCGCACCCCGCGCTCGGCGTTGCGCCGCACCTCCGCGGCGGCCAGCTCGGCGTCCCACAGCGGGATGAGGGTCAGCGGTATGAGCCGCCCCCGCGCCTCGGGCCCGCACCACTCCTCCACCATCCAGTCGTTGTACGCGCGCAGCGCCAGCAGCCCGAGCTCGTGGTCCTTGGCCTCGGTGAAGGTCTGCCCGCAGAAGCGGGGGAAGGTCGGGAAGCACAGCGCGGACTGCACGTGGTTGACGTCCATGTCCGCGAGCCGGTCGGGGACGGAGAAGGAGCCGGGCCGCATCTGCTCGTAGGTGATCGCCTCGAGCCTGACCTCGTCCCTGTCGTACCCGACGGCGGTGTCGAGGCGGGTGAGTGGCCGGGTCAGATCCTCGTACACCCACCAGTCCGCGATCGGCCCGTCGTCGCCGGGGGCGCCCATCTTCGGGGCGAACTTCCCGCCGACGAAGGTCATCTCCTTCAGCGGCGCGCGGACGACGCGGGGCCCGATGTCGCGGTACTTCGACGGGAGGCGGTCCCGCCAGACGTGAGGGGGTTCGACCGTGTGGTCGTCCACCGAGATTATCTTCGGGAAGCTCTCCATGCGTGTCACGGTAGCGCCGATCTGACGACGCGTCAGCTAGTGCGCCCGCGCGCGCTTCAAGAGGCCGGGGACCAGGGTCGGCCCAGGACAAGGCGCGGTCTTTGCTGACGTACGCGCCGAGGCAGGGCAGACTTGCCGGTGCAGGGAAAAGTACGTGCGGGGGGCACCGTGGTCGGCGACAAGCGGCTTGGGGAGCAGGAGGGTTGCAGCGCGCCAGGGAGCGACACCACCTGGCGCGACGAGGAGGCGGCTCTCGCCCTCTCCGAGGCCCGGATCGAACTGGAGTTGGAACGGAGCGGCCGCGCCGCATCCGCCACGGAGGCCACGGCGCCGCCACCCGCCCCCGCCTCCGCCGGGCCAGGGCGGCAGACCCGCCGCGACGATGCCGAACTCGCCGCGCCGACCGCGCTGCACGACGGCCACCGCGCCGGCGCCTCCGTCGTGCGCCCCGCCCAGCTGCCCGCCGCCGTGGCCGACTTCACCGGCCGCGCCGAGGCCGTACGGACGCTGAGCGAGCTGCTGACCGCCCGGGGCGGCGGGCCGGCCGTCCTGGCCATCGCCGGCACCGGAGGAATCGGCAAGACCGCCCTGGCCGTCCATATCGCCCACGCCGCACGCCGCCACTTCCCCGACGGCCAGCTCTACATCGACCTCCGTGGCGCGGGCTCCTCCCCAGCCGAGCCGGAAGCCGCGCTGGGTGCCTTCCTCCGCTCCCTGGGCACCCCCGACGCCGCGATCCCGGACGGCGCGGAGGAGCGCGCGGCGCTCTACCGCTCGGCCCTGGAGGGCCGCCGGGTCCTGGTCCTGCTGGACAACGCCCGCGACGCCGCCCAGATCCGCCCGCTCCTCCCGGGCGACGGCGCGGGCGGCTGCGCCGCGCTGGTCACCAGCCGGACCAACATGGCCGGCCTGGAGGGCGCCCACCTGGTCGACCTGGACGTGATGAGCCCGGCGGAGGCGTTCGCGCTCTTCGCCCTGATCGTCGGCCAGGAGCGGGCGAGCGTCGAGCGCGAGGAGGTCATGGACGTCCTGGCGTCCTGCGGCTTCCTCCCACTCGCCATCCGCATAGCGGCCTGCCGACTGGCCTCCCGCCGCACCTGGACGGTCTCCGTCCTCGCCCGCAAGCTGGCCGACGAGCGGCGCCGGCTGGACGAGCTGCGGGCCGGGGACCTGGCGGTCAAGGCCAGCTTCGAGCTGGGCTACGGGCAGCTGGAGCCGCGGCAGGCCCGGGCCTTCCGGCTGCTGGGGCTGGCCGACGGGCCCGACATCTCGCTGCCCGCCGCGGCGGCCCTGCTGGACCTGGACGAGGAGGACACCGCCGGGCTTCTCGGGTCCCTCGTGGACATCTCGCTGCTGGAACCCACCGTGCCGGGGCGCTACCGCTTCCATGACCTGGTGCGGCTGTATGCGCGGGCGTGTGCGGGGCGCGACATTCAGCCGGTCGCCGAGCGGGACGCCGCGCTGTCGCGGCTGCTCGATTTCTACCTCGCCACGGCGGCCCACGTGTACGCGCTGGAGCGCCCCGGGGACAGAACAGTCGGCCACTTCCGGGCCACAGGCCATCCGGGGCTGCGTTTCGAGTCCTCGGGGGCCGCGCTCGACTGGCTGTTCACCGAGGCCGACTGCCTGATCGCCTGCGCGCTGCGATGCGTCGGCGCGAGCACCCGCCGCCGCGCCGCCGACCTGCTGATGGCCGCGCTCGACCTCGCCGAATCCGGGGCCCGGTCGCCCCAGTACGAGGACGCGGCACGGTCGATCAGCGACGCCGCGCACGACGCGCGGGACTTCCGGACCGAGGCCCGGGCACGCTCCGCGCTGGGCCATCTGCATAGCTTCGCCGGCCGCTTCGCCGAGGCGGACCTGGAACTGCGCCGGGCACTGGAACTGGCGCCCGACGATCCGGTGGTCGCCAGCCGCGCGCCCAACCAACTGGGCATCGTCGCCTACAGCCAGGAGCGGTACGAGGACGCCGAGACGTTCATGATGCAGGCGCTCGCCGCTTTCCGCGCCGAGAGCAACGAGGCCGGCGAGGCGAGCGCCCTGGCCAACCTGGCCCGCCTCCATGTGCACCGCGGCCGCACCCGGACGGGCGTCGAGCTGGCCGAGCAGAGCGTCTCCATCTACCGGCGGCTCGGCGCCCCGCTGCGGCTCGCCAACGCGATGTACACACTGGGGATAACGCTGACGAGCGCAGGCCGCCTGGACGAGGCGCTCGACCAACTCACCCACGCGCTCGTCACATTTCGCGAGGCGCGTCAACCGCTGTGGGAGGGCATGACGCATTTCCGGCTGGCCGAAACTCATCTGGCAGCGAATCGCCCCGCCCAGGCGGTGGCGCACGCAGAGCGGTCACTCGCCCTGGGCGGCCTCGGCGGTGAATGGCGCCGCCTGTCCTTTCTTACGGTGCACGCCAAGGCTCTGACGGCCCTGGGACAGCGAGCCCTGGCGGAGGAGTGCTGGAGCGAGGCACAGGCCATCCGGAAGCGGCTCGAGGTGGCCGATCCGGGGAATATGGACCGATTGTCGACCACGGCACCCGGTATCTCCTCACGCCAGCCCCCCTTTCTCAGCCATCCCACTCCCCTGCGGGACGCCAAGCACCTGACTGAAAGCGATCCAGCCATCTGACGATTCGCCAGATCACCGCCTCGCCAACTCTGGCAGGCCTTGTGGAGACGCCTTGCCCCTACTGACGTAAGGGGCACCGGCAGGGCAAACTGGCCCGTGCAACTGGGAGGCATAGGCAGGGGGAGACCATGGCCGGCGAGAAGGGGCGAGGGCAGGAACAGCCCTTGCGCTTCACCGTGCTCGGACCGGTACGGGCCTGGCGAGGCGAGGAACAGCTCAACACGGGTTCACCGCAGCAGAAAGCCTTGCTCGCCGCCCTGCTGCTGCGCGGCGGACGCACCGCGACCGCCCCGGAGCTGGTGGACGCCCTGTGGGGCGACGACCCCCCGGACGCGGCCATCGCGGCGCTGCGCACCTACGCCTCCCGACTCCGCAAGGCCTTCGCCCCGCACTCGGACGTCCTGATCAGTGAGTCGGGGGGCTACGCCGTCCAGGTGGGGATGGGCGCGCTAGACACCGAAGTGGCAGAAAGCCTGGTCACGGAGGCAGAGAAGGCGAGGAACTCCGGCGACCGGGCCCGGGCCCGTGAACTGATCGGCGAGGCGCTGGACCTCTGGGACGGCGAGTCCCTGGCCAATGTGCCCGGGCCGTACGCGGAGGCCCAGCGCACCCGGCTCACGGAGTGGCACCTCTCCCTCATCGAGGCCAGGCTCGACCTCGACCTGGAACTCGGCCACCACATGGAAGCGGTCTCCGAACTCACCGCCCTCACCGCCGCCCACCCGCTCCGCGAGCGGCTGCGCGAGCTGTTGATGCTGGCGCTCTACCGCAGCGGGCGTCAGGCCGAGGCGCTGGCCGTGTACAACGACACCCGGCGGCTGCTGGCCGAGGACCTCGGGGTGGACCCCTGCGCGGAGCTGTCCGAGCTGCATCAGCGCATCCTGCAGGCGGACGCCCAACTGGCCGCGCCCGTGGACAGCCGGGCGCCCGCGGGACTCGTCTTCGTACGACCGGCCCAGCTTCCCGCGACCGTGGCGGACTTCACGGGACGCGCCGCTTTCGTCAAGGAACTGAGCGACCAGCTCGCCACCGCGGAGGGGCATGTCATGGCCGTGTCAGCGGTCGCGGGCATCGGCGGCGTCGGCAAGACGACCCTGGCGGTCCATGTCGCGCACGCGGCCCGCCACCACTTCCCGGACGGCCAACTCTACGTGGACCTCCAGGGCGCGGGGCCCGTCCCCGCCGAGCCGGAAGCCGTCCTGGGGGCCTTCCTGCGAGCCCTCGGCGTCCCGGACACGGCCATCCCGGACGGCGTCGAGGAGCGCGCCGCGCTCTACCGCTCCACCCTCGACAACCGACGTGTGCTGACCCTCCTGGACAACGCCCGCGACGCCGCGCAGGTGCGTCCCCTGCTGCCCGGGACGGAGGGCTGCGCCGCGCTGATCACCAGCCGCGTCCGCATGGTCGACCTGGAGAGCGCCCACCTGGTCGACCTGGACGTGATGAGCCCTGAGGAGGCGCTCGTCCTCTTCACCCGCATCGTCGGCGAGGAGCGGGTCGCCTCCGAGCGGGACGCGGCCATGGACGTGGTGGCCGCGTGCGGCTTCCTGCCCCTGGCCATCCGCATCGCCGCCTCCCGGCTCGCCGCGCGCCGCACATGGACCGTGTCCACGCTGGCCCGCAAGCTCGGCAACGAGCGCCGCCGGCTGGACGAGCTGCGAGCGGGCGACTTGGCGGTCAAGGCCACCTTCGAGCTCGGATACGGTCAGCTGGAGCCCGCCCAGGGAGAGGCGTTCCGCCTGCTGGGGCTCGCCGACGGGCCGGACATCTCACTGGCGGCGGCCGCCGTCGTCCTCGACATGGACCCTATCGACGCCGAGGAACTCATCGAGTCCCTCGTCGACGCCTCGCTGCTGGAATCCGCGGCCCCCGGGCGCTACCGCTACCACGATCTCGTACGCCTCTACGCGCGTGACTGTGCGGAACGGGATCAGCCCGTGGCGGACCGTGAGGCGGCGATGTCGCGGCTGCTGGACTTCTACCTCGCCACGGCCGCGCGCGTGTACGCACTGGAGCGGCCGGGGGACCGGCTGGTGGACCATCTGTCGCCCACCGAGCAGACGGGGCTCGACTTCGCGGACCACGACGCCGCGCTCGACTGGCTGTTCACCGAGGCCGACTGCCTGTTGGCCTGCGCCCAGCAGTCCGCCTCCGGCGCGACGCTGCGCCGCGCCGCGGACCTGTTGGCGGCCTCCGTCGACCTCGCCGAATCGGGAGCCAATGCGCCTCGTTACGAAGCTGTCGCCGTGACGATCAGCGAAGCCGCACACGCCTCGGCCGATACCAGGACGGAAGGGCGTGCCCGTACGTGCTTGTCCAAGGTTCGTGGATTGACAGGCAGGTTCGAGGAGGCCGACGCGGAGGCCGAGCGCGCTCTGATGCTGATCTCCCAGGCGGATGACCCGGTGTCCGTCGGGCGCGCCCTCACCGAACGCGGCATCATCGCAGGGGTCACTCGAAGGGCCCTCAACGACGCGGAAACCCACTTCCTCAAAGCCATTGAGGCCTACCGCGCCATCGCAGACCGCCCCTGCGAGGCGAGCGCCCTGTGCAACCTGGCGCGTGTGCGTATCGAGATGGGACGCACCGACAGTGCTGTAGAGCTGGCGCGGGAGGGCGTCCAGATCTACGAGAGTCTTGGGCGGACACTGCGCCTGGCCAACGCGAAGTACGCGCTCGGCATGGTGCTGACCCGTGCGGAGAAGGCGGTCGAGGCGCTCGAACAGCTCAAAGAGGCGCTTGACTTGTTCCGCGAGAACCGTCAGCCCCTGTGGGAGGGGATGACCCATCAGCGCTTGGCGGAGGCCCATCTGGTGATGCGTCACGCTCCCCAGGCAGCCCAGCACGCCGAACAGGCCCTCGCGCTGCGCGGCATCGGTGGCGAGTGGAGGCGCGCCATCGTGCTCACCGTACTGGGTAAGGCACTGCTGGAACTCGGGCAGGCTGGACGCGCTGACGCCTGTTGGCGCGAGGCGCTGGCCATTCACGAGCAGTTGAACGCGCCCGAGGCGGAGGAAGTTCAGGGGCTCCTTACACTCGCGGCCGCGGCATAACGCCGCCGAACGTCTCGTTCATCGTTCGTTTATCGCCGTACGGAACTCTTGAAGCAGTCGATCCGTCCCCGCGGGGGGCAGACGGGTCGGCTGTGAGGTCTCACCGTAAGGTGGGCGGCCCCTGCGGCGCCCGTCCGGCGACCCACGGGGGAGTCGCCGGGCGGGCGTTACGGACGCCGTTCCCACCTGCTTCCGATGGAGTTCAGTGTGACAAACCAAGACAAGAAGCCCCAATCCGACGCCTATCGACCCCTGGAAGCCGATTCTGTTCCCACGACTCTCGCCGCGACGGACGAGGGCCACATGCCGGCTCCCACCCCTGTCACGACGATGGACGAGGGCCACATGCCGGCCCCCACGCCCCTCGTGGCACAGGAGAGTCACATGCCGGTGCCCAAGCCACTCGCCGCCAAAGACGAGGACAAGCCCGAGAAGAGCACGAAGGCCGAGGCGGACGGCGGCGAAGGAATCGACCCGAGCACGATCAGGTCGATGGAGAGCCACATGCCGTCGGGCGGCAAAGGCTGACCACCGTCATCCAGCCATGAGGTGGCACACCACGGGGGGCCGATGTCGACGGCGCGGAGGGGAGGTCGTCGACATCGGCCCCTCCGTGTGCCAGGCACCGCCTTCCAGCCAGGCTTCGGCCATTTCGGGCCACATGGCCGAACATACGTACCCATCATTGGCAAGTTTGCAATACAAAATAAATAACTCGCCCTCAGCCGGAGGAACCGGAATGACTCGTACCAGAAAAGCTATCACTGCCTTGGGGATTGCGATATTCGCATCCATCGGCCTTGCGCTCCAGTCCACTGCGTTCGCAGTTGCAGACGACAGCCACCTCCCTAATATCGGCGCCAACGCTGTTGAATACACCGCGGGAAGCGCCACGACCACCGACGAGGGTCACTTCCCCAACCCGGGCCCGAGGTGAAGGGCTGAGGGTCATTCCTCCTGAGAGGCCGGGCCGAAGAGCCCGGCCTCTTCGCGTTGCCACGCGGGTTGACCCTCGCACCGATGTCAGGGTCTACAAAGGCTCCAAAGGTCCGCCGCAACGGCCACCCGCCCGAGGAGCCTCACCATGCAACTGCACGTCGTCCTGCCCGCCGAGTCCCCCGAGATGGACATCCGCCGGCTCGCCGACCTCGCCCAGGAGGCCGAGCGCCTCGGATTCGACGGCGTCTGGCTGCCCGACCACCTGCTGCCGCCCGGCCCGTACGGGCCGGAGAAGTACGGCGGGGTGTACGAACCCCTGACCGCGCTCGCGTATCTCGCGGCGGTCACCCGCAAGGTCACCCTCGGCACCTCCGTCCTCATCCTGCCCCTGCGCGACCCGCTGCTCGTCGCCCGGCAGGCGGCGACGCTGGCGCGGGCCAGCGGGGGGCGGTTCGTGCTGGGGGTGGGGGCCGGGTGGGAGCGTTACGAATTCGACGCGGCGGGGGTGGACTTCGCGGCGCGGGGGGCCCGGACGACCAGTGCGCTGCGGGTGATCCGGCATCTGCACCAGAGCGGCGGCGGGCCGTACCAGGACGCGCTCCACTCCTTCGACGAGCGCGCCGTCTTCCAGCCCGTACCCGAGCGCCCGGTGCCGTTCCTCATCGGCGGCAACTCGAAGGCCGCGCTGCGCCGGGCGGCCGAGGTGGGCGACTGGTGGCAGGGGGTGGCGCTGGAGCCGCGGGAGTTCGCCGAGCGGCGGGCGAGGCTGCGGGAGCTGGGCGGGGAGCGGCGGATCAAGGCCGGGACGCGGATCGGCTGGGACGACGACGGGCGCGACGTCCGGGAGGTGCGCGAGGAGGTCGAGGCATGGCGGGCCGTGGAGGCGGACCATCTCGCCGTGTGGTTCGGCTCCGTCGAGGGCGACGGCTTCCGGCGGCGGATGCGGGCGCTGGCCGAGGCGGTGGGGCTGGAGGGCTGAGCCTGAATCGGAGACAGGGGTAGACAGGAAGGAAAAAGTTGCGCGTCACGCATTTTTGCGGGACGTGCATCTTTTCGTGACGCGCAAAGTTCGCTACTCTCGTCGACATGGGGCTGCGAGAGCGCAAGAAGGCCGAGACACGTGCGGCGCTGAGCTGGGCCGCGATCAGGCTGGCCGTCGAGCGCGGCTTCGACCACGTCAAGGTGGAGGACATCGCCGAGGCCGCGGGGGTCTCGCCGCGCACGTTCAACAACTACTTCTCCAGTAAGGCCGAGGCGATCGCCGCCCGCCACCTCGACCGGTGCCTGGGCGTCGCGGAGGCGCTGCGCGAGCGCCCGGCGGAGCCGCTGTGGGACGCGGTCCTCCGCGCCGTGCTGTCCCGGTTCGGACCCGACGCCGCGGTGGCCGCCCATCCGGTCACCGACGCGGCGCGGTGGACGGCGGGGGTGCGCGTGGTGCTCGCCGAACCGGCCGTGCAGGGCGAGATGCTGCGGGCCGGGGCCATCGCCGAGGCCGAGATCGCCGCGGCCATCGCCGACCGCACCGGCACCGATCCGCGCCAGGACTTCTATCCGCACCTCGCCGCGTCCGCGTTGATGGCCGTGACGAACGCCGCCATGGCCCACCACCTCCGCAGCGACCCGCCGGTGCCGGTGAGCGGCCTGCTCACGGACGCCCTCGCCCAGCTCGCCGCCGGGCTGCCCGCGCCGAACTCCTAGACCCTCCAGGGCCCTAGACCCTCCAGGCCCCTAGACCCTCCAGGCCCCTTCACCCTCCAGGCCCCTTGACCCTCTAGACCCCCAACACGCGCACGCACATACACGTAAAGCCTGGCACGCAGCCGGGCCGATACGCCCTGCCCTGAATCTTCCCGCATCCACCCGAAAAGGACCCTGCTCATGATCGACGTCGCCATCGCGGGCGCCGGACCCAACGGCCTGATGCTCGCCTGCGAACTCGCCCTGGCCGGCATCCGCCCGCTCGTCCTGGAACGCTTCACCGAACCGTCCACCGAGCAGCGCGCCAACGGCCTGGTCGGCCAGGTCGTGCGGATGCTCGACCGGCGCGGCCTGTACGAGCGGCTGGCCGGGCCCGGGGCCACGCCCGAGCCGGTGTCCGGCTACGTGTTCGGCGCGTTCCCGCTCGACCTGAGCGACCTGCCGGACAACCCGCTCTATACCTTGATGGTGCCGCAGCGCCGGATCGAGCGGATGCTCGCCGAGCGCGCCGCCGAACTGGGCATCGAGATACGCCGCGACCACGAGGTCATCGGCCTGACGCAGGACGAGAAGTCGGTGACGGTCGAACTGCGCGGCCGGGAGCCGGTGGAGGCGGCGTTCCTGGTCGGCGCCGACGGCGGGCGCAGTGCGGTCCGCAAGCTCACCGGGATCGGTTTCCCCGGCGTGACCGCCGACGACTCGGTGTCGCGCACGGGGCAGGTGAGCGTGGACCCGGGCATGGTCGGTGCCGATGGCGGCCTGGTCGTGCCCGGCTTCGGCACCGTACCGCCGTTCCAGCACCTGCGCACCGAACGCGGCCTGATCGCCTGGGCGCCGTTCCCGGACCGCGACCCGGTGATCACCACGATGGAGTGGGACCAGCCGGCCGAGGGCGAGGCCTCCCTGGACGAGCTGCGGGCCAGCGCCTCCCGGGTGCTCGGCGCAGACGTGCCGCTGGCCCCGCCGACCGGGCCGGGGCCGCATGTGATGAGGCGGCTGTTCGGCGGCAACACCCGGATCGCGGAGCACTACCGCGCGGGCCGCGTCCTGCTGCTCGGGGACGCCGCGCACGTGCACTCGGCGATCGGCGGGCCAGGGCTCAACCTGGGCCTTCAGGACGCGGTGAACCTCGGCTGGAAGCTGGCCGCGGAGCTGCGCGGCCACGCGCCGGAGGGACTGCTGGACACCTACGAGTCGGAACGGGCCCCGGCGGCGCGGCGCGTGGCCATGCACACCCAGGCGCAGTCGCTGCTGGTCCAGCCGGGCGGCCAGGTCACGGCGCTGCGCGAGCTGTTCGGCGAGCTGCTCGCCCAGCCCGCGTCCCGGCAGCACATCGCGGATCTGATGTCCGGCGCGGACATCACGTACGACATGGGCCCGGCGACCGGGCCGCTCGTCGGCCGGTGGGCGCCGGACCTGCCGGGCCTGCGCGAGGCGACCCGTGCCGGCCGCCCCCTGCTGCTGGACCCCACCGGCACCCTCGACGCGGGCCCCTGGGCGCCGTACGTCGACACCGTGACCGTGCCGGAACTCGACACCGCGCTGCTGCTCCGGCCCGACTGCTACGTCGCCTGGCAGGGCACCACGCCCGACGGGCTGCACGACGCGCTGGGCACCTGGATCAGGACGGCCTGAACAGGCCCGAAAGAAATTCCCCGGCCCTCCAAACCTAGGGCTGCTAGGTTGAACCTAGAAGCCCTAGGAAAGAGAGGCGACCGAGCCATGCCCGCACCCACACCCACGACCGGAACCCTCGAAGTGCCCGGCGCCACCCTCCACTACGAGACGCGCGGCAGCGGCCCCCTCCTGCTGCTGATCCCCGGCGGCGCGGCCGACGCCGGGCTCTACGCGGGCATGGCGGACGACCTCGCCGCCCACCGCACCGTCGCCTCCTACGACCCCCGCGGCTTCTCCCGCAGCCCCCTCGACGGCCCGCTCACCGACCAGCGGGTGGACGTGTGGAGCGACGACGCGCGCCGGCTGATCGAGCTGCTCTCGCCGGACGAGCCCGCCTCCGTGCTCGGATGCAGCTCGGGCGCCGTCGTCGCCCTCGACCTGCTGGCCCGCCACCCCGAACGGCTGCGGCGCGTGGTCGCCCACGAGCCGCCGCTGGTCGAGGTCCTGGACGACCCCGCCCCGCACCGCCGCCTCTTCGCCGGGGTGCGCGAGACGCTCCGCGCGGACGGGGTCGGCCCGGCAATGGCGCGGTTCAGCGAGGGGCTCGGGGGGCGGCCGGGGGAGCGGCCGGCCGAACTGCCGCCCGAGATCCAGGAGATGGCCGCCCGTATGCACGCCAACCTGCCCGTCTTCCTGGAACACGTGCTGTGCCCGTTCACCGCCACCGTCCCGGACGTCGCCGCCCTGCGCCACGCCGCCGCCGGCCGGCTGGTGCTCGCCGCGGGCCGGGACTCGCGCGAGCAGGAGGCGCTGTACGGGCCGGCCCGGCGGCTGGCGGAGCGGGTCGGCGGTGAGTTCGAGGAGTTCCCCGGCGGGCACGTGGGCCCCACGGAACACCCGAAGGAGTTCGCCGAGCAGCTCCTGACCCTGCTCGGTTGATCCCCCGCCGACTCGTCACCGCCCCCGCAGCCGCGTCTTGAGCACCTTCCCGCTCGCGTTGCGCGGCAGCTCCGTCAGGAACTCGACCTGCCGCGGCACCTTGTAGTTGGCCATCTCCCGCCGCGACCAGGCGATCAGGTCGTCGGCGGTCAGCGTGGAGCCCGCGCGCCGCACCGCGTACGCCTTGGCCACCTCCCCCAGCCGCGGGTCCGGAACGCCGATGACCGCGACGTCCGCGATGTCGGGGTGGCGGGCGATCAGTTGCTCGATCTCCGCCGGGTACGCGTTGAAGCCGCCCACGATGAACATGTCCTTCACGCGGTCGGTGATCCGCAGATTGCCGTCCGCGTCCAGCACGCCCACGTCGCCCGTGCGCAGCCAGCCGTCCGGGGTGATGGCCCGGGCGGTGGCGACGGGGTCCTCGAAGTAGCCGCGGGTGATGTGGTAGCCGCGCACCCAGACCTCGCCCGGCTGCCCCGGGGGCAGCTCCGCGCCGGTGGGGCGGACGACCTTGACCTCGGTGTCGGGGAGGGCGCGGCCGGAGGTGGCGGAGACGACGTCGGGCGGGTCGCCGCGGCGGCACATGGTGACGGTGCCGGAGGCCTCGGTGAGGCCGTAGGCGGTCAGGACGGTGTCGACGCGGAGTTCGGAGCGGAGCCGTTCGACCAGGGTGAGGGGGACGACGGCGGCGCCGGTGACGACCAGCCGCAGGGTGGACAGGTCGTGCGCGGCGCGGGCCGGGTGGTCGAGCAGGGCCTGGTGGAGGGTGGGCGGGCCGGGGAGGACGCTGATGCGTTCGGCCGCGATGTTGGCGAGGGCCGTGTCCACGTTGAAGACCGACTGCGGAACCATCGTCGCGCCGCGCGTCAGGCAGGCGATGACGCCCGCCTTGTAGCCGAAGGTGTGGAAGAAGGGGTTGACGATGAGGTAGCGGTCGCCCTCCGTCAGGCCCGTGATCTCGCTCCAGGTGGTGTAGACGCGCAGCGTCTGGGCGTGGGTGATCACCACGCCCTTGGGATGGCCGGTGGTGCCGGAGGTGAAGGTGATGTCCGAGGGGTCGGTGGGGCGTACGGCGGCGGCCCGGGCGCGTACCGCCTCGGCGGGCGTGGACTCGCCCGCGGCGAGGAAGTCCTTCCAGGTGCGGAAGTCGGCGGGGGCGTCGTCGGCGAGCACGATCACGTCGCGGAGATAGGGCAGGCCGGGGAGGGGGCCGCGGCCCGGCCCCTCACCCGCCGCGCGGCGCAGCGAGGCCACGTACGAGGTGCCGAGGAAGGTGCCGGTGACGAACAGGTGCGTGGCGCGGGTGCGGCGCAGGACGTACGCCGCCTCGGCGCCCTTGAAGCGGGTGTTGACGGGGACGAGCACCGCGCCCGCCGTGACCGCCCCGAGCGCGGCGACGATCCAGTCGGCGGTGTTGGGCGCCCAGATCGCGATCCGGTCGCCCGGCTCGACGCCCGAGGCGAGGCAGGCCGCCGCGGCCCGCTCGACGCGCTCGCCGAGCTCCGCGTACGAGATCCGGGTGCGGCCCTCCACGACGGCCTCGGCCTCGCCGTACCGCCGCGCCGCCGTCCGCACCAGCGCCGGGATGGTCTCGCGCATCGGGTCGCCTCCCGCAATCCGGCACCGCGTAGCTGACTGTCCGTCAGATTAGCGGTAGCCTTCCCGGCTGTCAGTACCGATGCGCGAGACGCAGCGCTGCGCCGATGCGCCAATGCGCCGACGCCGATGCGCCAATGCCCGACGCACCGGTGACCGGCCGCGACCACGGAGGTGGCGATGGGGGCGACCCTGAAAGACGCGACAGCGATAGCCGGCATCGGCCAGACCCCCTTCGCCAAACGCCTCCCCGAGTCCGAGAAGACCCTGGCCTGCCGGGCGATCCTCGCCGCGCTCGACGACGCCGGCATCGCCCCCTCCGAGGTGGACGCCTTCGCCTCGTACACCATGGAGGAGACGGACGAGGTCGAGGTCGCCAAGGCCATCGGCGCCGGCGATGTGACCTTCTTCAGCAAGGTCGGCTACGGCGGGGGCGGCTCCTGCGCCACCGTCGCGCACCTGGCCGCCGCGATCGCCACCGGCCAGGCGAGCGTCGGGGTGGCCTGGCGCTCGCGCAAGCGCGGCAGCGGCCCGCGCCCGTGGACGGACACCCGCGTGCAGCTGCCCACCCCCGCGCAGTGGACCCGGCCGTACGGGCTGCTGCGGCCGGCCGACGAGATCGGCATGCTGGCCCGCCGCTACATGCACGAGTACGGCGCCACCCGCGACCACTTCTTCAATGTGGCGCTGGCCTGCCGCAACCGGGCCAACCAGAACCCGGCCGCGATGATGTACGAGCGCCCGCTGACCCGCGAGATGTACATGACCGCCCGCTGGATCAGCGAGCCGCTGTGCCTCTTCGACAACTGCCTGGAGACCGACGGCGCGCTGGCCTGCGTCGTCGTCTCCGCGCAGCGGGCCCGCGACTGCCGGCGCCGGCCGGTGTACGTCCACTCCGCGGCACAGGGCCTGCCCGCCCAACACCACGGCATGGTCAACTACTGGAACGACGACCCGCTCACCGGGCCCGCCTGGACCGCCGCCCGCCAGCTGTGGAAGTCGGCCGACTTCGGGCCGCAGGACGTGGACGTGGCCCAGATCTACGACGCCTTCACCCCGCTGATCCCGCTGTCCCTGGAGGGCTACGGCTTCTGCGCCCGCGGCGAGGGGGCCGCCTTCACGGAGGGCGGCGCGCTGGAGATCGGCGGGCGACTGCCGCTCAACACCGGCGGGGGCGGCCTCAGCGAGGCGTACGTCCACGGGTTCAACCTCATCACCGAGGGGGTCAGACAGCTGCGCGGAACCGGCACCGCGCAGGTGCCGGGCGCCGCGACCTGTCTGGTCACGGCGGGCGAGGGGGTGCCCACCTCGGCCCTGCTGCTGCGGAACTGAGGAGTTGAGGAGTTGATCCAGGAGATGACACAGACGGACGAGAGGCGTGAGGGGCAAGAGGGGCAAGAGGGGCTTCTCGCGCCCGTGCCCGACGACGACGGGGCGCCGTTCTTCACGTACGCGGCGCGCGGCGAACTGCGCGTCCAGGCCTGCGCCGACTGCCGCGAGCCGCGCTTCCCGCCCCGCCCCTGCTGCCCGCACTGCCAGTCCTTCGCGAGCGAGTGGATCCGGACCAGCGGCCGTGGCCGGATCTGGTCCTACGTCGTGCCGCACCCGCCGCTGCTGCCCGCGTACGCCGCGCGGGCGCCGTACAACGTGATCCTCGTCGAACTCGCGGACGCCCCCCGGGTCCGGCTGGTGGGCAACCTGGTCGCCGCCGCCGACGCCGCCCTCGACTCGGTCGACCCGGCCCGGATCCGGATCAACGCCCCGGTGAAGGCGGTCTTCCACGAGGTGGCGGGCGGGATCACGGTGCCGCGCTGGGTACTGGAGCGGCCATGACGGTGCGAACGCGGGTCGAGAAGCGGTCATGACGGTGCGAACGCGGGACCTGGAGCGGTCATGACGGTGCGGACGCGGGTCGAGGACGGCGGCGTCGCGGTCGTCACGCTCGACCGGCCCGAGCGGCACAACGCCATCGACCTGGAGACGGCCGAGGAGCTGGCCGCCGTCTGGCGCGGCTTCCGGTTCGACGAGTCCGTGCGGGCCGTGGTGCTCACCGGGGCGGGCGACCGCGCCTTCTGCACCGGCATCGACCGCGCGGTGCGGGTGGCCCAGCCGCCCTCGCCGTACTCGGTCGACGATCCGCTGCTGACCATCGGCCCCAAGGCGAACGACCTGTGGAAGCCGGTCGTCGCCGCGGTCGGCGGCATGGCCTGCGGCGGGGCGTTCTACTTGCTGGGCGAGGCCGAGTTCATCGTCGCCGCCGAGCACGCCACGTTCTTCGACCCGCACACCAGCTATGGCATGGTCAGCGCCTACGAGGCGGTCTACATGGCGCAGCGCATGCCGATGGGCGAGGTCGCCCGGATGGCGCTGATGGGCACCGCCGAGCGGCTCACGGCCCGGCGCGCGTATGAGATCGGCCTGGTCAGCGAGGTGACGGAGGCCGGCGCCGACCCGGTCGCCGCCGCCCTGCGCGCCGCCGCCGTCATCGCGTCGTATCCGACGGCGGCCGTGCAGGGGACGGTACGTGCGGTGTGGGCGGCCAAGGAGGCGACCCTGGCCCAGGCCCTGGCGCAGGCCCCGCACCTCATCGCGCTGGGGAACCTGCCGCCGGAGCGCCAGGCCGGGCTGTTCGCCGCCCGTACGCCCGGGTTCCGCAGGCGGTGAGGGTGGGTGGGAACAGCGTGTCAGTTCGCGAACTTGTAGGCCGACTGGATCTTGCAGGTGAAGGTGGTCGCCTTGTAGAGGGTGCGGTACGAGGTGGCCTTCACCGTCTGGCTGCTGCCGGGCGCCACGGTGACGGACTGGTAGTCCGAGCCGAGTAGGCCCTGATCGGCGTTGTCGTTCCAGACGATGCTGATCGAGAAGCGCATGGACTGCGTCTCGTTGTTGTTGACGGTCAGCGTGTACTCGAGAGAGCTGGTCGACTCGTTGTAGTCGCAGCCGCTGGCGGAGATGTCGTTCCTGGCGTCCGTGTCGTAGCTGGGCGCCGTGGAGTAGCTGTACGACGGCGACGGCGTGTACGACGGGGTGTAGCCGGGGGTGTACGACGGGACCCCCGACGGGAGGCCCGTCGGCAGATCGGTCGGGAGCCCGCTGGGGGTGGACAGCGGCGCGTCGCCCGCGCCGCCGGAGACGAAGCCGCCGGACCCGCTGCTGTGCCTGCCCTTCTTGCCGCAGCCGGTCAGGGCCAACAACCCGATCGCGGCGACGGCGACAAGGCGCATGGAGCGGCGATGCATGAATTACCCCCGATGAAAAGACAGATATGAGTCGACCCGAGCCATTGACGAGTGCACGCCACCCTACGCAGGGGAGTCCCCTCCCCCGACGTCACCTCAAGAGGGGCTGCGGCACGGCCGTTTCAGCGGCACGGCCCTTTCAGTCGACGGAGACGACCTCACACGTCACTACGGTTCCCACAACCCCGGGATCATCCAGAAGAACCTTCACGCTCTTCGTCTTCTTCGCGGGGACGCGGGCGTACGCGCTGCCCGAGGTCACCTTCGCCCCCTGCTTGTCGCGGAACTCCATCTCGACGACGAACGTCCGGGACGTGCCCGTGTCGTTGCGCACCTTCACCGTCGCGGCCGGATCGCCGCTCTTGTCCTTGCCGGCGCACCTGACGACGGTCGCGGTCGACACGGGCCGGTCCGACTTGGCGGAGCCGGACGAGGAACCGCTGCTCGACGAGGAGTCGTTGCTGTCGTAGCGGTCGTTGTAGCGGTAGCCGCCCGAGTCCGCGCCGGAGGAGCCGGTCGAGGAGTTGTAGTCGTCGGAGTCGGAGTAGCCGCCGGAGCCGGAGCCCGAGCTGGAGTGGTGGGAGCTGGAGCTGGAGTTGGAGCAGCCGCCTCCGCCGCCCGAACCGTGCCGTCCGCCACGGCTCTTGAAGCCGGTGAGCGCCACCAGCACCACCGCGACCACGGCCGTCAGCCGCAGACCACGCCGCATCATGTGTCCAGCCCCCGATTCCGCGTCGATCTCCCGGGCCCCACCGGGTCCGGGACAGCGCCCGCCACGGTAGCAGGCGCTGTCAGGTACACAGCATTGCGTCTCGCCGGGAGCCGGCTCTCCCGCCGGGCGCCAGGAGCGCCGCGAGCTAGCTCTGACGGGCCGACGCCCGCGACTGCCCGGTGCCCTTGACCGCGTCCAGCGCGTAGACGCAGCGGTCCTTGCTGCACGCGTACACCACGCCGCCCGCGGCCACCGGCGAGCCGGTGATCTCGCCACCCGTCGCGAGCTTCCAGCGCAGCTGGCCGCCCGCGGCGTCGACCGTGTAGAGGCAGTGGTCGGCCGAGCCGAAGTGGACCCGCCCGTCCGCGACCACCGGGGAGCCGATGACCTCGCCGCCCGCCGCGAAGCGCCACTTCGGCGTGCCGGTGACCGCGTCCAGCGTGTACAGCGCGCTGCCGCTGCCCAGGTGCACCGATCCGTCCACCACCAGCACCGGCTCGATCGACTGGCGCGCCTCGGTGGCGATCCGCCAGCGGTCGCGGCCGTTCGCCGCGTCGAGGGCGTAGACCGTGCCGAGGTAGTCCGCGATGTAGACGCCGCCGCCCGTCACCGCGGGCCCCGGCGCGTACGCGGGGGCGCACAGGAAGACGGCGGGCGCCTCGAAGCGCCACCGCACCTCTCCGCGCGCGATGTCGATCGCCAGCACGCGCGTGCCCGCCGCGACGTACACCACCCCGTCGGGGGCCGACAGCAGCCGGACCGGCACCCCGCCGCAGGACGCCGCGTCGCCGATCGGGTACGACCAGCGCTCCACCCCCGTACGCGCCTCCAGGGCGCGCAGCCGCGCGTCCGCCCACACGAAGACCGTGCCGTCGTGGATGGCGGGCCCGGACTCCGGGGTCTCGAAGTCGGTCTGGGCGCCGTGCATCTCCCACAGCAGCTCGCCGTTCGCGGCCTCCCAGGCCTGGACGCCGCCGCCGCGCGTGCCGGTCACCACCGTGCCGCGGTCCACCTTGAGCGAGTAGACCCAGCCGTCCGTGGACAGCCGCCACCGCTCGGCGCCGTCCTCCGCGTCCAGCGCGTACAGCGTGGGCCCGTCCGAGGCGTGGATCCGGCCGTTCGAGACGGCCATGGCCCAGGCCACGTCGCGCGTCTTGAACTGCCGGCGGCCCGTGGCCACGTCCAGCGCGTGCACCTCGAAGGAGGTGACGTACAGCAGGTCGCCCGCCACGGCCGGGGTGCCCCACACGTCGTTGGACATGCGGAAGCGCCAGGGGCGCCAACGGCCGGGCGCCGCTCCCCCGCCCGGGGGCTCGGAGGCGTCCGGCGAGGGGGCCGAGGTGGGCGGGGAGGACGGCGGCGGAACGGCGGCCGTCGCGATGCCGCCCTCGCCCCCGGTGGCCCCGCCGGGATGGCCTCCCGGCGGCCGCACCCAGCCGGTGGCCGGGCCCGTCTCGTGCTGCTGCGGCGCGCCCCGCCCGTCCGTGGCCCGGGGGCCCGGGCCGATGGGCACCTTGGAACCGGGCAGGCGGACCGACGCGTCGGCCCCGGCAGGCGCGGCGCCCGCGGGCGCCGGGCCCGCGGAGCCGACGGCCGCGGGACCAGGACCGATGGAGCCGACGGGGCCGGCGGGTCCGGTGGATCCGACGGGGCCGGCGGGTCCGGTGGGCCCCTGCGCGGAAGGCGGCCCGGACGGCGCGGCCGACGGCGCCCCCGCCGCGGGTGCGGCGTGCCGCCCGGGGCCGATGGCGCTCAGCGGGCCGGGCGGGCCGGGCGGGTTCGACGGATGAGGCGCGCTCGACGGATGAGGCGCGCTCGACGGGTGGGGGGCATTCGACGGATGAGGGGCGTTCGACGGGTGGGGCGGATTCGCGTTGTTGGTGCGCAGGCCGCCGCGCGGGTCGCCCGCGCCCACGGGCTCCCACCCGGAGGCGCCGGGAGGCGCGCTGTGCCGGCCGCGCCCCGCGCCCGGCCCGCGCGCGGGCTCGTACCCCGGCGCGGGCGTCGGCGGGCGCTCCGGCGGCAGCGGCACGGCCGACCGGCCCCCGCCGTCGCCGCTCACACCGTCGCCACCGGGGCGGCCGTCCGAGCCCCGCGCGGCGCGCGCGATCTGGTTCCGCCCGTTGCGCTTGCGCTCGATCAGCGCCACCGCGCCGCCCGGCAGCCAGGCCGAGGCCGTACCGCTGTCCTCGGCGTTGGAGGCGAACAGGTGCGGGGCCAGCTGCGACTGCAGATCGGCCGGGGAGGGCCTGCGCTCGGGCTCCATCTGCATGCAGGACTCGATGAGCGGCCGCAGCTCGTCCGGCAGGCCGGTCAGATCCGGGCCCTCCCGCAGCAGCATGAACACGGTCTCGACCGGGTTGGCGCCGTGGAACGGGGCGTGCCCGGTCGCCGCGAAGGTCAGCGTCGAGCCGAGCGAGAAGATGTCGCTCGCCCCCGTCACGCTGCGCGAGTCGCGCGCCTGCTCGGGCGACATATAGGCCGGGGTGCCGACCGCCACGTTGGTCATCGTGAGCCGGGTGTTGGAGACCCCCGAGGCGATACCGAAGTCGATCACTCGCGGGCCGTCCTCGACGACCAGCACGTTCGACGGCTTCAGGTCCCGGTGGACCAGGCCCGCGCCGTGGATGGACTGCAGCGCCTCGGCGACCCCGGCCGCCAGCCAGCGCACCGCCTGAGCCGGCAGCGGCCCGCACTCATTGACTATCTCCTCGAGGGAGGGAGCCGGTACGTACGCGGTGGCCAGCCACGGCACCGCGGCGCGCGGATCGGCGTCCACGACGGCGGCCGTGTAGAAGCCGCTGACCGCTCGCGCCGCCTCCACCTCGCGCGTGAAGCGGACACGGAACAGCTGGTCCTCGGCGAGCTCGGTGCGCACCGTCTTGATCGCGACCCGCCGGCCGGACGCCGAGCGCGCCAGATAGACCAGCCCCATGCCGCCCGCGCCGAGCCGGCCGAGCACCTCGAACGGGCCGATACGCCTCGGATCGTGCTGCGTCAGCTGCTCCACCACTTGCCTGCCACCTCCCCGTGGGGCTTGAAAAATACAACCCCGCTGCAGCGTCTCACCGACAAACCAACCGGCGGCACGCATCCTGCATTCTCTCTGGCGAAGGCGGCGGTTGCGAACCCGGGGGCGATTTCGTCGTGTCACGGCGCGCCGCCCGGCCGGCCTCCACCTCGTGGAACTCCACGCCCCCGGCCCCGCTACGCTCCGCTTTCCGTGCGCGGGGGCCCGCCGCCGAGGGGCCGAGGGCGGCGAAAAGTACGCCCCGATTGTCCGCAAGCACCGGGAAACGCCCGTACGGCGCATATTCGGGGTCATTGAGCAGGCGCCCGCCGAGGGCGCGCGCCGCAAGGAGCCCCAACGTCTATTTCAGGCCGTCCGACGATGCCCTTGAGTGACCCCGCCGTCACGCTGTCCACCGAAGTTATCCACAGCCTGTTGATAATAGGCCCCACTCGAACGGGTGAGCCGGGGATGGCCCGGCGGGCGGCCTCCCGGGCAGCTCTTGATCGCTCGTTCTCGCTGATCAGCGCCGTGCCGGGAGACCCGTGCGGGATGCGGGCCCCATTTGCACGCAGCCGGATCGCGCTTCGATCACCCCTCGGTAAGCTGACGTCATGACAGGACAAGTACGCACCGTCGACGGGCGGGTCGCCGGTCGCCGCGGGCAGGCGACGCGGCAGAAGCTGCTCGACTGCCTCGGCGAGATGCTCAGCACATCCCCGTACCGAGACGTCAAGGTCATCGACGTCGCCCGCAAGGCCGGCACCTCGCCCGCGACGTTCTACCAGTACTTCCCCGATGTCGAAGGCGCCGTCCTCGAGATCGCGGAGGAGATGGCGAAGGAGGGCGCGGGCCTGACCGATCTGGTCGCCGGGCGCTCATGGGCCGGGAAGTCGGGGGCCCAGGCGGCGGAGGAGATCGTCGAGGGCTTCCTCTCCTTCTGGCGCAAACATGACGCCACCCTGCGCGTGGTCGATCTCGGCGCGGCGGAGGGGGACAAGCGGTTCTACAAGATCCGCATGAAGATCCTCAACGCCGTGACCAATTCCCTGACCGACGCCGTCAAGGAACTCCAGGCGAAGGGCCGGTACGACAAGGACGTCAGCCCGGCGGCCGTCGCGGGCGCGATCGTCGCCATGCTGGCCGCGGTCGCCGGTCACCAGAAGGGCTTCCAGAGCTGGGGCGTCAAGCAGGCCGAGCTGAAGCCGGCCCTGACGCTGCTGGTCCACCTCGGTCTCACCGGCAGAAAGCCCCCCAAGTAACACGCATCACGCGCGCCGGCGTCGCGAGCGCCCGGGCCCGACCCTTCGGCCCCGTACCGCTCGCCCACCAGCGCGGGTCGGTCGGCTCCGCGGTTCCGCACGTCCTGTCACCCCCCACGGCGGAACCCGCGCCCCCCGGCGGACCACCGGGCACCCCCGAGTGGCCCGCCCCGGCCCGCCCCCCGGGGCCGCCTTCCTGGCTCGCTTCCGCTCGGCCCCCACCTGCGCCCGGCGCCACGCTCCCGCCCCGCGCGCACCGCTCGTTCCTCGGGCCCGCGCCCGGAGCACGCTCCCGCGCACACTCCCCGCCGCGCGCGCCGCCCACTCCCCGGCCCGCGCCCGCACCACGCTCCCGCGCGTCACACCCCGCAGCCCGCACCCGGGCCCCACGCCGCTGCGCGCACCACTCCCTCCCTGGGCTCCACCCGCACCACCCCGCTGCGCGCACCACCCGGCCACCGCCCCGCCTTCGGACGGCGCCGCACGCGCCTGAACAGCCGCTGCGCGCCGCAGAAGCGATCCGGCGCCGGCGGTACGCGCGTCACCGGCCTGACGCGGTCACCCGCCTCACGCGCTCGCTGCCCTCACGCGTTCACGCGCGTCAGACGGAAGAGCCGGATCCGGCGCTCCACGCGCGCCTGGTACGCCGCGTAGGGCGGCCAGAAGCGGAGCGCCGCCGCCCAGGCCTCCTCGCGTTCCTCGCCCTCCAGCAGCCGCGCCCGGACCGCGATGTCGCGGCCCTTCCAGCTGATCTCGGCGTCCGGGTGGGCGAGCAGGTTGGCGGTCCAGGCCGGGTGGCCCGGCCGGCCGAAGTTGCTGCCGATCAGGAGCCAGGTGCCGTCGCCCTCCGGCATGCAGGCCAGCGGGGTGCGCCGCGGCAGACCGCTTTTCGCGCCCGTCGTCGTCAGGATGACGCCCGGCAGCATCCGGGCGCTCAGCAGCACCTTGCCGCGTGTGAGCCGGTGCACGGCGCGGTCGAGCGCCGGGACGACGTGCGGCGCGACCTTGGCAAAAGCCCGGCCGGACGAGACCTTCTGGATCAGCCGGACCCCATGGCCCGGGCGCGCTTCGTCCGCCTTCACACCGTCACCGCCTTCCAGCCCAGATGGCCGTCGATGGTCGCGCCGGACCCGTCCGGCTGCGCGAACAGGCCCTCCAGCTCGGCCGCGTGCGCCCGCAGCCGGTGCACGGGCCCGAAGAGCAGTTCGTCGGAGGCGGCCCGCTTGACGTAGAGGTGCGCGTCATGTTCCCAGGTGAAACCGATGCCGCCGTGCAGCTGCACCGCCGCGCCGGCCGCGGCGAGCTGCGCCTCCAGCGCCGTCGCCAGCGCGAGGCCGCTCGCGACGGCCGCCCCGGTGTCCGGACCCCGCCCGCTCGCCGCCGCGGCGCTACCCGCGGCCCACGCCGCGTAGTACGCGGCCGACCGCGCCTCCTCCACCTTCACGTACACCTCCGCCAGCCGGTGCTTGACGGCCTGGAAGGACCCGATCGGCCGGCCGAACTGCTCGCGCGTCCGCACGTACTCGACCGTCCGCCCCAGTGCGGCGTCCGCCGCGCCCACCGCCTCGGCGGCCAGCGCGGCGGCCGCCGTCGTGCCCAGCCGCGCCAGCGCATCCGCCGGCGCCACGCCGCCCCCCGCGCCCCCGCCCCCGCCCCCGCCGTCCGGATTTCCCAGCGGCTCGGCCGCTACGTCCCGCAGCTCGATCCGGCCCTGCGGCCGCGTCTCGTCCAGCGCGGTCAGCCGCGTACGGGCCAGGCCGGGCGCCCCGGCCCGTACGAGGAACAGCAGCGTCCGCCCACCCGTATAGCCGCCCGTGCGCGCGGCGACGAGCAGCAGCCCGGCGCTGTGCCCGTCGAGGACCTGGCCCACCTGCCCGTACAGCCGCCAGTTCCCCGCCTCACCACCACCCTTACCGCACTCCCGCGCCTGCACGCCCCCCGCGCGCCCGCCGCCCGCCCAGCCTCCGCCCCGGTCCCCGCCGGTCAGGCCGAGTGCCCTGCCGAGTTCCGCGCCGGGCACCGCGAGCGCCGCAGTCAGCTCTCCGTCCGCGATGCGCGGCAGCAGCTCTGCGCGCTGGGGGCCCGTACCGAGCCGGTCGACGAGGGGCGCTGCGAGCACCGCCGTGGCCGTGAGCGGGGACGGGAGGAGCGCGCGCCCGGCCTCCTCGCAGGCGAGGGCCAGTTCGGTGGGCCCGCAGCCGACGCCGCCGACCTCCGGGGGGAGGGCCAGGCCGGGCAGTCCGAGCTGCCGGGCGAGGAGGCGCCACAGGGCGGGGTCGTGGCCGGGCGCGGTGCGGACCGCCGCCTTGACCTCGTCGGGACCGCATCGCTCCCGCAGCAGTCCGCGCAGCGTACGGCGGATCCCGTCCTGTTCCTCGGTGAACGCGGCGTCCATCGGCAAGCACCTCCGCTACTGACGGACCGTCATATTAGGAAGTCGACGCGCACTTTCCCACCCCGCACACGGGTTCCCTTGCAACCCCGCACCCGATGCATCTGATGATGTATCTGATGTACCGTCAGATTCATGCCCGCAGCGAAGCGCAAGCGCGCCCGCAAGGTCGCCGTCGTCGGCGTCTCCCTCTCCGACTGCGGCCGCGTCGACGACGCGACCCCCTACGCCCTCCACGCCCAGGCCGCCCGCCGCGCCCTCGCCGACTCCGGGCTCGACCGGTCGGCCGTCGACGGCCTCGCGTCGGCCGGGCTGGGCACGCTGGCCCCCGTCGAGGTGGCCGAGTACCTCGGCCTGCGCCCCACCTGGACCGACTCCACGTCCGTCGGCGGCTCCACCTGGGAGGTCATGGCCGCCCACGCCGCGGACGCCATCGCCGCGGGCCACGCGAACGCCGTGCTCCTCGTCTACGGCTCCACCGCCCGCGCCGACATCCGCGCGGGCCGCCGCACCTCCAACCTGTCCTTCGGGGCGCGCGGACCGCTGCAGTTCGAGGTCCCGTACGGCCACACGCTGGTCGCCAAGTACGCGATGGCCGCGCGCCGCCATATGCACCAGTACGGCACGACGCTCGAGCAGCTCGCGGACGTCGCCGTACAGGCGCGCGCGAACGCCGCGCACAACCCGGACGCGATGTTCCGCACCCCGATCACGGTGGACGAGGTGCTAGACGGCCCGATGATCGCCGACCCCTTCACCAAACTCCACTGCTGCATCCGCTCCGACGGCGGCTGTGCCGTGCTGCTGGCGGGCGAGGAGTACGTGGCCGACACGGCGAAGCCTCCGGTATGGGTGCTGGGCGCGGGCACCGCGATCTCGCACACCACCATGTCCGAGTGGGACGACTTCACGGTCTCGCCGGCCGCGGCCTCCGGGCGGCAGGCCTTCGAGCGGGCGGGGGTCGGGCCGTCGGACATCGATGTGGCCGAGCTCTACGACGCGTTCACCTATATGACGCTGGTGACCCTGGAGGACCTGGGCTTCTGCGCGAAGGGCGAGGGCGGGGCGTTCGTGGGCAAGGGGCGGCTGACGCTGGACGGCGAGCTGCCGACGAACACGGACGGCGGCGGCCTCTCCGCCTGCCACCCCGGTATGCGCGGGCTGTTCCTGCTGGTCGAGGCCGTGCGGCAGCTACGCGGGGAGGCGGGCGGACGGCAGGTCCGCAAGGCGGGCGGACGGCTGCCGGAGCTGGCCGTGGCGTCGGGGACGGGCGGCTGGTTCTGCTCCTCGGGGACGGTGGTGCTCGGACGCGGCTGAGGGGGCCGGGCACGGCTGAGGCGGTCGGGGCTGCCCAGGTGGTCGGGGAGCCCAGGCGGTCGGACACGGCTGACCTTCGGCCGTACGGGCGGCGCACCCTGTGCCACCCTGCTCACCTGTGCATCCGGCACGAGTGAGGAGGCAGGGCAACCCGATGGGTGGAACCGACGACAAGGCCGCCGAGGATTTCCGCGCGCTGCTGCGCGGACTGCGCGTGCGCGAGAGCGGCGAGCTGCCCGCCTTCGACCCCGCGACCGCACCCCGCGAGCCGCTGCCGCTGTTCCGGCGGTGGCTGCGCGAGGCCGCCGAGGCGGGCGTCCCTGGCCCGCACACCATGATGCTGGCCACCGCCGACGCGGAGGGCCGCCCGTCCGTGCGTACGGTGATGCTGCACGACGCCGACGAGCAGGGCTGGCACTTCGGCACCCACCGCACCAGCCGCAAGGGCCGCGAGCTGGCCGTCCGCCCGTACGCGGCGCTGGGCTTCGACTGGACCGAGCAGGGACGGCAGGTGCGGATCGGCGGGCGGGTCACGGCGGCCGGCCCCGAGGAGAGCGCGGCGGATCTGCGCGGGCGCTCACCGGCGGCGCTGACCGCCGCGCTGGCCGGGGGCGGGCGGCAGAGCGAGGTCCTGGGCTCGTACGAGGAGCTGGTGCGCGCCTTCGAGGCGGCGCGGGAGCGGGTGGAACGGGAGCCGGACGCGACGGCGCCGAGCTGGACCCTGTACGTCCTGGCCGCGGACGAGGTCGAGTTCTACCAGGAGGAGGAGCGGCGGCGGCACGTACGGCTGCGCTACCGACGCGCCGGGGAGGGCGAAGACGGCGGCTGGCGGCGGGAGTTGCTGTGGCCGTGATGGCCCGGGGTCAGGGGGCGGGCCGGAAGACGGGGACGGCCGGGGCGTCCTGGACCGGGGAGTCCTTGGCCGGGGAGTCCTTGGCCAGGGCGTCCACGTCCGGGGCGCCCTCGGGCAGGGCGTCCACGTCCGGGGCGTCCTCGGCCAGGGTGCGGAAGTCCACGCGCAGCTCCATGCCCACGCGCAGGTCCTGACCGGTGCACCCCACCAGCTCGGTCATCATGCGCGGCCCCTCCGCGAGTTCCACGACGGCGGCGATGTACGGGACGCGGGCGCCGAACGGCGGCAGGTCGTTGCGGTGCACCACGGACCACGTGTAGAGGGTCGCGCGACCGCTCGCCCGCTCCCAGCCGACGCTCTCGCTCCAGCACCGGGGACAGAACTCGCGGGGGTAGTGGTGGGCCAGCCCGCAGTCCGCGCAGCGGCGGATCAGCAGGTGGCCCCGGGCGGCGGCGTCCCAGTAGGGGTGGGTGAAGCCGTCGATCTCGGGCAGGTCGAAGCGCGGGGCGCCCGCGGGGCGCGCGCTCACAGGAACAGCCCCCCGGCCTCCGGCGCATTGTGCCGCCGGCTCTCCAGCCACCGCGGGCCGAGCCAGATCGTACGCACCGCTCCCCCTCTCGTCCGCCGAAACCACCTACCGCCAACCGCCAACCACCCTGTCTGACGGTATGTCAGTTCACCGGACGAACGCCAGGGAGCGCAAGGGGTCGCCCCAGAGGCCGCACGGCGCGGGCCGTGACCGATCCGCAATCGATTCGGAATCGTTTTGACGGAAACCTGCCAATTTCCTCACTACGCTCACGCCCATGGCCGAGACCTTCCCCGAGCACTCCTCCCCCGTGTACGTGATCGGCGCCGGGCCGGGCGGGCTCGCCACCGCGGCGGCCCTGCACCAGCGCGGCATCCGAACCGTGGTCCTGGAGAAGTCGGACGCGGTCGCCGCCTCCTGGCGCGCCCATTACGACCGGCTGCACCTGCACACCACACGCCGGATGTCCGCCCTCCCCGGGCTCGCGATCCCGCGCGCCTACGGGCGATGGGTCGCCCGCGACGACCTGGTGCGCTATCTGGAGCAGTACGTCGAGCACCACCGGCTGGAGATCGTCACGGGGGTCGAGGTCTCGCGGATCGACCGGGCGCCGGACGGCGCGGGCTGGGTGCTGCGGGCCACCGGCGGGCGCACGCCCACCTCGCCCGTCGTGGTCGTGGCCACCGGCCACAACCACACCCCGCGCGTGCCCGACTGGCCGGGCCGGGACACCTTCACCGGCGAGCTGCTGCACGCGAGCCGCTACCGCAACGCCGACCCGTACCGGGGCCGGGACGTCCTGGTCGTCGGCGTCGGCAACACGGGCGCCGAGATCGCGGTCGACCTCGTGGAGGGCGGCGCGGCCCGGGTGCGGCTGGCGGTGCGCACCGCCCCGCACATCCTGCGGCGCTCGACGGCGGGCTGGCCCACGCAGGCCTCCGGCATCCTGGTGCGGCGGCTCCCGGCGCCCCTGGTGGACCGGGCCGCCCGGGCGATGTGCCGGCTCACCATGCCGGACCTGAGCGAGCGCGGGCTGCCCTGGCCGGAGACCGGCCTGTACACACGGGTGCGCCAAGGCGCGATACCGGTGCAGGATGTCGGGCTCATCGACGCGGTCCGGACGGGAAAGGTGGAGGTGGTGGCGGCGGTCGAGTCCTTCGAGCAGGACAAGGTGGCGCTGGCCGACGGCTCCCGCGTCGGCCCCGACACCGTGATCGCGGCGACCGGCTACCGGCGCGGCCTGGAGGACCTGGTCGGCCACCTGGACGTGCTCGACGGGCAGGGCAAACCGCTGGCCCACGGCCCGCGCACGATCCCCTCCGCCCCGGGACTGCACTTCACGGGTTATACGAACCCGATCAGCGGCATGCTCCGCGAGCTCGCCATCGACGCACGCAAAATCGCCAGGGCCGTCGACCGCACAACGGCGTGATATCGCCGCCCCCGCCCGGCGTGACCCCCGAATCCGCCGGGCACCATCACCTCACCGCCCCGAGGGCGGCCCTCGTCACCTGTGTTTGGTCCACGCACCCCCATTCCTGACAGGCCGTCAGTTCCGTTAATCTGACTCCCGAGTAATCTGACTCGACGTCAGTTATCTGGCTTGTCGCCAACGAGCAGGAGTGGCGGATACCGATGCTTGGATCGACTCACGGCACCCTCACCACCAACTCCCGTCACGCCCGTGTCGCCGCCTGCGGCCGGCCTCCCGGCCCCGCCGTCCATGTCCACGGCAGGTCGGCGGCCGTCGAGGACGTGGACGTCAGCGGCCGCCCGCTGCATTCCACCGTCCCCGATCTCGACCGCTTCTTCCGCCCCGAGTCGGTGGCCGTCATCGGTGCCTCCGATGCCGAGGGGCGCCCCAACTCCGGCATCACCCGGCAGCTGATCGCCTGGGCCGAGCGCGTCGGCGCGCGCCTGCACCCCGTGCATCCCTCCCGTCCCGCCGTCTTCGGCCTCCCCTGCGTCCCGTCCGTGGCCGACCTGCCCGAACCGGTCGACCTCGCCGTCCTCCTCGTCCGCGACCCCCTCCCCCTCGTCGAGGAACTCGCCTCCGCCAAGGTCAAGTTCGCGGTCGCCTTCGCCTCCGGATTCGCCGAGACCGGCGCCGAGGGCGCCGCCGCCCAGGCCCGGCTGTCCGCCGCCGTACGGCGGGGCGGGCTGCGCCTCCTGGGCCCCAACACCAACCTCAACGCCTTCGAGGAGTTCCGCGAGGACCTGGAAGGCCCGGCGATCGCCCTCATCACCCAGTCCGGCCACCAGGGCCGCCCCGTCTTCACCCTCCAGGAGCTGGGCATCCGGCTCAGCCACTGGGCCCCCACCGGCAACGAGGCCGACCTGGAGACCGCCGACTTCATCTCCTACTTCGCCTCCCGGCCCGAGGTCGGCGCCATCGCGATGTACGTGGAAGGGCTCAAGGACGGGCGCAGCTTCCTGCTGGCCGCCGACCGCGCCGCCCGCGCCAAGGTGCCCGTCGTGGCCGTCAAGGTCGGCCGGACCGAGACCGGGGCCCGCACGGCCGCCTCCCACACCGGCAAGCTGACCGGCTCGGACACGGTCGTGGACGCGGCCATGCGGCAGTTCGGCGTGATCCGGGTCGACGGCCTCGACGAGCTGCAGGACACGGCCGCGCTGCTGGCCCGGGCCCGGCCGCCGCGCGCCGAGGGCGTCGTGGTCTATTCGATCTCCGGGGGCACCGGCGCCCACTTCTCCGACCTCGCGACCGCCGCCGGGCTTCCGCTGCCCACGCTCTCCCCCGAGAAGCAGGCCGAACTCCACCAGTGGATACCCGGGGACCTCAGCGTCGCCAACCCGGTCGACAACGGCGGCCACCCCGTCGGCGACTGGCGCGGCCGGAAGATCATCGACGCCATCCTCGCCGACCCGTCCGTCGGCGTGCTGATCTGTCCCATCACCGGGCCGTTTCCCCCGATGAGCGACAAGCTGGCGCAGGACCTGGTGGACGCGGCGGAGCACACGGACAAGCTGGTGTGCGTGGTGTGGGGCTCGCCGGTCGGCACCGAGCCCGCCTACCGCACCACCCTGCTCGGCTCCTCCCGCGTCGCCACCTTCCGGACCTTCGCCAACTGCATCACCGCCGTCCGCGCCTATCTGGACCACCACCGCTTCACGGCGAGCTACCGCTCCCCCTTCGACGACGCCCCCCGCACCCCCTCCCCCTCGGTCCGCAAGGCCCAGGCACTGCTGCGCCCTGGCGAGCGGCTGAGCGAGCACGCCGCGAAGCAGCTGCTGCGGGCGTACGGCATCCGGGTGCCGCGCGAGCAGCTGGTGACCAGCGCGGCGGCGGCCGTCCGCGCCGCCGGCCTGGTCGGCTACCCGGTCGTCATGAAGGCCTCCGCCCCGCAGCTCGCCCACAAGACCGAACTGGGCCTGGTCAGGCTCGGTCTCACCTCCGCGAGCCAGGTCCGCGACACCTATCGCGACCTCACCGACATCGCCCGCTACGAAGGCGTCGAGCTGGACGGCGTGCTGGTCTGCCAGATGGTCGAACGCGGGGTGGAGATGGTCGTCGGCGTCACGCACGACAGCCTCTTCGGGCCGACCGTCACCGTCGGTCTCGGCGGCGTGCTCGTCGAGGTGCTGCGGGACACGGCCGTCCGCGTGCCGCCCTTCGGCGAGGACCAGGCGCGCGCGATGCTCACCGAACTGCGCGGCCGCGCCCTGCTGGACGGCGTGCGCGGCATGCCGCCCGCCGATGTGGACGCCCTGGTCGAGGTCGTCCTCCGCGTCCAGCGGATGGCCCTGGAGCTCGGGGACGACCTCGCCGAACTCGACGTCAACCCCTTGATGGTGCTGCCCCGGGGCCAGGGCGCGGTGGCCCTCGACGCGCTGGCCGTGTGCCGCTGAGACGCAGCCCGGCCCGCGCGCCCGGACCACCATCCGAGCCCCTGCCCAGAGGAATTCACCCATGACGTCCTCCCCCGAAGAATCACCTGAGTCCGTTGTACGGCACGCCACTGACAACGGAGTGGCCTGGATCACCCTGAACCGCCCGGCCGCGATGAATGCCATCACCCCTGACCAGCGCGAACGCCTGATTTCCCTTTTCGACGACGCCTCCGCCGACCCGGCGGTCGGGGCCGTCGTGCTCACCGCCACCGGCAAGGGCTTCTGCGCGGGCGCCGACCTGCGCGGCGGCGGCCGGCCGACCCCGGGGACGGGCACGAGCGCGGGCGCCAGTGCCGGTACAGACACCGGCACCGGCGAGCAGGAGCGGGTCGCCGGCGACGTGGCCCGGCTGATCCGGCGCGGGGCGCAGCGGCTGATCGCCGCCGTGCTGGACTGCGAGAAGCCGGTCGTCGCCGCCGTGAACGGGACCGCCGCGGGGCTCGGCGCCCATCTCGCCTTCGCCTGCGACCTGGTGCTCGCCGCGGAGTCGGCCCGGTTCATCGAGGTCTTCGTACGCCGCGGGCTGGTGCCCGACGGCGGCGGCGCCTACCTCCTCCCCCGGCTGGTGGGCCCGCAGCGGGCGAAGGAGCTGATGTTCTTCGGCGACGCGCTGTCCGCCGCCGAGGCCGAGCGGATCGGCCTGGTCAACCGGGTCGTCCCGGACGGCGATCTGGCCGGGACCGCCCGCGAGTGGGCCGAGCGCCTGGCCGGCGGCCCGACCCGGGCCATCGCCCTCACCAAACAGTTGGTGAACGAGTCGCTGGGGGCCGACCGCGCGGCCGCGTTCGCCGCCGAGGCGGCGGCCCAGGAAATCAACATGACCACGGCGGACGCGCGCGAGGGCGTCCGCGCCTTCACGGAGCGCCGCGCGCCCCGGTACCGGGGCCGCTGAAGCGCGACCGTCCAGGCACCTGCACTCCGAGGCTTCCAATCTGACAGCCCATCAGATTCAATGGAATCATGATGGGACACGCCGGTATGGCAGCCACCGCGGTCCGCTACCTGCGCTCGGTCGGCTCGCCGACCGCCGCCGCGCGGCACCCCGCCCCCCTGTCGCCCACCGACCCGGCGCCACCCCGCCCAGGCCGCCCCGCCCTGCGCGCCGTCGGCGCGGACGAGCGCCTTCCGCTGGATCCGGCGGAGTTCCGGCGGGTCCTGGGCCACTTCGCGAGCGGCGTCACGGTCATCGCGGCCGTCGACGAGGCGGGCCCGACCGGGTTCGCCTGCCAGTCCTTCTCCTCGCTCTCCCTCGACCCGCCGCTGGTCGCCTTCATGGTCGCCCGCACCTCCACGACCTGGCCGCGCATCGCCCGCGCCGGGGTCTTCTGCGTCAACGTCCTGGGGGCGGGCCAGGGCGAGCTGTGCCGTGGCTTCGCGGTGAGCGGCTCCCGGCGGCCGGACAAGTTCGCGGGCGTCCCCTACCGGCCGTCCCCGGTGACCGGCTCGCCGCGGCTCGCCGGCGTCCCGGCGTGGATCGACTGCACGGTCCACGCCGTGCACACCGGCGGCGACCACCTCGTGGTCGTGGGCCGCGTCCGCGCCCTCGGCACGGACGACCTCGCCGCCCGGTCCGGCCCCCTCCTCTTCCACCGCGGCGAATTCGCCTCCCTGGCCCCCCGCGACCAGGCCGAGAGCTAGGGCCTGTCTTCAAAGGGGGCGCCCTGCTCCCGACGCCGCAGTGACACCAGCCTCCCCCAGCTACCGCTGGGCGGTGCCCCCTGCCGCGGCGGGCGGCCCCTCGCTGCG
>NZ_MAXF01000084.1 GCF_001704635.1 Streptomyces sparsogenes | reverse complement strand
GCGAGGAGTCGTTGTCCGGTGCGGGCGAAGACTCCGGCCGGTGTTCTGCCGCCGTGCTGTTCCAGGCTGAGCTGGCCCTTGAGGGTGTCGATGACGGCCTCGATCCACTGGCGGACACGGACGATCTTCCCGTGCCGGACGGGCTCGTCCTTGCGGTCCGGCCGCACCAGGTGAACACCGAGCCGTTCCGTCAGGAACGCCTCGAACTCCTTCCCGGCGAAGCCCTTGTCGGCCAGGATCACCTGCCCGGCCCGGACGAGGCGGTGGTCGCGTTCCAGCAGCGCGGCCATCACCTCCCGTTCCCCGAGTTTCGGATTGGCCAGGCACCAGGTGACGGGCATGCCCTCGGCGGTGGTGACCAGGTAGAGCCGGAAGCCCCAGAAGAAGCGGGAGTGGCTGCGGCAGTAGCCGTATCCGCAGTGTCCGGCCAGGCCGGAGCGTTTGACGGTCTCCCGGGAGGCCGCGCAGGGCAGTGGGGTGGAGTCGATCAGCCGCAGGGCATCGTGCCAGGTGGGCACCTGCCGGGCCAGGGCCTCGATCACATGGCTGATCAGCGGTCCGGCGGCGTTGAGGCGCTTGTTGTAGGCGGACTGCTGGGGCAGGTAGCGGAAAAGGTGCCCCAGCCGGGCGTGAGCGAAGCGGATCCAGTGCCTGGCCGAGGGGAAGCCGAGCAGAACCTGGGCGACCGCGAGGCACAGCAGTTCGGCGTCCGTCAGTTTCGGGGGTCGCCCGATCCGACGACGGGGGGCCACATGGTCGTCGATGAACACGTACAGTGCCGCCAGAAGGGCGTCCAGGCTGGTAGTCACACACGAGCCAACGGGCGCCCTTCGCCATGGTTGCGGCCAGCACAAACATCGGACTCACTCATCTAGGCGACCCGGGGGACTTCCTCCCGCTCCCGCCGGATCACCAGGGCCATCAGCGCGGCCATCGCGCACAGCGCGCCCGCCCCGTACCAGACCATGTCGTACGACCCGAAGGCGTCCCGCACCACCCCGCCGACGAAGGCCACCAGCCCCGCGCCCACCTGGTGGGAGGCCAGCACCCACCCGAAGACGATCGCGCTGTCCTCGCCGTAGTGCTCGCGGCACAGGGCGATGGTGGGCGGCACGGTCGCGACCCAGTCGAGTCCGTAGAAGACGATGAAGAAGATCATCGGGGGCCGCACGCTGTCCGCGAGCAGGAGCGGCAGGAACATCAGCGACAGCCCGCGCAGCGCGTAATAGACGGCGAGCAGCCGCCGCGCGTCGAAGCGGTCGGTGAGCCAGCCGGAGGCCACCGTGCCCACGATGTCGAAGATCCCGATGACGGCGAGCAGACTCGCGGCGACCGTCACCGGCATGTGGTGGTCGTGCGCGGCGGGCACGAAGTGGGTCTTGACCAGGCCGTTGGTGGAGGCGCCGCAGATCGCGAAGGTCCCGGCCAGCAGCCAGAACGGTCCGGTGCGCGCGGCCGAGACCAGGGCGGTGATCGCCCGGCGGGCCGCGCCCCGCCGCGGGGCGGGCTTCGGGGTGGGCGGCCCCTCGGCCCCGTACGCGGCCAGGCCCACATCGGCCGGGTGGTCGCGCAGCAGCAGCCAGACGAAGGGCACGACGGCGAACGCGGCGACCGCCACCGTGACCGCGGCCGGGCGCCAGTGGTGGTGCTCCACGATCCACGACAGGGCCGGCAGGAACACCAGCTGACCGGAGGCGCCTCCCGCCGTGAGGATGCCGGTGACCAGGCCGCGCCGCTGGACGAACCACCGGTTGGTGACGGTCGCGGCGAAGGCCAGCGCCATGGAGCCGCTGCCGATGCCCACCAGGACGCCCCAGCAGAGGATGAGTTGCCAGGCGGCGGTCATGAAGACCGTGAGCGCCGCACCCGCGGCGATCACCGTGAGCGCGCAGGCGACGACCTTACGGATGCCGAAGCGGTCCATAAGGGCGGCGGCGAAGGGAGCGGTGAGCCCATAGAGCGCGAGATTCACGGATACCGCGAACCCGATCAGCCCCCGTGACCAGCCGAATTCCTCGTGCAGGGGGTCGATCAGCAGACCGGGCAGCGAAGCGAAGCCGGCCGCGCCGACGATCGTCACAAAGGTGACGGCGGCCACCCACCACGCCCGGTGGATCCTCGGCTGCCGCCGGGGTGGAACGGGCCGCTCGTCCTGTCCTGGAGTCCCTGGAAGTTCGGTTGTCTGCGTCACCGGATCAGCATCGGGGCCCCGCCCGGTCCGTACGAGTGGCCCGAAGGACAGCATTCGCTAGGATCGGGCCACGACACTCCCCAGGCCAGCTGTGGAGGCCCGATGCCCGAGGCCCGCCGAAGGCCCGGCGCAGACCGAAAGCCCGCCGCCGCGGACCCCGCGTGCGGGAAACCGGCGCCCGGGAAGCCCGCGCCCGCGGAGTCCGCGTCCGGGAAGCCCGCGGGGCGCCATCGCGTCGCCGTGTTCGCCCTGCCCGGCGTGATCCCCTTCGAGCTGGGCATCCCCTTCAGGATCTTCGGCAAGGCCCGCTCCGAGGGGCACCGGCTCTACGAGGTGTTCAGCTGTACGCCCCGGCCCGGCAAGGTGCCGACGGACGCCGACTTCCCGATCGTCGTCGAGCAGGGCCCCGAGGCGCTGGCCGACGCCGACACCATCGTCGTGCCCGCCTCGTACGAACTGGGGCCGGTCCATACGGAGGGCAGGCTCACCCCCGAGCTGGCCGCCGCGCTGGCCCACGCCCGGCCCGGCGTCCGCTGGATCTCCATCTGCACCGGCGGCTATGTGCTCGCGGCCGCCGGGCTGCTCGACGGCCGCCCCGCCACCACCCACTGGCACAGCGTCGCCCACTTCCGGGAGCTCTTCCCCTCCATCGCGGTCGACCCGGACGTACTGTTCGTCGACGACGGCGACGTGCTCACCTCCGCCGGCGTCGCCTCGGGCATCGACCTGTGCCTGCACGTGGTGCGGCGCGATCACGGCGCGGCCGTCGCCAACGAGGTCGCCCGACGCAGCCTGGTGCCGCCGTACCGCGACGGCGGCCAGGCGCAGTACATCGAGCGCCCGCTCCCCGAGCCGCAGCAGGCGACCACGACGGCGGCCCGCGCCTGGGCCCTGAGCCGCCTGGAGCACCCCATCTCGCTGCGCGAACTGGCCGACCAGGAGTCGATGAGCGTACGGACCTTCACCCGCCGCTTCCGCGAGGAGGTCGGGCTCAGCCCCGGGCAGTGGCTCGTCCAGCAGCGCGTGGAGCGGGCCAGACACCTGCTGGAGCGCACCGACCTGTCGGTGGACCAGGTGGCGCGGGACGCGGGCTTCGGCACGGCCGCGTCGATGCGGCAGCACCTGCAGGCGGCGCTCGGCGTCTCCCCCACCGCCTACCGGCGCACCTTCCGCGTCACGGCCGGCATCCGCGTCGACGGGCAGCCCGTCAGAACGTGAGCACGGCCCGGGCCACCCGGCCCGCCCGCGCGTCGTCGGCGGCCTTCGGGAAGTCCTCGACGGGGTAGGTGCGGGTGACCAGTTCGTCCAGCAGCAGTCGGCCCCGGCGGTAGAGGTCGGCGTACAGGGCGATGTCGCGCTGCGGCCGGGCCGAGCCGTAGCGGCAGCCCAGGATCGCCTTGTCCAGATACAGGGAGGAGACGAGGAAGGACGCTTCGGCGTCGGCGGGCGGCACGCCGAGCAGCACCGCCTGGCCGTGCCGGTCGAGCAGGTCGACGGCCTCGCGGATGAGCCGGGTGCTGCCGACGCACTCGAAGGCGTGGTCGGCGCCCGAGGGCAGGACCTCCCGCGCGGCGGTCGCCGAGGAGACGAAGTGCGTGGCGCCGAACTCCCTGGCCAGGGACTCCTTCGCGGGGTTGGAGTCGACGGCGACGATCGGCGCGGCCCCGGCGATCCTGGCGCCCTGCAGCACATTGAGGCCGATCCCGCCGGTGCCGATGACGACGACCGACTCGCCGCGGTCGACCCGGGCGCGGTTGAGCACGGCGCCGACGCCGGTGAGCACGCCGCAGCCGATGAGGGCGGCCGAGGTGAGCGGGAGGTCCTCGGGAATCTTGACAGCCTGCACCGCCTTGACCAGCGTCCGCTCGGCGAAGGCGGAGTTCGAGGCGAAGTTGAACAGCGGCCGCCCGCCGCGGCTGAACGGCCGGCCGGGCCTGCCGATCGCCTTGCGGCACATGGTGGGGCGGCCGCGGTGGCAGTCTGCGCAGGTCCCGCAGTTGGCGATGGTGGACAGGGCGACATGGTCGCCGGGGGCGACGTGGGTGACGCCGGAGCCGACCGCCGCCACCGTGCCCGCGCCCTCGTGGCCGAGCACGACGGGCACGGGGAAGGGGATCGTGCCGTCGAGGACGGACAGGTCGCTGTGGCACAGCCCGGCGGCGGCGACGGAGACCAGCACCTCGCCGGGGCCGGGCTCCCGGATCTCCAGGTCGTCGACCGCCCGTGGCTCGGTGCCGTCGAAGATGACGCCTCTCATCACCGCTTCACACTCCCCTTCCCGTCCCTCGTCCGGCCCCGCTTCTGGCACCCGGGCCGGGCCGGTCTCACGAAGCCCAGACCAGCGACTGGAGTTCGCTGTACGCGTGCAGGCCGAACGAGCCGCCGTCGCGCCCCACCCCGCTGTGCTTGAAGCCGCCGAACGGCGTCTCGGGGTGGCGCTGGGCGGTGTTGATGCCGACGTTGCCGCTGCGCAGGCGGGCGGCGAGGGCCCAGGCGCGGCCCGCGTCGGCGCTGAAGACGTAGTCGTACAGGCCGTACGGGGTGGAGCAGGCGATGCGGACCGCCTCGTCCTCGTCATCGAAGGGGAGGGCGACGACGACCGGGCCGAAGATCTCCTCCTGCGCGACGGTCATGTCGGGGGTCGCGTCGGTGATCAGGGCGGGGGCGACATAGAAGCCGGGCTCGGCGGCGGGCCGTTCGCCGCCCACCACGATCCGGGCGCCCTGCTCACGGGCGCCGGCGAGGTACGCCTCGACGCGGTCGCGCTGGGCCGCGGAGATCAGCGGGCCGACGATCGTGGAGTTATCCACAGGGTCCCCGACCGTCAGCGATCTCGCATACCGTGTGAGTGCGGCGATGACCTTCTCGTACAGCGATCGATGGACGAGCACGCGGGTCGGCGCCGTGCAGATCTGCCCGCTGTGGAAGGACCAGGTCGAACCGACCGCCCCGACCGCCGACTTGATCACCGACTCGTCGGCGTCCCCAAGGACGATGGCCGCGCCCTTGCCCCCGAGCTCCATCAGGGTGCGCTTCATCGAGTGGCCTGCGGATTCGGCGATCTTCCTTCCCACGGCGGTGGAGCCGGTGAAGCTGACCATGTCGACACCGGGGTGCGCCACGAGTGCCTCGCCCGTGGCCGCGCCCGACCCGGTGACGACATTGAAGACACCGTCCGGGAGCCCGGCCTCCTTCAGCAGGGGGCCGAGTTCCAAACAGCACAGGGGGTCCTGCGGGGCCGGTTTGGCAACGACCGTATTTCCCATCGCCAGGGCCGGGGCGACCTTGCCCGCGAGGTTGGCGAGGGGGAAGTTGTAGGAGGTGATACAGCCCACCACACCCATGGGGCGGCGGATCGCGGCCGCGCCGATGAGCCCGCCGGGAGCCAGCGGCGTGGCGGCCACGGGCACGGGAGCGAGCGGGACCGTGTCGGGCTCGACGGCGCCGCGCGCGTACCTGCGGAAGCGGTCGGCGGCCGGGGGCACCTGCATGGCCCTGGCGACGCGCAGGGTCGCACCGGTCTCGGCCTGGGCGAGCGGGACCAGGTCGGGGGCGTGTTCGGCGATCAGGGCGGCGGCGCGGTCGAGCACGGCGGCGCGCTCACGGGGGGCGGTGCGCGCCCACCCCTCGTAGGCGTCCCGTGCCGCGCTCACGGCGGCGTCGACGTCGGCCGCGTCGGCCTCCGGGGCGTGGCCGACGGTCTGCTCGGTGGCGGGGTTGGTGACCGGATAGTGGCCCGGTCCTGGCCGCCGCCAGCCGCCGCCGATCCAGTGCCCGTACGCCGCCCGGCCCTGCCCCGCCCGCTCCTGCGCCGCCCGTCCCCGCCCCGCTCGCGCGGGCGCGCTGTCCGTCTTCGGCCCGTCCGTGTTCATCCGCGTGATTCCTTAGGGAGGTTGAGAACGCGCTCGGCGATGATGTTCCGCTGGATCTCGTCCGAGCCGCCGTAGATGGTGTCGGCGCGGGAGAAGAGGAAGAGGCGCTGCGCGTCGTCGAGTGCGTACGGCCGGTCGGCGGTCCACCGCTCGGGACCGAGCGCGGCCGCGGCGCCCCTCACCCGCACGGCCAGTTCACCAAGCCGCTGGTGCCAGCCGCCCCACAGCAGCTTGGCGACGCTGGGCGCGCCGGGGTCCTGCGCCCCGCCCAGGGTCCGCAGCGCGTTCCAGCGCATGGTCTTCAGCTCGGCCCACTGACGGGTGAGCCGATCGCGCAGCACGGGGTCGGCGGCGGCACCGGTGCGCAGGGCCAGCCGCACGACCCGGTCGAGCTCCCGGGCGAAGCCGATCTGCTGGGCGAGGGTGGAGACGCCGCGCTCCGTGGCGAGCAGACCCATGGCGACGCGCCAGCCCTGGCCGGCGCCGCCGACGAGGTGTTCGGCGCGTGCCACCGCGCCGTCGAAGAAGACCTCGTTGAACTCGGCGTCACCGGTCAGCTGCCGGATCGGGCGCACCTCGACCCGGCCGGGCTGGTCCATCGGTACGAGAAGAAAGGAGAGACCGTGATGGCGGTGTGAGTCTTCCTCGGTGCGCGCCAGGACGAAGCACCAGTCGGCCTCGTGGGCCAGGGAGGTCCAGATCTTCTGTCCGGTGACGCGGTAGGTGCCGTCGCCCGGGTCGCGGACGGCGCGGGTCCGCACCCCGGCGAGGTCCGATCCGGCCCCGGGCTCGCTGTAGCCCTGGCACCACAGCTCCTCGCCACGGGCCACGGGGGGCAGGAAGCGGGCGCGCTGGGCGTCGTCACCGTGGGCGAGCAGGGTCGGGGCGAGGAGGTTCTCGCCAATGTGGCCGAGCCGGGCGGGGGCCCCGGCACGGGCGTACTCCTCGGCCCAGACGACCTGCTGGGTCAGGGTGGCGGGCCGGTTGCCGTAGGTGCCGTGCGTACGGTCCCAGCCGAGCCCGATCCAGCCGTCGGCGCCCAGCTGCCGCTCCCAGGCGCGGCGGTCCGCCGATCCGTTGGCGTGCTCGCCGAGCCAGTCGCGGGCGCGGGTGCGAAAGCGTTCGTCGTCCGGTCCGAAATCGAAGTCCACGGCTTCTCCCGTCTCCGTCCCGCGCCCGCGGGGCCGGTCACGCGTTGGGGCGTTGGCCCTCGGCCGCGGCCTTGGCCATGGCGTCGAGCTGCGCGAGCATCGGCATGGGGTCGGTCCCGACCGTGCCCGGGAGGAAGTCGGCGATCTTCTCCGGGGTCCAGGCGCCTTCCGCGTATCCGGCGCGCAGCTCCCGGGGCTGGGCCCAGACCGCGATCTTGGGCCCCGCGATCGTGTAGACCTGTCCGGTGATCTTCTCGTCCCGGGCCCGGTCGCTCAGCAGATAGACGACCAGCGCCGCGACGTCCTCCGGCTCGCCGATCTCCTTGAGCTCCATGGGCACGTTGGCCGACATCCGGGTCCGGGCGACCGGCGCGACGCAGTTCGCGGTCACCCCGTACTTGTGGAGGCCCAGCGCGGCGCTGCGCACCAGGGAGATGATCCCGCCCTTGGCGGAGGCGTAGTTGGCCTGCGCCACGCTGCCCTGGTGGTTGCCGCTGGTGAAGCCGATCAGGGTGCCGGAGCGCTGGGCGCGCATCACCGCGGAGGCCGCCCGGAAGACCGTGAAGGTGCCCTTGAGGTGGGTGGCGACGACGGGGTCCCACTCCTCCTCGGTCATGTTGAAGAGCATCCGCTCGCGCAGGATCCCGGCGACGCACACCACGCCGTCGAGCCGCCCGTAGTGCTGGAGCGCGGTGTCGACGATCCGCTGCCCGCCCGCCATGGTGGAGACGTCGTCGGCGACGGCCACCGCCGTGCCGCCCGCCGCCTCGATCTCCTTGACGGCCGCCTCGGCGACCTCGCTGCTGGGTTCGCCGCCCTCGATCGAGACCCCGTAGTCGTTGACGACGACCTGGGCTCCTTCGGCCGCGCACGCCATAGCCACGGCCCGGCCGATGCCGCGCCCGGCCCCGGTGACGGCGACCACCTTGCCGGCCAAGAAGTTCCCCACGCCGCGTCCCCTCCCGGAGTATCTGACGGTTCGTTAGATTTTTGAGCAGACGCGGCCCGAGTACAAGCCCCCGGCGAAAACCCGACCGGAAGCCGAACCGAGGAGGTTCCATGGCCCTGCCGCCCGAATTCCACGACATCGCCAAGCGCGTCAACAACTGGGGCCGCTGGGGGGAGGCGGACGAGATCGGCACGCTCAACCTGATCACCGACGAGGTGGTCAGGGACGCCGCGGCGACCATACGCAGCGGCCGCCGCATCCCGCTCGCGGTGCCGCTCCAGCAGGACGGGGTGCAGACCGGGGTCATCCCGGGCCGGGTCAACCCGCTGCACACCATGGTCGCCGTCAACCTGGAGATGTTCGGCCCGGGCACCGTGGCCACCAGCGACGACGCGGTGACGATGGGCCTTCAGGCGGGCACCCACTGGGACGGGCTGACCCATGTCTCGCACTCGGGCCGGATCTACAACGGCCGCCCCGCCGGCTCCGTCACCGCCCACGGCCGCGCCGCCTTCAGCGGCATCGACAAGGCGCGGCACATCGTCTCGCGCGGGGTACTCCTCGACGTCGCCCGCGCCAACGGGCTCGACCGGCTCCCCGACGGCCACGCCGTCACACCCGAGGACCTGGAAGCCGCCGAGGCGCTGGCGAGGACCACCGTCCGCCCCGGCGACATCGTGCTGGTGCGCACCGGCCAGATCCGGCGCTATCTCGCGGGCGAGAAGGAGGCGTACGCCTTCCCGTCCCCCGGACTGTCCCTGCGCACCCCGGAGTGGTTCCACGCCCGGGACGTGGCCGCGGTCGCCAACGACACCCTCACCTTCGAGATCTTCCCCCCGGAGATAGAGAACCTGTGGCTGCCGGTCCACGCCCTGGATCTCGTCGAGATGGGGATGCAGCAGGGTCAGAACTGGAATCTGGAGGGGCTGTCGGAGGCCTGCGCGGAGGAGGGGCGCTACACGTTTCTGCTGTCGGCCACGCCCGAGCCGTTCGTCGGCGGCGCGGGGAGCCCCGTCGCACCCGTGGCGGTCCTGTAGTCCCGCCGAGAGTTCGGGTACGGGGGCGAGGGACGGGTCTGTCGGGCGGCGGCGCGCTCATGCGCACCCCGAGCACGGCACCGCGCACCGCCACCCGGCTCCGGCGCCGATGCCCTGTCACGCGCCGGGCAGCGACCCGCACTCGCCGAGGAACCGGCCCGGGAGCACACGGCCCCCAGGAGCCCCGGAGTCCTCGACGTCCCCTCGCGACGAATCGCCGATCCTAGAGTGATCAAGCAACCACATCACGTCAACACCTGGTCTGGACTTTGTCGACTACGCCCGATTTGTGACGGCGCATGGGGGCTCGTGCGCCCCGTCAGGGCCACGTCCTCATGAGTTCCGTACGCCCCAAGTCCCCCACGGGCACCTCGGTCCACCTCGCACCAGATGCGCTTGCCCGCGCCCTCCGGATGCCAGCCCCACCGGTCCGCCAGACCGTCGACCAGCTCCAGGCCGCGCCCATTGGTGGCGTCCTCGCTCGCGCACCGCCGCCGCGGCGCCCGGTCGCTGGTGTCGGCGACCTCGACCCGGACCGTGCCGCAGCCCGGCCCACGACCGCCCCGGCCGCCCGCGCCTGGGCCGCCGCCCTCACCCTGCGCGGGGAAGAGCATGCGCAGCACCGCAGGGCAGCCCGTGTGCACCACGGCGTTGGTCACGAGCTCCGAAATCAGCAGGATCAGCGTCTCGGCAAGCGGCTCGTCCACCCCTATCCCGGACCCGGCGAGCCGCGAACGCGCCCACCGACGGGCACGACTCACCTCCGCGGGGTCGGGCCGGACCTCCATCTGCACCTGAAGCACCTGCACCGCTCACACCATCCGAACCGGCGGACACATCGCCTCGTACCTCCAAGAGGTCACGGAACGTGACTCCCCTGCGAGACAGCATGGTTGACGTACAGTCACCCCAACAAGCGCTTCGGTCATATTCCAGCGCCAAGGAGTATGCATGCGGCATACTGTGCGACGCGCGCTGCTGGGAGTCGAACACCGGGGCGCCAGGACGGCACACCCCGTGTGAGCGGGGCACATCGGCATGCCCGGAGTCGCCCCACGGGCCACACCGGGATCGCCGCACCTCAAAACCGCTCGCACGCAACGGAGAGTACCGGAGCGCGGGCCCGACTCCCTCGTGTGACGAGTCACGCCTAGGAAACAACCCGGTATCAACGCTCGGTCACCTCTAGACCCTGGGGATTCCCCCAGGAATCGCGACATCTGAACAATTCAGGCGTTTCCACGAAGTCGGGCGACAAACCTCATGCACCGAAGCGCAGCAGCCCGGCCGCCAGTTCCTCCTCGGCATCGGCCGCCCTCTGCCACTGTTCGGCCCGCACCCAGGCCCGCTTGAGGTGCAGATGGACATCGGCCTCCCAGGTGAAGCCCATCCCTCCATGGACCTGTAGGCAGTCCCGGGCGTTATGGACCGCGGCCTCGTCGGCGAGCAGCTTGGCGGCGGCCACTTCACCCGCGTCTTCTGTGACCGCGGCGGCGTAAACCACGCTTCTGGCCGTTTCCGCGCGCACCAGCATCCCGGCGCACAGGTGCTGCACGGCCTGGAAGGCGCCGATCGGGCGGCCGAACTGGAAGCGCTCCCGGGCGTGGCGCACGGCCATCTCGACCGTACGGGCGGCGCTGCCCAGTTGCAGGGCGGCGGTCAGCAGCACCGCCTCCCGGCGGTACCGGCCGGCGGACCGGGGCCCGGCCGGCCGGGCCGAGGCGGCCAGTCGGCCCGGGCAAGCCACGCGGCCCGGGTGGGGCACGCGGTCCGGGTGGGGCACGCGGTCCGGGTTGGGCACGCGATGCAGCGGGGTCGCCGGGTCCACGGACCGTACCGGCCGCGCCGCGCGGGCGAGTCCGGCGGCGGGCAGCGCCTCGACGTCGCCGTCGCCGGGGGCGCCGATCGCCAGCACGGCGTCGGCGGACGCCAGATGCTCGACCAAGGCCCCCGCCCCGTCCCCCACCCCGACCCCGTCCCCCGCCGTGTCCAGCGCCGTGACCACGGCCCGGCCCTCGGCCGCACCCTCCACCACCCCGGCCGCCAGGTGCGTGGCGACCAGCGGCCCGGGCAGCAGCGCCCGGCCGGCCTCCTCGAAGGCCAGCACCGCCTCCGGCAGGCCGAGCCCCACCCCGCCGTCCGCCTCCCGCAGCCGCAGGGCGAAGAACCCGGCGCCGCCCAGCTCCCGCCACAGCGCCCGGTCCACGACGGGCGGCCCGCCGTCCACGGCCGCCCGGAGCCGCTCCCGGGGAAACCGCCCCTCCAGCAGTTCGCGGACGCCCGCCCGCAGCGCCCGCTGGTCGTCCGTGAGCCGGAAGTCCACGCGCTGGCTCACCGTCCCTTCGGCAGGCCGAGGATGCGCTCGGCGACGATGTTGTGCTGGATCTGGGAGGTGCCCGCCGCGATGGTGTACGAGAGCGAGGACAGCCGGTCCGCCACCCACGGGTGGCCCGCGTCCAGCGCCCCGGCGCCCAGCACCTCGGCGGCCGCGTCGTACAGTTCCTGCCGCGCGTGCGAATAGCGCAGCTTGAAGACCGAGCCGCCGGTCCCCGGCACCCCGCCGGCGCGCTGCGCCTCGCTCACGTTCCACTGGGTGAGCCGCCACAGCGCGGCGAACTCGGCCGCGAGCCGCCCCAGCCGGCGGCGCAGCACCGGGTCGTCCCACCGCCCGCCCGCCTTCGCCTCGCGCGCGAGGGCCGCCAGCACCCGGCGGCAGGCCACCACCTCGCCCACGAACGCCGTGCCGCGCTCGAAGGAGAGGGTCACCATCGTCACCCGCCAGCCGTCGTTCTCCGCCCCGATCCGATGGGCGACCGGCACCCGCACCTCGTCCAGGAACACCTCGGCGAACTCCGCGGTGCCGGCGAGCGTGCGCAGCGGCCGCACGGTGACCCCCGGCGCGTCCATGGGCATCGCCAGCCAGGAGATGCCGCGGTGCGGGGGCGCCCCGTCGCCGGCCGGCGCGGTGCGGACCAGCAGTTCGCACCAGTCGGCGACCTCGGCGTGCGAGGTCCAGATCTTGCTGCCGGTGACGACGTAGGAGTCGCCGTCCCGCACCGCCCTGGTGCGCAGCGAGGCCAGGTCGGAGCCGGCCTCCGGCTCCGAGAAGCCCTGGCACCAGACCTCGTCCCCGCGCAGGATCGGCGGCAGCCAGCGGGCCCGCTGCTCGGCGTCGCCCTCGGCGGCGATGGTGGGGCCCGCGTGGAGCAGCCCGACAAAATTGGCGCCCACGTAGGGCGCTCCGGCCCGTTCGGTCTCCTCCAGGAAGATCAGGTGCTGAGTGGGGGTCGCCCCCTGGCCTCCGGCGTCCTCGGGCCAGTGCAGCCCGGCGTAGCCCGCGTCGTACAGCATGCGCTGCCAGCCGCAGTCGTACGCGCGGCGGGCGGGCCAGTCGGCGGGGTCCGGCGGGTCGGGCAGCTTGGGCAGGACCTCGGCGAGCCAGGCGCGCAGCCGCCGCCGGAAGTCCTCCTCCGCCTCCGTGCAGTCGAGATCCATCCGAGCCCCCTCACCCTCCACGGATCTACCCGGATCCGGATCTGACTGATCGTCAGATTCATCGCAAGACTAACCGCGTGAGCCCTGGACCGACAAGGCGCCGGGTCCTACGCTCGAACGATCTGACTAGTCGTCAGATACGTCAGCCCCAATGGCGCGCGCCCCGGGAGGCCGGCATGACCGACACCGCCCAGGAAACCGACACGGCGCACCAAACCGACATCGCGCGGCAGCTCGGCACATCGGCAACGCTGTGGGAACTGGTCGAGCGGCGCGCCGCGCTCACCCCCGACGCCCCCGCCCTGCTGCAGGCCGCCGCCTCCGCCCGCGACGACCGGCGGGTGACCTTCCGCGCGCTGCGCACCCGCGCCGAGCGCACCGCCGCCGGGCTGTACGGGCTGGGGGTGCGCCCCGGCAGCCGCGTCGCCTGGCAGCTGCCCACCCGCGTCGAAACGGTCGTCCTCGCCCTGGCCCTGGCCCGTCTGGGCGCCCTGCAGACCCCGCTCATCCCGTTCTACCGCGACCGGGAGGTCGGCTTCGCGCTGCGCGCCTCGGGCGCCCGCTTCCTCGCCGTCCCCGGCCGCTGGCGAGGCTTCGACCACACCGCGATGGCCCACCGCCTCGCCGCGGCGCTGCCCGACCCGCCCCTGGTCTTCGAGGCGTACGACACCCTCCCGGAGGCCGACCCGGCGGCCGTGCCGCTGCCCCCGCCGCCCGCCGACGGGACCGCCGTCCGCTGGATCTACTGGACCTCCGGCACCACCTCCGAACCCAAGGGCGTGCTGCACACCGACCGCAGTCTGATCGCGGCCGGGGCCTGCCTGGCCCACGCGCTGCGGCTGCGCCCCGACGACGTCGGCTCCATGGCCTTCCCGTACGCCCATGTGGCCGGGCCCGACTACACCGTGATGCTGCTGATGTACGGCTTCCCCGCCGTGTTGCTGGAGCACTTCGCGCTGCCCGACTCGCTCGCCGCCTACCGGCGGCACAAGGTCACGGTCGCGGGCGGCAGCACCGCCTTCTACTCGATGTTCCTCGCCGAACAGCGCAAGGACCCCTCCCGCAGGATCGTCCCCACCCTGCGGCTGCTGGCCGGGGGCGGCGCCCCCAAGCCGCCCGAGCTGTACTACGAGGTCGTCCGCGAGCTGGGCTGCCGGCTCACCCACGGCTACGGCATGACCGAAGCCCCCATGATCACCATGGGCGCGCCGGACGACACCCCCCACCACCTCGCGACCACCGAAGGGCGACCGCCGGCGGCCATGGAAATCCGCATCGTGGACGGGGACGGACGCCCGCTGCCGCCAGGGGTCGACGGAGAGGTACGGCTGCGCGGCGAGGCCGTCTGCGCCGGTTATCTGGACGAGTCCCAGACCCGGGCGGCGTTCGACGCCGACGGCTTCCTCATCACCGGCGACCTTGGCCACCTCACCCAGGAGGGCTATCTCGTCCTCACCGGCCGCGCCAAGGACGTCATCATCCGCAAGGGCGAGAACATCTCCGCCCAGGAGGTCGAGCAACTCCTCTACGAGCACCCCGGCGTCGGCGATGTCGCCGTGATCGGCCTGCCCGACGCAGAGCGCGGCGAGCTGGTGTGCGCCGTCGTCGAACAGCCCGCCGGCGCGGAACCGCTCACCCTTGAGGACGCGGTCTCGTATCTGCGCGCCCAAGGGCTGTCCGTGCACAAGCTGCCCGAACGGCTCGAAATCGTCGATGCGCTGCCGCGCAACGACACCCTCCGCAAGGTGCTCAAGTACAAGCTGCGGGAACGGTTCGGCTGACCGGCGCCAGGGGCCCCGCCGCTCGGTCAGCCGCTCGTCGTGCTGTACGTCGCCGTGGCCTGCTCGAAGTAGCGGGCCACCGCGCGGCGCTCGTCGGCCGGTCCGATGACCAGCACGACGTGGTACCGGCCGCCGATGAGCATCGCCAGATTGCGCGCGTACACATCGCGGCCGCTGCTGTCCCGCCAGCTGAACTCGCCCTCGGCCATCGCCGTCCGCCCCACGTCTATCCGGCGCAGCCCGGAGGACGACGCCCAGGAGGAGGCGCGGAACGCCGCCAGCTCGGGCTCCTTGTTCTGCTGGTACGCCATGGGGTCCGCGCCGAACTCGGACGCCTTGTCCCGCCCCGCCACCACCAGCAGCTCGAAGTCGCCGCCGACATAGCGGATCTGGCCGCGGGTGTTCTCCCCGCGCCGGGTCCAGGACTCGTCCACCGCGACCTTGAACCCCTTCGGGTCGTTGCGGACCACGAAGCCCTTCGCCAGCCCGGCGGGCGGCGTGGACTGCGGCTGCTGGTCGTCCGGGGAGGAGGTGCCCGAACCCGCCCCGTCCCCGCTCGGCTTTCCGGCCGACGGCTCCCGCGAGGCGCTGGGCGCGTCGCTCCGGGAGCCCGCCGTGCCCGTACGGTCCTGGCCGTTCTTCTCGCCGTCCTTCGGCATGAACAGCATCGCGTACAGCACCGCCGCCGCCAACGCCAGCAGTATCAGCGTGAGCAGCACCCGCCCCAGCCGGCGCGGGCGGCGCTCACGCGTCTGCTTGCCGCGCTTGTGCCGGCCGTGCGCGGCGACCGGCGCCGCCGCCCGGCCCCGGCGCACCAGCCAGCCGCGGCGGCGCACGATGGGCAGCCGCCGAGGGTCGGACGCACCGCCCGGCCCCGTGGACGGCACCGTGACCGTGCTGCTGCCGACGTCCGGCTCCGGCGCCGACCGGATCAGCGACCGCAGCCAGCCCCGCAGCTCCTCGAAGTCCGGCCGCTCGGTGGGGTCCTGGCGCATCAGCGACTCGACCACCGGGCGCAGCGGGCCGCACTCCTCCGCGTACGCGGGCGCCTCGGAGCACACCAGCTGCACCAGCTCTGCGGCGCTCTCCTCGGGGTACGGGGCGTGGCCCTGCACCGCGCGGAACAGCAGCACGCCCACCGCCCACAGGTCGGCCGCCGGGCCGACGGGCGGCGCGAGCCGCCAGTTCTCGTGCACCGGAACCGCCTGTTCGGGCGCCCACCGCTCGGTGACGGCCCCGACCACGACGATCCGCGCCTGCCGCGCGCGCTCGGCGGCGAGCGCCGTCGCGGGCCCGCGCCGCGCGCCCTGACCGCCCGCCGCGTCGTCGTCCCACGAGCCCGCGCGACCGGGGGTCCGGTCGGCGCCGCCCCGATCAGCCCCCGGCACTCCGGGCCACGAGCCGCCGGCGGGGGCGATGTCCGGGACGCCGTACGACGCCTGGGACGGCTGTCGGCTCGGGTCGGCGTAAGGCGCCGGGACCGCCCGCCGGTCCGGGGCCGGGGTCCCGTTGGGGGCGGCCGGTCGGCCTGGGTCGATGTACAGCGCCCGGCCCCTGTCCGGGTGCCGGTCGGCCCGGCGCGGGGCCGGGCTCGCGCTGCGGTCTGCCTGAGCGCCCGGATCGGCCTGAGCACCCGGATCGGCCTGCCGGTTCGGACCGGCGTACGGGTCCAGGTCGGCGTACGGCACCGGGGCGGCGTACGGGCTCCGGTCGGCCTGGCTGTTCGGCGCCGGGCCCGCGTCCCGGTCATTCCGCCGGCCCGCGTCGGCGTAGGGGTCCGAGGCGGCGGCGCCGTGGGTGTCGGGCGTGGGGCGCGGCGCGCCTTCCGCACGCTCGGACGCGGGGCCGCTCCGGCCGTCGGCCGCGCCGGGGCGCGCGATATGGGGCGCGGGGCCCTCGACATGCGCCCGCGCGGCGGCGCGGGCGCCCGCCGCATAGGCGGCGATCGCGCTGGCACGTACGGCGCGCGCGGCGGTGCCCTGCGGGTCGCCGGGCGCCGGGGCGACTGGGTGGCCCTCAGAGGCCGGTTCACCCGACCGGGCCCCGGGTACGCCCCGGCCGGCGCCCTGCGTGCTGTCCGGGTCGTCCGGAGTGCTCACGCCGGTCGGGCCGTCCGGCCGCCCGTCTTCGACGCGCTCGGCGGGCCGCCACTCCGACCCCGGGGGGAGCCGCAACGCGGGTCCGGGGGAGGGCTGTTCGAGCGCACCGCGCGGCCCGGGGAGCACGCCCGCCGGGCCGCCCTGTGGGCCGGGGCGCGACTCGTCCTCACCCGGCGCCGTATTCCAAACACCCGAAGCGCCAGGCGCACCCGAAGCACCAAGCGCGCCAGGCGCATCCGCCGCGCCCGGCGCCCCGCTCGCACCGGGTTCGCGCGGGGCGGGGAAGCCGTCCACCGCGATCTGGTCGCGGTAGAGCGGCCCTGTCACCCGGCGGGGGAAGCCGCCCGGCAGCGAGGCATCGCCCTCCCCGGAAAGCTCCTCGCCGGCCGCGCCGATCCCGCCGACCGCGTCGCCCGCGCCCCCGGCACCGTCCGCGCCGTCGTACGCGCCCTCGTCCGCCTCCGCCGGGGCGGAAGGCCCGCCCCGCACAGGCCAGTCGGCCGCGTCAGCCGGGTCGTCCTGGTGAGCCGCCTCGACCGCGTCGGCCGCGTCGACCGGGCCGGCCGGCGGCCGGGGCACCGGGTCGTAGCCGCACAGGGCCTCCTCCGCCGCGCCCGCCGCGAGCCCGGTGAGCATGGCACGCCCGTCGTCGCAGACCAGGACGGTCCGGGCGGTGATGTTGCGGTGGATCCAGCCGTCGGCGTGCAGGGCGCGCAGCGCGGTGAGGATGTCGTGGGCGAGTTCGGCGGCCCGGTACGGGGACAGCGGCCGCTCCGCGAGCAGCGCGGCCAGCGGCCGGCCCGCGACCAGTTCGCTGACGATCCACAGGCTCCCGGCCTCTACGAAGACGTGGAAGACCTGGTCGAGCCGTGGGTGGTCGGGCACCCGCGCGGCCGCCGTCGCGGCCTCGACGGCGCGGCGCACCGCCGGGTCGGCGCCGCCGCGGCCGCCCCGCCCCATGCCGTACGCGCCGGTCCCGCGCCCCGGAGCGGCGCCCGGGTAGCGCCCGTCGTCGCCGACGACCTCCGCCTCGACGGTCTCCGGGAGCGGTATCTGCCTGAGGTGGACTTCCTGTCCGCTGTAGGTGTCGAAGGCGCGGGTCTCGACAAGCTCGTACTCATCGGCCGGCGGCAGGGGCAGGCGATAGCGGTCGGCGAGAACCCGACCCGCGTATTCGTCCACGACGCCTCCCCGAGCACGCGCTGCACACCCTCATCCGCACCGCACCACACCGTCAACCATAGGGGTTTTGCCCGCCCTTGCCGCTGCGCACGGTCCACGGCCTCTCACGATACGTGCCCGGGGCGCGCCGTGCCGACCGGAGTGCTCAGTCCGTGACGTCGAAGGTGTCGAACGCCGTGTCGCGCAGCGTCTTGCACTCCTTGTCGTCCCACTTGCTCTTCTCGCAGGTGATCATGATGGCGAAGCCATGGCTGCCGTCCACCCGGAAGCCGCGGTTGAGCACCCGGACCCGCTTGCCGCCCTTGTCGCGCTCGAACTGCCAGTCGGCGACCGTCGGGTAGCCGTGCCACTTGACCGACTCGATGCCGATGAGCCTGTAGCCGGGCGTGGTCCTGCCCACCTGGCCCTCGCTCTTGCGCCACTCCGCCGCCGCGTCGGACTTCGGGGAGTCGGTGAAGTCGACCTGGATCCGCGGGACCTCGGGCCCGCCGTAGTAGATCTTGCTGCCGCCGTAGGTACCGGCGTGAACCTTCCACCCCTTGGGCATCGCCATGGTGAACGGGAAGTCGGAGCTCTTGACGGTCTCGTACCCGCCCGGCAGCGAGCCCTTGCCGCCGCTGTCGTCACCGCCCTTGCCGCCGCTCCCGTCGGCGTCCCCGTTCCCGTCCTTGTCCTCGTCCTTGTCCGAGCTTCCGGAGCCGCCCTTGGTCGCGTCGTCCGTCGGCTTCTCGCCGGAGGTCTGGGCGTCCGGGGACCGGCCGGACTGGCCGCCGGAGTCCTTGGTGTCGCCGCCCGCGCCGGCCGAAGCCGTCGGCCGGTCACCGGACTTGCCCTGGTCACCGCCGTCGTCGCCGCTCAGCGCGATCGCGAGCACCGTGCCGAGGACCGCGAGCGCCACGACCACCGCGATGATCACCAGCGTGCGCTTGGGCACCACGTCCGTGATCGGGGCGCGCGGCGGCTGCGGGGCGGGCGGGATCTCGGAGCCCGCGGCGGGGGTCGCCGCCTTGGCGGGCCTGCCGCCCGACGACGAGGACTTCTTGCCGCCGGACGCACCGGACGCGCCCGACGCACCGGACGCGCCGGACGCGGCCGAGCCCGCCGGGGCCGCCGACCCGCCCGATCCGCCCGATCCGGTGGCGGCGGCCGCCGCCGAGGCTTTCCGTACGGACCGCAGCGCGCCCCGCACCCGCTCCGCGGCGGCGTCGGAGGCCGCGGGGGCGTCCTGGGCCGGGGCGGGCGGCAGGGACATGGTGCGGGTCGCGTCGGCGGCCGCGGGCTTCGACCGCCCCTCGTCGGGGGCGTCCAGCGCCTGGTTCAGCAGCGCCCGCGCGCCGGCGTCGTCGAGCCGCCGCTCGGGGTCCTTGGTGAGCAGCCCGTAGATGACCTCCTCCAGCGCGCCCGCGTTCTTCGGCGGCTCGACGGGCTCGGTCATCACGGCGGTGAGCGTCGCTATGGCGGTGCTCTTGTCGTACGGCGGCACGCCCTCCACCGCCGCGTACAGCAGTCCGCCCAGCGACCACAGGTCGGCCGGCGGGCCGGGCTTGTGGCCGCGGGCGCGCTCGGGCGAGATGTAGGAGGGGGCGCCGACGAGCATGCCGGTGGAGGTGACGGAGGGGTCGCCTTCGACCTGCGCGATGCCGAAGTCGGTGAGCACGACGCGGCCGTCGTCGGAGATCAGGACGTTGGAGGGCTTCACGTCGCGGTGCAGGATGCCCGCCTGGTGGGCGGCGCGCAGCACGTCGAGCACGGCGAGCCCCACCTCGGCGGCGCGGCGCGGGGTCAGCGGGCCGTCGTCCCGTACGACATCGGCGAGCGAACGGCCCTCGATCAGCTCCATGACGATCCAGGGACGGTCGTCCTCGTCGACCACGTCGTAGACGGTGACCGCGCCGTTGCTGCGGATGCGGGCGATCGCTTTCGCCTCGCGCAGCGTGCGGGTGATGAGCCGTCTCTTCTCGTCCTCGTCGACGCTCGACGGGAAGCGCAGCTCCTTGACCGCGACCGTACGGCCCAACGTCTCGTCGCTCGCCCGCCAGACCGTGCCCATCCCGCCCTGGCCGAGAACTTCTCCGAGCCGGTACCGCCCGGCGAGGAGGCGTCCGGTCGAGCCCTGCGTCCGCTCCGCCTCCGACATGCGTCCCCTCTGCAAATCAACCCGCCCTGAACCCACCCTGGGAGAGCACCCATTGTCTCTCATCCGCGGACCGGTGGAAGTCCGGGGTCCGGGGCCGGGCGTGGCGACCTCGGCCACACCTGCGAACATCTGGGTCCACCACCTGACGAAAGGCCCTCCGACATGCCGATCCGCGCCCGGTGGCGGAAGTGGCCCGGCCGCGTGACGGCCCGGGCGCTCGCGCTGGCGGCGCTCCTGGGCGCCGCCGTTCCAGGCTGCGGCGCCCCGGCGGCTCCCGGCGCGGCGGCCCCCACACCCGGCGCGGCCCACACGCGCGGCGTCGCCGCGGCGGCCCCGCGCGCCGGCGGGGGGAACACCGAGGACGAGCTGCGCGCGGCCGTACGGCGACTGGTGGCCGGGGGCGGCGCGCCGGGCGCCGCCGCGCTCGCCCGGGACGGCGCCGGGACGCGCTTCGCCTCGGCCGGGTTCGCGGATCTGCGCACCGGGCGGCGCATTCACAAAAGCGATCGTTTCCGCGCGGGCAGCGTCACCAAGACCTTCGTCGCGACGGTGGTCCTCCAACTGGCCGGGGAGCGGAGGCTCGCCCTGGACGACACCGTGGACACCTACCTCCCCGGGCTGGTACGCGGCCACGGCAACGACGGCCGGAAGATCACCCTCCGGCAGCTTCTCACCCACACCAGCGGCCTGTTCGACTTCGCCGCCGACCAGCGGGTGGCCCGCCGGCTGTCCGGACCGCCGCCCGGCTCCGGCCTGACGCCGCGCCGGCTGGTGCGCACCGCCGTCGCCCACCGGCCGTGGTTCGCCCCGGGCGCCGGCTGGTGCTACTCCAACACCAATTACGTCCTGCTGGGCCTGGTCGTCGAGCGCGTCACCGGCCGCCCCTACGCCACCGAGACCGAGCGCCGGGTGCTGGGCCCGCTCGCCCTGCGCGGCACGTCCTTCCCCGGCACCCGCGCCACCCTCCCCGCCCCGCACGGCCGCGCCTACACCGTCCACCCCGGCGACCCCCGCACCGGCAGCCCCCGCGACCCCCGCCACCCCCGCCCCGCCGACCTCCGTGACGTCACCGGCCTCCGCGATGTCACCGACCTCGACCCGTCCGCGGCGGGCGCCGCCGGGGAGGCCGTCTCCACCCTGGACGACCTGGCCCGCTTCTACGGCACGCTGCTGCGCGGCGGCCTGCTGCCACCGGCGGCGCTGCGGCGGATGCGCGACACGACCGCGTCGGACGGGCGGTACGGGATGGGCCTCTTCCCGGTGCGGCTGTCCTGCGGGGTGACGCTGTGGGGCCACAACGGCCGGATCAACGGCTCGTACGTCCAGGTCGTCGCCACCCCCGGCGGCCGCCATGTCCTGGCGTACCGCCTCAACAGCGACGCCGACCCGGCCCCCTCCGCGGAGCGGCGCCTCCTGACGGCCGAGTTCTGCCGGGGCTGACTGCTCGCGCCCCTCCCGTACCCGCCCCGGCCTCAGAGGGGCCTCAGAGGGGCCTCAGAGCGGGACGATGTCCGGCGCCCCCAGCCGGGCCGCGTCCGCCGTCAGGTCGTCCGGCTGGCGCTGCGACTCGCGCTCCGCCTCGACGCGCTTCTCGTAGTGCTGGACCTCCTTGTCGACCTGCTCCTGTCCCCAGCCCAGCACCGGCGCCATCAGCTCGGCGGCCTCGCGGGCGCAGCGGGTGCCGCGGTCGAACGTCTCGATGGAGATGCGGGTGCGCCGCGTCAGGACGTCGTCCAGGTGCCGGGCGCCCTCGTGGGAGGCGGCGTAGACGATCTCCGCGCGCAGATAGTCGTCGGCGTGCGTGAGCGGTTCGCCCAGGGAGGGGTCCTCGGCGATCCGCTCCAGGATCTCCTCGGCGAGCGAGCCATAGCGGTTCAGCAGGTGCTCGACGCGGGCGACGTGCAACCCGGCGCGCTGGGCGATGCGCGCCCGCGCGTTCCACAGCGCCTTGTAGCCCACGGCGCCGGCCAGCGGCACCTCCTCGGTGACGCAGGGGGCGACCCGCTGGTCGAGGCCGTGCACCGCCGCGTCCGTGGCGTCCTTGGCCATGACCCGGTAGGTGGTGTACTTGCCGCCCGCCACGACCACCAGCCCCGGGGTCACATGCGCGACCGTGTGCTCGCGCGACAGCTTGCTGGTCGCCTCCGACTCGCCGGCCAGCAGCGGGCGCAGCCCGGCGTACACGCCCTCCACGTCGTCGCGGGTGAGCGGCACCGCGAGCACCTCGTTGACGTGCTCCAGCAGATAGTCGATGTCGGCGCTGGAGGCGGCGGGGTGGGCCTTGTCGAGGTCCCAGTCCGTGTCGGTGGTGCCGACGATCCAGTGCCTGCCCCACGGGATGACGAACAGCACGCTCTTCTCGGTGCGCAGGATCAGCCCGGTCGTGGAGTGGATGCGGTCCTTGGGCACGACCAGGTGGATGCCCTTGGAGGCGCGCACGTGGAACTGGCCCCGCTCCGCGATCAGCGCCTGGGTCTCGTCCGTCCACACCCCGCTGGCGTTCACCACCTGGCGGGCGCGCACCTCGAAGTCGCCGCCCTGCTCCAGGTCGTGGACGCGGGCGCCGACGACGCGCTCCCCCTCCCGCAGGAAGCCCACCACCCGCGCCCGGTTGGCGACATGGGCGCCGTACGAGGCGGCGGTGCGCACCAGCGTGGTGACGAAGCGCGCGTCGTCCACCTGAGCGTCGTAGTACTGCAACGCCCCGACCAGCGCGTCCTTGCGCAGACAGGGGGCGACCCGCAGGGCCCCGCGCCGGGTCAGATGGCGGTGCGCCGGCAGCCCGCGGCCGTGCCCGGAGGAGATCGACATGCCGTCGTACAGTGCCACGCCGCTGCCCGCGTACAGCCGCTCCCAGCCGCGGTGCTTGAGCGGGTAGAGGAACGGCACCGGCTTGACCAGGTGCGGGGCGAGCCGCTCCAGCAGCAGGCCGCGTTCCTTCAGCGCCTCCCGTACGAGGGCGAAATCCAGCATCTCCAGATAGCGCAGGCCGCCGTGGATCAGCTTGCTGGACCGGCTGGAGGTGCCGGCCGCCCAGTCCCGCGCCTCCACCAGGCCGGTCGCGAGGCCCCGCGTGGCGGCGTCCAGGGCGGTGCCGGCCCCGACCACCCCGCCGCCCACGACCAGCACGTCCAGCTCCTGGTCCGCCATCCGGGCCAGCGCCTCGCCGCGCTCGGCCGGCCCCAGTGTCGGTGTCCTCACCGCTGCCTCCCGTGGTGATCGAGACGGTGATCGAGATCACACGTTCTTGATTGATTTTCCTGGCTTTCCGCTCGTGACGCCATGCCGGAGCGCGCACCGGGGCCTCGCCCGGGGTCTCGACACCCGCACCTCAACACCCCGCCTCAATACTGAATACGAGTCATATTTCCGCTTAGTCTTCATTCACCTCATTTCGCGCCCTCCGAAATCACCTCGGGAAGGACGGCACGAAGTCATGCCCGCAGATCTCGCCGTCATCGGACTCGGCCACCTCGGCATCCCCCTCGTCCGGGCCGCCACCGCCGTCGGCGTCCGCACCCTCGGCTACGACCCCGATCCCCGCGCCGCCGCCGACCTGCGCGCCGGAAGGCTGCCCTCCGGGGCCTGGGACGGCGCGCTCACGGCCGCCGACCTGCGCAGGATGGCCGCCGGCGGCTTCCGGACCACCACCGACCCCACCCAGCTCGGCCGGGTGCACACCGCCGTGATCTGCGCCCCCACCCCGCTCGGCGAGGACGGTACGGCCGCCCTGGCGGCGGTGGGCGAGGCCGCCCGCGCGCTGGCCGCGCACCTGCGCCCGCACACCACCGTCGTGCTGGAATCCGCCGTGTACCCCGGCACCACCGAGGAATTCCTGCGGCCGATCCTGGAGGACGGATCCGGGCTGCGGGCCGGGCGCGACTTCCACCTCGCCTACTCCCCCGGCCGCCTCGACCCCGGCAACCGCACCTACGGCTACGCCAACACCCCCAAGGTCATCGGCGGGCTGACCCCCGCCTGCACCGAGGCGGCCGCCGCCTTCTACGGCCGGCTCACCGAGAAGGTCGTACGGGCCCGGGGCCCGCGCGAGGCCGAGACCGTCAAGGTCCTGGAGACCAACTACCGGCACGTCAACATCGCCCTGGTCAACGAGATGGCGGTGTTCTGCCGGGACCTCGGCGTCGATCTGTGGGACGTGATCCGCTGCGCCGAGACCAAGCCCTTCGGCTTCCAGGCCTTCCGGCCGGGGCCAGGCGTCGGCGGCCACGGCGTGCCGATGGCCCACGCCCCCTCGGGAAGCGACGCGCCGTCCCGCGAGGACCGCCCCGGGCCTCCCGGCCGCCCTGGCCGCTCCGGCCGCTCCGGCCGCCCCGGCCGCCCGCTGGCCATGGTGGAGCTGGCGCAGCAGGTCAACGGGCGGATGCCGGGCTATGTCACCCGCCGCTGCGCGGCCCTGCTCAACGAGCACGGGAAGTCGGCGCGCGGCGCCCGGGTGCTGCTGCTGGGGGTGAGCTACAAGCCCGACGTGGGCGACCAGGAGGGCGCGCCGGCGGGCGAGATCGCCTCGCGGCTGATGGACCTGGGCGCCCAGGTCAGTTTCCACGATCCGTTCGTGGCGCGGTGGCAGGTGCTCGGCCGGCCGGTGCCGCGCGCGGACGCGCTGTACGAGGCGGCGGCCGATGCCGACCTGACCGTGCTGCTGCAGCACCACCGCACCTATGACCTCCAGGGCCTGGCCGTGAAGGCGCAGCTGTTGCTGGACACGCGCGGGGCGAGCCCGGCGGGCACGGCGTACCGGCTCTGAGCTGCCGCGCCCGTAAACCCGTCTCACCCCCGCACGCCCGGCGCCCCGCCACGTCACCCCCTGGTCACCCTCCCGCGTCCGGCGCCCCGCCGTCCCGCGCCCGCGCGCGGCGCAGCCGGAAGGTCGCGGCCAGGGCGATCAGCCCCACGCCGCCCGCCACGAACGCGACCGCCCCCGAGGGCACCGAGCGGACCTCGGCCGTGAAGGTGATCGGGCGGCCCCAGGGCTTGCCGTCGGCGCTGGTGTGGAGCCGGGCGGTGAGCCGTACCGGCCCGTTGGCATGGGCGCGCACCCGGACCCGCACCGTACGGCTGACCGCCCTGGACGCCCGCACCCCCACCGCCCGGTCCACCGCGTCGAGGCGTTCCGGCCGGCTGGAGGAGACCCGCAGCTCCACGCCGGTCAGATCCTGCTGGAGCCCGTTGTCGACCGTGACCGGGATGGTCGCGGACTGCCCGGCGACCGTCACCGTCGATTTGGGCACCAGCCGCACCGAGTCGATCGAGGCGGACAGATAGCGGCTCACGCCGCGCCGGTACGAGCGCGCCGCCGCCGGGTCCCCGCGCCAGCTCGTGGACAGCGCGCGGACCATCGCGGCGTGCGCGGAGGCGGCGGTGCCACCCGGGTCGGACAGCACCTTCGAGAGGGTGCGCAGCCGCCGCTCGTCCCGGGCGACCGCCGCGAGCGTACGGGCGGGCAGCTCGGAGGCGCGCAGCGCGACCGGGTAGCCGGTGGCGTCGCGCAGCTGCCCCGGCTCCGGGTCCTGGGCCGCCGCCTCCAGCCGGGACGGCTCCAGCCAGCCCGCCTTCCGCCCCTCGGACACCGCCTCGGCCAGCGCCCGCGCCGCCCCGGCCGACATCCGGCGCGGCGGGACGACCACCAGCGCGCGCGGGGCGTACGGCAGCTCCCGCACGGCCGTCAGGCTCTCGGCGAGCAGCCGCTGCCGCAGCGCCAGCCGGCCCGGCGCGCCCGCCGCGCCGGTGCCCGGCCGGCTCCGCGCCAGCAGCGAGGCGATGGTCGTGTCGTGCGTCAGGGCGGTCAGCCGCGCGCCGAGTGTGGCCGCGCCGTCGTCCGTGGCACCGGCGGTGAGCAGCGCGCCGGAGGAGCGGCGCACCCCGTCTCCGGAGGCCAGCACCGTCTCCAGGCCGAGCCGCTCGGCGTAGGCGGCGATCCCGGCGTCCACCGCGCCACCCGCCGGCCAGGCCACATCCGCGCGGGCGTCGACGTGCAGCTCCCGGTCCACCACGTCCTTGCCCGCCCGGGACGCCCGGCGCAGCAGCCCGGCCAGCGCCTCGCCGCCGTCGCCGGCGCGGGCGAGCGAGGCCAGGTCGGGGTCCGCGTACGGCAGCGCGATGACGTCACGCCCGCGCACCGCGCGCTTGAGCGCGGCCAGCCAGTCCGCCGCCGCCCGCCCGCCCCGGCCGGCGGTGGTGTGGCGCGGATCGGTGGCGCCGGGGGTGCGGGCGACCCGGTAGCCGTCCGCCATCGCCCTCGCCTGTGCCACCAGGTCGGGGTCCACCATCCAGGTCACCGGCTGCCGCGCGCCCGTCTCGACCAGCCGCCGCAGCCGCCCGCCCTCGGCGAACGCGGCGGCCAGCGCGTCGTCGCGGAAGACCGGCCGCACGCTGCCGGGGGTGCGCAGGGTCAGCGCCTCCATGTGCGGGGTGTCGGTCACCGGCCACAGCACGGCGGTGCGCAGCGGCTCGAACGCCGTACCGTCCGGATACACCGGCAGAAAGGTGCGGGCCAGCCCGAGGACGGCCCCGTCCACGCGGGCCACGTGCACCGTCAGCCCGTACGCTCCCGCTCCGCCGAGCCGCAGGTCCGCCACCGGCACCCGCAGCCGGAAGTCGCGGGCGGCGCCGGGCGGGAGGGAGGGGAGCCGGTGGGTGTGGTGGGGGATCTCCTCGCCGTCGGCGCGGACGAGGGCGGTGCGCCCGGCCGTGAGCGCGAGTCCGCTGCGGGTGCCGAGCGCCGCCGGCCCGGTCCGCACACCCACCCGCGCGCCGGTGACACGGTGCCGCGAGGTGTTGACCACGGTTCCGCTGAGCGTCAGCTCACCGTCCGGGCGCCGCAGCACGGCGGGGCCCAGCGACGCCAGCCGGACGGCCACGGCGTACGAACCCCGGTGGCGGGGGCCTTGGCTGATGCCGTGGCGGGTGTCCTGGCTGATGCCTTGGCGCGCGCCTTGGGGCGTGCCCTGGCGGGTGTCCTGGCCGGGACCGTGGCGGGGGCGGTCGCGGGGACCGTGGCCGGACGGGGCCGGGGGCGAGTCCCCGTACGACGGCAGGGCGGGCCCGTACGAGGGGGCGGCCGCCGCGTACGACGGCAGAGCGGGCCCGCGAGCCGCCCCGGACGCCGGGACGGCCGCCGCCGGCAGTCGCATCGGCGCGAGCAGCACCGCGCTCAGGGCCACGAGCGTCGCGACGACCGCTCGCGCACATCTCCCGTCGCGTGCCACTGCCCGCCACCTCGACGTCGGTTCGTGCCGCCCCCTCCCGCCCCCGTGGACGGACGCGGTGTCACCAGACCACCACGGCCCGGCCCGTCCCGCATGTCCAAGGGCCCCACCCGGGCGGGCCCGCGCCCCCGCCCCCGCCCAGGCGGCGAGGGGCGGGCCCGGCGTCAGATCCGCGCGCCGGCCAGCCCGCGGGGCCGGGCGTCCAGCACGGTCCGCAGCGACTCGAAGTCCTCGACGCACCGGCCGGTGCCGAGGGCCACGCAGTCCAGCGGGTCGTCGGCCACCAGCACCGGGATGTCCAGCTCACGGCTGAGCCGCACATCGAGGCCGCGCAGCAGCGCCCCGCCGCCGGTCAGCACGATGCCCCGGTCCATGATGTCGCCCGCCAGCTCCGGCGGGGTCTCGTCCAGCGTGGCGCGCACCGCCGCGACGATGCTGTCCACGGGCTCGGCCAGCGCGTGCCGCACCTCGTCCGCCGTCAGCTCCAGGACCTTCGGCAGCCCGGTGACCTGGTCCCGGCCGCGAATGGTGCAGCGGTCGGGCGGCAGCAGCGTCTGGGTCCGCTCGGGGTCCTCGCCCGTGCCGAGCCTGTCGCCCGTGGCGAGCACGCCGAGCGTGTCGGCCTGCTCGGGCGTGTCGCCCTTGTCGAGCGACAGACCCTCGCCGCTCCGCGCGGTGGACACCACCTCCACATTCCGCTCCGACAGCCGGGCGGGCGTCCCGCCGGGCGCGGACCAGGCCCCGACCGGTACGGCGGACCCGATGCTCACCTTGATCTCCTCGGCGGTCCGCTCCCCGATCGCCAGCGCGTAACGCTTCTTCACATGCGCGGTGATCGCGGCGTCCATCGCGTCGCCCGCCATGCGCACGGACCGGGCGGTGACCATCCCGCCCAGCGAGACCACGGCCACCTCCGTCGTCCCGCCGCCCACGTCGACCACCATGCAGCCGGTCGGCTCGCTCACCGGCAGCCCCGCGCCGATCGCCGCCGCCATCGGCTCCTCGATGAGGTGGACTTGGCGGGCCCCGGCCTGGGAGGCGGCCTCCATGACCGCCCGCCGCTCGACGCCCGTGATGCCCGAGGGCACACACACCACGACGCGGGGGCGGGCGAGCCGGCGGTTGCCGGTGACCTTCTTGATGAAGTGCCGCAGCATCCGCTCGGCGATCTCGAAGTCGGCGATGACCCCGTCCCGCAACGGGCGGACCGCGACAATGTTGGAAGGTGTACGCCCTATGGTCTCCTTCGCCTCGGAGCCCACCGCGAGCACGCTGCCGTCGGTCGTGCTGACCGCGACGACCGACGGTTCGTTGAGCACGATCCCCCTGCCCCGTACGTACACCAGGGTGTTGGCCGTGCCGAGGTCGATGCCGATATCACGTCCCGTGAAAGTCTTGTTCTGCGCCATAAGTTGACATTATTGCTTATGCCGGATTCCCATTCGGCACTGACGTCGGCCGCGCCCCGCATTGGCCGACGGCTGCTACCTTTTCGATCATGATCCCCAGGTCACGACAGGGCCCGAGAGTTACCTGACCACCCGACAGGTCACGGAATGAGGGGTGTCAAATCCACATAAGGGCGGACAGGTTGTCTCCGTCCGGTCGCAGGCGTGTTACGGACGACAGACACGACTTGTCTGATTGTCATGCCCGACTGTTAGTTTTATGGCTCGAACTCTTCGTCCGCGCTCCCAGCAGCACATGTCCCCGGAGCACGGACCATCACCTCATCCCCGGGGGATCTCCATGAGCCAGAACTGGCAGCAGCCTCAGCAGCCGCAGCCGCCCCAGCAGCCCGGTGGCTACGGCTACCCGCAGGGCCAGCCGCAGCAGCCGCAGTTCGGCGGCCCGCAGCAGCCGCAGTTCGCCGGCGGCTTCCCGCCGCCCGCGCCGCCGGTCGGACGCCCGGGCAACCCCGCCCTCGCCGTCCTCGCCGCCGTCGTCGCCGCCTTCGTGGGCGGGCTGCTCTACGCCTTCCTGCTGAGCGCGTTCGCTGACACGGACGGCCAGGAGCCCAAGGTCACCCAGTTCGCCTACGCCGGTGTCGTCGTCGGCGCGCTCGTGGGTTTCGTCATCGCCAAGCTGGGCGGCCGCAACCCCGCGCTGTGGGTGGTCGGCGCCGTGCTGGCCCTGGCGGCGGTGTGGTTCGGTGAGCTGTACGGCTACGCCATGATCGCGTCGGACTACGTCAGCAACCTCGCCGACAAGTACGGCAACGTCGGCAACGTCGACCTGCCGACCGCGAACGACTACTTCTTCGACCACTTCAGCGACCTCTTCGACGGCTGGAAAGAGGACTCGGACGCCCTGACCTACATCTTCATGGCGCTTTCCCCGGTGGCGGCCGTCTCCACCGCCTACCGCCTCAGCAACCGCTGACGCAGCCGGCACACCAACGGGTTGGGCCCCGACCGCATCGCGGTCGGGGCCCAACCCGTTTGCGTCTGCGCGCTCAGCGCTTGTCGTGCTGCGAGGGGGCGACCGTCACCTCGACCCGCTGGAACTCCTTCAGCTCCGAGTAGCCCGTCGTGGCCATGGCCCGGCGCAGGGCGCCGAAGAAGTTCATCGAGCCGTCGGGGGTGTGGGAGGGGCCCAGCAGGATCTCCTCCGTGGTGCCCACGGTGCCCAGGTTCATCCGCTTGCCGCGCGGCACCTCGTCGTGCACGGCCTCCATGCCCCAGTGGTGGCCCCGGCCCGGCGCGTCCGTGGCGCGGGCCAGCGGCGAGCCCATCATCACCGCGTCCGCGCCGCAGGCGATGGCCTTCGGCAGGTCGCCGCTCCAGCCGACGCCGCCGTCCGCGATCACATGCACATAGCGGCCGCCGGACTCGTCCATGTAGTCCCGGCGGGCGGCGGCGACATCGGCGACGGCCGTCGCCATCGGCACCTGGATGCCCAGCACATTGCGCGTGGTGTGGGCGGCGCCGCCACCGAACCCGACCAGCACCCCGGCCGCGCCCGTCCGCATCAGGTGGAGCGCGGCGGTGTAGGTGGCACAGCCGCCCACGATGACCGGGACGTCCAGCTCGTAGATGAACTGCTTCAGGTTCAGCGGCTCGGCGGCACCGGAGACATGCTCGGCCGAGACCGTGGTGCCCCGGATCACGAAGATGTCGACCCCGGCGTCCACCACGGCCTTGGAGAACTGCGCGGTGCGCTGCGGGGAGAGCGCGGCGGCCGTCACCACGCCCGAGTCGCGCACCTCCTTCAGACGCTGCCCGATCAGCTCTTCCTTGATCGGCTCCGCGTAGATCTCCTGCATGCGCCGGGTCGCGGTCCGCTCGTCCAGCTCGGCGATCTCCGCCAGCAGCGGCTCCGGGTCCTCGTACCGGGTCCACAGGCCCTCGAGGTTGAGCACCCCGAGACCGCCCAGCTCACCGATGCGGATCGCGGTCCTCGGAGAGACCACCGAATCCATCGGGGCGGCCAGGAACGGCAGGTCGAAGCGGTATGCGTCGATCTGCCAGGCGATCGAGACCTCCTTCGGGTCCCGGGTACGACGACTCGGCACAACGGCGATGTCGTCGAACGCGTACGCCCTGCGGCCGCGCTTGCCGCGCCCGATCTCGATCTCAGTCACGTGGGTGCCTTTCGCTCTTCAGGTCTGCCGTCCCAGTATCCCTGCCCCTTCGCCGCCGCTTCGTACTGGCTAGCGGGCGGAGTAGTTCGGCGCCTCGGTCGTCATCTGGATGTCGTGCGGGTGGCTCTCCTTGAGGCCGGCCGCCGAGATCCGCACAAAGCGGCCCTTCTCCTTGAGCTCCGCCACGTTCGCCGAGCCGACATAGCCCATCGACGCCCGCAGACCGCCCACGAGCTGGTGGGCGACCGAGGCGAGCGGGCCACGGTAGGGCACCTGGCCCTCGATGCCCTCGGGCACCAGCTTGTCCTCGGAGAGGACGTTGTCCTGGAAGTAGCGGTCCTTGGAGTACGAGCGGGCCTGGCCGCGCGACTGCATCGCGCCCAGCGAGCCCATGCCCCGGTAGGACTTGAACTGCTTGCCGTTGATGAACACCATCTCGCCCGGCGACTCCTCGCACCCGGCCAGCAGGCTGCCCAGCATGACGGTGTCCGCGCCGGCCGCGATCGCCTTCGCGATGTCGCCCGAGTACTGCAGACCGCCGTCGCCGATCAGCGGCACCCCGGCCGCGTGGCACGCCTGCGCGGCCTCGTAGATCGCCGTGACCTGCGGAACGCCGATGCCCGCGACCACTCGGGTGGTGCAGATCGAGCCCGGGCCGACGCCGACCTTGACCCCGTCCACACCGGCGTCGATCAACGCCTGGGCGCCGTCGCGGGTGGCGACATTGCCGCCGACCACATCGACCGAGATGTTGGACTTGACCTTGGCGATCATGTCGAGGATGCCCCGGCTGTGGCCGTGTGCGCTGTCGACCACCAGAAAGTCGGCCCCGGCCTCGACCAGCGCCTGCGCCCGCTCGTACGCCTCGTCGCCGACGCCGACCGCCGCGCCGACGATCAGCCGCCCGTCGGCGTCCTTGGCCGCGTACGGATACTTCTCGGCCTTCACGAAGTCCTTGACGGTGATCAGGCCCTTGAGCACGCCCGCGTCATCGACCAGCGGCAGCTTCTCGATCTTGTGGCGGCGGAGCAGCTGCATCGCGTCCTCGCCGGAGATCCCGACCTTGCCGGTGACCAGCGGCATCGGGGTCATGACCTCGCGGACCTGGCGCCCCCGGTCCGTCTCGAAGGCCATGTCGCGGTTGGTGACGATGCCCAGCAGCTTGCCCGCCGCGTCCGTGACCGGCACACCGCTGATCCGGAACTTCCCGCACAGCGCGTCCGCCTCGGCCAGCGTGGCGTCCGGCCGGACCGTGATCGGGTCGGTCACCATGCCGGACTCGGACCGCTTGACCAGGTCGACCTGGTTGGCCTGGTCCTCGATCGACAGATTGCGGTGCAGCACACCGGCGCCGCCCTGGCGGGCCATGGCGATGGCCATCCGGGACTCGGTGACCTTGTCCATGGCGGCGGACAGCAACGGCACGTTCACCCGGACGTTGCGAGAGACCCGGGACGAGGTGTCGACCGCGTTCGGCAGCACCTCGGAGGCGCCCGGCAGCAGCAGCACATCGTCGTACGTCAGCCCGAGCATCGCGAATTTCTCAGGCACTCCGTCGACGTTGACAGTCATGACACCCTTCCAATGGTCTTGCCCCAGCGCGGACTCCCATGCTAACGGGCTCCACAGGTGTCCCATTCCTCCCTGTGGAAAACCACGGGGAGCCGCGGAAAGCCGCGGAAAGCCGCGGGAAGCAGCGGCGAGCCGCAAGAAGCAGGCCGATGCCGGGCGGCTACTGCTCGGCGAGCGCGCGGAGCCGGCTCAGGGCCCGGTGCTGGGCCACCCGCACGGCGCCCGGCGACATCCCGAGCATCTGCCCGGTCTCCTCCGCCGTCAGTCCGACCGCGACCCGCAGCAGCACCAGCTCGCGCTGGTTCTCCGGGAGATTCGCCAGCAGCTTCTTGGCCCACTCGGCGTCGCTGCTGAGCAGCGCCTGCTCCTCGGGCCCGAGCGAGTCGTCCGGCTGCTCCGGCATCTCGTCCGAGGGCACGGCCGTGCTGCCCGGGTGGCGCATGGCGGCGCGCTGCAGATCCGCGACCTTGTGCGCGGCGATCGCCACGACGAAGGCCTCGAAGGGCCGGCCCGTGTCGCGGTAGCGCGGCAGCGCGCACAGCACCGCGAGGCAGACCTCCTGCGCCAGGTCGTCCACGAAATGGCGGGCGTCGCCCGGCAGCCTGGACAGCCGCGTGCGGCAATAGCGCAGGGCGAGCGGGTGAACATGGGCGAGCAGGTCGTGGGTGGCCCGCTCGTCCCCCTCGGCGGCGCGCCGGACGAGGGCTCCGATGGCCCCCTGGGTCCCTGGGCCGCCGGCCTTCGGGGACCCCTGGGTCTCGTCGTCGCGCATCCGTCCATGGTGCCTTGGCGGCGTGGCTTCCGCGGCACCGCGTCCGTAGTTGTGCGCTGAAGCGTTATGAGCAGGTGCGCCGGCTGTCGTCACGTCCTGCGCTCTCCCCTCACGCCCGACCGACTTGTCCCCGAGGAACTCCACACCTTCAAGGATGCGGCATCGCCCGGCGAAGTGACATAAGCCGCTACCGCGGCGGGGACATAAGCCGCTACCAGCCGCCGCCCCTCGCCCCGCCCGTCACCTGACGGGCGGGGACCGTCGGCCCCCGTCAGGGCGATCGTGGACCCGGGTCTAGCGGACCAGGCCCCAGCGGAAGCCGAGCGCCACCGCGTGTGCCCGGTCCGAGGCGCCGAGCTTCTTGAACAGCCGCCGGGCGTGCGTCTTCACCGTGTCCTCGGACAGGAACAGCTCGCGGCCGATCTCCGCGTTGGACCGGCCGTGGCTCATGCCCTCGAGCACCTGGATCTCGCGGGCGGTGAGCGTGGGGGCCGCGCCCATCTCGGCGGAGCGCAGCCGGCGCGGGGCGAGCCGCCAGGTGGGGTCCGCCAGCGCCTGGGTCACGGTCGCGCGCAGCTCGGCGCGCGAGGCGTCCTTGTGCAGATAGCCACGGGCGCCGGCGGCCACGGCCAGCGCGACGCCGTCCAGGTCCTCGGCGACCGTGAGCATGATGATCCGGGCGCCGGGGTCGGCCGACAGCAGCCGCCGCACGGTCTCGACGCCACCGAGGCCGGGCATCCGCACGTCCATCAGAATCAGATCCGAACGGTCGGCCCCCCAGCGGCGGAGGACTTCCTCGCCGTTGGCCGCCGTCGTCACACGCTCGACGCCGGGCACGGTCGCCACCGCGCGGCGCAGCGCCTCTCGGGCAAGCGGGGAGTCGTCGCAGACGAGGACGGAAGTCATGGCCGCCCTCCGCAGCTGATGCGCGTCACCTTGAGCCTCCAGGCTGGTACATATCGTCACCTGTGCGATTGACAGCCTCGGACACTTGCCCGAGAGCTTTACCCATCAACCGCCTCCGCACTCTCAACGACGGTCACCCGAAAGAGTTACGGGGTCCCGCGGCCACCTTCGACACTCTACGTGAGGGCTCGGACACGGAGCTGCTTCATCGCGCTCGCCGCGCCCATTCCCGCCCCCGCCCTCTCGGTGGTATTTGGCGACCTTGCTTCCAATTTGGGGGTCTCTGTGGCTAGATTCGCAATGAGTCATATTTACATCTACTTACACAGTAGGTGCACGACCCAGGACACAGCGTCCGCACCAGATCGCTTCGAGGAGATAAGGCAATGGCAGATTTCTCCCGTCTTCCCGGTCCGAACGCCGACCTGTGGGACTGGCAGCTCCTGGCCGCGTGTCGCGGGGTCGACAGCTCGCTCTTCTTCCACCCGGAGGGCGAGCGCGGCGCTGCCCGCAGCGCACGCGAGATGTCAGCCAAAGAGGTGTGCATGCGATGCCCCGTACGCGCCGAGTGCGCGGCGCACGCGCTGGCCGTGCGGGAGCCCTACGGCGTGTGGGGCGGACTGACCGAGGACGAGCGCGAGGAGCTCATGGGGCGGGCACGCCACCGGACCGTGGCCACCTCGGGCGCCGGCGCTCCCGGCGCCTGATCCAGCCGCGCGCCAGAAGCGGAGAAGTACCGCAGAAACGTTAAAGCAGAAATATCGAAGCAGAGCGCGGAGTACCGACCGTGACCCCCGCGCGGCCGCCGCCGTCGGCCGATTCCCGGCCGACGCCGTTCAGCGGCCGCAGGTCACGGCCTTGGTGCGCGCCGCGCCGCCGACTCCAGCCGGTCCAGCGTCGCCGCCACCGCCGGGACCCGCGCGAGGTCCGGCAGGGTGAGGGCGACGACCTCCCGCCGCACGGCCGGCTCCACCTCCACCGTCGCGGTCCCCTTCGCCCGTACGGACTCCAGCGCCAGCTCCGGCAGCACCGCCACCCCGAGCCCGGCCGCGACCAGCCCGATCACCGCCGGGTAGTCGTCCGTGGCGAAGTCGATCCGGGGCGTGAAGCCCGCCGCCTCGCACACGTCGACCAGATGCCTGCGGCAGCGCGGGCACCCCGCGATCCACGGCTCCCCGGCCAGCTCCCCGATGCCCACCGCCCCGGCGCCCGCCAGCCGGTGCCCCTCCGGCACCACGCCCACCAGCCGGTCGCTCAGCAGCGGCCGTACGACCAGGTCGTCCTTGCCCCACGAACCCTCGGCCGTGCCCTCGGCCGGGGCACCCGGCCCCTCCGCGTCCACCGCCGCCCCGACGCCCGCCACCGCCCCGGCGCCCGCCGCCCGCTGGACCTCCGGGTAGCGGAAGGCCACGGCGATCTCGCAGTCGCCCGCGCGCAGCATCTCGACCGAGCGCGGCGGCTCGGCCTCCACCAGCGAGACCCGGGTCCCGGGGAAGGACTCGCGCAGCTCGGCGAGGGCCGTCGGCACCAGGGTCGAACTGCCGCTGGGGAAGGACACCAGCCGCACCCGGCCGGCCCGCAGCCCGGCGATCGCCGCGACCTCCTCCTCGGCGGCGGTCAGCCCGGCCAGGATCCCGGCCGCGTGGCGCACCAGCGCCTCCCCCGCCTGCGTCAGCCGCATCTCCCGGCCGGTGCGGACCAGCAGCGGAGTGCCCGAGGACTGTTCGAGGGCCTTCATCTGCTGGCTGACGGCGGGCTGTGTGCAGCCCAGCTCACGGGCGGCGGCGGAGAAGGAGCCGGTGGCGGCCACGGCGCGCAACACCCTCAGATGGCGAGGCTCGATCATGCTTCGAGCATAAGCGACCCTTGGGTGAGGCCCGGTTTATCGCGATCGACGCTTTGAACCGCCGTCGTCTAGCGTGCCGCCATGACGCGTATCTCCGAGGCCGGGTCTCCGCACCCGCCGACCGTGCTCACCGTGAACCTCGGCCGCCTGAAGCGGGTCGACTACACCGACGCCCCCTCGGGGGGCACCGGCATCGACAAGCGCCCCGCCGACGGGCCGGTGCGGGTGGTGGCCCCGGGCCCCAAGGGCGAGGGCGGGAGCGGGCTCGTCGGCGACACCGTCAGCGACACCCGCCACCACGGCGGGAACGACCAGGCGGTCTACGCCTACGCGCGGGAGGACCTCGACGCCTGGGAGCGCGAGCTCGGCCGCGAGCTGCCGAACGGCGTCTTCGGCGAGAACCTCACCACCAGGGGCCTGGACGTCACCGGCGCCCGGATCGGCGAGCGCTGGCGGATCGGCCCCGACCTGCTGCTCGAAGTGGCCTCCGCGCGCATCCCCTGCCGGACCTTCGCGGCCTGGCTGGGCGAGGAGCGCTGGGTGAAGCGGTTCACCCGGGCCGCCGTCCCGGGCGCCTATCTGCGGGTGCTCGAACCGGGCGAGATACGCGCCGGGGACCGGGTCGAGATCGTGCGCCGGCCCGACCACGAGGTGACCGTCGGATTCTCCTTCCGCGCCGCCACGACCGAACGGGCGCTGCTGCCCCGGGTGCTCGCGGCGGGCGAGGCGCTCCACCCCGAGCTGCGGGAATCGGCGCTCTCGTATTCCGGGACCCTCTCCGTCGCGCTGGAGAACCGATCCGGGAACTGATCCGGGAACTGACCCGCGAATCCGGACAACTGATCCGGACGACTGCGCTCCGACCCCCGCCGTGGCCGCTAACGTGCGCGTATGACGACTGCGTTGATTACGGGATCCACGGCGGGCATCGGCGCCGCCTTCGCGAGCCGGCTCGCCGCGGACGGGCACAACCTGGTGCTCGTGGCGCGGGACGAGAAGCGGCTGCGCGAGCAGGCCGCCGACCTCCACGACCGGCACGGGGTGGAGGCGGAGGTGTTGCGGGCCGACCTGTCCGAGGACGATGGCATCGCGGCGGTCGAGGCGCGGCTGTCCGACCGCAAGCACCCGGTCGATCTGCTCGTCAACAACGCCGGCTTCGGCAACAAGGGCCGCTATCTCGAGGTGCCCCTGGCCGACGAACTGCGGATGATGAAGGTGCACTGCGAGGCGGTCCTGCGGCTGACCACCGCCGCCGCCGAGACCATGCGGGCCCGGGGGCGCGGCGGGGTGATCAACGTGGCCTCGATCGCGGCGTTCTTCCCGCGCGGCACGTACGGGGCCAGCAAGGCGTGGGTCGTGCAGTTCACCCAGGGCGCCGCGAAGGACCTGGCGAGTGCCGGGGTGCGGCTGATGGCGCTGTGCCCCGGGTTCGTACGGACCGAGTTCCACGCGCGGGCCGGGATCAAGCCGGACAGCGTGCCGAGCTGGATGTGGCTGGACGCGGACAAGCTGGTGACGGCGGCGCTCAAGGACTTCGCGCGGGGCAAGGCGCTGTCGATTCCCGACCCTCGCTACAAGGCGATGACGGGACTGGCGAAGCTGGCGCCCCGGGCGGCCGTCTCGGTCGTCTCCTCGAACGTGGGCCGGCCGCCCAGGAAGCGCTGAGCCCGGCGCCGGTCCGGCCTCCGGGGGACGCGCGCCGGCCCGGGCCGCCCGGAGAACGCGCGAGGCGCGGCCACCCCCGCGAAGGGGTGACCGCGCCTCGGCGGTGCGCGGTGCGCGGTGCGCGGTGGACGCGTCAGTGCGCGTGACCGTGGCCGTGCCCGGCGGCCTCAGGCTCCTCCTCGGCCGGCTTCTCGACCACCAGCGTCTCGGTGGTGAGCAGCAGGGAGGCGATGGACGCCGCGTTCTCCAGGGCGGAGCGGGTGACCTTGACCGGGTCGATGACGCCGGCCTTCACCAGGTCGCCGTACTCGTCGGTGGCCGCGTTGTAGCCGTGGCCCTTCTCGAGCTCGGCCACCTTGGAGGTGATGACGTAGCCCTCGAGGCCCGCGTTCTCGGCGATCCAGCGCAGCGGCTCGACGGCGGCGCGGCGGACGACCGCGACACCGGTGGCCTCGTCGCCCTCCTTGCCGAGGTTGTCCTCGAGCACCTTGACGGCGTGGACGAGCGCGGAGCCACCACCGGAGACGATGCCCTCCTCGACCGCGGCGCGGGTCGCGGAGATGGCGTCCTCCAGACGGTGCTTCTTCTCCTTCAGCTCCACCTCGGTGGCGGCGCCGACGCGGATCACGCACACGCCGCCGGCCAGCTTGGCGAGCCGCTCCTGGAGCTTCTCGCGGTCCCAGTCGGAGTCCGTGGCCTCGATCTCGGCCTTGATCTGGGCGATCCGGCCGGTGACGTCCTCGGCCTTGCCGCCGCCGTCGACGATGGTGGTGTCGTCCTTGGTGACGGTCACGCGGCGGGCGGTGCCCAGCACGTCCAGGCCGACCTGGTCGAGCTTGAGGCCGACCTCCTCGGCGACGACGGTGGCGCCGGTGAGGGCGGCCATGTCGCCGAGCATCGCCTTGCGGCGGTCGCCGAAGCCGGGGGCCTTCACCGCGACGGCGTTGAAGGTGCCGCGGATCTTGTTGACGACGAGGGTGGACAGGGCCTCGCCCTCCACGTCCTCGGCGATGATCAGCAGCGGCTTGCTGCCGCCCTGGATGACCTTCTCCAGCAGGGGCAGCAGGTCCTGGATGGAGGAGATCTTGCCCTGGTGGATGAGGATGTACGGGTCCTCGAGGACGGCCTCCATGCGCTCCTGGTCGGTGACCATGTACGGCGACAGGTAGCCCTTGTCGAAGGCCATGCCCTCGGTGAAGTCCAGCTCCAGACCGAAGGTGTTGGACTCCTCGACGGTGATCACACCGTCCTTGCCGACCTTGTCCATCGCCTCGGCGATGAGCTCGCCGACCTGCTTGTCCTGAGCGGACAGCGCGGCCACGGCGGCGATGTCGGACTTCTCGTCGATCGGGCGGGCGGTGGCCAGCAGCTCGTCGGAGACCGCCTTGACGGCCGCGTCGATGCCCTTCTTCAGGGCGGCCGGGGAGGCGCCGGCGGCCACGTTGCGCAGGCCCTCGCGGACCAGCGCCTGGGCCAGCACGGTGGCGGTGGTGGTGCCGTCACCCGCGATGTCGTTGGTCTTGGTCGCCACCTCCTTGACGAGCTGGGCGCCCAGGTTCTCGTACGGGTCATCGACCTCGACCTCGCGGGCGATGGTGACACCGTCGTTGGTGATGGTCGGAGCGCCGAACTTCTTGTCGATGACGACGTTGCGGCCCTTGGGGCCGATCGTCACCTTGACGGTGTCGGCGAGCTTGTTGACGCCGCGCTCGAGGGCGCGACGGGCGTCCTCGTCAAACTTCAGGATCTTCGCCATGGGTTGCGTGTGTCCTCTCGAACGAACCGCGCCCCGGCCCCGGTATGGACAGGGGCACCGGGGCGCGGCTCACAGGCAAAACTTCGGTGACTTACTTCTCGACGATCGCGAGGACGTCGCGAGCCGAGAGGACGAGGTACTCCTCGCCGTTGTACTTCACCTCGGTACCGCCGTACTTGCTGTAGAGCACGACGTCGCCGACGGAGACGTCGAGCGGGAGACGGTTACCGTCCTCGAAACGGCCCGGGCCCACGGCCAGGACGACGCCCTCCTGGGGCTTCTCCTTGGCGGTGTCCGGAATGACCAGGCCAGAGGCCGTGGTCTGCTCGGCGTCGAGCGGCTGGACCACGATGCGGTCCTCGAGCGGCTTGATGGCAACCTTGGAGCTGGTGGTCGTCACGATCCGACCTCCCCCTTCGGAGATCTCACGGGGTTAACTGTCTGAGGTGGCGACCAGGTGGATCCGTCGTCGCGGGTGCCGGACCTGCCCGTCGCTGTGTTTGGCACTCCTCACTGCTGAGTGCCAGCCACGACATTATGACGCGGTTAGCACTCAGTCAACCAGAGTGCCAAGTGACGGGTGCCGCGGCACCCCGTCAGAGGTAGTCCTCCAGCCGGGCCACCGCGAATCCCTGCGCCTGGATCTCCCGCACCAGTGAGGTCATCACATCGGTCATCGTCAGCCCGTTCTGCTGGGAGGGGCCCCGGAAGTGGGCCAGGATGATGTCACCGGAGTGCAGCCGGTCGCCGGAGGCGTACTCCAGCCCGCCGGCCTTCATCTCGGCCGACCACATCACCAGCGCCCGCACCCCGCAGGCCGCCGCAGCGCGCACCGTGTCGTCGTCGAGCGCCCCGTACGGCGGGCGGAACAGATACGGCCGGGTGCCGAACTGGCGGGTGAGGATCTCCTGCTGGCCGCAGATCTGGTGGGCCTGCCCCTCGTACTCCATCCCGGCCAGCCGCGGGTGGGTGAGGGTGTGGTTCTGCATCCCGTTGCCGAGCCGGCGCAACTGGCCGAAGTAGTCGTAGTCGCCGGCCACCTCCTCGTCGGTCAGGAACCCGGTGATCGGCAACCCCAGGTCCCGGACCTCCTGGACGAAGGCCGGGTCCTTCTCGGTGCCGTCGTCGATGGTGACGAAGACGACCCGGTCGCGGGTCGGCACGTGGTCGACGATCGGCGGCCCGGCGGGCGCGCCCGCACCGGGCGGCACCAGGGACGGCTTGGTCCGGGGCGGCGGCGCCGCCTCCAGGGGGCGGTCGAGCCCCCAGCGGCGGTAGCCGTCGGGGGGCGGGACGGGTGGGCTGGGCAGCCCGGAGGCCGAACCGGACGCGGACCGCGCGTCCGGCGCCGGGCCGGATTCCCGGCTCGGACCGGGGGCGTGGTCCGCGGCGTCCGAGGACGACTTCGACGACGTGGACGTCATGGACGGCTTGGACGGCACAGCCGTCCCGGCACCGTCCTCGTCCCCGCAGCCCGCGAGCAGCGCCGCGGCCGCGACCAGTACGAGACACCTCGAAAGGCCAGTCTTGATCATCATCACATAAGCGATCTTCAGCCGGGTGTCGCGAACGCGCTCGCTGGAGCGGGGAGAATGGGCGACGTGGACGTTGACGCCTTCGACTCACTGCTCCGCGACGAAGGGCAGGCACTGCTGAGCGAGCTGCGGGACTACGACCCGGCGCGGGAGCTCGCCACGGCGACCCGGCTGCGCCGCGACCACCCCGCGGAGCTGGTCTCGGCGGCCCTCACCCAGGCGGGGCTCAGACAGCGCGCGGCCGCGAAGTTCGGCGCCGACGACGCCCACCGGATGTACTTCACGCCGCACGGCGTCGAGCAGGCCACCCGCGCGTCCGTGGCCGCCTACCGCGCCGACCGCTTCGCCGAGCTCGGCGTGCGCCGCGTCGCCGACCTGTGCTGCGGCATCGGCGGCGACGCGGTCGCGCTGGCCCGCGCGGGGATCTCCGTGCTGGCCGTCGACCGGGACCCGCTGACCTGCGCGGTCGTCCGGGCCAACGCCGAGGCCCTGGGGCTGTCCGAGCTGATTGAGGTGCGCCAGGCGGACGTCGCCGAGATCGACACCTCCCGGTACGACGCGATCTTCGTGGACCCCGCCCGGCGCGGCGGCCGCGGCCGCGTCTTCGACCCCGAGGCGTACTCCCCGCCGCTGTCCTGGGCCGTCGAGGCGGCCCGCACCGCCCCCCACGCCGCCCTCAAGGTCGCCCCGGGCGTCCCGCACGAGGCGGTCCCCGAGGACGCCGAGGCGGAGTGGATCTCGGACCACGGCGATGTGAAGGAGGCCCTGCTGTGGTTCGGCACGGCGCGCCCCGGCATGCGCCGCGCCACGCTGCTGCCCGACTGCCACTCCCTCCTCGGCACCCGGCTGCTGCCGGACCCGGAGCCGGGCCCGGTCGGCCGCTGGCTGTACGAACCGGACGGCGCGGTCATCCGCGCGCACCTGGTCGCGGACGTCGCCGCCCGGATCGGCGGCCGCCTCATCGACCCGACGATCGCCTACATCACGGCGGACGACCTGCGGCCGACGCCGTACGCCACCGCGTACGAGATCACGGACGTGCTGCCCTTCAACCTCAAGAAGCTCAAGGCGCTGCTGCGCGAGCGCGGGGTCGGCGTGGTGACGGTCAAGAAGCGGGGGTCGGCCGTCGAGCCGGAGGAGCTGCGGAGGAAGCTGCGCCTCGAAGGGGTGAATTCGGCCACGGTCTTCCTCACCCGGGCCGACGGCGCCCCGACGATGCTCCTGGGCCACCCGGCCCGGCGCGGCTAGGCGGTGCCCCGGGTCCGCAGCTCGAACCAGACGCCCTTCGCGTACATCCCGGTCGGGTCCCCGTCCGCCGTGCCCCACTCGTCGGCGAGCGCGGCGACCACCCCGAGCCCGCGCCCGTACATCCGGTCGCCGGCCGGCAGATACGCCCCCGTCGGCAGCTCGGTGCTCGCGTCGTACACGCTGATCCGCAGCCTCGGTTGCTCGATCATCACGCGCAGCATCAGGGAGTCGCCCTCGGCGTGCAGATAGGCGTTGGTGGCCAGCTCCGAGGTGCAGGCCGTCGCCGTGTCGACGAGGTCCTCATGGCCCACGGAGTTCAGGACGCAGGCGACGAAGTCCCGGCAGATCTTGGGGGAGGTGGCCCGGCGGGTGCTCTGCAGCGTGTAGACGTACGGCTCTTCGGGACCGGGGGCGGGCGAACTGCCTGTGGGGCCGTCGTCGGGCTCGTGGTCGGGTCCCATGTCAACTCCCTGCGACGGGGCCGTTGGTGCGCGTACCGTTACGATGATCAACGCTTCGTAGCGGCGACACCACCTACCGTAGGACAGCGCTGCAAACAAGTGCTACGGATTCGTTGAATTTCCCCGACATATAGCCCTCGAGGGTGACACGCATGGGAGGGACATGCCGCCCAGGACTGCCCCAACCGCCCGTCAGCAGCGGTTGGGTACCGAGTTGCGGAGGATGCGCGAGGACGCGGGCCTCAGCATCCAGGAGGCCGCCGACCGGCTCGGGATCAACCGCACCCACATCACCAATCTGGAACTCGCCCGGTTCGGGGTGAGCGAGGAGCGCGTACGGACCCTGGCCGCCATCTACGCCTGCCCCGACGGCGCGTACGTCGACGCCCTCGCCGCCATGACCCATGAGCGCCGGGGCGGCTGGTGGGAGGAGTACCGGGGGCTCATCGCCACCAGCGGGCTCGACCTGGCCGAAATGGAGCACCACGCCTCCCGCCTGCGCGTCGTCGGCCTCATCCACATCCCCGGGCTGCTCCAGACGGAGGAGTACGCGCAGGCGGTGATGGGCCACGCCGTGCCCCCGTGGTCCCCGCCCGAGCTGCGCCGCAGGCTCTCCCACCGGATGAGGCGCCGGGACATCCTGGACCGGGACGACCCCCCGCCGTGCACCTTCATCGTCCACGAGGCCGCCCTGCACACCCGGTTCGGCGGTACGCGGGTCCTGCGCACCCAGCTGGAGCGGCTGCTGGAGGCGTCGGAGCGCGAGAACATCACCGTACGCGTCATCCCGCTCGCCACCGAGGGCTTCCCGGTCGCCGGCGCGACCGTCACCTACGCCTCGGGGCCCGTGCCGCAGCTGGACACCGTGCAGTTCGACTCGGCGCTCGGCTCGATGTTCCTGGACGCCGAGTCCCAACTGCGCAAGTACCGGGGGGTTCTGGACCGCACCGAGGACGTGGCCCTGCCCGTCGAGGAGTCGCGTGACGTCGTACGCGCCATCGCTCGACGCATGTGAAGCATGTGAGGCATGTAAAGCAAGAAGGCAAGGTAATGCGCACCATCAACTGGCAGAAGTCCTCCTACTCCGCCCAGAGCGACGGAGACGCCTGTGTCGAGGTGGCATCCATAGGCGACGACATAGGACTCCGCGAGAGCGACGACCCCGACAGAGTCGTGACCACCACCCCCGCGAAGCTCAGGTCGCTCCTCGTCGGCATCAAGGCCGGCGAGTTCGACCATCTGGCGTCACGATGACCTTCCGGGGGTCGTTACGTTGACCACCATGACCAAGACGACCACCGCGACCGACGCCCCCGCCGAGCCCCGGCTGGACCTCGACGCCTACCTCGCCCGCATCGGCCGGCCGGGCGAGCGCCGCCCGAGCGCCGCGGCCCTGCGCGCGCTGACCTTCGCGCACGTGACGTCCATACCCTTCGAGAACCTCGACCCGCTGCTGGGCTCGGCGCCCTCGCTCGCCCTCCCCGACCTGGAGGCCAAGATGGTGCGCGGCCGGCGCGGCGGCTACTGCTACGAGCAGAACACCCTGCTCGCCACCGCCCTGAAGGCCCTCGGCTACCACGTCACGGGCCTGGTCGCCCGGGTGCGCACCGGAGCCCGGGGCGCCCTCCGCCCCCGTACGCACATGCTGCTGCTCGTCGAGGTCCCGGACGATGAGCGGTCGTACGTGGCCGATGTCGGCTTCGGCCACATCGGGGGCCTGCTGGAGGCGGTGCCGCTGGTCGCGGACACCGAGTTCCACGACGGGCCCCGCCGCCACCGCTTCGTCCGCGAGCCGCACCACGGCCTCGAGGACCTCTGGGTGCTCCAGGCCTTCCTGGGCGGGGAGTGGGAGGACCAGTACGCCTTCACCCGCGAGCCCTGTGAGCGCCCCGACTACGAGGTCATCAACTGGCACACGGCGACCAACCCCCGCTCGCCCTTCCATCACACCCTCTTCGCCCAGCGCCCCGCCGACGACCGCCATCTGGCGCTGGTCGGGCGCACCCTCACCGAGACGTACCACGACGGGACCAGCAAGCGGCGCCAACTGGCGGACGACGCCGAGGTGATGGCGGTGCTGAGGGCCGACTTCGGTATCGAGCCGCCCGAGGGCCTCCAATTGCCGGGTTGAACCGGGTAGCCCTTCGGACAGGCCCCCTCCCATGGCACGATCATCCCGCTAATGGGCGGATGAGAGGGTGGCAGGGGGCATGGGCAAAGAAAAACTGTCCGTATCGGATCAGGATCTGACAAGCCTGATCAAAGACCTGGAGGGGACGCTGAGCTACGTCGAGACGAAGATCAAGCGTCTCGACCTCCTGGTCGAGTCCGTCGACAAGGACGAGAAGGGGCCCGCGGCCGCCGCCCACAAGAAGCTACGGCGCGATGTGAGCATGGACGCGGTGCGGATCAGGCAGATGCTGAACGCCGTCGAGGAGGCGACGAAGGCGCAGGGGGCGGACACCCACCCCCAGTACCTGGAACTGCTGCACCGGTTCCAGGCACTGCAGAAGTCGTCGGAGGGGCAGCGGGAACCGGGGAGCGCGGACGGCCACGGCAGCCACGACGAGCCGGACCCCGCCGACTGACCCCCGCCGCCGCCACGCGCCCCCGCGACGGCCGGAAGTCCCTCGTGGCGGCCGGAAGCTCAGGGCAGCTCGTGCGGCGGCTCCTCCACCTCGGGCACGGGGGTGAGTTCGCGGCTGACCAGGCGGTAGTAGCCGACCGCCTTGGCCATCCCCAGCGCTCCCGTCCCCGCGAGGAGCACGGCGAGCCCCAGGGTCAGGGCGGAACCGTCCCCGGCGGCCGTCATGGCCGCCGAGGCCGACCCGAAGCAGCACAGCACGAGGGACGGCAGCAGCCAGAACAGGGCGCGGCCCGGGGAGTGCCACCGGGCCAGCGTGTCCCGGTCCCGCGCCGACCGGGCCCAGGCGCGCAGCCGTTCCCGCGCCTCCAGGTCGTCCCGGGCGCCTGAGGCCACGGCCAGCGTGGAAGGCACCGCCAGCCCCGCCGCCAGGGCCAGCAGGAAGACGCCCAGCGCGACGCTGACCACGTCGCCGGCCGCCACATAGCGCCAGCCCGCCCAGGCCGCGGCCCACCCCGCCGCGACGAGCCCGGTCGCCAGCCACAGCAACAGCGCCCGCCGCCGGGCCAGATACCGGGCGGTCAGCTCCCGCAGCTCCTCGGTCCGCTCGGCGAGCAAGTCGGCACGGTCGGCGTCACGCGCGGTGGGGGTGTCAGCATCCGGCGCGGCGTCGGGGTCCATGTGGGCGTCGGGCGGGGGCAGGGGGCGGGCGCTCATCGGGGCTCCTCCGCGGATACCCCGGCCTTCAGGCCGCGGGGAAACGGACTCCTGCGGAGCAGGGCAGAGGGCGCCGAATCAGCGCCAGGGCGATTCGGCGCCCACCGCCAACGAGTCGGTTCACGCGCTGACGCGCTACCTTGTGAGCCGTGACCATTCCTGTGAAGCGGGCGTTCAAGTACCGCTTCTATCCGACCGATGCGCAGGCAGCCGAGCTGTCGCGCACGTTCGGATGCGTGCGGAAGGTCTACAACCTCGCGCTCGCGGCGCGCACCGAGGCGTGGGCGCTGCGGCAGGAGCGGGTCAACTACAACGCCACCTCGGCGATGCTGACGGCGTGGAAGAAGACCGAGGAACTGGCGTATCTCGGCGAGGCCTCCTCCGTCCCGCTCCAGCAGGCCCTGCGCCACCTCCAGACGGCCTTCACCCACTTCTTCGCCAGGCGCGCCGGGTATCCGCGGTTCAAGTCGCGGAAGAAGTCCCGGAAGTCCGCCGAGTACACCACCAGCGCCTTCCGCTTCCGCGCCGGCGAGCTGACCTTGGCGAAGATGACGGAGCCGCTGGAGATCGTGTGGTCCCGCCCCCTTCCGAAGGGCGCGTCGCCGTCCACCGTGACCGTGTCGCAGGACTCGGCCGGACGCTGGCACGTGTCCCTGCTGTGCGAGGACCCCACCGTGGGGCCGCTCGCCCCAACGGATGCGGCGGTCGGCGTGGATGCCGGACTGGACCACCTGCTGACCCTCTCGACGGGGGAGAAGATCTCCAACCCCCGGCACGAGCGGCGCGACCGTACCCGCCTGGCCAGGGCCCAGCGGCACCTTGCCCGCAAGGCCCCGGGCGAGGGCGCGAACCGGGCCAAGGCGAGGCGGAAGGTCGCCCGTATCCATGCCCGCGTCGCCGACCGCAGGCGCGACACGCTGCACAAGATCACCACTCGGCTCGTTCGTGAGAACCAAACGATCGTGATCGAGGACCTCACCGTTCGGAACCTGCTGAAGAACGGCAAGCTCGCCCGCGCCATCTCCGACGCGGCGTGGAGCGAGTTCCGGAGCCTGCTGGAGTACAAGGCCCAGTGGTACGGCCGCGAGGTGATCGCGGTCGACCGCTGGTTCCCCTCCTCCAAGCTGTGCTCCGTGTGCGGCACCCTGCGGGACAAGCTGCCGCTGCACGTCCGTACCTGGACCTGCGACTGCGGCACGACCCACGACCGCGACGTGAACGCGGCACGCAACATCCTGGCCGCCGGGCTGGCGGTATCGGCCTGTGGAGCCGGTGTAAGACCTCAACGGAGCACTCCGGGCGGGCAGTCGGCGACGAAGCAGGAACCCCCACGGCGCGAGCCGTAGGAACCCCCTCCTTCAGGAGGGGGAGGAAGTCAACTCTTTCCTTCGCACAGCAGCAGCGCAGCCGCAGCAGCAGCGCGCGCTAGCGGCGCGACAGGACTCGGCAGGACTCCTCAACGCAGTCTCTCAGCCCGCGCCGTCGCGCCGCCCAAGGGTCCCGGAGACGCGAGACCCCGGCCCGCCGAGGGCCCCGGCCCATTAAGGGGCCCGGCCCGCCGAGGGCCCCGGCCCATTAAGGGCCCCAGCCCGCCGAGGGGCCGCCGTCAGCCGCTGTGGACGACCTCCCGCTGCCACCGCTCCCGGGGCTGGGTGTGCAGCCGCCAGTAGTGCTCGGCGATGTCGTCCGGGTCGAACGGCGTGCCTGGGGCGACCGGCCCGGCCACGGTGACGGTGGCGACATGGACGCCCGAGGGCCCGTACTCCTTGTCGAGCAGCTCCACCAGCGCCCGCACCCCGGCCTTGCCGAGCGACAGGCCCACGTACTCCGGCTTCGCCTCGGGCATTCCGCCGGTGACGATGAACGACCCGCCGCCGCGGCGCGCCATCCCCGGGGCGACGTGCGCCGTCGTGGTGAGCGCCCCGACCACGTTGACCGCCCAGGCGTCCAGGTGAGCGCGTACGGACAGCTCGCCGGGCCGGTCGGGCCGGACGAGCGCGGCGTTGTGGACCACGACGCCGGGCGGGCCGAGTTCGGACGGCGCCGAGGCTAAACCCTGACATAGATGTCAGGGGGGGTTTAGGGTCAGTCGTCGAGAGCCTCGAACCGCCACCGGTGCACGGCCCGGCGCACCAGGTCCTCCCCCGGCTCGGGGAGTTCGGGCAGGTCGGCGTCGTACGGGGCGTCCCACCAGGTGATGACCAGCACGCGGTCCGCGGGGGCGCGGAAGGTCTCACGGCGCAGCGGTGCCGGGTCGAGCCGCCGGCCGCGGGCCCAGGCCAGCAGCCGCTCGCCGCCGCCCTCGACGGCCCGCGCCTCCCACATCAGCGCGACCGTCATGCGTACAGGTTCTTCCGGCTCAGCTCGTGCACGTGATCGTGGTCGTGCACATGGCCGTGGTCGTGCACGTGGTCGTCGTGGTCGTGGCCGGCGGGGGCCGGGACGTGCGGGTCGGTCACCGGCAGCGAGGAGTCTGCCGACAGGTCCCAGGCCGACGCGGCCCGCCCGCGCGCCACCATCTCCGCGCCCAGCGCCGCGACCATCGCGCCGTTGTCCGTGCACAGCTTGGGCCTGGGCACCCGCAGCGTGATGCCCGCGTCCTCGCAGCGGCGCTCGGCCATGGCGCGCAGCCGGGAGTTGGCGGCCACGCCGCCGCCGATCATCAGGTGCTCGACGCCCTCGTCCTTGCAGGCCCGTACGGCCTTGCGGGTCAGCACGTCCACGACCGCCTCCTGGAAGGAGGCCGAGACATCGGCGACCGGGACCTCCTCGCCCGCCGCCCGCTTGGCCTCGATCCAGCGGGCCACGGCGGTCTTGAGACCGGAGAAGGAGAAGTCGTACGGGGCGTCGCGCGGCCCGGTCAGCCCGCGCGGGAAAGCGATCGCGTCCGGGTCGCCCTCGCGCGCGATGCGGTCGATGACCGGCCCGCCCGGGAAGCCGAGGTTCAGCACGCGGGCGATCTTGTCGAACGCCTCGCCCGCCGCGTCGTCGATCGTCGAGCCGAGCGGGCGCACGTCGGAGGTGATGTCGGGCGCGAGCAGCAGCGAGGAGTGGCCGCCGCTCACCAGCAGGGCCATCGTCGGCTCGGGCAGCGGGCCGTGCTCCAGCTGGTCCACGCAGATGTGCGAGGCCAGGTGGTTGACGCCGTAGAGCGGCTTGCCCAGGGCGTACGCGTACGCCTTCGCGGCCGACACGCCCACCAGCAGCGCGCCGGCGAGCCCGGGGCCGGCCGTGACCGCGATGCCGTCCAGGTCGGAGGCGGCGACCCCGGCTTCCTTCAGGGCGCGCTGGATGGTGGGGACCATCGCCTCCAGGTGCGCCCGGCTGGCGACCTCGGGGACGACGCCGCCGAAGCGCGCGTGCTCGTCGACGCTGGAGGCGACGGCGTCGGCGAGGAGGGTGTGGCCGCGGACGATGCCGACGCCGGTCTCGTCGCAGGAGGTCTCGATGCCGAGTACGAGAGGTTCGTCAGCCATGGGTCTTCGTTCCTTGTACGGAGCCTTGTGCGGAGCTGGGGACGGAGCCTTGTGCGGGGCCTGGTGCGGAGCTGGGTACGGAGCCGGGTGAGCCTGGTGCGGGGCTCGGCGCGGCGAGTGACGCGGCGGGCGTCGCGGGTTCGGCGGCCGCCGCCGGGTCGGCCAGGCGCATCACCAGCGCGTCCACGTTCCCGGGCTGGTAGTAGCCCTTGCGGATCCCGATGGGCTCGAAGCCGAAGCGCTCGTAGAGGCGCTGCGCGCGCCGATTGTCGACGCGCACCTCAAGGAGCACCTCGCGGCATTCGAAGGAGGTGGCGGCCGTGATGAGGTCGGTCAGCAGGCGGGCGCCGAGCCCGGTGCCCCAGTGGTCGCGGGCGGTGGCGATGGTCTGGACGTCCGCGGTGCGGTCGACGGCGGCGAGCCCCGCGTAGCCGACGAGCCGGCCGCCCGCCTCCGCGACCACGTAGTGCCGGGTGGCGGCCGGGCCGCGCGCGTGGGCCAGCTCGGACCAGAACATGCCGGGCGACCAGGCGTCCTCGGGGAAGAGGTTCACCTCGAGCCGCAGCACGCGCTCGATGTCCCACCAGCGCATCTCGCGCACCACCGGTACCTCGGGTGCCGCGGAGGGTGTCGCGGGAGGTGTGGCGGGGGTCACCGGGGCGTGACCACCTTGTAGTTGGCGGGCACCTGGGCGTCGGGGCGGCGCAGGTACAGCGGCCGGTTGGGCAGCAGCTCCTCGCCGCGCGCGAGCTTCTCGGCGGCCAGTGCCGCCAGCGCGCCCGCCGACTGGTGCTCCGGCATCCCGGCCGGTACGGCTCCGAAGGCGTCCGGGTAGAGCAGGGCGCCCGCGCCGACGGCCGGCAGCCCGGCCACCCGCTCGCCGAGGTCCGCGGGCCGGTCCACGGCGGGCTCGGTCACCCGGGTGCGGGCGTCGTCGTACCGCGCCCAGTAGACCTCCTTGCGCCGCGCGTCCGTGGCCACGACGAAGGGCCCGGTGAGCCCGGCCCGTCCGGCGGCGTACGCGATGCCGTCGAGCGTGCACAGCCCATGGACGGGGATGTCGAGGGCCGCCCCGAAGGTCGCCGCGGTCACCAGGCCGACCCGCAGCCCGGTGTACGGGCCCGGGCCCACGCCGACCACCAGGTCGGTCACCTGGGCCAGCACGGCTCCCGCCTCGGCCAGCACCTTGTCGACGGCGGGCAGCAGCAGCTCGCCGTGGCGCCGCGCGTCGACCTGACGCGACTCGGCGAGGACGTCGGTGCCGTCGTGCAGGGCGACGGTGACGGCGGGGGTAGCGGTGTCAAGCGCGAGCAACAGCACGAGGACAGCCTACGGCGCCCGCGGAGGGGGCCGCGCCGCCGCCGGGAGGAGCCGTGGCGCACGGCGGGGGCGCGCGCCGGTGCTACGGTCGGCTTGTCCCCTCGGGGTGACCGGGGAGACACCAGACCTGAGCGCGCACTGACCGCTACTGATCGCAGGAACTGGCCGCGGGAACCGACCGCAGGAGAGGGTGGCAAGCCGTGCCAAGGAGTACCGGGACCGTCGTGGCCGCGCTCACCGCCGCCGCGGTCGGCTGCGTGGGCTTCCTCGCCTACCAGGCCTCGGCGACCGCCCCCGAGCCCCCCTCTCACTCGCGGCACGCCGGCGACTCCAAGGGCAAGTCCAAGGGCAAGGACCAGGGCAAGCACGGGAAGAAGAAGTCCACCGCGCTGCCGGGCGACTCCGGCTCCGGCCTGCGCGTGGTGTACGCGCTGGAGGACCGGCGGGTGTGGCTGGTGGGCGCGGACGAGCAGCCCACCCGCACCTTCGAGGTCCACCCCAGCTCCGCGAGCCCCGCCCCGGGGACGTACGAGGTCACCTCGCGGCGGCAGAGCACGGTCGGCTCGGACGGGGTCAAGGTCGAGCACGTCGTCGTCTTCCACACGGAAGAGGGAGTCGTGTTCGGTTTCAGCGCGGCGATCGACGGCTCGACCCCCGACCCGAACGCGGCGAAGAAGACCGGGGGCATCCGGGAGAGCCGCGAGGACGCCTCGGCGATGTGGGACTTCGCGCAGGTCGGCACGAGGGTCGTGGTCATCGCCTGAGGCGCGCCCCTCGTGTCCCCGCGTCCCCGCGTCCCCGCGTTCTGGCCCCCGGCCCCCTACGCGGCGCTGCGGCGGCGCTCGCCCTCCGCCCCCGGCTCCCCCGGTGTGGCGGGGGTCGCGCCCGGCCCGGCGGCTTCGGATTGGGGGGATTCGGGCGGGGTGACTTCGGAGGTGGGTGTGGATTCGGGCGGGGTGGATACCGCGCTCGCCGCCGCGCAGGCGGCCAGCAGCTCCGTCATCGACGGGGGCCGGTCATCGCGCCGGGCCGCCTCGGCAGCGGGCTCTCGGGACGGCATGGATGCCTCCTAAGGGTCCTGGGGCAGTCGAGCAGGCCGCCAAGTTAGGCACACCTAACCTGCCCTGCCTTCCCATGTGACCACGGAGGATGCCCCTCGCGCAACATTTTGCCGACGCCTTGTCGGAATCTCACCCCGCCGAGCGGGTCTCAGCCCGCCAGCGAGGCCAGATCCTCCCCCGCCCAACGCGGCCCGACGCCGGTCACGACGACCCCCCGGACGTCCTCCTCGGGCGCGGCGGCCTGCTCCCCGGCCGGCTGCTCGCCATCCGCCTGCCCCCCGGCCGTCCGCTCGCCACCTGCCTGCTCGCCGACCGTCCGCTCGATGACGACGTGCAGCCGGTCCTCCGCGAGCCCCTCGACCTTCCCCTCGCCCCACTCCACGGCCACCACCGAATCCGGCAGCGACACATCGAGGTCCAGGTCCTCCATCTCGTCCAGCCCCCCGCCCAGCCGGTAGGCGTCCACGTGCACCAGCGGCGGGCCGTCGCCCAGCGACGGATGGACCCGGGCGATCACGAACGTCGGCGAGGTGACCGCGCCGCGCACCCCCAGCCCCTCCCCCAGGCCCCGGGTCAGCGTGGTCTTGCCCGCGCCCAGCTCTCCGGTGAGCAGCACGAGGTCACCGGGGCGCAGCAGTTTCGCGAGCCTGCGCCCCAGGTCCCGCATCTGCTCGGGGGAGGTGACGGTGAGACGGGTGGCGACGGTGTGCGGGGTGTGCATCAGTCTCCTGACGAGGGGACCACCGGCTTCAGCCAGTGGGGGAATCACTTCCCTGGCCTGTGCTAATTTTCGCGTATCTCGCAAGGGATCGGTCCGGGCTGGACCGCAACCTACGGGTTGGAAGCCCCCTCCTTGAGGTTGGGGAGCGGAGTCACACCCGCCGATGTTACGGGGCCGGGTCTCGCCCGCGGGCCAAGCGCCCGCGGGCCACACCGAGAGCCCTTACCCGCGCGCCGAGCGCCGCCGCCCGTCCCCGTCCGCCGTCGCCCGCGGGCTGTCCGTACCGGCCGCCTCCGCCAGCAGGTCGATCAGATGTCCGTTCACCACTTCGGGGTGCTCCAGCATCACCAGGTGCCCGGCCTCCTCGACGATCACCAGCCCCGCGCCGGGCAGCGCCTCCGAAATGGCCTCGCTGTGCTCCATGGGCGTGATGAGGTCCTTGTCGCCCGCCAGCACCAGCACCGGCAGCCCGTCGAAGACCGGCAGCGCCTCCGCCTTGTCGTGCTCGACGAAGGCCGGGTAGAACTCGGCGACCACGTCGATCGGCGTCGCCTCGATCAGCCGCTCCGCGAACCGCGCGACCCCCGGGTCCACGTCCTTCGACCCGAACGAATAGCGCTTGATCACGCCCGCGAACAGGTCGGCGGTGGCCCGCCGCCCCTTCTCCACCAGCTCCGCCTGCCAGCCCAGCGCCTTCAGCAGCCCTGGCAGCAGCCGCCGCACCGCGTTCACCCCGACCACCGGCAGGCCGAAGCTGACCTCGCTGAGCTTGCCCGCCGACGTACCGATGAAGGCCGCGCCGATCACCCGCTCGTGCACCAGCTCCGGGTACTGCGCGGCCAGCGCCATCATCGTCATGCCGCCCATGGAGTGGCCCACCAGCACCAGCGGCCCCTCGGGCGCGGCCGCGTCGATCACGGCCTTGAGATCGCGGCCGAGCTGGTCGATGGTGACCTGGGTGCCCTCCATCTGGGCGCAGCCGCGCGCGGACCTGCCGTGGCACCGCTGGTCCCAGTAGACGGCGCGGACCGCCCCGCGCAGCACCGCCCGCTGGAAGTGCCAGGAGTCCTGGGCCAGGCAGTAGCCATGGCTGAAGATGACGGTGACCGGGGCGGGCGTGCGCCGCCCGAACAGCCGCTTGCGGCGCGCGGGCGCCTGCGGCTGTATCTCCTCGACCTCGTAGTACAGCTCGGTGCCGTCGTCGGCGAGCGCCGTGCCGGGGGTGCCGCGCAGCGTGCCGAACGGGCCCGCGGCGTCCAGTTCCAGCCGCGCCTTGCGCCGTACCCCCCGGCCCACGGTCAGCCGCTCGAGCCCGACCCCCATGGCCGCGCCGGCCGCGATGACGCCGATCGCGACACCCGCGAACCCCGCGCCGCGACGCCACCCCACGGCCGTCGCCCCCGCCGCCACGCGGACCGCCGTCTCTGCCGTGCTGTCGCCTTCCATGGTCAGTTCCCTGTGCCCTCAGGGTGACCGACATAAACGCGCGGGACGCGGGTGCCGATCCGCGTGACGATTTCGTACGCGATCGTGCCGACCGCCCGCGCCCAGTCCTCCGCGGTCGGCTCGCCCCGGTCACCGGGCCCGAACAGCACCGCCTCGTCCCCCGGCGCCGCGCTGTCGCCGCCGAGGTCCACCACGAACTGGTCCATCGCCACCGTGCCCGCCACCGTCCGCCACTTGCCGGCGACCAGCACCGGGCCGGTCCCCGAGGCGTGCCGCGGAATCCCGTCGGCGTAGCCCACCGGCACCAGCGCCAGGGTGGTCGGGCCGGGGGTGACGTAGCGGTGTCCGTACGACACGCCGTGTCCGCCCGGCACCCGCTTGACCGAGGCCAGCGAGGCGGACAGCGTCATGGCGGGCCGCAGGCCGAAGTCGGCGGGGTGGCCGAGCTCGGGGCTCGGCGAGATCCCGTACATCGCGATCCCGGTCCGTACGAGGTCGAAGTGCGACTCGGGCAGGGTCAGGGTCGCCGGGGAGTTGGCGATGTGCCGCACCTCCGGGCGGATCCCCGCCTGCTCCGCCTGGGCCACCAGCGCCCGGAACACCTCGAGCTGGGCGGCGATCGAGGGGTGCCCCGGCTCGTCCGCGCACGCGAAGTGCGACCACAGGCCGGCCACCCGGACCGTGCCCTCCGCCTCGGCGGCGCGCGCGGCGGCGACGAGTTCCGCCCAGTCCTCGGGCTGGCAGCCGTTGCGGCCCAGCCCGGTGTCCGCCTTCAGGTGCACGCGTGCGGCGCGCCCGCACGCGCGGGCCGCGGCGACGGCCTCCCGCAGCGCCCACATCCCGCTCAGCGACACGTCGACGTCCGCCTCGATCGCCTCCCGCCACGGGCCGCCCGGCGTCCACAGCCAGCACAGCACCCGGCCCGTGTCCCCCGCGGCGCGCAGCGCCAGCGCCTCCTCGGGCGTGGCCGTGCCCAGCCAGCTCGCGCCCGCCTCGCGCGCGGCGCGGGCGCACGGGAGCGCGCCGTGGCCGTAGCCGTCCGACTTGACCACGGCCATCAGCTCGGCCCGGGGGGCCGCCGCGCGCAGCGCGCGCACATTGGCCCGCAGGGCGGCCAGATCGACCACGGCACGGGCGCGCATCGGTGTCTCGTTCATCAGCGTCAGTGTCTCAGGCCCGCCCCGCGCATGGAGCGTGTGCTTCCGTACGGCCTCCGGGGCATGTCCGGGAGACTGGTCGCCATGAGGATTGCCTACAGCGTCGAGACCGTACGGGCCGCGGAGCGGGACTTGATGGCACGGCTGCCCGAAGGAGCGCTCATGCAGCGCGCGGCCGCGGGCCTGGCGGCGGCCTGCGCCCGGCTGCTGGGCCGCGTCTACGGGGCCCGGGTGGCCCTCCTGGTGGGCAGCGGCGACAACGGCGGCGACGCCCTCTACGCCGGGGCCCGGCTGGCCCGCCGCGGGGCCGGGGTCACCGCCGTACTGCTGGCTCCCGACCGCGCGCACGCGGGCGGGCTGCGGGCGCTGCGGGCCGCGGGCGGCCGCGCGATCCCCGCCTCCTCCGCTTCTGATTCCGCCGAGACGGCCCTGGCCCGGGCCGATCTGGTCCTGGACGGAATCGTCGGCATCGGCGGCAGGGGCGGCCTGCGGCCGGAGGCCGAGCGGCTGATCGGGGCCGTGCGCGGCGCCGTGGTCGCCGTGGACCTGCCCAGCGGGGTGGACGCCGACACCGGCGAGGTGCGCGGCCCCGCCGTACGCGCCGACGCGACCGTCACCTTCGGCACCTACAAGCCCGGGCTGCTCATCGACCCCGCCCGCGAGCACGCGGGCGCGCTGCGCCTGATCGACATCGGCCTGGCCCCCCACCTGCCGTCCGTCCCCGACGTCGAGGCCCTGCAACACGGCGACGTGGCGGCCCTCCTGCCCCGCCCCGGCGTGGAGAGCGACAAGTACCGGCGGGGCGTCGTCGGCGTGGTGGCCGGCTCGGCCCGCTACCCCGGCGCCGCGGTCCTGGCCGTCGCGGGCGCCCTGCGCGGCGGGGCGGGCGCGGTCCGCTACGTGGGCCCGGCGGCCGACGCGGTCATCGCGCGCTTCCCCGAGACCCTCGTCCACTCCGGGCCGCCCCACAAGGCGGGCCGCGTCCAGGCGTGGGTGGTCGGCCCCGGCCTCGGCGACGACGCGGCCGCCCGCCAGTCCCTCGACGACGTCCTCGCCTCCGACGTCCCGGTCCTCGTCGACGCCGACGGCCTCCGTCTCCTCTCCCCCGGCGACCTGCGCTCCCGCAACGCCGCCACGCTCCTCACCCCGCACGCCGGGGAGGCCGCCGCGCTGCTCGGCGTCCCGCGCGAGCAGGTCGAGCAGAGCCGTCTCGCCCACGTCCGTACCCTCGCCGAGCGCTACGGCGCGACCGTCCTCCTCAAGGGCTCCACGACACTCATCTGCCCCGGCCCGGGCCCCGGCCCCGTACGTGTCAACCCCACCGGCACCGGCTGGCTCGCCACGGCCGGCAGCGGCGACGTCCTCTCCGGCCTCACCGGCTCCCTCCTCGCCGCGGGCCTGTCCACCCACGACGCCGCCTCCGTCGGCGCCTACCTCCACGGCCTCGCCGCCCGCCACGCCACGGCCCCCTCCGGCGCGCCCATCGCGGCCCACGACGTGGCGGCGGCCCTGCCCGAGGTGTGGCGGGACGTGCTGGGGTAAGCGCCGCGGGCCTACCCCCTCACGGCCCCCAGATCGAGGACCATCACGTCGTGCAGGGCGGCGCCGTCCCACGGGTGGGCCTCGCCCACCTTGCGGTACCCCCACGACCGGTACGCGGCCTGCGCGGCCTCCACGTCCGGCCGTGCGTTCAGCAGCACGCGCTCGGCGGTGGTGCCGTCCAGGACGGCCTCATGCAGCCGCCGAGCCACCCCCAGACGGCGCCAGGGCGCGCGTACGGCCAGCTCCATCAGCCCGAACGTCCGGCGGCCGTCCTCACGGCGCAGCTCCTCGCTCACCGGCGTGATCAGCCGGTCCCACCAGCCGGTGCTCGGGCTGAGCGGGTAGCCGTAGGCGATGCCGACGGGCTCGCCGTCGGCCGTACGGGCGAGGGCGCCCCGGAAGGTCGCCTTGCGGACCTGGGAACGGAACCGCCGGAAGTTCGCCTCGACCGATTCAGGGGTCTCCGCGTACGGCTCCTCCGCGAAGACTTCCGCGTAGACGAGCCTGAACTCCGCCTCGGCCTTTGCGGCAGCCGGGCCGTCCATGTGCTCGACAGCGATCGCCTCTGACACGGTCATGAGCAGCCTCCTTGTGTGGCCTCACGGATGCGGACGGACATGTCACGCGTCACGGCCGTGTCGATGGCCGTGACGGTCTCGCGGAAGGCGTCCACTCGATGTGTCAGGCGATCAGATTTGATCTCCCCATAGGCGTCCAGCACACCACCCATCTCCGCGCACGCCTCCTCCACCTCCCCCGCGTCAAGGAGCGTGCATGCGAGCTTCGACCGATACCAGGCCGTGTTGCGGGCATAGCCGCCGGCCAGTCCATCGACAGCGGCGCGCAGAAATGGCACGGCGCGCCGAGGTTCGCCTGCCCTCACGTACATGTCCGCTGTTGCGTAGTCGATCTCGATCGGACCGGCGAACCGGGCCCAGTCCGGCACGTCTACGTCCGTGTCGGCGCGGCCCTGGTATGAGAGCGCGCGGCTGAGTGCCCGACAGGCGGCGGTGGTGTCCCCGGCATACGTGGCCACGTTGGCCTCACGAAGAGCGATCACGAGGTGCACGGTCGGCCCCGCACCGTTTCTACCGGCGACGCCATACGCATGCTCGACCGCTGACGCGGCTTCCCATAACCGGTCCGCTTTGATGTCAATCAACACGAGCGTTTCCAGCGCCGATAGCTGCAAGAGACCGTCATCAATGAGCTGGGCGGCTGTCAATGCCTCCACGGCGGCGGTGCGTGCCTGCCCGAGCGGCCCGCTGTCATAGCCGTACCAGGCTTGGTTGCTGTGCAGTTCGGAAAGCATGGCCTGAAGGTCACGGCCCACTCGGCTCGTATAGACGCTGCGGCTCAGCACCTGCGTGATCTCCTGCTCCAACTGCTGGGCGCGCGCCTTGGCGGGAATGCCCCCGGAGCGGTGATCCACCGCATAGAGGTCGACGAGCCGGGTGCGTAACGCCGCCACCTCACTGGCACCGACACGCGGACCGTGCTGCTCGGGGAGCACCGTCGCGGCGGCGATAACCCCCGAACCCGTAACGAACGCTCGACGCTTCACCTCCCCATCGTCGCCGATCCTCTCGATCGTCGAACGCCGATGCGGAGGAACGTCGAACCCCATCTCCGCAAGCGGAAGTCCGAACATCGCTTCCAGCACTGCCTGCTGGCCCGGATGCGGCAAGGGCGGCGGGGACTCGCCTTCCCACCGCCGGAGTTGGCGGACGCTCACCGAGGCGTCGATGCCCAGCCGCGCGGCCTCGCGGGCAAAGGCGGCGGCAAACGTCACCTGGGTATACCCCGCCGCCTTCCGCAGCCCCGCAAGCCTGCTGACACCGCTGACACCGCTGTCCGCCATCGACCCTCTCCCCACGCGAACGACCGCACACTCAGCGTAGCGATACGGCCGACGCGCCGTCAGGAGAAAACGTCCGCCTAAACGTCCGGCCGAGAACGGCCCATCACCCCCGACGAGGCACTGCACTAATGGGCAGCGTGCAAGACCCCCGCGACGTTGTGCGACGTCCGGGGGCGTGGCCCACCAGCTAATGGGAGCTGATGAACATGAACCACCTTATGGCCCGTGCCCTCGAACGAGTGAGTACGGTTTCCGCCGCCCATGCGATCCGTCGGCGCCGGGTCACGGAGGCCCCCGTATGCGCCCGATGACCGGTCTCCGCCTGCTGCCCTGGTCTGATCCGGAGGGCAGGCCCTGTTACCTTTCCTCGGACAGCGGCGACAGTCCCCTGAACCGACGGGCGGACCAGATCGAGGCACTGCAACTGTCCATGGGAACGGAACTCCTCGGCCACGCCCACGCCCTGCTGGACGACCGCAAGGCGAACGCCGGAGAGCTGCGCTTCCTCGCGCAGCGGCTGTGCGAGGCGCTGTGCGACGCGCTGCGGGTGGCCGAGAGCAGAGGCAGGCGGCTGCCCGGCCGCAACGAAGACGAAGACCCGGGCGAAGCCTTATGACCGATTGACGGATCGGCCGGCCGCCGTCGGGAGGGGTCCCGGCCGGGCGACCGTACGGTGTGGGCCTTCCTGGCGCGTCCAGGAGAACCGTCTGGACCGCCTATGAGCCGAAGGAACACGACATGCGCCGTCTTCTGGCCTCCGTCACGCCACTTCTCCTGCTTCTGGTCGGCTGCGGCTCCTCGGCGGACAGCCCTCCCACCGCGCGGCCGAGCGCCTCGGGCACGCCGTCGTCCGTCCGCCCGTCCAAGAGCGTGCCCTCCAGGACGAGCACCCCCGCGCGCACCCCCTCCCCGAGCCCCACCACGCGCACCTCCGCGCCCCCAACGGCAAACCCCAAGGACTGTTTCGACGGATACTGCACGCTTAAGTTGTCGAAGCCCGTGACGATTCGGCTCGACACCACGAAGTTCTACTACCCCGAGATGACCGTGGTGGCGGTCGGCTCGGACACCCTCACCTACCGCGTCGACTATCCGCACGGTGGGGGCGCGCAGCAAATCCTGTCTCCAGGGGGCGGCTCGGCCTTCGGCTTCCGGTCGCACACCACCGTGGAGGTGAAGCTGGTGTCGATCACCGACGGAACGGCGCTGCTCGCCCTCTCGCCGGGCACGCCGGGCCCGCCGGACTGACCAGCGTTCACATCTGCCGGAGGTGGTCGCGCAGCGCCCGGGCGGCCTGGGACATGAGGGCGTCGGCGCCGGGTTGGGTGCCGGCGGGGACGAGGGACTCGGTGAGGGCGGCGATGGCGAAGGACTGACCGTCGGAGTGCTCGACGACGCCGATCTCGTGGCGGAGGTTGAGGAGGGTGCCGGTCTTGGAGGACCAGGTGGTGGCGTCGGAGCTGAAGTCCGGGGCGAGGCGGTGCCGGATCACGTTCTGGGACATGAGTCCGCGCAGGCGGGCGGCCACGTCCGGGTGGATCTTCGACGGGGTCCACAGGGCCTGGAGCAGTTCGACCCAGGCGCGGGCGCTGCCGGTGTTGGCGCGGGTGGTGTCGAGCTGTGGTAGGCGGTGGCCGCGGCCACTGGTGCCGGCGTCGATGGCGAGGGCGTGGGCGAGGTGCGCCTGGGTGGCGTCGAAGCGTTCGGCGGGGGTGTCGCCCAGTTCGCGCATGGTGTGCCGGACGGTGAGGCCGCGCAGGCCGAGCTCGTGGAGGAGGCCGGCGACCCGGGCGGGCGGGGTGAGGTCGAACAGCGCGTCGGCGGCCGAGTTGTCGCTCACGCAGGTGCTCAGATAGAGCAGGTCGTCGACGGCGATCCGGGCGGGGTGGCGGAATCGGCTCAGCCCGGTGGGGCCCGGGGTGGTGATCCCGCCGGGCCGCACGTCGAGCATCGTGGCCCCGTCCAGCTCGCCGCGCCGGATACGCTCCGCCGTCGCCAGGGCGAGCGGGACCTTGACGAGGGAAGCGGAGGGCAGGGGGACATCCGGGTCGATGCCCAGCTCCTCGCCGGTGTGCAGGTCCCGGACGAGGAGGTAGCCGCGCAGACCGCCGTCGCGCAGTCGGCCGCGCAGGTCGCGCAGCAGCGCCTCGGTCATGCGGGCGCCCCCTCCGCGCCGAGGCAGCGCGCGATCGCGTCCCCCAGGCGCGCCTGGAGGTGGTGGGGATCGCCGGGCGCGGCGGCGGTGAGGGCGTATCCGCGGGTGAGCGCGATCTCGCCGATGGGGCGCCAGCTCAGGGCGAGTTCCCGGGCCTGCGCGGGTGAGCACAGCAGCAGATCGCGGGAGCACAGCACATCCGCCGCGGCGGTGGTGAGGTCGTCCGCGACGGCGAGCTGTACGGGCCGCAGGCCGACGGCGTCGCGCAGCCGTGTCAGGGGGTCGCGGATGTGCGGGGCGTCGTCTTCGGGCTGGATCCAGACCCGGCGGGCCGGCTCGGGGTCGGCCCGGCCCATCCGCAGCGTCTCGAGGTAGACCCGCTTCACGCCGGGGTCCTGAGCACCCGCCAGGCCGAGCGGCACCGTCCACATCGCCTCGTCCCGCGCCACCGGGAGCAGCGCGGCGCGCACCTGTTGGGAGCGGATGAGTTCCAGCCGCCGTGGCGGCGGGCCGACACGGAGTTCCAGGGTGACGCCGAGTCCTCGTGCGTCGGCGACGAGGCGGGCGAGGTCGGCGGTGGGGCAGATCCCGGGCACGGCGAGCCGCCACGGCTTGCGCTTGGCGGCCTCCGCCTCGTGCAGCAGTACGTCGGCGGCGAGGACGAGCTGCCGGGCCGCCGGCAGCATCTCCCGGCCGAAGGGGGTGAGGACGGCACGCCGCGAGGTGCGCTCGAACAGCGGCTCGCCGACGTGTGCCTCCAGAGCCGCGATACGGCGGCTGGCCACCGGCTGGGACATCCGGGCGGCGGCCGCGCCGACGGTGAAGCTGCCGCGCTCACTGACGCTGACGAACGCGCGGCACGCCCCCACGAGATCCACAACGCCCGCCCCCTTATGTCACTTCGACATGGAAGTCGTCAGAAGCGTATTGGATCGCATGGGTGGCGCGAGGAGAGAGTGGCACGGTCACAGCCACACCCCCCGCAGGAGGACCTGACCATGCCGCACACCCGCGCCCGGCGCGCCCTTCGCGGTGCGCTCACCACCCTCACCCTCGTCCCGCTCGCGGCCTGCGGCCAGGACGGCTCCCCAGCCGCCGAGACGGCGCAGCCGAGCGCGGCCGGGAAGCCGAGTGCGACCGCGAAGCCGTACGTCGGCGACTTCAAGAAGCTCGAGCGCGAGTTCGGCGCGCGCCTGGGCGTCTACGCCATCGACACCGGCACCGGGCGGGAGGTGGCGTACAACGACGGCGAGCGCTTCGCCTACAACTCCACGTTCAAGGCCCTGGCCTGCGGTGTCCTCCTGGACAAGGTCTCGCTCGGCGGGATGGACAAGAAGATCACGTATGACCGGAGCGTGCTGCTCCCCAACTCCCCCGTCACCGAGAAGCACGTCGACACCGGCATGACCCTCGCCGAACTGTGCGACGCCACCATCCGCTACAGCGACAACGCCGCCGCCAACCTCATCCTCAAGGAGCTGGGCGGGCCCAAGGCCCTGGACGCCGCGCTGGAGGAGATGGGCGATGACGTCACCCGGATGGATCGCCCCGAGCCGTATCTGAGCCGATGGGTCCCCGGCGAGACGCGGGACACCACCACGCCGCGGGCGTTCGCGAAGGACCTGCGCGCCTTCGTGCTCGGGGACGCCCTCGGCAAGGCCGAACGTGCGCGACTCACCACATGGCTGCGGACCAACAAGACCGGCGACACGGTCATCAGGGCCGGGGTGCCAAAGGGCTGGGTGGTCGGCGACAAGACCGGGACCGGAAGCTACTACGGCGCCCGTAACGACATCGCCGTCGTCTGGCCCCCGCACAAGGCGCCCATCGTGATGGCGATCCTCTCCCACCGCACCGCCAAGGACGCCGAGCCCGACGACAGGCTGATCGCGAAGGCGGCGTCCGTGGTGGCCGGCACGCTGTCGTAGAGCCCACGGGCGGACTCCACGCACCACGAGGCACGCTGTCGTAGAGCCCACCGGCTGTCGTAGGGCCACCGGCGCGCCCCTACGAGCCGCGCAGCTCACCCCTCGGCGATCACCACCGCCGACGCGACCCCCGCGTCATGGCTGAGGGACACGTGCCAGGCCCGTACGCCCAGCTCCTCCGCCCGGGCCGCCACCGTGCCGCGCACCGAGAGCCGCGGCTGCCCGCTGGACTCCGTCAGCACCTCGGCGTCGGTCCAGTGCAGCCCGCCCGGGGCGCCGAGCGCCTTGGCCAGCGCCTCCTTGGCCGCGAAGCGGGCGGCGAGCGAGGCGATCCCGCGCCGCTCGCCGCTCGGCAGGGTCAGCTCGCGTTCGACGAACAGCCGGTCCGCCAGCCCCGGCGTGCGCCGCAGCGCGTCGTCGAAGCGGTCGATCTCGGCCACGTCGATGCCGACCCCGATGATCACCTCGTCACTCCACGGTCACCGACTTGGCCAGGTTGCGCGGCTGGTCGACCTCGTTGCCGCGCGCCGTGGCCAGCTCGCAGGCGAAGACCTGCAGCGGCACGGTCGCGACCAGGGGCTGCAGCAGGGTCGGGGTGGCGGGGATCTCGATCAGGTGGTCCGCGTACGGGGCCACGGTCGTGTCGCCGCGCTCGGCGATGACGATGGTGCGGGCACCCCGCGCCCGGATTTCCTGGATGTTGGAGACGATCTTGTCGTGGAGGACGGAGCGGCCGCGCGGCGAGGGCACGACCACCACGACCGGCAGGTCCTCCTCGATCAGCGCGATGGGCCCGTGCTTGAGCTCGCCGGCCGCGAAGCCCTCGGCGTGCATGTAGGCCAGCTCCTTGAGCTTGAGCGCGCCCTCCAGGGCCACCGGGTAGCCGACGTGGCGGCCCAGGAACAGGACGGTGTTCTTGTCGGCCAGGGTGCGCGCCAGCTCGCGTACCGGCTCCATCGTCTCCAGGACCTGCTCCACCTGGGTGCCGATCTCGGACAGCTCGCGGATCACGGACTGGATCTCGTCGCCCCATTTGGTGCCGCGCACCTGCCCCAGGTAGAGCGCCACCAGGTAGCAGGCCACCAGCTGGGTGAGGAACGCCTTGGTGGAGGCGACCGCGACCTCGGGCCCGGCGTGGGTGTAGAGCACGGCGTCCGACTCGCGCGGGATCGTGGAGCCGTTGGTGTTGCAGATGGCGAGCACCTTCGCGCCCTGCTCGCGCGCGTGCCGCAGCGCCATCAGGGTGTCCATGGTCTCGCCGGACTGCGAGATGGCGATCACCAGCGTCCGCGGGTCCATGATCGGGTCGCGGTAGCGGAACTCGCTGGCCAGCTCGGTCTCGCAGGGGATCCGGGTCCAGTGCTCGATGGCGTACTTCGCGATCATCCCGGCGTGGTAGGCGGTGCCGCAGGCCACGATGACGACCTTGTCGACCTCGCGCAGCACGGACGCCGGGATCCGGACCTCGTCCAGGGTGAGGCTGCCGGCCTCGTCGATCCGCCCCAGCAGCGTGTCGGCGACGGCCTTCGGCTGCTCGGCGATCTCCTTGAGCATGAAGTAGTCGTAGCCGCCCTTCTCGGCGGCGGAGGCGTCCCAGTCGACGTGGTACGCGCGGACGTCGGCGGGCGCCCCCTCGAAGTCGGTGACCGTCACCCCGTCCCGGCGCGCCTCGACGACCTGGTCCTGGCCGAGCTCGATGGCCTCGCGGGTGTGGGCGATGAACGCGGCCACGTCGGAGGCCAGGAACGCCTCGTCCTCGCCGACGCCGACGACCAGCGGCGAGTTGCGGCGCGCGCCGACCACCACGTCGGGCGCGTCCGCGTGCACGGCGACCAGCGTGAAGGCGCCCTCCAGCCGCCGGCACACCTGCCGCATCGCCTCGGCCAGGTCCCCGCAGGACGAGAAGGACTCGGCGAGCAGGTGGGCCACGACCTCGGTGTCGGTCTCGGAGGCCAGCTCGTGGCCGCGCTCGGCCAGCTCGGCGCGGAGCGCGGCGAAGTTCTCGATGATGCCGTTGTGGACGACGGAGACCCGGCCCGCGTTGTCCAGGTGCGGATGGGCGTTGGCGTCCGTCGGGCCGCCGTGGGTGGCCCAGCGGGTGTGGCCGATGCCGGTGCCGCCGGTGGGCAGCGGGCGGTCGGCGAGCTCCTTCTCCAGGTTGGCGAGCTTGCCGGCCTTCTTGGCGGCGGCCAGCCCACCGTCGGCGAGCACGGCGACGCCCGCCGAGTCATAGCCCCGGTACTCGAGCCGCTTCAGCCCGGCGAGGACGACATCGAGGGCGGACTGCCCTCCCACATAACCAACGATTCCGCACATGCACTGCAGCGTACGGCCCGTGGCCGCGCACGCCGACCACCACCCACGCCCATTGCGCCGCCCGCCGCACATCCGCCGCACATCCGGCGGCCGCGGTGCACTCCACGCGTGACGGACCCCACGCCCCGCCCCGCCCCACGCCCCCGGGCCGAGCCCCGACAATGAGAGGATGATCACGTCTCCCGCGCAGGACGCGCACCCCGCGCCCCCGGAGCACGACTCACCCTCGGAGCACGACTCACCCACGCAGCACGGCCCGCCCCCGGAGCACGACGCACCCCCGCGGCATCCCGCGCAGCCCTCCCGCGCCCCGCGGCGGCCCGAGCCGAGCCCGTACGTGGATCTGTCCCGCGACGAGTGGAGCGCCCTGCGGGACAAGACCCCGCTGCCGCTCACCGCCGAGGAGGTCGAGCGGCTGCGCGGCCTCGGCGACGTCATCGACCTCGACGAGGTGCGGGACGTCTACCTCCCGCTGTCCCGGCTGCTCAACCTGTACGTGGCCGCCACCGGCAGGCTGCGCGGCGCGCTCAACACCTTCCTCGGGGACACCAAGAAGGGCAGCGGCACCCAGCCCGGCACGCCCTTCGTGATCGGCGTGGCGGGCAGCGTGGCGGTCGGCAAGTCCACCACCGCCCGGCTGCTGCAGGCGCTGCTGGCCCGCTGGCCCGAGCACCCGCGCGTCGAGCTGATCACCACCGACGGCTTTCTGCACCCCAACGCGGAGCTGCACCGGCGCGGCCTGATGTCCCGCAAGGGCTTCCCCGAGTCGTACGACCGCAGGGCGCTGACCCGGTTCGTGGCGGATGTGAAGGCGGGCAAGGAGGAGGTGTCGGCGCCCGTCTACTCGCACCTGATCTACGACATCGTGCCGGGCGAGCGGCTGACCGTGCGCCGCCCCGACATCCTGATCGTCGAGGGGCTCAACGTGCTCCAGCCCGCGCTGCCCGGCAAGGACGGGCTCACCCGCGTCGGCCTCGCCGACTTCTTCGACTTCAGCGTGTACGTCGACGCCCGCACCGAGGACATCGAGAGCTGGTACCTGGGCCGCTTCCGCAAGCTGCGCGAGACGGCCTTCCAGGACCCCTCCTCGTACTTCCGCAAGTACACCCAGGTCTCCGAGGAGGAGGCGCTGGACTACGCGCGCATGATGTGGCGCACCATCAACAAGCCCAATCTCCAGCAGAACGTCGCGCCCACCCGGGGCCGTGCCACGCTGGTGCTCCGCAAGGGCCCGGACCACAAGGTCCGGCGGCTGTCCCTGCGCAAACTCTGACTCACGAACGGGAGCACCCCTGTGCTGCACCTGCGGCTGATCGTCCCGGCCGACCGCACCGACGAGGTGGTGCGCACCGTGGAGAAGACGGTGGGCACCACGCACCTCGTGGTGCTGCCGGGCGTGGCCCGCGTCCCGGCGGGGGACGTGGTGCTGGTCGACGTGGCGCGCGAGGCGGGCGACACCCTGCTGGCCGAGCTGCGCGCGCTGGGCCTGGACACCGACGGCTCGATCGCCGTGGAGAACATCGACCTGTCGCTGTCCAGGCGCGCCGACGAGGCGGAGGAGGAGGCCCCGGGCGAGGGCGCGGACGCCGTCCTGTGGGAGCACCTGACCGAGGCCACCCACGAGGAGTCCACGCTCTCCGTGACCTTCCTGGCCTTCCTCGTCCTCGCCACGATGATCGCGGCCTGCGGTGTGGTGCTGGACAACGCGATCCTGATCGTGGGCGCGATGGCGGTGGGCCCGGAGTTCGGCCCGCTGGCCGGGCTGTCCACGGCGCTGGTGCAGCGGGCCCCGCGGCTCGCCGCCCGCTCGCTGATAGCGCTGGTCGCGGGCTTCGTGGTGGCGATGGCGCTGACGACCGGCTTCGGCGTGCTGATGGACGCCTTCGGGCTGTTCCACAAGGACATGCTGGAGCGGGCGCGCCCGAACACCGACTTCATCTGGAAGCCGGACATGTTCTCCTTCGTCGTGGCCCTGCTCGCCGGCGTCGCCGGCACCCTCTCGCTGACTTCGGCGAAGTCCGGGGCGCTGGTGGGCGTGGCGATCTCGGTCACCACGGTGCCGGCGGCGGCCAACGCGGCGGTGGCGCTCGGCTACGGCGACATCGACCAGATGTGGGGCTCGACGGAGCAGCTGCTGCTGAACCTGGCCGGGATCGTGGTCGCGGGCACGCTCACGCTGCTGGCCCAGAAGTTCCTGTGGGCCAGGCAGCGCGGGCGGGCGCTCCGGCGCCCGTAGCCCGGCGTCCGGCGCTGGTTTGCGGTGAGTACGAGACAGCGACACGCCGTTACGTCGGCGTGTCGCTGTCCGATACTCACCGCAAGTTTCCGGGGCTAGCCCAGCGCCGACTTCACCACGTCCGCGAGGCGGCCCGCGACCGACCGGGCCTGGTCGATGTCCGCGGCCTCCACCATCACCCGTACGACGGGCTCGGTGCCGGACGGCCGCAGCAGCACCCGCCCGGTCTCCCCCAGCTCCCGCTCCGCGTCCGCCACCGCCGTGGCCAGCTCGGCGCTGGCGGCGACCCGCGACTTGTCCACGTCGCGCACGTTGATCAGCACCTGCGGCAGCCGCTCCATGACGCGGGCGAGGTCGGCCAGCGTGCGGCCGGTGGCGGCCACCCGCGCGGCCAGCAGCAGGCCGGTCAGCGTGCCGTCGCCGGTGGTCGCGTGGTCGAGGACGATGACATGGCCGGACTGCTCGCCGCCGAGGGCGTAGCCGTGCTCCTTCATCTCCTCCAGCACATAGCGGTCGCCGACCGCCGTCTGGACCAGCTCGACGCCCTCGCGGCGCATGGCGAGCTTGAAGCCGAGGTTGGACATCACGGTGCCGACGACCGTGTTCTCGCGCAGGGTGCCCGCCTCGCGCAGCGCGAGGGCGAGCACCGCGAGGATCTGGTCGCCGTCGACCTCCTCACCCGCCGCGTCCACGGCCAGGCAGCGGTCGGCGTCCCCGTCATGGGCGATGCCCAGGTCGGCCCCGTGCTCGAGGACGGCGGCCTTGAGCCGGTCCAGGTGGGTGGAGCCGTAGCCGTCGTTGATGTTGAGCCCGTCGGGATCGGTGCCGATGGTGATGACCTCGGCGCCGGCCCGGTTGAACGCCTCCGGGGAGACCCGGGAGGCCGCGCCGTGCGCCCCGTCGACGACGACCTTCAGCCCGTCGAGCCGGTTCGGGAGGACCCCGACGAGGTGGGCGACGTACTTGTCGAAACCCTCCCCGTATTCACGCACTCGGCCCACACCCGCGCCGGTGGGCCGGTCCCACGGCTCGCCGGAGGCGTGCGCGCGGTAGGTGGTCTCGATGCGGTCCTCCAGCTCGTCCGCGAGCTTGTGGCCGCCGCGCGCGAAGAACTTGATGCCGTTGTCGGGCATCGGGTTGTGGCTGGCGGACAGCATCACGCCCAGGTCCGCGTCGAGCGCGCCGGTCAGGTACGCCACGGCGGGCGTCGGCAGCACGCCCACCCGCAGCACGTCCACGCCCGCGCTCGCCAGCCCGGCCACCACGGCGGCCTCCAGGAACTCCCCGGACGCGCGCGGATCCCTCCCGACCACCGCCACCGGCCGATGGCCTTCGAAGGTTCCCGCTTCGGCGAGCACATGCGCCGCCGCGACCGACAGGCCGAGCGCCATCTCAGCCGTCAGGTCGGCGTTGGCGACACCGCGCACACCGTCCGTACCGAAGAGTCGTCCCACTGGTGTCCTCCGAGATTACGAGCCGGGGGTCGGCAGCTTGCTTGAAGGTATACGCCCCCGGGTGCCGATAGCCGAACGCCCCGGCGGCACGTGTGGTGCCGCCGGGGCGTTCGAACAGCGGGCGAAGCCGCCGTATGAGCAGCGAGGCCGCGCGATCAGCGCTTGCTGTACTGCGGCGCCTTGCGGGCCTTCTTCAGACCGGCCTTCTTGCGCTCGGTGGCGCGGTCGTCACGGGTCAGGAAGCCGGCCTTCTTCAGCGGGCCGCGGTTGTTGTCCACGTCCGCCTCGTTCAGCGCGCGGGCGATGCCCAGGCGCAGCGCACCGGCCTGACCGGAGACGCCGCCGCCCGCGATGCGGGCGATGACGTCGTAGCGGTCGTCCAGCTCGAGCACCTTGAAGGGCTCGTTGACTTCCTGCTGGTGCACCTTGTTGGGGAAGTAGTCCTCAAGGGTGCGACCGTTGATCTTCCACTGGCCGCTGCCCGGCACGATGCGGACGCGGGCGATGGCGTTCTTGCGGCGCCCGGTGCCGGCGGCCGGCTGGGGCTCGCCGAAGCGGGAAGCGAGCGACTCGGAGGTGTACTCCGACTCGATCGTCTCCACGCTCTCGGTGGTGTACTCCTCGACGTCGAGGGGGGTCTCGGCGGTGGTCTCGGCCACGATGCTCCTCAGATTCTCTTCAGTCTCAGTGGGTGGCCGGACTACTGCGCGACCTGGGTGATCTCGAACGGAACCGGCTGCTGAGCGCCGTGCGGGTGCTGGTCACCCGCGTAGACCTTCAGCTTCGAGAGCATCTGGCGGCCCAGGGTGTTCTTCGGGAGCATGCCCTTGATGGCCTTCTCGACGGCCTTCTCCGGGCTCTTCTCGAGCAGCTCGTCGTAGCGGATGGAACGCAGACCACCCGGGTAGCCGGAGTGGCGGTACGCCATCTTCTGGGTCCGCTTGTTGCCGGAGAGGTGCACCTTGTCGGCGTTGATGATGATGACGAAGTCACCAGCGTCGACATGCGGCGCGTACACCGGCTTGTGCTTGCCCCGGAGAAGGGTGGCGGCCTGAGAGGCCAGGCGGCCCAGGACGACGTCGGTGGCGTCGATGACGTGCCACTGACGCTGGACGTCGCCGGGCTTGGGGCTGTACGTACGCACGGTCGTAGCCTTCGCTTCTTCAGTGAGTGTGGTCCTGACAAGGCCACCACGGACGATCACGACAGCCTTGGCCGCACGTCGGTGACGCAAACCGAGTGCCTGCCGCTGGTCATCGGCCCGGTGGACCGGCGTAACGGCCTCTCACGTGAGAACGAGCAAGCCAATACGCATAACGAACTGGCAGAATACCGGCCCGCCCCCGGACGGGTCAAAACGCCCCCCGGCCCCGGCCCGCCGCGCTGCCACCCCACTCACGCCCCGGCCACGCCCCGGACACACAGCGTCACCCACCGAATCGTGACCTCCGAGCCACCCGAACCGGCCCCGAACGGGCCGGTTCCTCACCCACCCGGTCTAAAATGCGCGCCATGAGCTTTGGGCAAGGGGGGCCGTACGGGCCCGGGGGATCCCAGCCGCCGACGCCGGACTGGGCGGCGCTCGCCGACGACACCGCGCGGCGCGGCCGCCGACGCAAGCTGCTGTTCATCGGCGGCGGCGTGCTGGCGACGGCCGCGATCGGGGCGATCGTCGCCACGGCCGTGATCAGCAGCGGCGACAAGGGGAAGTCCTCCGACAACTCGGCCAGCCGGCTGCCCGCGCCCCAGGACCTGCCCAGCGAGTCCTCGACGCCCGAGCCGACGTTCTCCGACGTCGCCCCGCCGGCCCCGCCGAAGCCGCTGGACATCCTCTCCAGCGCCAAGCGGGACAAGGCGCCGCTCAGCGCGGCCACCCTCTTCCCCGGCGAGAAGGCCGTCGGGAACGGCCACACGTACACCAAGGGCGCGACCGCCGCCACCAGCGCTTGCGCGACGGCGGCCCAGGGCCGCCTCGGCCCCGCGCTGACGAACAACGGCTGCCGCTCGCTGTTCCGCGCCACCTACTCCAAGGACGGCGTGGCGGTCACCGTCGGCATCGCCGTGTTCGACACCAAGGCGGCGGCGGAGCGGGCCAAGGAGCAGGCCGGGCCCAATGTGGCCTCCCTGGCCGGCGGCGGCGTGCCGGTCTTCTGCCGCCAGGCGGACTGCCGCGCCTCGGCCAACGCCATCGGCCGCTACGCCTACTTCACCATCGCCGGGTACACCTCCGGCGCGGACGTGACCACCGCCGACACCAAGGCGCTCCAGGCCGGGCGGGACATCGCGGACTACGCCTTCCGCCGCATCCTGGAGCGTGGAAACCAGCAGGCGTCAGCGGCGGCCACGGCCACCGACTGACGCCTGCTCCACCTGCGTCCGCTCCTTGGCGAGTACTGGCGAGTACTCGGCGAGCGCCTACTTGGCGAGCGCCTTCTCCAGCTTGTTGACCTGCCCCGAGACCACGGTCTCCGGCAGAACCGGCTTGTTCGGGTTCATGAGGTCGACGCCGAAGATCACGGAGACGTGGGCGCCGGAGCGCACGACCGTGAACTTCACGGTGCCGCCGTCCTTCTTGTCCGCGTCGGTCACGGTGAAGGCCAGCGCCTCGTCGCCCAGCTTGGGCGCGGTGAGCTGCTCCACCTTCGCGACGTCCGACTTCTGGCCGGTCCCGTCGGTCGCGGCGAACCCGCCGGCGCAGGTCCCGAGGGCGCCCTTCAGGTCCTTCAGCGTCTGCTCGGCGCCGGAGTCCGCGTACGAGGACACCCGGATCATGCCCGTGACGCCCGCCCCGGCCTTCTCGTCGGACCCCAGGGCGCCGGCGGAGGCGAAGGTGACGTACGCCGAGGCCTTGGGCGCCGGGTTCGTCTTGGCCCCCATCAGCTGCGCCACCGGCTGGCACTCGGCCTTCGCGGCCTTCGCCTCCCCGCCGTCCGTGAACTCCTTCTCCGTCATCGTCTCGATCTCGAAACCCTTGACGTCGGACTTCGCGAGGACGGCCTTCTGCAGCGCGGCCTTGGAGAGCGGCGGCGCGGCCGGCTTCTCGCCGCCCGGCGTCTTCTCGGCGGTCTTCTCTGACGACTTGTCGGACTTCTTGTCCCCGTCGGAGTCGTCGCCACCACACGCGGTCAACAACCCCAGCGCCGCCACGGCCGTGGCTGCCAGCACGACGCGCGACACAGACTTACTCACGTTTTTATCCACCCTTGGTTGAATCTCCCGCGATCGCGGTTGGGTTCATGAAACAACGAGTTACCGGGTGTCGAACAGAAGTTTCCATGACGATCCGATATCACCGAAAAGGTTGTCCCGCGTCCGATCACGAGATCACAACGGACGGCCGCGTTCCGGTATGACGGAACAGCCCGGCCACGGCCGAGGCTGCCCCGCCCGCGGCCCTCTTCCCGCTCCACCTGGCCGCCCTCCGGACGACCGACCTCCACCGAAGGTTGCCCCCGCCCACCCGGATGTGGGCCATGCCATATCACCACCCGCATAAGCAACCTTTCCCGCGCCCAAGGGTCTTACCGACCGATCAGCCCTTACCGAGCCCATACCGGGCCCATACCGGCCTCATGTGGGGCCACTCCAGAGTGGTTTGTGAGTTGAGCGCATTACGGGAAGCCCAGGGGGAGGCAGCCGCGCGAAGGGCCACTGGCTCCGCGCGTACATCACCATGAAGATCTCTTTTCTGCTGCACAACGCGTACGGAATCGGCGGCACCATCCGCACCACCTTCAACATGGCAAGCGCACTCGCCGCCCGCCACACCGTCGAGATCGTCACCGTCATGCGCACCCACGACACGCCCAGCCTGCCCCTCCACCCCGCCGTCCGGATCGTCCCGCTGATCGAGCAGCGCCCGGAGGCCAAGGGCAGCGACGCGAACGACCCGCTGCTCACCCGCCCCACCTCCCGCATCCCCGCCGCCGAGGCCAAGGGCACCACCAACTTCAACGCGCTCACCGACCAGCGCGTCGCCGCCTACCTCGCGGACACCGACGCCGACGTGGTCATCGCCACCCGCCCCGGCCTGGTGATCTACCTGGCCGAGTTCGGCCAGGGGGCCCGGTATCTGCGGATCGGGCAGGAGCACCGGATCTACGGCACCCACCAGGCGGAACTGCGCGCCGCCTGCGACGCCGCCATCGCCCACCTGGACGCGTACACCACCGTCTCGGAGGCCGACGCGGCCACGCACCGCGCCCATCTGCCCGGCGTCACCACCCGCGTCGTCGGGCTGCCCAACGGGGTCCCCGCCACGGACGTCGAACCCTCCGACGGCTCGGCGAAACTCGTCGTGGCGGCCGGCCGGCTCATCCCCGTCAAGCGGTACGACCTGCTGGTGGAGGCCTGGGCGAAGGTCGCCGCCAAGCACCCCGACTGGCGCCTGCGCATCTACGGCCGGGGCCCCCAGCAGCCCGTGCTCCGCCGCCGCGTCGACGAACTCGGCCTGGCCGAGCACATCACGCTCATGGGCGCGCACTCCCCCATCGAGACCGAGTGGGCCAAGGGCTCGATCGCCGCCGTCACCTCGCGCGAGGAGTCCTTCGGCATGACGATCGTGGAGGCCATGCACTGCGGCGTGCCCGTCGTCGCCACCGACTGCCCCCACGGGCCCGGCGAGATCATCACGGACGGCCGGGACGGCCTCCTCGTCACCGTCGGCGACAGCGACGCCATCGCCAAGGGACTGCTCAGCCTCATCGAGGACGACGAACTGCGCCGCTCCATGGGCGCGGCGGCGCGCGAGTCGGCGCGGCGGTACGCGCCGGAGCGCGTGGCGCAGCAGTACGAGCGGCTGTTCGCGGAGCTGTACGAGGCGCGCGGCGCCACCGTCCCCGCCACCCGGCGCGGACGCGGCCCGCTCCTCGGCCTCCGCGCCCCGGGCACCCCCCTCAAGACCACCCTCAAGGGCGCCGTCAAACAGCTGATCCGCAAGCCCCTGCGCCCCACGGCCTCCTGCCGCGTCGCCCCGGACGGCAACCTGACCGTCCTGCTCGACCCCACCGACCTGCGCGGCAGCGGCCTCGCGCTCACCCTCACCCGCCGCGACGACCGCGACGCCCGCGGGGTCGCCCCCATCAGCCTGCCCCTGCGCCCCCCGGCCACCGCCCACGCCCCCTGGACCGCGCTGCTCGACCGCCGCGCCCTCGCCCTCACCGAAGGCCGCTGGGACCTGCACGTCACCCGCCCCGCCGACGGCGCCCGCCGCCGCGTGCACTGCCGCTACGCGGAGGGGCGCGGCCTGCTCGCCCTCGAGCCCCTGCCCGACGCCCCGTTCTCCTGGTGGATCCCCTACCGCACCGTCGACGGCTATCTCGCCCTGCGCACCTGGCACCGCCCCGCCCATGCCGAGGCCCGCACGATCACGCCCGACGCCGAAGCGCTCACCGTGACCGGCACCCTCTACGGCACCACCTTCCCGGCGAACGCGAACCCCACCGTCCTCGCCACCCCTCGCCTCGCCCCGTCCCGCCCCTTCACCCTGCCCGTCACGGCGCTCGGCCCCACCGACTTCCGCTTCACCATCCCGTACGACCACATCCGCGCCGCCCACGCGCCCTCGCCCAAGGCGCCGGTGTGGGACCTGACCCTCCGCCTGACCCCGGCCACCCCGGACGACACCGCTCCACTCCGCGTCGGCCGGATCACCGGCGACATCGTCGACCGCAACCGGACGGACCTCTACCCGGCCACCGACGGGATCCGCCCCTACCTCACCAAGGCCAACAACCTGGCCGTCACGATCCCCTCCTGACACCCCCTTCGCGGCGCCGGTCACGGTGACGCGCCACGGCGTCGTTGTTGGCGCACCGCACCGAACAGTAGGTGCGCCGGCCGTTGCGGGAGGTGTCGACGAACGCCAGACCACAGCCGTCGCGCGCACAGCGTCCGAGCCGGTCGGCGCCCGCGTAGCACACGACATAGCTGAGTCCGGCCGAGGTGACGGCCCGGACATGAGCGACCGCGTCGGCGTCCACGGCGCTGTAGTGCAGATGCGGGTGACCGTCGTGGAGCGAGATGTACGGCCGGCTAGAGGCGTCGGCGAGCAGGGCGTTGACCGCCTGGCACCGCTGGTCGAGGTCCTGGGGACCGAAGCAGGCGGCCAGGCGCCGGGACCACGCCCAGACCTCCTCCGCCTGCGACGCGGTGAGCGCGCGCCGCGCGATTCCGTGCACGGCGAGGAGCGGTTCGAGCTCTTCGGGTCCCGGTGGCGCCGTCAGGTTGGCCAGGTCCGCGGCCAGCCGGGCCGCCTCTCCGCCGTAATGGTTGAAGTGCACAAGAGCATTACAGCACCGTGTCACGCATGACGACGAACGCTCCCCACCCGTCGCGACGGGACGCCGCCATGGCCCCCGCCCTCATGCTCGGCCAGATCCTCAGCCTCCAGGCGGGCTCGGCCGTGGCCAAGGACGCCTACGCGACCGTCGGCCCCACCACCCTCGCCGGCATGCGGCTGGCCTTCTCCGCCGTGATCCTGGGCGCCCTGGTCCGGCCACGGCTGCGGGGGCTCACCGCCCGGCAGTGGCGGGCGGCGATCTCGCTCGGCCTGGTCCTCGCCGCCATGAACCTGGCGTACTTCCAGGCCATCGACCACCTCCCGATCGGCGTGGCCGCCACGCTGGAACTGCTCGGCCCCCTCACCCTGGCGGTCGCCCTCTCCCGCCGGGCCGAACACCTCGGAGCGGCGCTGCTGGCGCTCCTCGGCGTACTCCTCCTGGCCGCCCCGGGAGCCTCACTGCCCGCCGCCGGCCTCCTGCTGGGCGCCACCGCCGCGCTCTGCCGCGCCGCGTACGTCCTCCTGAACCAACGGGTCGGACGCCTGTTCCCCGACTGGACGGGCCTCTCCCTGGCCCTCGCCTGCGGCGCCTGCGTGCTCGGCCCGATCGCCGCCGTCACCGGAGGCAAGGACGTGACCGCCCACCCGACCGCCTGGGGAACCGGCCTCGTGGTGGCCCTGCTGTCCTCCCTGATCCCCTACTCACTGGACATGACGCTCCTGCGCCGCATCGACACCCGCGCCTTCGGCGTACTGCTCGCCCTCAGCCCCGCCGTGGGCGCGGGGATCGGCTTCCTCGCGCTGCACGAACACCTCACACCCCGGCAATGGGGCGCGGTGACACTGGTCGTCCTGGCCGCGGCGTGGTCGCTGCGCCGACGACCCGCAGCAGCGAGCCCCGAGCACGACCACATGGCCCATGACGTACGCGCCCGACGGCCGGCGGACGACCGCTGCCCGGTGTGCCAGTCCCCGACGCGGGCGGAGACACGTTGGTGGACCCGGCGCTCGCGCCACCTCACGTCCGAAGGCGAGGTCGAGTACTGCGTCGGCGGGTGCGGCTGCCTGGTCGTCCTGGTCAACGGCGAGATCGTCAAGACTCTCGCCCTCACCCGCCCGGGCCCCCAGAAATACTGACCCAAAACGCCACCGGCCCATCCGGGCCCCAGAAGTGCTGACCCGACGCGCCAGGCCCCGCCCCGGATCAGCTCGCGGTCTTCTCCAACTTGGCGATCTGCCGCACGACCATCGCCTCCGGCACGTCCACCGCCTTCGACCGCACGGCGTCCACCCCCTCATAGGCCACCACCAGCGGCCCGCTCCGCGCCACCACATACGTATGCGGCATCGACCGGCCACCGGGCAGCTCCACAGCGAGGCGATAGGCCACCACCTCACTCCCGGCCTCCACCCCTGCCAGGGGCCGGATGGCCGAGTAGCGCACCCCGTCCTCGCCGTCACCCCCTACGGCGAATCCACCCGAACACGCCTTCACCGCCGCACGGACCCTCCGAAGCTTGGCCTTCGCCTCGTCCTCTCCGTAGGACATCAGATGCGCGGTGATCCCATGAACACTCAGATCGTCCTTCGTCGCCTTGTAGACCCGATACGCCTCCGCCTTCGCCTTTGGCCCGTACGCCACCAGCGCGCTCGCCTCGGCCAGCGGCTGACAGGCCGGCTTGTCCGCCGCCTCCCGCGTCGCGAACTCGATCGTCTCCGCGTCGACCCGCTCCACCGAGAACCCCTCCGCCTCACTCGCGGTCAGCGCGGCGCGGTCCAACTCCCCCTCCGACAAGGCCCTCGTCGCCCTCCCGGGCCCCGCCTCCCCCTGGCGCCCCTCCGAGTCCCCACCACACGCGGCCAGCAGCCCCACCAGCGCCCCCATGAGAACCCCCACGGAAACCCGCGACACACGCCGGTCCAAGTTCAGCCCCTCATCTCATTCGTCAGCCCGGAGAGCGATTTGAACACGCTCGGGTGCCAAGCCGCCTTCCGTGAACACCTGCACATTCATGACACACGGCAGTCTTCTGATCTCCATGCGCAGGCTGGAGTCAGCGTCGGCAACCTCAACCCACCCCGCGGCCGACTCGAGCGCCCCCGAGTAAACGATCACCGGCAACGCAACCTCAGGCTCCCCCTGCCAGATCTCCACCGCCGTCAAGCCTTCGACGTCCAGCCTGGTCGCGATGGCCAATGAGTTTCCCTCAGCATGACATGCCTCGGTAGCCGGATCCCAGTCATCGTGCGCCTCTTCGGCATGGACATCACGGAGCCAGAGCGACCCATGCCCAATCGGGCCACGAAGGACCTCAGCAGCCGCGAGTCAGGCTTCACTTCGCCGCCCCCGCGACAATTCCGATCCACTCCCTCATCCCGGCGCCCCATCCTCGACTGGACGGAACTGATGCAAAACCCCGGCGATATCACCGCCGTCTGAGTATTCAGCGGTTAGACACTGATACCTCCCTGGCGGCAAGGAAAGTGTCAGCATTTCGTCTGCATCGAGGGATTCACCGGAAGCAGCGGCATCAAACATCACCGCTTGGTCTCGAAACTCGAAAAACGGTCCCTGCTGCCACACCAAGGGCCCCGCGATGGCGCTCCGAGCAGCAGACACAAGGGTGTGCTCCGACGGGGCATACTGCCACTGCAAAATGCACTGAATATCTGGAAGGTAGGCCGCGGGAAGAGGCTCGTCCGCAATAACGAGAGCCATCTCAACCTGCGTCGCGGCGGCCCCCGCGCAGACCAGACCAAGGTAGTCGCTCACTTCGCAGGCCGCATCATAGTCCGTCCCATGGCTTCCGAGCCAGTCAGGCAGTCGCGAAACAGGTAGAACCACGAACGGACCGCCGGAAGACTCGATCCACTGAAGCCCCTCTCGAGCGTGGAAATCCACACCGCCTCCCCTTACCTTCACTTCGCTCCATACAATTGCTTCATGACCGGGCCTAACTGCCGGGCCCACCCGGCCTGCTGTCGGCTGCACGGCAAACACTGCGGATAGAGGCGCTGCGGTGTACCGTCGGGTACCCAGGTACTGATCGGCTGATGATCAGGCACGAAGTTCCCTCTCTTAGAGAAGGGGTCGGTGGAACCACAGGTGTGACAGCCAAATTTTTGACCGAGATCATTAATTTGGCGTCGCTCTTCGGCCGTGAACCTCTGTGACTTACTCGCCGCAGGGATTGATTCCTGCGCAAAGTCACCAATGGTGCAGACCCCTTCAGGATCACTGCGGCCGCCTGCATTGTGCACCAGGACGGGCGTCGCCCCCGCCACCACATAGTACGTGTGCAGGTTCCCAACCGTGAGGTTGTAGACCGCAGCCCGCTGAGTCCATCGCTCGACTGCCGTGACCTGGACATACGTCCCTGCACTGGTCCGCAGCCACTCACCTCGCCCGAGCTCGCCGGCCTTGATCCAGGCGCGTAGCTCCGGCACCCAGAAGGGGTGTCCCTCGGTCGCGGTGACCGACGCTGTCTTCTTCCCCTTCTTGCCGTCGACGTCGACCGTGACCTTGACCAGGTGCTTGGCACCCTGTCCCTTGATCTCTGCGGTCACCGTTTCGGTCCGGGTCTTGCCGGTCTCGGGGTCGGTGGCGATGACCTTGTCGCCGATGTCGACGTCCGCGATGGCCTTGGTCGTGCCGTCCGCCATCAGAACCTGCGTTCCCGGTGTGAAGCTGTTGGGCTCACAGGCCTTCGCCGCGTCCTCCAGCTTGTCGGCCCGCTTGTCCAGCCTCCGCCAGGACTTGAAGTTGGAGAGGATCTTCTTCAGAAGACCCCACACCCGCTTCCCCAGTGCCGCCGCCTTGCCCCAGTTCGTCGGCCACGCATACTTCTTGGCGAATTTGAAAGCCAACCCACCGACAAACTCCGTGGCCACGTTGAGAATGGTCGCTCCGCAGGACCCGAGCGACCCCGTGGTGAAGCAGTCGAGCGCATCAGTGATGCCCAGCTCGTCCGCCGCGATCTGCGCGAGCTCCTTGGCTGCCAGGACCGCCCGGATCTTGGCTCGGTCCGCCTTCTCCCGTGCCACCGAGGCTTTCTTGCTCGCCTGCGTCTGCGGATACTGCGGCCGCCAGTTGTCGTTGGTCTCCATCTTCCAGCCGCCGTTGCCCGTGGGCGTGCAGCTGACACCGGCGTTGATGCAGTCGTCCGGCTTCATCCCGGAGGGGTCGCTGAAGGTGACGGGGTTGTTGTTGGCGTAGGCGTAGCCGTTGATCTGCTGTGGGTCGGTGAAGTCGATGACGGGGTCGGCCGAGATGAAGCGGCCGTTCTCCGGTTCGTATTCGCGGGCCCCGATATGGGTGAAGCCCGTCGATTCATCCACCGGTTTTCCGAGGAATCCCTTGTCGTCGACCCACGGCCGCTCCCCGGCCTCGCGACCTCGCTCGTTGCCGAACGGATCCATCCGGCGCCGCGCCGTCTTCCCCGTCTTGGCGTCGATCGCCATCTCCGCGGTGCCATGCGGGTCGCCGGCGAGGAAGCGCACGCCGTCCTTGGTCGTGCGCATGGCCACCGTCTGGCCGGCGAAGGAGTAATAGCGGGTGGCGGAGATGGACTTCGTCGCCGCGTCGAGGCGCAGCTCCATGCCCGGCATGTAAAAGGTCGTGCTGTCGGACTCCTTGCGCAGCACCCGCTCGCCGTCCGCACCGTACGCGAAGGTCGACGTCACTCCGCCCTTCTGCGAGGAGGCGAGCTTGCCCGTCGCGTCCCAGGTGAGGGACTGTGTGTCGCCGCCGATGACGCGCTTGTCCGTGTTCCCAGCCGCGTCGTATCCGAAGGTCTCCAGCGAGCGCACGGCCGGAGCGCCGCCCGCTGCGGGCTTGTTTTGGACGACCTTGGTGAGGTTGTGCGGACCGCCGTCGCCCGCCTCCCCGGCCGTGCCGTCCTGGTCGGCATCGCCGTACTCGTAGCGCCGAGTGGTGTCGCCCGTTCCGCCAAAACCGTGCATGACCTGCGTCTTGCGGTTTCCCGAGGCGTCGTAGGTGAACGACTGCCAGTACGGGGCCGGGCCGCCAATGGTGCTGGATGTGGGCCCCTTGGCGCAGGCAGCGTCACCGACACCCGAGCCGCCGGCGCCGTCTGACGCATTGCTGGTCGTCCACGCCTCGGACAGCCGCCGCTCCCAGTCATAGGTGAAACATTGGACATCGGCCTGGGCGTCGGCCGGGGTGTCGGCGATGCCGGTGACATTGCCCGCGGCGTCATAGGTCCGTCGTGCCTCGTAGGTGTAGCCGGTGGCGCCGTCGGTTGCGACGATGGTGCGGGTCAGCCGGTCCGTGCCGCGCTCGTAGTCGTATAGGAGCCCGGTGGGGCTGCTGTCAGCTCCACTCGTTTCGAGCTTGATCCGTCTCGGCAGATTGTTGTTGTAGTACTCGGCGTCGGAGACATACTGTTTTTCCGGGAGTGACTGCGTCTTCAAGCCCACCGGCCGCTGAAGGCTGTCGTACGCATACTTCAGCACCTCGGATGGAAGGCCGCCACCGGCGGGGAGCGTCACGCCCTGAACGGTGCCGTCACGGTTGTACTCGGTATGGAATACATAGGTGCCGCCCAGCTCCGGTTCGGCGGTCTTCGACAGCGTGTATTCAGTCTTGAGCGGCTGGTAGAAGTCGTCCAAGAGCGAATACACCGTTGATGACTGCACAGCGCCGTCGGCGTACTTGTAGTCGCCGTAGACCTGCCCCTTGGCCGCCGCGTCATACGTCGTGACCGTCTGTTTGATGCCGGTGTCCGGCTCCCCCTCCCAGGTCGACGTCTGCCGTCCCAGGTCGTCGTAGACCGTGGAGATCTTCTTCTTGCGAGCATCGGTCGTGGACGTCAGGCGGTCCATGGCGTCGTAGGCGAACGTCGACCTGCCCGTGTCCGGGTCCACCGCTGCGGTCTTCCGGCCACGCTGGTCGTATTCGTACGACCACGTGCTGCCGACCGCGTCCTTGACTGTCTTCAGCCGGCCGTCCGGGTAATAGGCGTAGACGGTCGACTCGTAGTCAGCAGGGGTACCGCTCGGCAGCGGGACCGCGCCCTTGTAGCGGCGGATCTCCGTGGTCCGGTCGCGGGCGTCGGTGATGGTCGTCGTCGGCGCCTGCCCGGCAGGCGGATCGACATGGACCCGGTCACCGCCGTAGGCGTACGTGGTACGCCACTTCTCCTTGTCCTGGACCTTGAAGATCTCAGCGGTTTTGCGCCCCGCGCCGTCGTACTCGGTGAAGGTCTGCGCGTCCACATCGCCGGGGACCGCCTTGAAGAGCTGGTCGCTCGGGGCACCCTTCGTGTAGTACGTGTCGTACGTCTTGGCGACGTTGCCGATGCCGTCGTAGAACGTGTCGGCGATCAGCCGCCCACCGTCCTGGCCCTCGGCCTGCTCCTGCCTCGGGCGCAGAAGGCCGTCGTACAGCGTGTACTCGAGACCGTATGTCTCGTCGTTCTCGATCTTCTCGGTCTTCACGGCCACGGACGCGTCCGTGCGGATCAGATAGCTGTACTTGATGCTCGGTGAGGAGCCCTTGGCATGCGACCGGTCCGGCAGCCACACGGCGGTGATCCGCCCCAGGGCGTCATAGCCGAAGTCACTACGTTTGCCGTTGGGGTCGGTCTCGGAGGTCTTCTGGCCCCATTCGGGCGCGTACTCGGTCCTGGTCGTCCAGCCGCGGGGATTGGTCTCGGTCTTCTCAGTCGTCAGGCCGTCGGTCTCGACGTAGGTGGCGGTGTTGCTCTTCCCCTCCGCGTTCGTGACCTTGGTGAAGCGCCCGTAGACGTCGAAGTCGGCCGGTGCGGTCTCGGTGACGGTCTGATACGTGGCCTTGGTGCCGTCATGTGAGGCGATCCGCTGCGTCTTGGTGGTGTCGCCTTTAGTGGGGGCCTCGCCCAGCGCCTTGCCGTCGTAGAACGTCAGGTTGTCGGAGATGACGTCTGTCTTACGGTCGGCAGCGGCAGAGCACGATACGGCGACCGTCTCAACGCGTGAGACGTACGACAGCATGTGCCGAGCGGTGTTGTCGGCGTACGAGGTCCGAGTGCACTGGTTGTCTCCGCCGACGCCCACCTCTCCGAAGTCGTCCGTCTCGATGACTCGGCCGGTTTTCTCGTCGTACTGATTGGTGCTCTTGACCTGCTGCCAGCCGCCCTTCTCCAGCGCGGTGTACGTCGTGGTCGACTCGGGCCGCACGTAGGACGCCTTGGTCGTGCCCCAGGTCTTGGTGCGGGTGGCGGTGGTGTGGGTCCAAGCGGTGTTGATGCTCTTGTCGACGATCTTGTCACTGGTGAATCCACCGTTGTACGTGGTGGTCTCCAGCTCGAACCCGGACAGCTCGTCGCTGTCGTCGTGGCTTCCACCCTCGGAGTCCTTGACCGGGTCGCCGCCGAGCCCCCGCAGGTAGGTGTGCTCAGTACGCGGGTTGTTGACGCTGTTGGAACCGTTGGACTGAGTGACGTGGACCTTGCCGTACCCCCGCCAGTCGCTGCGCGTCCGGTACTTGTCCTCGGTGATGCCATCGGCCTTGGCCATCTTCCAGCCGGCCCCGCCGATGTAGTCGTACGAGCTGACCATGTCGGGAGCTCCGCCGGTCAGATCCGTCTGGGTGACGTGGTCAACGACGTATTTGTTGAACCAGTCGGTGATCGGTTCTTCCTCGCCCGGTGGGTTCCACTTCACCGGGTAGCAGCGCTTGGTGGAGGAGTCGGGCTGGGGAAGGGTGGCGGGAGTGCACTCCGTGTCCTTGTAAAGGACATCGATCTGGCCCCCGGTCTCGTTGTCCACTCCGGCGAGCCGGAAGCGGTTCATGGCCTGGATGTTGTCGTCGGGCTTGTCGACCCGGTTGGCCAACTGCTTGCCGCGCAGCTTGACCGGCGGCATGGAGATGGTGGAGCCGCCGGCGTGGCCCGTGTGGTCGATGGCGCTCAGCCACAGCGCCTTCGAGCCGTCTCCGTTGTCGGTGAAGATGTGGGTGAGTTTCCAGGAATCGACATCCGTGTAGCCACCACCACTCTTGCGGATCTGTGTGGTGACCTTGCTGAGCTTCTTGCGGGTCCAGAAGGTCGGGGAGTTCTTCCCGGGACACTTTGTCTCGGCCTTGCAGTTGCGGTCCCAGGGGACGTCCGGCCAGTACTTGGCGGTGGAGTCGTTGAGGTCCCCGGGCTCGCAGTCGGCGGCCGCCTCCAGGCAGCGCTCGTCGATCGTGAAAACGGTACGGGCCGGCGCGTCACCTGAGTACACCTTGCCGTCGCGCTGACCGTAGTCGACTCGCTTGAGGTAACCCCCGCGTATGTACGACTTGCCGTTCTCGTCGGTCTTAAGGCCCTGTGTGTAGTAGTTGGTCTCACGGCCGTAGAAATACGTCATGACGTTGCCGTGCGGATCCTTGACGTAGTCGAGGTTCCACCGCCACGCCTGCGTACAGTAGGCGTCGGCGAACGTCGCCTTGTAGCAGGGTTCGTCCTTGTCGTCGCCGTAGACCGGCACCGTCCACGTCGAGTTGGTCTGCTTCTTGCCGCTCGCCCAGCCGGTGGGGCGGTCGAGCCCGAAGTAATACTCGGTGCCGTCAGCGGTGGTGACGCGCCAGTACTCGCCGTTGTCATCCTCGTTGGCACCGCCGGTGACGCGTTCCACAAGGGAGTTGTCGTCGGACTTGATGTGCCAGACGTCGCCGGTGGCGTCATCGTCCTTGATCAGCTCACCGGCCGTCCTGCCGGGAAGCTGAAGTGTGGCGTTGTCGTACGCCCAGCAAAGGTCACCGTTGGTCTTGTCGTGGCCGTCACTGGAGCAGGGCTTGTAACGCCGCTCGATATAGCCCGGCTCATAGGAAAAGCCCTCGCCGATCCACGAGCCCTGAGTGTTGGTCGCGGCCGTCTGCCCATCGGTGGCCTGGGAATTGTAGGAGAGGCCGACGGACGGCGTCCGACCGCCAGGTGTCGGTGGGACGCGCATCGGATAGGACCAGTTGAAGGCGCCGGAGGAGTTGGACACGCTCCACTCGGCGGACGGCGAGAGCGGGGTCGCGGTGTAATTGCCCTGGTCGCCCGAGGCCGCGGCGGTCGCGGCAAGGAGAGGCACACTGTCAGCCCCGCCGCCGGGGGCCGCGGTCACCTCCGCGGTAAGTGTCCGCTTCTTCGTATCGTTCTCGGTCGGTATCTCGTACGCCGTGGTGCACGCCTTCTTGTCCGGGTCGGTGAGAAGACACCCGGGATACTGGACGAAGCGGAGGCGGGAACCGTAGTTTCCGCCGTACGCCTCGGTGAAGCCGGAGTAGTCCAGCTCAACTTCGATCTTGCCCGGTTTCTGAGCGCTGTCCTCGCGTATGACCTTCATCAGCACGCCGTCCACGCCCGCCGCCCGGGTCTTGCTACGGCTCAGCATCTGGATGTCGACGTATCCAGGCGCCGTCTTGGCCATGGCTCGCGACGCGCCCACACGTAACGGGAGGCCATCCGCCTGTCTGAGACCGCCCGAGACGGCGATTCCAGCCTTTCCCGGCTTCGGCCAGCTGACCCTCGCGGGGCTCTTGACCGCGGCTTTGGCGGCGGGGTCAGCCTTGTGGCGTTTCGCTCGCGCCACGGTTCCGCGTACCGGTTCGCTGATCTCGTCCAGATCGGGTCGGCTGACCGTCTTCGCCTGCGCCGGCGGCGCGTACTGCGGGAGCATCCCCACAGCGAGCGCTGTGCCGACCGCGAGCGCGACACAGCGCCGACCGGTACGACCTCGTGACGCACGAATCGGGCGGAGCCAGGCAGGCCAGGACATCAACACTCCCGCGGGTTGGTATGGAACAGGCAAGTGATACAGACGGGCGCGGTGCCTTGCGCGGGAAGGTCCGAGCGCCTTCCCGCACACGGTGGCTCAGGAGGCCGGGGGGTCACCTGATTCCGCGAGGCTGGAGCCGGCTTCCAGGAGGTTGACCGCGGCCGTCGTGTCGTAGTCCAGAGCGCCTTGATACAGACGGACCTCGTCCAGGCCCCCGGAGAAGTAGTCACCGCCGGTCGTCCCGCTCAGTGAACGGCCGACCTGAATGCTTGCCCTGGACAGGTCCCAGGTGTTGCGCCACATGGTCTGGGCTCCGGCCAGCTGCCCATTGACGTACAGCCGCACCTCACCGAACACCGAGTCGTAGACAAGTGCCAGGTGATCGCCCTGACCGCTCACACTGGGAAGAACAGCCTTGTCCCTGGCGGTACTGACCGCCGACGACGCGGCGTCGTCCTTCGTCACCACAAGCTCCCAGCGATTCGCTGTGTGCGAGTAGCGAACGACGGCGGCCTGGGTCTTGCTCCCTGACAGGGCCAGAACCGTCTGGTCTCGGCCGGCTGTGGGTGACGACAGCCTCGCCCGGGCAGTGATCGAGAAGCTTCCCTCCGGCTCCAGCAGACCCGCCGCCCTGGTGGCGTACCCGGTTGCGCCGTCCAGCGCTAGGTGCCCGTTTCCCCTCAGCGCGTCGGAATCGGGGTCGAGCTGACATTCCGGATCGGTGCCGGGGTCACAGTCGTTGCTCGGCGTGTAGATGGTGGCTCCGCCCTTGAGCGAGATCGGCTCACCCGCCGACTCGGTCGCCCGCTTCGGGTCCTCATCGGGAGACAGGCCGTTCGCCGAGGATTCCATGGCCCAATAGGCGACCTGATGCGCGGGAGTGCCACCCAGCTCGCCACCCTCCTTCTCGGAGACGACGCGGTCGTACATCTTCACGTCCGCGACGCTCCCCTTGAGGTGGGCGGTGTATCCGGCCATCGAGAGAGTTCGCCCGATCTGCAGCCCGCCCCTGGCGTTCCACACGGTACGGCGCGGCTGGATATCGTCCTTCACCAGCAGGCCGTTCACATAAAGCCGCAGCTTGCCCTCGTCGCGGTCGTAAACACCGATCAGATGGGTCCAGGTCCTGGCGCGGGCGATGCCGCCGGACACCTTCCAGGACCCCAGCGACTCGATCTCGCTCACCGGGGTGCGGAAGGTCCACGACCTCGTGTCGTAGTCGTAACCGAGGACAAAGCCTGGCTCGGCCGTGCCGTCCTGGCTGACGACGGCCATGCTGCGGGTGGGGATCTCCGGCAGATAGACCCAGGCGGCCACGGAGAACGTCTTGCCGGTGTCGAGCGCTGGAGCGCCGACATCCAGATAGGCGTTGTCGGATCCGTCCAGTGCCGCTGCCTTGTCGATATCACCCCTCGGGCCGGTTTGGCCGAAGGTCACGCCGGACCCCGCGCGTGCGGCGGGAGCGCTGCCGCTGCCGGACGCGTGGTCCGAGCCTTCCGGGTCCCCCAACGACCAGGCGGCCTTGGGGGCGCGCCCCTTGTTCACCCAGAAGTCGTATCCGAAAGGTGTCTTCCCGGTGTTGCCGGCATTGTCGACCGCCTTGGCCTCCAGGAGGAAGAGGCCGGCGTCACTGGGCAGGAAGCGCACCGTCACCGGACCACCGAGGGAGGCGGGCTGTGCGGTTCTCCATCCCTGGCCGGTGAAACGATAGGTGTATTTCACCGCGTCCGAGGACGGCGAATCCAGGGTGCAACTGCCATAGTCCCCGGCTCCGTCGTGAGGCTTTTCGTCACTGGGGTAGGTAGCCGACGTGATACGCGGCGGCTTGGGAGCCGTCGAGTCATAGATGAATTCGCATCTGGTCGCTTCGTCACCGGCGCTGCTCCACGGCCCCCACTGTGTACCGTCGAACCCCTGTACTTCCCAGGCGATCACGGTGTTCTGGGGAATCGAGAAGGCGGGCTCGCCGTCCCCGGTGAGGTCTTCTCCCACCTTGAACTTGAAGTGCGCGGCTCCCACGTTGCCCTTGCGGTCGTAGTCATGGGTCGATTTGGGCTGCGCGGTGGCGTAGTACGTGTGGGTGGGGTTGCTCGACGGCCAGTACACCTTGAAACGGGCCTGGACAGTCTCCGTGTTGCCCCCCGCGTCGCCGTGGTCCGGGTCCCGGATCAGCGCGCTCAGGGTCGGTATCTCGGCGGCATACGGCCGGTCGGAGCCATACTCGCAGGAACCGCCGTCGCTCATACTCAGATGACTCATCAGGGGCTGGTATGGCGGCCGGTTGTAGGTGACTTCGAGGTGTGCGTTTCCGCAGAAGCGCTTCCAGTAGGCGTAGGAGTCCTCGTCGCCCGCCTTGAGCCGGAACGTCGTCGTGTCCCAGCCGCTGTCGGCGGCCTTCTGTACCGTCGATTTGACGTTGAAGCGCACGTTCTGATTGGTGGACGTACACGACCCGGCCGGATTGGTCGGCGACTGCGATGTGATCGCATCCTTGAGCGACGGCTGGTTGTTCCAGTTCGTTCCCGCGCTGATGGCGCTTGCGCCGCTGCTGTTGACCCGCCCCAGTTCGACGGATTTGCCGGTCTCGTCGTAGGTGTGCACCATCGTCACGGCGAATTCCGCCTCCACGATGTGCTTACCCTCGAAACTTCCCGTCGGAAGAGCGAAGAACTGGCGCTTGCGATCGTCGTTGCTGGAGCATCGGACCGACACATTCGCCGGACACCGGCCCACGCCCTCGTCACCCGAGAACTTCCAGAACTCGCTGTTGGAGTAGTGCGAGGACACCATGGTCCAGCCCGTGCGATTGGCCGTCTTCACCACAGGGTCGATATAGACCGGATACACGGTGTCGTGGCCCGTGAGCAGTCCCGTGTCGGGACTGAGCACCACCGAGTCGCCTCGCACATCCAGCCCGACGTCCGCGATCTGCGAGCCCTCCGGCGCGCCCGGACCCTCGTCCGACGCGGCACGGCGCGCCGCGGTACCGGCCTCCGCGTCGTGGCCTGAGTCCCACATCACCGGTGCGGGTGCCTCGAAGACGGCGCCCCCGGCCCCCTGGTCAACGGCTTCGAGGCCACCGTGCTCGGCAGTGGCCCGCACGGTCAGACCTTTCGTGCGTATCGGCAGTTCTACGCTGGCCAGGGCCGGGTTCGCGGCGGCTTTCGCGCTCTTCACCACGAGGAGGTGAGAGAAGCCCTCGGCCTCGGCGATCACCCGCAGGTCGACACCGGGCAGGACCTCCGGGTAGGTGGCAGTGTTCCCCTCCACCCGGGGCTCCGGCAGCTCATTCCGCCAGCCCACCGACATGGTGCGCCCGGAGCGCTCGATGGTGCCGAAGGTTCTGTCTCCGCCGCCGGAGAAGGCCATGGCGGCGACGGCGGCCCGTGGCGCGTACGACCCGTCCGGCCTCCTGATCAGCGTGGTGTCGATGTCCTTCCACTGCCCGTCCTTCCAGGCGCGGATCGGCTGGACGTACTCCTTCGTGGTGAAGGTCCCGTCGGCGTTGGCAACCGTCTCGGTCCGCTCGCCCCGCAGACTCCGCACCTCGACCGGGTCACCGGATTCCATGGCCTTCGCCTGCGCGGCTTCCTCTGTGGCCGCGGACTTCGCAGCCCCCGCCGTCGGAGCACTGACCGGGGCCTTGCCCGCGGCGGCCGCCGTGGCGGAGCCGCTCACCGGGAGACCACCCGTCCCGCCGGTGAGCAGCGCCGTGAGCGCGCCTATCACGAGGGCGGTCCGTCCGAGTGGTCTGCCGCCGGAGCTCATCTGAGCACCGCCCCGAAGGCCCTGCCCGCGTCCGGGATTCCGCCGGCCCCCGGCTCGTATGCGCGTACGGGTTCGGTCCCGCCCGAGAAGATGTTCTTCCACGGCACCACGTAGACGACTCCTCTGGGCTCGTCACCGGACTTGCTGTACGGCACTCCCACATACAGGTCGGCCGAGGTCCCCATGAGCCCCATCCCCGCGTAGTCGCGTTTTCCTGCTGGGCCCGGGAGAACACCATCTCCCCGAGTCAGGATCCGGTCGCCCGTTCCGACGGGTCCCAGGGCCGGGAAAACCTGCACGGCGCCTGCCTCGGTGGCGGTCCCCGCGTCGTGACCCGGCGCGCTCGCCGCCAATCGCATCGTGCCCGCCGTGCCGACGGCTCCCGGGCTCATGTTCGCCAGCGCCACCCGCTGCCCGAGAAAGTCCCCGGCGACCGGTGCACCTTCCACATCCGCGGTGCTCCGGTCGATGGCGTTGATCTCCGTATAAGCTCCGGAAGCCGCGATCTGCAGCACCTCGACGCTTCCGGCGTCGGCGACGTCCCCGATGTCCTCGGCCGGCGTGCCGATCGCCAGCATGGCATCCGTCTCGGAGGACGCCCCCGCGGGACGGTAAGACACCAGGGAGACCGCCGATCCGAAACCGTCACCGGTCTCTGCGGCTCCAGCGACACCGGGCTGGTCCTGGTCCAGACCCGCGAGCGCCGTGGGCACACCGTCGGCGATCGTGTGGTTGAACACCGCCACCGCGCCCGCGAAGGTCTCCTCGCCGATCGCCTCGCCCGGCGCTCCTACCGCCAGGTAGCGTGAGGTTCCGGACAGGGCATAACCGAACCGGTCGTGCGCCTCGGGCTCGCCCGGCACACCGGGGCTGCTCTGGGTGACCCTGCTCCTGACGGACCCCTGAAGGTAGTGGACACCTCCCGCGTCGGCGGTGTCCCCGATGTTCTCTCCGGGCACCCCGACGGCGAGATACGGCTTGTCCGAAGAGGTCTTCCCAGCCGCGAGGGCGTAACCGAACCAGTCGTACGCCTCGTTCACGGCTTCCGGATCCAACCCCGCCTGGGTGTAGCTGTCGACCTTCGAGCCGGGGCCGATGCCGGCCGACGTGCCGTGAATGACGTAGACGGCCCCCGCGTCGGGAAGTGTGGTGCCGTCCTTGGAGACATCCTCATATGGCGCGCCGACCACCAGGTCCGTGCAGCCGTCCGCGTCGGCGTCGTACGCGGCCAGCGCATAGCCGAAGCGGTCGCCGCGCTCAGGCTTGGCGATCATGTCCGGCATCGCCTCCGAGATCTCGAAGACTCCCTTGCCGCCGGCCAGCACGACCCGGACCAGTCCGGCCTGTTCCGCGCCGCCGACTGTGGCCTCCGGGTCGGCGATCGCGGTGTCACGCAGACCGTCCCCGTTGAAATCGCTTTCAGTCCCCACCGCACAACCGGCTGCCGAAGCCACAGGAGCACCGAAGGGCGGCATCCCGCTTGCCGTCGTCGCGGCACACAGCAGCACCACTCCGAGCATCTTCGTGCGTAATCGCACGCCGCACCCCCCGTGATCGACCCCTCGACTCAGAGTGAACGGCGGCAAACTTATGGGACGCGACCATGAACTTGTCAACCCCCAATCGAAAAAAGAACGTGTGCATGCGTTAAGGGAATTGAAAAGATCAAGCCAACACGCCGGGGTACATCTCCGACAAAGCGACCGAGCCGCCCACCGGGTTGCTTGACAAGCCCTTTCCGTGTCCATCTAAAGTGCAGTCACTGAATGCAGCGAGCGCCCCACCGCCCGCTACTGTCACTGCTTTCGGCACGCGCTGCGCATAAGGCCGCACAACGGGTGCCGCAGCTCACTAACGGGTTCGGGGAGGGGCCCGCGTGGCGTCCTCGGGGGGGGCATCACGCGCTCAGTCGCGCATGAAAATCTCGTTCTTACTGCAGAATGCTTTCGGCATCGGTGGCACCATCCGCTCCACCTTCAACCTCGCCGGGGCACTCGCCGCCCGCCACGACGTGCAGATCGTGTCGGTGCTGCGCACCCAGGACCAGCCACGATTAACCCTGGCCCGGAAAGTTCGGCTCCACTCGCTCATCGACAGGCGGGAGTCCGCCACCGCGAGCGGCCCGGAGAACGCGCTCTTCAGCGCCCCCAGCGTGTTGGTGCCGGACCCCGAAGCGGCGGATGCACAGTTCAACCGGCTCACCGACCAGCGCGTCGCCGAACACCTCGCCCAGACCGACGCCGATGTCGTCGTGGCCACCCGCCCCGGGCTGGTCCTCTACCTGGCGGAGTCGGGCCGCGGACGTTACGCGCGAATCGGCCAGGAACACCGTATCTATGACACGCACGGCACCGGAGCCATGCGCACGGCATTGGATGAGGCGATCGCCCGCCTCGACGCCTTCGTCGCCGTTTCGGAGGCGGACGCAGCCATCCATCGCGCCCATCTCGCGCACGCCTCTACGCGTATCAACGGCATTCCCAACGCGGTCCCCGCCCCAGGGGTGGAGAGATCGACCGGAACCACCAAGCTCGTCGTCGCTGCCGGCCGCCTGGTGCCCGTCAAGCGTTACGAACTTCTCGTAGAAGCCTTCGCCAAAGTGGCGTCCGAACGACCGGACTGGCGCCTGCGCATCTACGGCCGAGGCCCCGAGCGCCAGCGGCTGCGCACCACCATCGACGAACTCGGTCTGAGCGACCATGTGTCACTGATGGGCGCCCACTCCCCCATCGAGACGGAGTGGGCCAAGGGCTCCATCGCCGCCGTCACGTCCGACGAAGAGTCCTTCGGCATGACGATCGTCGAAGCGATGCACTGCGGCGTGCCCGTCGTGGCCACCGACTGCCCCCACGGCCCCGGCGAGATCATCACGGACGGCGAGGACGGCCTCCTCGTCCCCGTCGGTGATACCGATGCCATCGCGTCAGCCCTCCTCGGGCTGATCAACGACGACGAACGGCGCACCGCCATGGGGGAGTCTGCGCAGTCATCCGCCCTCCGGTACGCGCCGCGCACCGTAGCAAGCGCCTATGAGGCCCTGTTCACAGAAGTCCTCAAGGAGCGCGAATCCGCCATGGCCGAGCTGACCAGACGGCTGCGCCGCGGCGTCGGCAGGCTCATACGCCCAGCACACCGTCTCCCGGCGGAATCCCCCCAGGCCGATGCGCCGACCACGACATCCGGACGGGCGTCGCTGGGACCGCTCCGCCCTACGGCCTCGTGCCGGATCACCGTCGGCGGCGACCTCCATGTCCGGCTGAACGACTCGGGTCTGTCCGGCGAGGACCTGTCCTTGATCCTACGCAGACGCGGCGGTGAAGAACTGCTCCGCACGCCTCTTCAGCCACCGGCGACAGGCGCCGACAAGACGCAATGGACAGCGCTGTTCCCGCGGTCCGAGCTACTCCACCTCGCCGAAGGCCGCTGGGACTTCCGGGCCGAGCGCGCCGACGACGGGACGGGCCGCCGCGTCACAGCCCACTTGGTCGAGCAGCGCGGCCTCCTGACGTACCGACCGCGACCGAACAGCCCCTTCTCGTGGTGCATCCCCTACCGGACCAGCGACGGCTACCTCGCACTGCGCACCTGGCATCGCACGGCGCATGCGGAGGCCGACACGCTGCGGGTCGGCCATGAAACCCTCACCATCCACGGGACCCTCTACGGCGCCGAGTTCACCAGCACCGCGGCGCTCGCGGGCTTGGCCGTCTCTCGGGCCGGGAACGCCCACAACTTCACCGCCGACGTCGATCCCCTCGATCGGACCCGCTTCCGCCTGACCGTGTCGTACGCACGCGCGCTGGCCGCCCTCAGCGGCGACCGCGATGTATGGGATCTGGCCCTGCGACTCGCTCCGGGCAGTGAGCCGGTCCGCATCGGCCGGATCCTCGGAGACCTCGTCGAGCGGAAGAAGGTCGACAGCCATCCCCCGTCGGTACTGGATTCTCCAGGCCGTGGGCCGACTCGGTTCAAGCCCTTCTTCACCGTCACCAACGATCTGGCCATCAGCGCCGCAGACCTCGCGGAGACCGAATGAACAGCCGAAGACACCCCGCATTCCCTCGTCTGCTGCTGTGTCTCGGCCTCATCTCGGCACTCATCGCAAGCTACTTCACATTCGGCGCCGCACCCAGCCGGGCGGCAGGCCGTTCCGAGGTCTCGTACGAGTACGGCAGCCACGAGCGCCAGCAGCTCAAGGCCTACTGGCACGCCAAGAACGCGACGCAACCCGGAATCGTCATCCTCCACGGCGGTTACTGGTACGAGGACTCCGGCTGGGCGACCTGGTCCCGAACCTTTTCCGACGCCGGCTACGCCGTGTTCGACGTGGACTACCGCCTCAATTTCGACGCACCCTGGCCCGCCCAGCGTGACGACGCGCTCAGCGCCATCTCCTGGATCAAGCAGCGGGCGGCGAGCTTCGATCTCGACCCGGACCGGATCGTGGTGCTCGGATCGTCCGCGGGAGGCCACATCGCGACAGCTGTCGCCACCTACGGCGCGGGCGCCTCCCGGGTGCGTGGGGTGGTCGGGCTGTCTCCGGTGGCATCCCCATACCGTGCGTGGGTTGACGGAAACGCGGCGGGCAGCACCGCGAAGGAGAAGAAGGTACGCGACAACGCCACCATCCTGGCACGCTGCTTCCCGGATTCAGCCGATACCGACACTTCGATGCATCCCAGCTGCTGGGACACCTGGCGGGACATGGTCACCAAGAACCGGGCCTCCGGCGCCGACGACGCGCCTATGTATCTCCTTCACTCCGAGGACGATTTCGTCCCCGCCGCCCACTCCACCGACCTGGAGGCGGCCGAAGAGGCGAAGGGCATGCCGGACGCGGACGTCACCACCGAGATCCTGCCCGGTTCGGCCCATGGCGGAGGGCTTCTCGACGAGGCCGGCGTACCCGCCGAAGTGCTGGGCTGGATCGGCGCCCGGACCCGCTGACGCTCAGCAGCACCCCGCCCCCGCCGGGCCCGCCAGCGGAAGGGTCCGCTTGTTGCGGGACTCGCGGTTGCGCGCGGCGAGTTGGTCGTCCGGCGGGTAGCCGACTTCTTCGAGGGTCAGGCCGTGGGGGCGGACGACGTGGACCGCGGAGTCGCGGATGCCGACGGCCAGGACCTTGGCGGGCCAGTCCGGGGGGCGGTGGCCGTCGCCGACGAAGAGGAGGGCGCCGACCAGGGAGCGGACCATGTTGTGGCAGAAGGCGTCGGCGCGGACGGTGGCCGTGATGACGCCGTCGGGGCCGCGCTCCCAGGTGAGGCGCTGGAGGGTGCGGATGGTGGTGGCGCCGTCGCGCTTCTTGCAGTACGCCGCGAAGTCGTGCTCGCCGAGCAGCTTCTCGGCGGCCGCGTTCATGGCGGCCACGTCCAGGGGCCAGTCGTGCCACAGCACATGGCCGCGCAGCAGCGGGTCGACGCCGCCGGGGTGGTCGACGACGCGGTAGGCGTAGCGGCGCCAGATGGCGGAGAAGCGGGCGTTGAAGCCGGGTGGGGCCTGGGCGACGGACCAGACGCGGATGTCGTGCGGGAGCCGGCCGGCCAGGCGGCGCAGCAGCTTGTCGTGGTGTTCGGCCCAGATCGGCTCGGGGAGGTCGACGTGGGCGACCTGGCCGCGGGCGTGGACGCCGGCGTCGGTGCGGCCCGCGACCGTCAGCTCCACGGGGTCCTGCATGCGCATGACGATGCGCATGGCGTTCTCCAGCTCGCCCTGCACGGTGCGCACCGTGTCCCGGCCGCGCTGCTTCGCCCAGCCGGAGAAGTCCGTGCCGTCGTACGACAGGTCCAGCCGGACCCGTACGTAGCCTTCGGGCGCCTCGTCCGTCACCCGCGGTTCCTCCGTGAATCTCTCTGCGTGTGGGACGGGCCCGCCCCCCAGGTTCCCGGGGGCGGGCCCGTCTCGTCAGCCGATGAAGGTGTCACCCCGCGCAAGCGGGGAGACCGGCTCAGGCGTCCTTCGACTCCTCGGCCGGGGCCTCGGCGGCCTCGTCCTTGGACTCGGTGGCCTCGGCCTCGGTGGCCTCGTCCTTCTTCAGGCCCTCGAGCGCCTGGTCGCCGGCGGCGTCCTTCGCGGAGCGCTTGGTGGCGGCCTCGGCCTCGCCGACGGCCTCCTGCTGCACGGTCAGCGCCTCAACCAGCTCGATGATCGCCATCGGCGCGTTGTCGCCGCGACGGTTGCCGATCTTGGTGATGCGGGTGTAGCCACCCGGCCGGTTCTCGTAGCGCGGCCCGATCTCCGTGAAGAGGGTGTGGACGACGCTCTTGTCACGGATGGTCTGGAGCACCAGGCGGCGGTTGTGAAGGTCGCCCTTCTTCGCCTTGGTGATCAGCTTCTCCGCGACCGGGCGCAGGCGGCGGGCCTTCGCCTCGGTGGTCTTGATCCGGCCGTGCTCGAACAGCGAGGTGGCGAGGTTCGCCAGCATCAGCCGCTCGTGCGCTGCGCTGCCGCCCAGACGGGCACCCTTGGTGGGCTTCGGCATTGTTTCTCCTTCGGTCTGCACCGGCCGTATGAGGTACCGGTGTCAGTCACCGACGGGCAGGAGCGCCCGCCGGAAGTTTCAGTCGAAGCTCAGGGCCCCGAGCGCTCAGCTCGGGGCCCCGCAGCTCAGTACTGCTCGGTCTCGACGAAACCGGCGTCCGCGTCGTCGTCCGCGCCGAAGGCGTCGGCCGCGGCGGTCGGGTCGAACCCGGGCGGGCTGTCCTTGAGGGCCAGGCCCATGCCGGCCAGCTTCGCCTTGACCTCGTCGATCGACTTGGCGCCGAAGTTGCGGATGTCGAGCAGGTCCGCCTCGGACCGGGCGACGAGCTCACCCACGGAGTGGATGCCCTCGCGCTTGAGGCAGTTGTACGAGCGGACGGTGAGCTCGAGCTCCTCGATCGGCAGCGCCAGGTCGGCGGCCAGGGCGGCATCCGTCGGGGACGGGCCCATGTCGATGCCCTCGGCGTCCACGTTCAGCTCACGGGCCAGGCCGAACAGCTCGACCAGGGTCTTACCGGCCGAGGCCATGGCGTCGCGCGGGCGCATGGCCTGCTTGGTCTCGACGTCGACGATCAGCTTGTCGAAGTCGGTGCGCTGCTCGACACGGGTCGCCTCGACCTTGTAGGTGACCTTGAGGACCGGCGAGTAGATGGAGTCGACCGGGATCCGGCCGATCTCCTGGCCGACCTGCTTGTTCTGCACGGCGGAGACATAGCCGCGACCGCGCTCGACGGTCAGCTCCATCTCCAGCTTGCCCTTGCTGTTCAGCGTGGCCAGGACCAGGTCGGGGTTGTGCACCTCGACACCGGCCGGAGGGGCGATGTCGGCGGCGGTGACCAGGCCGGGGCCCTGCTTGCGCAGGTACATCACGACCGGCTCGTCGTGCTCCGAGGAGACGACCAGCTGCTTGATGTTGAGGATGAGGTCGGTGACGTCCTCCTTGACGCCCGGCACGGTGGTGAACTCGTGCAGGACCCCGTCGATCCGGATGCTGGTGACAGCCGCACCGGGGATCGAGGAGAGGAGCGTACGACGCAGGGAGTTGCCGAGGGTGTAGCCGAAGCCCGGCTCCAGCGGCTCGATCACGAACCGGGAGCGGAATTCGTCGACGACCTCTTCGGTCAACGAAGGACGCTGAGCGATCAGCATGGTGTTTCGATCCTTCAGTCGTGGGCGCCCGCTATATGACGCCCTCTGTACTGACGATGGTACGGGCGGCACGGGCCAAACGGCTCGTACCGCCCGTAGCCGGAGCTACTACTGTCCGTAGTACCGCGAGGAGCGGTTACTTCGAGTAGAGCTCGACGATCAGCTGCTCCTGCACCTGGGTGTCGATCACCTGGCGCTCGGGCAGCGAGTGGACGAGGATCCGCATCTGCGACGGAATGGCCTCCAGCCACGCCGGCACGGTGCGCTCGCCGGCCTCGGCCTGAGCCACCTGGAAGGGGGTCAGGGTCCGGGACTTCGAGCGGACCTCGATGATGTCGTTCACGGCGACGCGGGCCGACGGGATGTCGGTCTTCACGCCGTTCACGGTGAAGTGGCCGTGGCGAACCAGCTGCCGGGCGTGGTCACGGGACTTGGCGAAGCCGGCCCGGTAAACCACGTTGTCCAGCCGCGACTCGAGGATGCGAAGGAGGTTCTCACCGGTCTTGCCGGTCTTCCGGTTCGCCTCCGCGTAGTAACCACGGAACTGCTTCTCAAGGACACCGTAGATGCGGGTGGCCTTCTGCTTCTCACGGAGCTGCAGCAGGTACTCGCTGTCCTTGGTGCGCCCGCGACCGTGCTCACCCGGGGGGTAAGGACGGATCTCGATCGGGCACTTTGCGCTCTCGCACTTGCTCCCCTTGAGGAAGAGCTTCTGCTTCTCCCGACGGCAACGCTTGCAGTCGGCCCCGGTGTAACGCGCCATTTTCTGGTTTGTCTCCTACTTCAGCTGGTCAGACGCGCCGACGCTTGGGCGGGCGGCATCCGTTGTGCGGAGTCGGAGTGACGTCCTGGATCGAACCCACCTCCAGGCCGGTGGCCTGGAGCGAGCGGATCGCGGTCTCACGGCCGGAGCCCGGACCCTTGACGAACACGTCGACCTTGCGCATGCCGTGCTCCTGCGCCCGGCGGGCGGCCGACTCGGCGGCCATCTGCGCGGCGAAGGGGGTGGACTTGCGCGAGCCCTTGAAGCCGACGTGGCCGGCCGAGGCCCAAGAGATCACGTTACCGGTCGGGTCGGTGATCGAGACGATGGTGTTGTTGAACGTGCTCTTGATGTGAGCGTGCCCGTGGGCGACGTTCTTCTTCTCCTTGCGGCGCACCTTCTTGGCGCCGGCCGTACGGCTCTTCGGAGGCATTCGGTGTATCTCCCGTGGAGGTGGTCGGTCCTACAGCCGGACCGCTTGAAAAGCGTCCGGTGCGGACTACTTCTTGCCCGGCTTCTTCTTGCCGGCGATGGCGCGACGCGGGCCCTTGCGGGTGCGGGCGTTGGTGCTGGTGCGCTGGCCGTGGACCGGCAGGCCGCGGCGGTGACGCAGACCCTGGTAGCAGCCGATCTCGACCTTGCGGCGGATGTCGGCCTGGATCTCGCGACGGAGGTCACCCTCGGTCTTGATGTTGTTGTCCACGTACTCGCGGATCTTGACCAGGTCCTCCTCGGCCAGGTCGCGAACGCGGGTGTCCGGGTTCACGCCGGTGTTGGCGAGGGTCTGCTGGGCAAGGGTGCGGCCGATGCCGAAGACGTAGGTGAGGGCGACCTCGACGCGCTTGTCGCGCGGGAGGTCAACGCCTGCGAGGCGTGCCATGTATCTGGCTCCAGATGGTTGTCGGAGGTCTTCCGCAGCACCACTCCCGGCCCGCCGCGGGCGGCCTCCGGGTCCCCGGCCTCCGACCGGGGGTGTCGTCCCCGCCGGAGCGGGCACGGGTGACTGCGTATGTACGTATTGACGCGTCGCGCGAAGATACTGCGAGGTGCAGGGTCGTGCGTGCCGGGCAGATGTCAGCCCTGGCGCTGCTTGTGGCGCAGGTTGTCGCAGATGACCATGACCCGGCCGTGGCGGCGGATCACCTTGCACTTGTCGCAGATCTTCTTGACGCTCGGCTTGACCTTCATGGGATGTCAGGTTCTCCGGGTCGTGAGATCTACTTGTAGCGGTAGACGATCCGTCCGCGCGTCAGGTCGTACGGAGACAGCTCCACGACGACCCGGTCATCCGGCAGGATGCGGATGTAGTGCATACGCATCTTGCCGCTGATGTGCGCGAGGACCTTGTGACCGTTCTGAAGCTCCACCTTGAACATCGCGTTCGGCAGAGACTCGATCACGGTGCCCTCGATCTCGATGGCGCCTTGCTTCTTGGCCATGTCCTACTTTCGGGATCGGCTACCTTGATCGGTTCGCGACATGCCGAAGGACATGCGTGAGCCGACGTGTCAGTCTACGTCAGCGCATCCAGAAACACGAATCCAGGGCAGCCTGCCCGCATACAGAGATCATTACGCCGGTCGGTGATCTTACGCGAGGGCGTGTCGGACGTGCGCGGGGAGCGTCAGGCCAGCGGGTCCGGGGCCGTCTCGATGCCGTACTCGGCCAGCTTGGCCTTTCCGCCGTCGACCGCCGTGAGCACCAGCGGGCCCTCCTCGGTCAGCGCGACCGAGTGCTCCCAGTGGCTGGACCAGGTCCCGTCGTCCGTCTTGACCGTCCAGTCGTCGGACAGCACGTGGGTCTTCGCGGTGCCCAGACTCACCATGGGCTCGATCGCGATGCAGAAGCCCGGCACCAGCCGCGGGCCCTTGCCGCGCTTCTTCGAGACGTAGTTCAGCAGGTGCGGGTCCATGTGCATCTCGCTGCCGATGCCGTGGCCGCCGTAGTCCTCGATGATCCCGTACTTGCCGGAGGCCGGACGCGGCTGGCGCCGGATGTAGCCCTCGATGGCCTTGGAGATGTCGACCAGGCGGTTGCCCTTGCGGACCGCGGCGATGCCGGCCCACATGGACTCCTCGGTCACCCGGCTCAGCTCGTACAGCTCGGGCGCGTGGCCGGTGCCCACGAAGGCGGTGAAGGCGGCGTCGCCGTGCCAGCCGTCCACGATCGCGCCCGCGTCGATCGAGATGATGTCGCCGTCCTTCAGGACGGTCTCGCGGTCCGGGATGCCGTGCACCACGACATCGTTCACCGAGGTGCAGATGGTCGCGGGGAAGCCGCCGTAGCCGAGGAAGTTCGACTTGGCGCCGTGGTCCGCGAGCACCTTGCGGGCGACGTCGTCCAGGTCCTTCGTCGACGCGCCCGGAACGGCCGCCTCGCGCGTCGCCTGGTGGATGGCCGCGACCACCAGTCCCGCCTCACGCATCTTCGCGATCTGCTCGGGGGTCTTTATCTCCACCACTAGGACTACCTTCCCGCGTTTCCGTGGTTGCCACGCGCCGGGGCGCTCTGCTCAACAGTACGGCCGCGACGCCCGACGGGCACCGCGGCCGTGTACCGGATCGTCTCCGGGGGCCTGATCGCCTCCGCGGCCTCAGGCCGCCTTGGCCGCCAGCGCGTCCATGGCCCGCTGGGTGACCTCGGAGACCTTGCCCAGCGCCGGGATCGTCACGACCTGGCCCTTGGCCTTGTAGTAGTCGATGATCGGCTCCGTCTCGCGGTGGTAGACCTCCAGCCGCTTGCGAACGGTCTCCTCGCTGTCGTCCTCGCGCTGGTACAGCTCGCCGCCGCACTCGTCGCACACGCCCTCGGTCTTCGGCGGGGCGCCGGTGACATGGAAGACATGGCTGCTGTCGTTGCGGCAGATGCGCCGCCCGGCGATCCGCCGGACGACCTCGTCCTCGGGGACCTCCAGGTCCAGCACCGCGTCCAGCGCGATCTGGTTGTCCCGGAGGAACCCGTCCAGCGCCTCGGCCTGCGCCAGATTGCGCGGGAAGCCGTCGAGCAGGAAGCCCTGCGCGGCGTCCGGCTGGCGCATCCGGTCTTCGGCCATGCCGATGGTGACCTCGTCCGGGACCAGCTGCCCGGCCCGCATGTACTCCTGCGCCTGTCGGCCGAGCGGCGTGCCCTGGCTGATGTTCGCGCGGAAGAGGTCGCCCGTGGAGATGTGCGGGATCGACAGGTTCTTGGCAAGGTACGCGGCCTGCGTACCCTTGCCAGCCCCAGGAGGCCCGACGAGGACGATTCGCATCAGCGGAGGAACCCTTCGTAGTGTCGCTGCTGAAGCTGGCTCTCGATCTGCTTCACGGTCTCCAGGCCGACACCCACGATGATCAGGATGCTGGTCCCGCCGAACGGGAAGTTCTGATTCGCCTTGAGCGTCACCAGCGCCACCGTGGGCACCAGGGCGATCAGTCCCAGATAGAGCGAGCCGGGCCACGTAATGCGGTTCAGCACGTAGCTCAGATACTCCGCCGTGGGGCGACCGGCCCGGATGCCCGGGATGAACCCACCATACTTCTTCATGTTGTCGGCAACTTCTTCGGGGTTGAAGGAGATGGCCACGTAGAAGAAGGCGAAGAAGACGATGAGCAGGAAGTAGGTGGTGATGTAGTAGGGGTGGTCGCCCCTGACGAAATTGGTCTCGATCCACTGCGCCCAGCCCGCTTTGGAGTTGCTGAACTGAACGATCAGCGCGGGAATGTAGAGCAGGGACGACGCGAAGATGACGGGAATCACACCCGCCTGGTTGACCTTCATCGGAATGTAGGTCGAGGTACCGCCGTACGAGCGACGGCCGATCATCCGCTTGGCGTACTGCACCGGGATCCGGCGCTGGGCCTGCTCGACGAAGACCACCAGCCCGACCATGACCAGGCCACACAGAACGACCAGGCCGAACTCCAGCCAGCCCCCCATGATCTTGCCCTGCTGCTTGATCGTCCACATGGCGCTCGGGAAGCCGGCCGCGATCGAGACGAACATCAGGATCGACATGCCGTTGCCGATGCCGCGGTCCGTCACCAGCTCACCGAGCCACATGATCAGCGCGGTGCCTGCGGTCATCGTGATCACCATCACGACCGTGGTGAAGATCGCGTCGTCCCGGACGATCTGGTTGCCGACCGTGCAGGCCTGGAAGAGCTGGCCGCTGCGGGCCGTGGCCACCAGGCCGGTGCCCTGGAGGATGGCGAGCGCCACGGTCAGGTAGCGGGTGTACTGTGTGATCTTCGCCTGACCCGACTGACCCTCCTTCTTGAGGGCCTCGAGGCGCGGGATCACCACGGTCAGCAGCTGGAGGATGATGCTCGCCGTGATGTACGGCATGATCCCGAGCGCGAAGATGGTGATCTGCAGCAGCGCGCCGCCACTGAACATGTTGACCAGGCCGAAGAGCCCCTGTTGGCCCTTGGCCTGATCGATGCAGGTCTGGACGTTGCGGTAGTCGATGCCCGGGATCGGGATGTGTTGCCCGAGCCGGAAGAGCACGATGATACCCAGCGTGAACAGCAGCTTCTTGCGCAGGTCGGGCGTCTTGAACGCCCGGGCGAACGCGGTGAGCACGGTGCCTCCTGCGCCCCCCGCGTCAGGCGCGAGAGGTGATGGTCTTGGAAATCGACGAATACTTATCAGTCAAGGCCCGCGCGAGCACGGACCGCGCGGAAGGTAACAGCGCACGCCACCTTACCGGCGACCTGGCCCCCCTTGGAACGACCAACCGGGGATGCCCCGTATCTGGGGCATCCCCGGCCAGGTGTGCCACCGAATCTCAGACGAGTTCGGTGACGCTGCCTCCGGCAGCGGTGATCTTCTCCTTGGCGGAGCCGGAGACGGCGTCGACCGTCACCTGGAGCGCCACGGAGACCTCACCGGTACCCAGCACCTTGACGAGCTGGTTCTTGCGAACCGCGCCCTTGGCGACCAGGTCGGCCACCGTGACCTCGCCACCCTGCGGGTAGAGCGCGGCCAGCTTGTCCAGGTTGACGACCTGGTACTCGGTGCGGAACGGGTTCTTGAAGCCCTTGAGCTTCGGGAGCCGCATGTGGAGGGGCATCTGCCCACCCTCGAAGCGCTCCGGCACCTGGTAGCGGGCCTTGGTGCCCTTGGTACCACGACCAGCGGTCTTACCCTTGGACGCCTCACCACGACCGACACGGGTCTTGGCGGTCTTGGCGCCCGGGGCGGGCCGGAGGTTGTGGACCTTCAGCGGGTTGTTCTCCGCCATGTCAGTCGACCTCCTCAACCGTCACGAGGTGCCGCACGGTGTGGGCCATGCCGCGGAACTCGGGGCGGTCCTCCTTGACAACCGTGTCGCCCAGCTTCTTCAGGCCGAGCGAACGCAGGGTGTCGCGGTGGTTCTGCTTGCTGCCGATGTACGACTTCGTCTGCGTGATCTTCAGGCGGGCCATGCTCACACACCCACCCCGGCACGCGCCCGCAGCAGAGCGGCGGGGGCGACGTCCTCGAGCGGCAGACCGCGACGGGCGGCGATCTCCTCGGGGCGCTGCAGGCCCTGGAGAGCGGCCACCGTGGCGTGCACGATGTTGATCGGGTTCGACGAGCCGAGCGACTTGCTGAGCACGTCGTGGATGCCCGCGCACTCCAGCACGGCGCGCACCGGGCCACCGGCGATCACACCGGTACCGGGCGAAGCCGGCTTGAGCAGCACGACACCCGCGGCCTCCTCACCCTGGATCGGGTGCGGGATGGTGCCGGCGATCCGGGGGACCTTGAAGAAGTGCTTCTTGGCCTCCTCCACACCCTTGGCGATGGCGGCCGGCACCTCCTTGGCCTTGCCGTAACCGACACCCACGGTGCCGTCACCGTCGCCCACCACGACCAGCGCGGTGAAGCTGAAGCGACGACCACCCTTCACAACCTTGGCGACGCGGTTGATCGCGACAACGCGCTCGACGTAAGCGGTCTTCTCGGCAGCTGCGCCGCCGTCCCGCCGGTCCTTCCGGTCCCGCCGCTCGCCGCCACCGGCGCCGCCACCGCGGCGCTGGGGTCCAGCCATTGGAATTACCTCTCTCGTTTATGTCCGCTGTGCGTAGGGACCTGGGCTAGAACTTCAGCCCGGCCTCGCGGGCGGCGTCCGCCAGAGCGGCGATACGCCCGGCGTACTGGTTGCCACCGCGGTCGAACACGACGGCCTCGACGCCCGCCGCCTTGGCCCGCTCGGCCACCAGGGCGCCGACCTGCTTGGCCTGCGCGCTCTTGTCACCCTCGCCGCCACGGATGGACGCGTCCAGGGTCGACGCCGAGGCCAGCGTGTGGCCCGCGATGTCGTCGATGACCTGCGCCACCATGTGACGGTTGGAGCGCGTCACCACGAGGCGGGGACGCTCCGGGGTACCGGAGATCCGCTTGCGGACGCGGATGTGACGGCGCTTGACGGCGGCAGCCTTACGGGCGTTGCCCTTGGCGATCTTCACACCGTATGCCATGGCTTACTTACCAGCCTTTCCGACCTTGCGGCGGATGACCTCGCCCGCGTACTTCACGCCCTTGGCCTTGTACGGGTCGGGCTTGCGCAGCTTGCGGATGTTCGCGGCGACCTCGCCGACCTTCTGCTTGTCGATGCCCTCGACGCTCAGCTTGGTCGGGGACTCCACCTTGAAGGTGATGCCCTCGGGGGCCTCGATCAGGATCGGGTGGCTGTAGCCCAGGGAGAACTCCAGGTTGGAGCCCTTGGCCTGGACGCGGTAACCGACACCGCTGATCTCGAGCGCCTTGCTGTAGCCCTGGGTCACGCCGGTGATCATGTTCGCCACCAGCGTGCGGGACAGGCCGTGCAGGGCCTTGTTCTGACGCTCGTCGTTCGGGCGGGTGACAACGAGCGTGTTGTCCTCACCCTTGGCGACCTCGATGGGCGCGGCGACGGTGTGCGAGAGAGAACCCTTGGGGCCCTTCACTGCGACCGTACGGCCATCGATGGTGACGTCCACACCGGCGGGAACCTGGATGGGCAGCCGTCCAATTCGCGACATGGCTCTTCCTCCGTTCCCTGGTTACCAGACGTAGGCGAGGACTTCCCCGCCCACACCCTTCTTGCTGGCCTGCTTGTCGGTGAGGAGCCCGTGCGACGTGGAGATGATCGCCACGCCCAGGCCGCCGAGCACCTTCGGCAGGTTGGTGGACTTTGCGTAGACCCGCAGACCCGGCTTCGAGATCCGCTTGATGCCGGCGATCGAGCGCTCGCGGTTGGGGCCGAACTTCAGCTCGAGGACGAGGTTCTTGCCGACCTCGGCGTCCTCGACCTTCCAGCCGGTGATGTAGCCCTCCTGCTGGAGGATCTCCGCGATGTGCGACTTGATCTTGCTGTGCGGCATGACGACGGAGTCGTGGTACGCCGAGTTCGCGTTTCGCAGACGCGTCAGCATGTCTGCGATCGGATCGGTCATGGTCATGATGGCCTTCGGCCTCTCTCGCCGGGGTTTCCTATCTGCGCCATCCCTCTCACCCGCTCACTGGCGGGCACGGGTGCGGCGCGGGGACCTACGGCGTAGTAAGACGAACGTGGGCAACGGGTGCCCAACCCCACAAGCCTAAGGGATGTGGGGCGGGCATCCCGCCATCCATTTCCTTACCGAGAGCCCTGGTTCATCCCGCTATGGGGAATTACCAGGAGCTCTTGGTCACGCCCGGCAGCTCGCCACGGTGAGCCATCTCACGGAGGCACACGCGGCACAGGCCGAACTTGCGGTACACGGAGTGGGGCCGGCCGCAGCGCTGGCAGCGGGTGTACCCGCGGACGCCGAACTTCGGCTTGCGGGCGGCCTTAGCGATCAGAGCCTTCTTCGCCACGGTCAGTTCTCCTTGAACGGGAAGCCGAGGTGACGAAGCAGGGCGCGGCCCTCCTCGTCGTTGGACGCCGTGGTCACCACGGTGATGTCCATGCCCCGCACCCGGTCGATCTTGTCCTGGTCGATCTCGTGGAACATGACCTGCTCCGTGAGACCGAAGGTGTAGTTGCCCCGGCCGTCGAACTGCTTGGGCGACAGACCACGGAAGTCGCGGATGCGCGGGAGCGCGAGCGACAGCAGGCGGTCCAGGAACTCCCACATGCGGTCACCGCGGAGGGTGACGTGGGCGCCGATCGGCTGGCCCTCGCGCAGCTTGAACTGCGCGATGGACTTACGGGCCTTGGTGACGGCCGGCTTCTGGCCGGTGATCGTGGCGAGGTCGCGGATGGCGCCCTCGATCAGCTTGGAGTCGCGGGCGGCGTCGCCCACACCCATGTTGACCACGATCTTGGTCAGACCCGGGATCTGCATGACGTTCTCGTACGAGAACTGGTCCTTCAGCTTGCCCTGGATCTCTTCGCGGTAGCGCAGCTTGAGGCGCGGTGCAGTGGTGGTGGCAGTCATCAGATGTCCTCACCGGTCCGCTTGGCAACGCGGATCTTGTTGCCCTCGTCGTCGAAGCGGTATCCGACGCGGGTGACGACCTTCTTGCCGTCCTTCTCCACCACGAGCTGCACGTTGCTCACGTGGATCGGGGCCTCGGTCGTCACGATGCCGCCGGTCTTCGAGCCACGAGCGGTCTGGCCGGCCTTGGTGTGCTTCTTGACCCGGTTGACACCCTCGACCAGGACGCGGTCCTCGCGCGGGAAGGCCTGGATGACCTTGCCCTGCTTGCCCTTGTCCTTGCCGGTGATGACCTGAACCAGGTCGCCCTTCTTGATCTTCATCGGTTACAGCACCTCCGGCGCGAGGGAGATGATCTTCATGAACTTCTTCTCGCGCAGCTCACGGCCCACGGGGCCGAAGATACGGGTGCCGCGGGGGTCGCCATCGTTCTTGAGGATGACGGCCGCGTTTTCGTCGAAGCGGATGTACGAGCCGTCCGGGCGGCGGCGCTCCTTGACGGTGCGCACGATGACCGCCTTGACGACGTCACCCTTCTTCACGTTGCCACCGGGGATCGCGTCCTTCACGGTGGCGACGATGACGTCACCGATGCCCGCGTAGCGGCGACCGGAACCACCGAGAACACGGATGCAAAGGATTTCCTTCGCCCCCGTGTTGTCGGCGACGCGCAGTCGCGACTCCTGCTGGATCACGTCTATCTCCTGATCGTCTGCCGGTTCCCGGCAGGGGCCCTGGGGCCCCTGCCGAGCCTGGCGGAACTGGCCTGAGGGCTGCTGCCCTCAGGGGGTTACTTGGCCTTCTCGAGGATCTCGACGACGCGCCAGCGCTTGGTCGCGGACAGCGGCCGGGTCTCCATGAGGAGGACGCGGTCGCCGACACCCGCGGCGTTCTGCTCGTCGTGCGCCTTGAGCTTGTTCGTACGGCGGATGACCTTGCCGTACAGGGCGTGCTTGACGCGGTCCTCGACGGCGACGACGACGGTCTTGTCCATCTTGTCGCTGACGACCAGACCCTCACGGGTCTTGCGGAAGCCGCGCTGCTCGTTCGTTTCAGTCACATTCGTCTCGCTCATCAGGCGCTCTCCACCGTCTCGATGCCCAGCTCGCGCTCGCGCATCAGGGTGTAGATCCGGGCGATGTCCTTGCGGACGGCCTTCAGCCGGCCGTGGTTCTCAAGCTGCCCGGTCGCCGCCTGGAAGCGGAGGTTGAACAGCTCTTCCTTGGCCTCACGGAGCTTGGCAACGAGGTCCTCGTTGTTCAGCTCACGCAGCTCGGACGCCTTGGTACCGGCCGCCATCACGACTCACCTGCCTCGCGCCGCACGATCCGGCACTTCATCGGGAGCTTGTGAGCAGCGCGGGTGAGCGCCTCACGCGCAATCTTCTCGTTCGGGTAGGACAGCTCGAACATCACCCGACCGGGCTTGACGTTCGCGATCCACCACTCCGGCGAGCCCTTACCGGAACCCATGCGGGTCTCGGCCGGCTTCTTCGTCAGCGGACGGTCCGGGTAGATGTTGATCCAGACCTTGCCGCCACGCTTGATGTGGCGGGTCATCGCGATACGCGCGGCCTCGATCTGACGGTTGGTGACGTACGCCGGGGTGACGGCCTGGATGCCGTACTCGCCGAACGCCAGCTCGGTACCGCCCTTGGCCATACCCGACCGCTTCGGGTGGTGCTGCTTGCGGTGCTTGACCCTGCGAGGGATCAGCATGTCGGTCAGGCCTCCGTTCCGGTGCTCTCAGCAGCCGGAGCAGCAGCGGCGGCCTCGGCCTTGGGGGCCTCGGCAGCGGCGTTCTGCTGCTGCGGCTTACGGCCGCGGCCACCGCGCTCGCCACCACGGCGCTGCGGGCGGTCGCTGCCGCCACCGCGCGACGGGCGGTTGCCGGCGCGGGCGGCGGCGTTCTCGGCGCGGACCTCGGCGATGTTCTTGACGTCGCCCTTGTAGATCCACACCTTCACGCCGATGCGGCCGAAGGTCGTACGGGCCTCGAAGAAGCCGTAGTCGACGTTCGCGCGGAGCGTGTGCAGGGGCACGCGGCCCTCGCGGTAGAACTCCGAGCGGGACATCTCGGCGCCGCCGAGACGGCCACCGCACTGGATCTTGATGCCCTTGGCGCCGGCCTTCATCGAGCTCTGCATCGACTTGCGCATCGCACGACGGAAGGAGACGCGGGAGGACAGCTGCTCGGCGACGGCCTGGGCCACCAGCTGAGCGTCCACCTCGGGGTTCTTGACCTCGAGGATGTTCAGCTGCACCTGCTTGCCGGTCAGCTTCTCCAGCTCGCCGCGGATACGGTCGGCCTCCGCGCCGCGGCGGCCGATGACGATGCCCGGCCGGGCGGTGTGGATGTCGACGCGGACGCGGTCACGGGTGCGCTCGATCTCCACCTTGGAGATGCCGGCGCGCTCCATGCCCTTCGTCATCATCCGGCGGATGGCGACGTCTTCCTTGACGTAGTCCTTGTACAGCTTGTCGGCGTACCAGCGGGACTTGAAGTCCGTGGTGATGCCGAGCCGGAACCCATGCGGGTTAACCTTCTGGCCCATTACCGGGTTCCTTCCTTGCTGCTGACGACCACGGTGATGTGGCTGGTCCGCTTGCGGATCCGGTAGGCGCGGCCCTGGGCGCGCGGACGGAACCGCTTCAGGGTCGGGCCCTCGTCGACGTAGGCCTCGGAGATGTAGAGACTGTCGGCGTCGGTGTGGTCGTAGTTGTGCGCGGCGTTGGCGATGGCGCTGTCCAGCACCTTGCCGACCGGCACGCTCGCGGCCTGCGGAGCGAATCGCAGGACCGCCTGAGCCTCCGTGGCACTCATGCCACGGATGAGGTCCACCACGCGGCGGGCCTTCATGGGCGTGACGCGGATGTACCGCGCCTGGGCCCTGGCTTCCATGGTTGTCCCTTCGGTGTCTGTCTGAGTCATTCGCTTGTTCCGCTGATCAGCGACGACGCGACTTGCGGTCGTCCTTCTCATGGCCGCGGAAGGTGCGGGTCGGCGCGAACTCGCCGAGCTTGTGGCCGACCATCGACTCGGTGACGAACACCGGGACGTGCTTGCGGCCGTCGTGCACCGCGATCGTGTGGCCGAGCATGGCCGGGACGATCATCGAGCGGCGGGACCAGGTCTTGATGACGTTCTTGGTGCCGGCTTCGTTCTGGACATCCACCTTCTTGATCAGGTGGTCGTCGACGAAGGGCCCCTTCTTGAGACTGCGCGGCATCTAAACCCGCTCCTAGCGCTTCTTGTTCGTCTTGCGGCGGCGGACGATGTACTTGTTGCTGGCCTTCTTCGGCGAGCGAGTACGGCCCTCCTTCTGGCCCCACGGCGAAACCGGGTGGCGACCACCGGAGGTCTTGCCCTCACCACCACCGTGCGGGTGGTCGACCGGGTTCATCACGACACCACGCACGGTCGGGCGGACGCCCTTCCAGCGCATACGGCCGGCCTTGCCCCAGTTGATGTTCGACTGCTCGGCGTTGCCGACCTCGCCGACGGTGGCGCGGCAGCGGATGTCGACCAGGCGGACCTCACCGGAGGGCATGCGCAGGTGCGCGAAGGAGCCCTCCTTGGCCAGCAGCTGCACGGAGGCACCCGCGGAGCGGGCGAACTTCGCGCCGCCGCCGGGCCGCAGCTCGATGGCGTGGATCGTGGTACCGACCGGGATGTTGCGCAGCGCCAGGTTGTTGCCCGGCTTGATGTCGGCCCCGGGGCCGTTCTCGACCCGGTCGCCCTGCGACAGGCCGCGCGGCGCGATGATGTAGCGCTTCTCGCCGTCGGCGTAGTGCAGCAGCGCGATGCGCGCGGTGCGGTTGGGGTCGTACTCGATGTGTGCGACCTTCGCCGGGACGCCGTCCTTGTCGTGACGGCGGAAGTCGATCACGCGGTACGCACGCTTGTGACCGCCACCCTGGTGGCGGACCGTGATGCGGCCGGCGTTGTTACGACCACCCTTGCTGTGCAGCGGGCGGACCAGCGACTTCTCCGGCGTGGACCGCGTGATCTCGACGAAGTCGGCGACGCTGGAGCCACGACGGCCCGGGGTCGTCGGCTTGTACTTGCGGATACCCATTTCTCAGTCCTCGGAAGATTCCGGACTTCTGGACGCTCCGATCCCCGTTAGGAGACCGGGCCGCCGAAGATGTCGATTCGGTCGCCCTCGGCGAGGGTCACGATGGCGCGCTTGGTGTCCTTGCGCTTGCCGAAACCGGTGCGGGTGCGCTTGCGCTTGCCCTGCCGGTTGATCGTGTTGACCCCGGTGACCTTGACCGAGAAGACCGCCTCGACGGCCTGCTTGATCTGGGTCTTGTTGGCGCCGGGCGCGACGATGAACGTGTACTTGTTCTCGTCGAGCAGCGCGTAGCTCTTCTCGGACACGACCGGCTTGACGAGAACGTCGCGGGGGTCCGTGAAGGTCTTGCTGGTGACAGCGGTCGCCTCACTCATCAGGCGGCGCTCCCTTCGGTCTTCTCAGCGGCCTTGGGACCAGCCACGAAGGACTCGAAGGCGGCCTTGGTGAAGACCACGTCGTCGGAGACGAGCACGTCGTACGTGTTCAGCTGGCCCGGCTCCAGGATGTGCACCTGGGGCAGGTTGCGGGCGGACAGCCACGCGGCCTCGTCGGTCCGCTCGGCGACCAGGAGCAGGTTCTTCCGCTCGCTGATCTTGCCGAACAGGCTCTTGGCGGCCTTGGTGGAGATCTCGCCCTCGACCACGCCGGTCACGACGTGGATGCGGCTGTGGCGCGCCCGGTCCGAGAGGGCACCGCGCAGCGCGGCGGCCTTCATCTTCTTCGGGGTGCGCTGGCTGTAGTCGCGCGGCACGGGGCCGTGCACGACGCCACCGCCGGCGAACTGCGGAGCGCGGGTCGAGCCCTGACGGGCGCGGCCGGTGCCCTTCTGGCGGTACGGCTTCTTGCCACCGCCGCGGACCTCGCCACGGGTCTTCGTCTTGTGCGTGCCCTGACGGGCAGCGGCCAGCTGGGCGACGACGACCTGGTGGATCAGCGGAACGCTGACCTGCGCGTCGAAGATCTCCGCGGGGAGCTCGACGGTCCCGGCCTTGTCGCCTGCCGGCGAAAGGATGTCAATGGTGCTCATCGGTTACCTCAGGCCCCCTTGGCCGCGGTACGGACCAGGACGAGGCCGCCGTTCGGACCAGGAACCGCTCCCTTGATCAGGAGCAGACCCTTCTCCGCGTCAACGGCGTGGACGGTCAGGTTCTGGGTGGTGACCCGCTCGTTGCCCATGCGGCCGGCCATGCGCAGGCCCTTGAACACGCGGCCCGGGGTGGCGCAGCCACCGATCGAGCCCGGCGAGCGGTGCTTGCGCTGGGTGCCGTGGCCGGCGCCGAGGCCGCCGAAGCCGTGGCGCTTCATGACACCGGCGGTGCCCTTGCCCTTGCTGGTGCCGGTCACGTCGACCTTCACACCGGACTCGAACACCTCGGCCGTGACCTCCTGGCCGAGCGTGTACTCGGAGGCGTCGGCGGTGCGCAGCTCCACCAGGTGGCGCCGCGGGGTCACGTCGGCCTTGGCGAAGTGGCCCTTGAGGGGCTTGTTCACCTTGCGCGGGTCGATCTCGCCGAAGGCGATCTGGACGGCGTCGTAGCCGTCCGAGTCAGCGGTACGGACCTGGGTGACGACACAGGGGCCGGCCTTGACGACGGTGACCGGGACGACGCGGTTGTTCTCGTCCCACACCTGCGTCATGCCGAGCTTCTCGCCCAGGACGCCCTTGATCTGCTTAGCCATCTCGCGCGTCACCTCAGAGCTTGATCTCGATGTCGACGCCCGCCGGCAGGTCGAGACGCATCAGGGAGTCGACGGTCTTCGGCGTGGGGTCGAGGATGTCGATGAGGCGCTTGTGCGTACGCATCTCGAAGTGCTCGCGCGAGTCCTTGTACTTGTGCGGCGACTTGATGACGCAGTACACGTTCTTCTCTGTGGGCAGCGGCACCGGGCCCGCGACCGACGCACCAGTGCGGGTCACCGTCTCGACGATCTTCTTCGCCGAGGAGTCGATGACCTCGTGGTCGTAGGCCTTGAGCCGGATGCGGATCTTCTGTCCCGCCATGGCTACTTCGTAGTCCTGTCTCTCGTAACGCTCCGGAACCCGGTCGGCTCACGCCCCTCCCCGCCTCACCTCCGACCCACGCGGTCGGGCGTGTCGCGCCCCTTCCGGCAAGACTCCGCAGGAAGATTCCCTTGTGGAAGGGGGTTGTGGGGGAAGAACACCCACCGGGTGCCTGGCCGGGGCCCCGCTGACGCTTCCCGGAAGATTCCCGTACTTCCGCCCCTGATGAGGGGCGACGAGTACTGTGGGACTCGCTTCCGGTCCTCCCGGCGGGAGGCGCGCAGCATCGGCACTCAACCGAGCAACCCGGACAGTCTGCCACACGGGGCCTGCCGGATGCCAATCAGGAAGCGGGGAAGCGTACCCCTTGCGGGGGGTTCTTCAAACTCGCCGCGCTCACGACAGCCGCGGAGCGGCGCGTGACGGTGTGCGGCGAATCAAAGCGGACCGGACGGCGGCACCGGATGTGACCCCGGCCACAGCGGTGCCAGGAGCCAACCCCCGCCCCTCCCCCCACGTCTTTCTCCGGGGGAACGAGGGAACGACGACGCATCCACACTCCGGGGGCCACAGACATGTTCACGCGGTCCGGCACCTCCCCCGCGCAGGCCCCCGAGCGGACCACCGGCCCGTCCGACCCGCCACCGCGGCGGGGCACCCGCCTGCGGACCGTCGTGGTAGCGCTGGCCGCCGGTACGGCCCTGATCGCCGGGCTCGTGTTCGCGGCCCGGACCGTCTTACGCGACGACGACGGCGACGGCGCGGCCCGCCCGTCGGGCGGCGTCTTCGTCACCGCGAAGTCCTCCGGCAAGGTGATCGGCGAGGGGAGCCGTCCGCGGCGGTTCGAGGTGCAGGTGGAGAAGGGCACCGGTGTCGACCCGGAGCGCGCCGCGGCCGAGATCTCGGCGGTCCTCGCCGACAAACGCGGCTGGACCCGGGACCGCCGCCACTCCTTCCGGCTGGTGTCCGACGGCCCCTCCGACTTCCAGGTGAAGATCGCCACCCCGGCCACGGTCGACGAGATCTGCGGCAAGGCGGGCCTGGACACCCACGGCGAGGTCAACTGCGACGCGGGCACTCAGATCATGGTCAACCTCAAGCGCTGGAACACCGGCTCCCCGGAGTTCTCCGGCCCCATCAGCGGCTACCGAGCCCTGATCATCAACCATGAGGTCGGCCACCGCATCGGCCACGGCCACGAGGCCTGCCCGGGGAAGGGGAAGCGGGCGCCGGTGATGATGCAGCAGATATACGGGCTGAAGGGCTGTGTCGCGAACGAGTGGCCGTACGACGCGAAGGGCCGGTACATCGGGGGCCCGGCGGTGCCGTAGCGACTACAGGTGGTCGATCTCGGTCAGGTCGATGTCGATGGTGAAGGGGACGGTCAGCTTCAGCCGCTCGTGATGGATGCCGGTGATCGCGTAGGACTTGGTCACGGGGTCCAGCTCGTAGGTGCGCACCGTGGGATGCTGCCTCTCCCCCGCCATCTCGACCAGCCAGAAGTGTGGAATACCGGCGGCGGCGTACTTGCGGGGTTTGGCATCGCGGTCGCGCTCCTCGGAGTCCGGCGAGACGACCTCTACGGCGAGCACGACGTCGGCTGCCTCGTACCGGGTCTGCTCGCGGCTCCGCACCGCTTCCGCGCGCAGCACCAAGAGATCCGGTTCCGGGGCGTTACGGGGCCCCAGCACGACGGTCATCTCCCGGCGCACCCGGAACTGCTCCGGGACGGTCCTGCGCAGTCCGGCTTCCAGCAGATACATCGCCAGAGTGTGGAAATCCCGCTGCGGGCTCACGAAGACCAAGCTCCCGTCGATCAACTCAGTGTGCGGCGGGAGGTCGGGCAGATTGAAGAGATCGTCCACGGTGTAGCCGTCCGGCGGCGGCACGGGCCAAGTGGTGTGCTGCGGTTCGGCGGTCATGATTCCTCCCATGGACGAGATCTTCGACCGTGTACCCACGGTAGCGCCCCCGTTCGCGACAATGCCGCACATACGGAGGAAACGCATCGCAGCAGGTTGACGGCTGCCCGACCGGCGGGCAACGCATAGGCTCGACGTTCGTGATCACCGCCCCCTGGCCCTCCCACCCGCTCCGCGTCGCCGCCGCCCAGGCGTGTCCCGCGCCGGGCGATCCGGCCCGGCCATGCCTCGCTAGCGGGACGGCGAGACGCCGTACGAGCGCACCAGGCGGGCCAGTTGCCGGCCCGCCGCCAGCAGGGGTTCCTCGCTGCGGACGACCTGCGCCGTGACCTCCGCGCCCTCCAGGGCGCCGACGATGGTGGTCGCCAGCTCCCGCGCGTCCTGAGCCTGGAAGCCGCAGCGCAGCAGCTTGTCCACGACCAGCCGCTCCCAGCCGCGCAGCGCGTCCGCGCACGCCCGCTGGATCTCCGACTCGGTGCCGAGCGTCTCCAGGGCCGCCGCCGTGACGGGACATCCATCGATCCAGCCCGACTCGCGCAGCTCCGTGGCGAGCCGCCGGGCGCAGGCCTCGATCGCCTCCGCCGGGTCCTCCGCGCTGTCCAGCGCCTCGCCGAGCAGCGTCGCGAACTCCCGGTCGCTGTGGGCGATCGCCGCGACGGCCACGGCCTCCTTGCCGCCGGGGAAGAAGTGGTAGACGGAGCCGAGCGTGGCCTGCGCCTCCTTGGCGATCTGCTTGATCCCCGTGCCGACGTAGCCCTGCCGCTGCAGGAGGCGTGCCGCCGCGACGACGATCCGGTCCCGGGTGCTGGTCTGCATGCGATCACCGTACCGGGCGACTGAGTAGAGCGTTCGTTCTAGAGCGTGATACGTTGCCGCCCACCCTCTGAGTAGAACGTTCTTTTTAGTGAGAGATCGAGGTCTCGACATGAGCAACATGAGCAGTGACAACCAGCGGCAGTCGGTCACCGTCATCGGACTCGGCCCGATGGGCCAGGCGATGACCACGGCCTTCCTGGACCGGGGGTATGAGGTCACCCTGTGGAACCGCACCCCGTCCCGCGCGGACGCCCTGGTGGCCCGGGGCGCGACGCTCGCGCCGAGCGTCGCGGAGGCGCTCGCGGCGGGCGAGGTGGTGATCCTCAGCCTGACCGACTACGCGGCCATGTACGACGTGCTCGGCCCGGCGGAGACCGCGCTGACCGGCCGTGTCCTGGTCAACCTCAGCTCCGACACCCCCGAGCGGGCCCGCGCCGCCGCCCGCTGGGCGTCCGACCGGGGCGCCGTCCACCTCACCGGCGGCATCACCGTGCCGCCGTCCGGCGTCGGGCAGCCCGAATCGCTCACCTTCTACAGCGGCCCGCGCGAGGCGTTCGAGGAGCACCGGAACGCACTGGAAGTCGTGACCGGCCGCACCGACTACCGGGGCGAGGACCCGGGGCTGGCCGCGCTCTTCTACCAGCTCGGCATGGTCATGTTCTGGACCTCGATGCTCAGCTACTGGCAGGCGATCGTCCTCGCCCAGGCCAACGGCCTGGCGGCGGCCGACATCCTGCGGCACGCCACGGACACGGCGAACTCGCTCCCCGGCTTCTTCGCCTTCTACGCCGAGCGCATCGACGCGGGCCACCACGCCGGCGACGTGGACCGGCTGGCGATGGGCATGGCCAGCGTCGACCACGTCCTGCACACCAACGCGGACTCGGGCGTCGACACCACCCTCCCGGCCGCCGTCGCGAACCTCTTCCGACGCGGGATGGAGGCGGGCCACGCGGCGGACAGCTTCTCCAGCCTGCTGGAGGTCATGCAGAAGGCCGAGGCGTAGCGCCACCCCGCCCCCGGCGGGAGCCCCGGGCCCGCCGGGGCTCCCGTTGAAAGAGAACGCTCAGCAGCGTGCGATCAGCGCGCCGACGCGTAGGACAGGAAGCGGCTCCAGGCGTCCGGAGTGAACGCGAGCGCGGGGCCTTGCGGAGCGGTCTTGGAGTCGCGGACGTGGATGGTGCCAGGGGTGGTGGCGACCTCGACGCATGAGGGGCCATCGGCTGTGCTGTAACTGCTCTTTATCCAATCAGAAGGCTTGAGGGTCATGTCTCTCCCAGCACTTTCTCGATGAAGGCCAGGGACTCCCGTGGCGTGAGGGCCTGCGCCCGGATAGCCCCGTAACGGATGTCAAGGATCTGGGCCGCTTTGGGTTCGGCGATCAAGCTGCTGATGAGTTGGATTTCGTTCAGCCCGACCGTCGCCCCTTCCTTGAGTCTGAGCAGCCGGAACGAACCGTCGACACCGGCGTTCTCCTCACGGTTCAGCGGCAGGACCTGGAGGTCCACATTCCGCAACTGTCCGATCTCCAACAGTCGTTCGAGCTGCCGTCGCAACACCATTCTGCCCCCGAGCGGGCGACGCAACGTCGACTCGCACTGCACGAAATTGAAGAGCGGCCGCGCTGTCGTGGCGTCGATGATCTCCTGGCGGGCCATGCGCGCCGCCACCCGGCGCTCCAGCTCATCCTCGGTGAACGCCGGGCGTCGGTCGCCGAAGACCGCACGCGCGTACTCCTCGGTCTGCAACAACCCATCGATGACCGAGTTGTTGTAGGAGCCCAGCTCGACCGCCTCGGCCTCCAACTTCTTTACGTCCCGCACCTTCTTCGGATACCGCGCCTCCGCGACGTCCTTCTTCATCGCGGCGATCTTGCCGCCCGCCCCCAACACCTTGTCCGCGTTGTCGAGGAACTCCGGCCGGGGAATCCGCCGCGCCCGCTCGACGGCCGAGACCAGCTCCTCCCCATAACCGATCGCGGCCCCCAACTCCGCCTGCTTCAGCCCCGCAGCCTCCCGCCACAACTTGATCTGACGGCCGACGGCCCGCATGACGGCCCCGCTGTCGTCTTCTTCCAGCCCGTGGTCCTCACTCATGTCTGCCCCACCTTCGACGATCACCACGCGTGTCCGCGTCGTTACGTTTCAGCCTAGGCGCGCCTGACCACACCGAATGACAGAAGCCCACAGTTCACCCGAACAGAGACTTCCGTTTCCACTCCCACCCCCGCCGTCCCCGAGGGCCGGAAAGACGGGCCCCGGTGTCCCGTGCGACCCGGCCTCGGGCAGTCAAAGACAAAGAACCCCTGGAAAGAACCCACCCAACCCAACCAAACCTCACCCCCGTCACCCGCGCGGGTGATTCCGCCCCACCGGGCTGGCGCTGGGGCGGTTCGGCGGGGCAGGCTCGGGCTCGACAACCCCAGACATGCGACGGCCCCCGGCCGGGACTCGCACTCCCGATCGAGGGCCTGACCACCGAGGAAGAGGCAACTTCCCGATGGCTGAGCAGCAGCTTAGCGCGCACCCGCGCGCCCGTTCCGTCGTTCGCCCAACCGCAGGCGGAGTCACCCAGATGCGTGACTACCAGCCCAGGCGGTACACGATCATCGGCGACCACCTCACCCAGCACCGCGACCTCTCCCTGACCGCGATCGGACTCGGCGCGCACATCCAGTCGCTGCCCGACGGCGCGGCTGTGCCGGACGCTG